>CAZRKC010000028.1:0-32203 GCA_964600665.1 uncultured Candidatus Sumerlaeota bacterium
CACTTTGGCTCTTTATTATTGATCTTTCTTTTTACACCATTATACGGACTTAATCTGAGGTTTTCCCCGTATCCAGTATGGAAGGAGGTGACCATATGGACAGAAAAGAATATGAAGAGTATAATTTACGACTCGTGGAAGAGGCAGCAAAAGACCCTGATATGGATCGAAAACTAGCGAGATACGAGAAAGTCCTCCAGATTGAAGTGACGGATCTTGGCGCGAAATGGGTGCTCGACACGACCGGCAAGACATTAAAGGCGTATTTAGGAGAAGCGGAAAACCCAGATGACTATGTGTCATTTGAAAGTACAATCTGGGATCGGATTTTGAGTGATCCAGTGAACACAGATTCTTTTGCCACAAGTGCGGCGATGAGTGGACAGATTATTATCAAGCGAGATATGATGGCACATATGCCATTATTGGGTGTGATGCAATCGCTGGCTAAAGCGAGAGCTCGGCTTGAAGGACGATGATATGAAGAGCCTACGGCTCTTTTTTTTTGTGTTTAACTCAGATTCAGATATGAAGGAATATCTCAAGTCAAGGAGAAAATAGAACAAGGTAGGTATCAAGATGGAGGTGTCAGCAATGAAAAAGATATTAGTAGCAACAGACGGGTCAGAGAAATCTATGCATGCCATGCAAGAAGCTGCGAAGTTAGCAAAGGCTTTCAATGCAGAAATCACGGTCATTTCAGTTTCGCAGGATACACAATTTTACATTGGTGATCAAACATTTGGGACCGGTCATATGTTTGTACTTCAAGAAGATATCGAGAAAGCTGTAAAGTTGATTCTGAAGAAGGCTAGTGAATTTTTTGCTCAGGAAGGGCTTGAAGTCAAGACCGTGATGGGGAAAGGATATCCAGCTGATGTGATTTGCGACACAGCAGAGGATGGCGATTTTGACGTGATTGTTATGGGTAGCAGAGGATTGGGTAGCCTTAAAGGCTTCATTTTGGGTAGTGTCAGCAATCGAGTTGTCAATGCATGTAAACGATCCACATATATTGTAAAATAGAGGTTCCCGAGAGGGGGATAAAGTATGAATGGAGCAATGGAAGGGTTTTATATTGGGGATAGTGGAGTTTATGCTCGCTTATTCAGGCCGCATGGGGTATCCAAATGCCCTTTAGTAGTGATTTTTCATGGCATTCCAGGAAATGAACAGAATTCTGATTTAGCGTATGCACTCCGAGATGAGGGTTACGCGGTCCTGATTCCCAATTACAACGGGTGCTGGGGAAGTAACGGGTCCTATCGGATTCAAACGATTCCTGATAATGTGAAGACGGTCCTGGATTATGTGACTGAGGCTGACTTCATTCAGACGTGGGATATTGATGGCGATCGCATCGGTGTTGTTGGGCATAGTTTAGGAGGCTGGGCTGCACTCATCTCACCGAAAATCAGTAAAAAAATCAAAGGGATCATTGCGTTAGATCCAGTGGCTAATTTGAGTGTGCCTGAAGGTCCCGACATGGAAGCAAGAATGGCGAGTTTTGTGATACCCCTCAAAGATGTTACACCTGCTCAATTAGCAGAAGGGTGGAAATGGGCATCTCATAACTGGCAACCGATGGATGCAATCAAGTACCTGGATGGCAGGTACTTTGCAGTGATTGCGGCATCTGGGGAAGATGCCTTACCATTAGACAATGCGGTTGCCATATATCGGGAAGGGAAAAAATACACAACGCACGCTTCTTTTTGGGTAATTGATTCAGATCATTCCTTTGTTTCCCAAAGGCCTTTGCTACGGGAAGTTGTTATTGCTTATTTAGATGAACATTTATAGGTTGGTGATATGATGCTTGTATATCGTGAAATAATTCCAGGGCGTGATGAGTTTTTTGAGCTGTTCTCAACAACCGGTTGGAACGATGAGGAATACCACCTGAGCCCAGATCAGTTGTATCAAGCGATTAAACGATCTTGGTATATGGTTTGTGCTTATGAAGACAAATCCCTAATTGGATTTGGACGGGTTATTTCGGATGGTGTATTGCATGCATTGATTGTGGACATGATAGTCCATCCTGACCATCAGGGTAAAGGTGTGGGCCGGGCATTATTGGAGAAATTAATCCAACAATGCCAAGCCCATGGTATCAATGACATTCAGCTATTCTGTGCAACTGGGAAATCTGGGTTCTACCAAAAGAGCGGATTTGTGACAAGACCTACAGAAGCCCCAGGGATGCAATACAAACCATGATTCAATAAGGAAGCGGAGGAGATTCCTCCGCTTCCTTATTGAAAGAATTTAACACGCTTCAGTGCTGTAATCAGAGGAATCGCAATAATCATACCCCCGGCAGCTTGGATAACATTACCGAGTACGGAAGCGAGAGGTGCGATTGCGCTACCATAAATCATCCATTCGGCAAAATAGTATCCAATAATCATCCAAACACTCCCAACCACCATGGCAACAATGTTTTTGGAGAGGCTGTGCCCTTTCTGCCCTCCACTCCAAGCAATCATGCCAACTAGTAATCCCATAACGCCTTTTATGATAAATGTATACGGCGCCCAAATTGCATACGGTGAAAGGATGTCAAATAAAGCCATTCCGATCGCTCCGGACACCATCGCATACCTCCAGCCAAAAACAATGGCTGCCAGAAAAATCATGCTGTCACCAAGATGAATTACCCCTCCGAGGCCATTCGGAATATGTAACGCCATGGTTGCTACAAAAACGAGTGCTGTAAGCAGACCTGCCAGTACTAAACCTCTAAGATTGCTACCACTTTTCCCCCCGGGACTATTAGTCCGATTCATTTTAGCAACTCCCCTCATAATAAATACGTTGCTTGCCAAGAATTAATTGTTGATGGCAAAATAAAAACCCCGACATACTATGGTCGGGGTAGTATTCAAAGAACAGACACTTCCCTGTTGGGAAATCATCTGTTACCTTCTCCCATTCAGACTCTACTGACGGCTTCGGAATCTCACCGAATCAACTGCTGGGGCTGATGGGCTTATCCTCTCAAGGAGGCATCACCACCGATTGGGTTTGTGCACCCGACCACGAAGGCACTCATATGTGATTGCGACTTCAGAATATCACCGATATCAAATTCTGTCAAACCCTTATATCCACATGATTTCGAGATTCCTTTGGCCATTCAATGAAAAACAGCCATAACACTTCATTTGGTACTAGATCAGACGGTTTTAGCGAAAACCGCCACAAAGGTTGTTTCAGATGGGCATGTGTGACGCGTGTTGATCAAAGTGATGTATGAATCAGTATTTTCTCAATTTTGATAAAATATATTGACTTAAGATGAAATGATTTGCTAATATTTTGAGTAAGAACAGTAAAGCCAGAAAATTCTGCAAAATTTACGGTGGTCAACACTGACAATTCTTAAACTAATGTCTCGGTAAAAAAGAGATAGAAGGATATAAACCTAAAAATCACCGATATTCTCTGTAAAATTAAATAAATACGCCATTTATTTGTTTTTAGGGAGGAATCTCGAAAGACACATAGAATAGTTTTGTATTAAGGTTGCTCTCCATCTTCTGATTGTCCTCATTGATGTACAGCAATGGATCGGTCACTCCCGTTTGTGGAGAAACAGTGCAAATGAAGGATCGCTTTCAGAAGGTGTTTAGGAGTGCATAATTACAAAATCTAAAAGGGAGTGAGCAGATGGATAGGGATAAGGAGATTAATTCTATTGTACTGGCGAAACTTGAGTCAACCCCGTTTTTAGAAGGTGCAAAGATTCATTCGGAAACACGTGAAGGAGTTGTTTATCTTTCCGGTACTGTGCTCGATGCTCGTCAGAAGGAAGAAGCCGCAAAAGTCACTGCTCTGTGTGATGAGCAAATATGTAATGTAGTCAATAATGTCGTTGTTAAAGAGCCAGTCATTGAAAGTTTGATGGAAATTCAAGTAGCATCCTCACACAACATTAAGTTGATTCCGGCAATGAAGGAAGCCCTTTTAAAACATCCTTCTCTTGATGTATCTGGTATTGCCATTGCTGGCGTAAAAGGCCGAAAAGGTATTTTCCGTTTGACAGGTACAGTTCCAACAGAGGAAGATAAGAAGATTGCTGAAGAATCAGTCAATCCGATTCCCGGTGTTGCCTACGTGATTAATGAGATGGAAGTTGGCCCCTTGAAGGAAGAAGGAAACATTGCTCCTTCAATGGCAGTTAAACAAGATCCAAAAGCTTGCGCCAGCTTAATGGAAAAATATATTATCAGCAGTAAGAATGGCCAGATCATTGGTGACATTCGTGAAGCTTTGCTTGGACATCCGATTCTGGACGCATCCAACGTAAGTATTCGAGTGGCTGATGGTTGTGAAACTGGAATATACAAGCTTGAAGGTACAGTACCCGATGCAACACATAAGAAATTGGCTGCTGACGTTGCCAGGGCTGTGAAAAATGTACAATATATTGAAAATCATTTGACCATTATGTAATGAAGATCTTGACGGAGGGGAAACCCTCCGTTTTTTTTTGTTTTTTAACGGAAAACAGAGCGGTCACCTTCATGGTGCACCAAGAAATATGAGCTATGGGTTGGTTTTGGTTGGGTTGCGACAAATTTTCGATGGGCATTGGCTCGGAATAAGCACGAACTCGTAGTCTGAGTGTGTTTGAGATGAATTCGATATTATAGATTGGAAATGTTTCGAAAGATGTGATCCACCCTGACTCGTGCTGCGTTTGACATTTCCTTTTCAAATTGGCGAATGTCGGTTAAAATAGAAAGTAAGTGAATGAGAATAGGCCTAACATGTCGCAGCAAAGGGAGGTGTCGATTTATGCATCTATTCAGAAGCATCAAACTGAAATATTTACTTGTGCTTCTACTGATGGTTGGTTTATTTGGATGTTCACCTAACCAAACGAAGGAGTATAATGCCGAATTGAGCAAATTGCTTCCTGAGGTTGTTGGCTATACCTGGGTGTATGAAGGGTTTGCAGAATATAACCACGTGATGACATTAAACGAGATCACTGTGGTAGGGGACGGGTACCGGTATTCCATAAATGGTACCGTGGCAGATGTATCTGGAGGGGAATCACCTCATGATTTAACTTTTACTCTGCAATATCTCATCAAAGATGGAGTCCTGGTTCAGGAGAAAGTTGAAGAAGTCATGCTGGATTCGATATTTGATAATCTTGAGTTGATTCATGCACCAGTTCAATTAGGGACGTCATGGACCCAAGAACAGACAGACAAAGACGGTGACAGCAGAACATTATCTTGTCAAATTACGGGGGTCAGAATGGAAGGCGGCGCGACCATCTATACAGTCCTCTATCAGGACATGAACAGTGATTATTATGAGAAACGCGAAATCAAAACCGGAGTTGGAATTATTCGAGTTGAAACATTGTGGATGACAGAAGAAGGTAATTTCCCTTTGGAATATTATTTATTTCAAGGAATTGATCCGAATGTATTTACGTGATGAGCCTAATCTCTCCGTGAGAGAGGTTATGATGACAATATTTTCTATTCACAGTTCCGTTGTCTGTCAGAAGTAAAAGTAAAATTAATCAAAAAACGAAACCTTCATTGACTTCAAATGATATGTGTGATACCATGAAAAAAACGCCAAATATCCTTTAATTCAGTCCTGTGAGGCTGCAAAGGTACCATCACCTCTGTGTGAAGTATCAATACCTGCTTGCCTTGCGAGCAGGTTTTTTATGTGCAGGAATGAAGTAAAGGTGGCGGAAATGGAGGGAATTCTATGGATCAATCTTCAAGTCCTCTTAAGAATTTTACCTTATCCTTTCAACATGTATTTGCAATGTTCGGAGCAACGGTGTTGGTGCCTTTTCTGACTGGATTGAATCCTTCGGTGGCATTATTCACTGCAGGAATTGGGACGCTGATTTTTCACTTTATCACTGGGCGAAAAGTTCCGGTTTTTCTAGGTAGTTCCTTTGCATTTATTCCCGTGATCCAGCTGGTGGCAAAGAATTATGGACTTCCTTATGCAACAGGAGCCCTCGTTGCCGTTGGTGGTGTATATGTTCTCATGGCAATCCTCGTGATGGTTATGGGTGCCGATAAGCTGCAACGATTTTTCCCGCCTATCGTGACTGGGCCGATCATTATCGTTATCGGGTTAATTCTTGCACCGGTGGCAATCGATATGGCATCTGCTAACTGGACGATTGCACTAGTCACCATGGCGGCGGTGGTTCTGACCAGCATGATTGGAAGAGGATTCGTAAAAATGATTCCGATATTAGTGGGGATCGGGGTTGGATATGCGATGTCTTTGGCAATGGGTGCTGTCGATTTTACCGCCATGATCGAAGCGGAATTCTTTGCGATTCCAGCATTCATTCGACCGGTATTTTCTGCCCAGGCCATGATGATCATGGCGCCAGTTGCCATCGTAACGCTTATGGAACATATTGGGGATATCACAACAAATGGTGCAGTTGTTGGGCAGGATTTTATTCGTGACCCGGGACTGCAAAGAACCATGCTTGGCGACGGCATTGCAACAGCGGTAGCGGGTTTGCTAGGCGGTCCTGCGAATACTACATATGGTGAAAACACCGGAGTACTCGCCATTACCAAGAACTATAACCCTGCTTTGTTAAGGGGTGCAGCAGTTATCGCAATTGCTCTGAGCTTTTTAGGAAAATTGGGTGCATTTATCCAAACTATTCCATTGGCTGTCATGGGTGGAATCAGCTTCATCCTGTTTGGCATGATTGCCAGCATCGGAGTCAAAACATTAGTTGACAGTAAACCTGATTTGGCGGACATCCGCTATTCCAGTGTGGTATTCTCCATTCTGATTCTCGGTATCGCATCAATCAAGGGTGAGGGTAATCAGGCTGTAATCAGATTGAGTGAATATGCGAGTTTGTCGGGGTTGAGTTTGGCAGCTGTAGTGGGAATTGCACTCAATGCAGTTTTCGAATTCATTGCACCACGAAAGTAATGATATCTGCTTACGACATTTGTGGAAGAGCAATCACCAGATTGCACATTACCATGTCATATGAGTTCAAGCAGCCCATGGCTGCTTTTTTTTTGCAGGTTTTATGATGATAACATAGAAGATATTGGATAGCAACTTTGGAGGTTAGCATAATGAAAATTGTTTTGAGTGCTTTGAACACTCGTTATATTCACAGCAATTTAGCGATTCGATATCTATCTGGAGTGGTCAGCGAAGCGCATGAGGTTATACTGGCGGAATTTACTATTCATGACCCAACATTACGAATTGCTGATGAAATCCGTAAACAAGCCCCGGATTTGATCGGGTTTAGCATGTATATGTGGAATGTTAGGCAAACCTGTGAAGTAATTCGTACGATTAAGCAGATGATTCCAGAGTGTGTGATCGTTACAGGGGGACCAGAGGTTTCCTTTGAGACTGATACATTCTTGACGAACGAGCCCGCGGTTGATTATGCAATCTGCGGTGAAGGAGAGGGCCCTTTCGCCCAATTAATCCACAATCTGGCAATTGGCGATCGATTGACACCTATCCCTGGCGTATTATCGAAAAAAAGCGGTATCGCTTTACAGAACCCTAATGTTTATATCGATATGGATAAACTTCCATTCCCTTATGCAAAATCAAACATGGTGAAACCACATCAAATTGTTTATTATGAGAGCAGCCGTGGATGCCCTTTTTCCTGTGCATTTTGTATGTCCTCCATGGACAGAACAGTGAGATCGAAGAGTTTGGAACGGGTCAAGTCAGAACTGGCAATGTTTCTTGAAATGGATATTCAACAAGTAAAGTTTGTGGACCGGACCTTCAACTATGATGTGGGACGGGCAGTTGAAATTTGGACATACCTTCGTAATCACTATCGATCGGGCATTAACTTTCACTTCGAGATTTCTGCAGATCTACTCGATGAAGCATCTATCCGATTTCTAAATACGATTCCAAAAGGATATTTCCAGTTTGAAATCGGCATTCAGAGTACCAATACACAGACCCTTATGGAAGTATGCCGTCATGGTTCATGGGATTCGATCTCACGAAATGTTGAAGCGATTCGGCTGTCAAATAACATTCATCTTCATCTTGATTTGATTGTTGGGTTACCCTATGAAGATATGTCTTCATTTCATCGTTCATTCAATCAAATTTATCAATTAAACCCGCATATGCTTCAGGTTGGATTTCTTAAACTACTGAAAGGAACATTACTTCATGCCAGTGCGGGGCAATATCAGTATCGTTATATGCCGGACCCACCTTACCAGGTTTTGAGCAATCGCTGGATGGATGTAACACAGATCTCAGCTCTGACTGATTTTGAAGAGATGGTTGAGATCTATTTTAATAGCGAACGTTTCATTTTTTCCATTCCAATTGCAGTTCAGGAATCGGGGGGTGATCCGTTTGTGTTCTTTTATGATTTCTCCCGATACTGGACAAATATGAGATATAACGTCCGCGAGATATCTATGAAGGAGCAGTATAAAATTTTCATCGACTACGGTGAGGCAAGCACATGGGTGCAAATGGATTGGTTTATGGACGCAATAAAAATGGATTACTTGCTCCGGGAAAAAAGTAATTCACAGCCTGATTGGTTACCAACTGATCCGTTACCTCTCCACACTGCACTTCAATTATTGGATAATCCCTGCTTCCGCAGAAAGTATTTATTGCACTTGGATGGGAAAACTACTCGGCAAATCATGAGAAATGTGCATTTTGAGTGGTTCAGCCATAATCTTAAAACGGGTATGGGAGAGAAAGCATGTTACATGATTGACTATCATAAAGATTCTGATGGTAACTCAACTTTTCACAAAATTCATCTGAATGAATTTTCCCCCGATCAGTTAGTTTCCGAAAAGGAGTGACTTCTTGATGAGAGTCCTACACTGGGAGTTTTCAGAGACATTTGATCCCTTTTGGAACTGGTTTGTCAGTTTCTCTCGAAGACGAATCTTATTTCGATATTTAGATGATTATCCAAATGAGTTTTACCATGAGAGACAAGCCATGGTTGATATGCAAATAGGGAGGTCAATTGTGTATATCAACCGTTATATTGATCCCTCCCTGGCAGAAGAAAATGTAGCCCATGAGTTGATGCATACGATTATTATGGACTTAGGTTTTGTCTATCCTGCCGTTCGAGCGCGAACGGAGGAGCCGTGGCATTTGGTTGCCCAAGCGATGATAAGCTGGACAACGGATATCCTGATCGATGGGAAGTTAACAGAATTTGGATATACGAACGATGCATATCATGAAATCGTATACGAGGGGACTCGAGACAGTCTGATGAATGACCCACAAGAGAGTACCAATAAAATCGACCAGATATGCAATGCTCTGGGGTATTTTTACTGCCATCATAGTTTAGATCAGGAACAGTGGACGGAATTAAAAGCATTGTATTTCAAAGGGGATCATCCGGTTTTCTTACTCGGTGAGGAAATTATCCAAATTGGTAAAGAAACCGGATTTCATGACCCGACTGCCTATCGTGAGTTCTTGTTAAGGTTGCGTCAACATTTTTCCCTAGAGAATGTCATCGATATTATTGACCCACTTACCAATCAGGTGATTGAGAGATAATCGAGTATGTTGCAGGACTTCACGTTGAAGAAAGAGAATTTCAAAAAGTTGAAAGGGGGTGATGGCAGTGAAAAGACAGCCGGTTTTTCTGACACAGATGACTACCAGCTCTGGGTGAGCAGCAAAACTAGATCCTAAGATCTTAGCGCAAGTTTTGCGCTCATTACCCGTATATGAAAACAGCTCTTTAATCGTCGGGCCCCATACCATGGATGATGCAGCAGTCATCCGACTGAACGATCATCAAGTTTTAGTGCAGACAGTGGATTTTTTTACTCCGATTGTTGATGATCCATATACCTATGGACAGATTGCCGCTGCCAACGCCCTTAGTGACATATATGCCATGGGAGCTGAGCCCCTGACTGCAATGAACATTGTGGGTTTTCCTAGTTGTCTCGAACATTGGGTTTTGGAAGAAATTTTGCGTGGTGGGGCGGATAAAATCACAGAATCCGGCGCGATGTTAGTGGGAGGCCATTCCATAGAGAGCCCTGAACCCATATATGGTTTGACTGTTACCGGAATTTGCTCAAGGGATCGAATCATCACGAATGCAGGTGCTTTAGTTGGTGATATTCTGGTACTAACGAAACCTTTGGGAACTGGCATTATGGCAACCGCTATCAAAGGGGAAATAGCATCTCAAACTGAGGCATCTAATATCGGCGCAATCATGTCCGAGTTGAATTTGTTTGCCTCCATGGCGATGGTTCTTTCAGGTGCGCATGGATGCACCGATATAACGGGGTTCGGATTTCTCGGGCATGCCGGTGAGTTGGCAGTAGCTAGCCAAGTTGCATTGGAGATATTTGCTGATTCAGTTCCGGTTTATCCTGGAGTGATGGAATATGCTGCTATGGGTCTCGTTCCTGCGGGGACCTATCGGAATAAAGAGCACATGCAAGACCGAGTAATTTTTAACTCTGGGGTCACAGAAGGTCAACAGGATGTTCTATTTGATCCTCAAACATCAGGAGGACTCTTGATTGCCATGAGCCGGGACGCATATAAACGTTTTTGCGAATTTCATGAAGCAAAAGGTCGACCCTGCCCTCCGATGGTTGGCAGGGTATCAGCAGGGAGTCCTGGGGTTGTGACTATAATTGATGGGGGGATGGAATAATTGGTAGCAACCGAAGTTGATGCAAGGGGCCTACCCTGTCCTCAACCAGTAATTAAAACAAAGAAGGCCCTTGAATCTATACCCAGTGGTATCGTGATCATTAAGGTCGACAATATCGTCGCCCGAGATAACGTGCTGAAATATGCGAAGAGCATGGCTTTTGAAGCAAGTGTTGAGCAAAATGAACATGACTATTCTATATCAATCATCAAAGCAGATCCAATGTCAACTGAAGAGGTTTATTTTGATACGCATGACATGGTTGTTTTCATTGATTCCCCATTTCTTGGAAGCGGAAGTGATGAACTGGGTGCACTATTGATGAAAAACTTTCTGTTTGCACTCAGTGAAACCAGCCCGCTGCCTCAGAAAATTATCTTAATGAATGGAGGCGTCCACTTAGCGGCCGAAGGGAGTGAGTGTTTGCCGTATTTGTGTAAAATGGCGGATAGTGGCGTCAGTATCGAATCCTGTGGCATCTGTCTGGAATATTATCATCTGAAAGATAAATTGGCCATCGGGACGATAACCAATATGTACAGTGTCGTTGAGTCGTTATGTGCTGCAAAAAAGATTTTAAAAATTTAGCAGGCAAGGTCTTCCTCAGGAAGACCTTTTTGACAAGAAAAGCAAAACGGAGGTAGTATAGATGCACTTTGCAGATATGATTATCAAAAATGGTAATGTCATCACCTTAAGTGAGGGCACACCAAGTGCAGATGCACTTGCAATAAAGGATGGCCGGATCATGATGATCGGTAATGGTAAGGATTTGGATGCCATTACGGGGCTTCATACTCATATCATTGACGCTGCTGGTGGCACTGTTATCCCAGGTCTGCATGACGGTCATCTTCATTTCATTGGATATGGTTTGACTTTGCAGATGGTTCCATTAGCAGGTGTGGATTCTATCGAAGAATTGGTGATGCGGGTATCCCAGCGTGTACAAGATACACCGGCGAATGAGTGGGTTACAGGGTCGGGATGGGATCATAACTTGTTTAAAGAGAATCGATATCCAAATAGATATGACCTTGATCAGGCTGCACCCAATCATCCAGTAGTGCTGACGCGGATTTGCGGCCATTTGCAAGCTGTTAATTCCAAAGCGCTGGAATTGGCAGGTGTTAATGCAAACACGCCGGATCCGGCAGGTGGTCATATCGATCGGGACGAGAATGGAATCCCAACTGGAATTATGCGGGAAACAGCAACCCGCCTCATTATGAATGCAGTGCCACCACCTTCGTATGAACGATTGAGTAGTGCCCTTCGCCTTGCCGTGAAGAAGGCTCATGCTTGCGGATTGACCTCGATTACCACTGATGACATCAGACGGGACAGAGTGCAAAATATCCAGGACAATATACAATTGTACCGTGATTTACTCGATCATGATGAGCCGACGGTTCGAGTGACTTTAGAATTACGAGATCTGGTTATTGATGATATCTTGAAACGGCAATTGACCACCGGGAACGGTAACGAATGGCTCAAAATAGGTAACCTGAAAATTTTCCAGGATGGAGCGCTGGGAGCAAAAACCGCTGTCATGAGACATGGATATGATGGTGAAAGCGATGTCAAAGGAATTCCAATTCACACACAAGAGGAATTGGATCAACTTGTAAAAATGGGTCATGATGCTGGTTTGCAGGTGGCGATCCATGCTATCGGAGACGGTGCAATTGATTCATGTTTGGACGCGTTTGAGAAGGCCATGACTGGATTCCCACGACCTTCTCTGCGACATCGAATCATCCATTATTGTCTGATTGACCAGGGAATTTTACAGCGAACTAAAGATTTAGGTGTGACCGTAGATATTCAACCTCCCTTCGTCCCGTTGAATGGACAATGGGTGGAAAGACTCATAGGTAAAGAGCGATCCGTGAGAACCTATCCATGGAAAACGATTCTGAATTTTGGTATTCCTTGTGTTGGCAGCTCAGACTGCCCCATCACGCCTATTGAACCTCTAGTCGGTATTTGGGCGGCCGTAACAAGACATGCATATTACACAAATGATAGCGGGGTATTTATGCCTCAGGAAGCAATCTCTGCAGAGGATGCATTGCGTCTGTATACACTTGGTTCTGCATACGGGGATTTTGATGAGAATAATAAGGGATCTCTGGAAGTAGGGAAATTTGCAGATGTCGTTATTCTTGGCGAAGACCTTTACAAAGTGGATCCAAATAGGATCAAAGACATATCGGTTGAGATGACGATTGTGGGTGGACGAATCGTATATGACAAAAAAACGGGGGTGGGCGTATTTTGAAAGCGGACAAGTTATTTATAAACGGTTCTATTATTACAATGGACCCGGATTCACCTGTCGCTGAGGCAGTGGCAGTAGCGAAGGATAAAGTGATTGGAATCGGTAATGCGGCGCAAATGATATCCTATCAAGATCAAACCACCGAAGTTATTGACTTGCAAGGTTATACCCTCATGCCAGGATTTAACGACAGTCATTTGCATATGTTGATGTTTGGTAATGCACTTCTCAATGTCCCCCTGCAGGGACTGACCTCTATTGAAGAAATGGTCGGGCGTATTCGAGAGAGAGCGGCTGTGACACCAGTTGGGGAATGGATACTCGGAGCAGGATGGGATCAGAATCTGTTTCGTGAAGAGCGCTATCCAACCCGTTTTGATCTAGATCAGGTAACACCTGATCATCCTGTCGCGCTCCGTCATGTCAGTGGACATGCGGTCCTGATTAACACTGCGGCTATGGTAAAGGCGGGTATCACAGGATCTTCAATTATCCCTGCCGGGGGTCATATGGACTTGGATGAAGCGGGGGAACCCACGGGGGTACTACGTGAAACAGCATCAGAACTCATTTCGTATTTCTATTATCCAAGCCAGCGTGATACTTCAAAAAAAGCACTAAAGCTTGCTATGGAGCGCGCTTTGCAGTCAGGGGTCACATCGGTTAGTGATAATAGTGCGACGGGTGTTGTCGGAGGATTTCCTGTTTACTTTGAACTACTGCAGGAGCTTTGGGAAGAAGATGCTCCGATTATTCGAACGGCACAATACATTTCGGATAGTGAGATTGACCGAGTGATTCACGCAGGAATTCGGAGTGGTGACGGAGATGAAAAAGTCATGGTTGGTGGAATCAAAATATTCTGTGATGGATCATTTATGGCACAAACAGCTGCGGTACGGACGCCATTTTTGGACAATCCGACCAGTCATGGATTGTTTATGCATTCGAAAGATGAATTGAATATTCTCGTTGAAAAAGCACATAATAACGGATTGCAAGTGGCGATTCATGCTATCGGAGATGCAGGTATTGATGCAGCATTAGATGCAATTGAGCGTGCCCTTATGCTCAACCCCAAAAACGATCATCGCCATCGGATCGTCCATTTTGAGATTTTAACCGAAGACATCTTAGAACGGACGAGAAAATTGGGGATCGTGTGTGATATCCAACCGAAATTTGTTTCCAGTCAGGGGGGGTGGGTTGAAAAGCGAGTCGGACCAGAACGGGCAAAACTTGTCTTTCCGTGGAAAACTGTGTTGGAGAGAGGGATTCCATGTGGCGGAAGCTCGGACTGTCCTGTTGAACCGATCGATCCGCTATTCGGGATCCATGCAGCTTGCAATCGCCAGGTGGATAACATTCCCGGGATGACTTTTCAACCACAGGAAGCGCTGACTGTGCAAAGAGCTTTGCAGCTTTTTACTCGTGATAGTGCTTATACTACCTTCGAAGAAGGGCGAAAAGGGATGATCAAATCAGGTTTCCTAGCTGATTTTGTTGTCTTATCGGAGAATCCATTGACAATCGATCAGACCAAGATCCGCGACCTGGATGTTATCATGACGGTGGTCGGGGGCAAGATTTATGATTATCGTGAAAAATTAAGCATAAAAAGATAATGTTTGTCCAGCTCGAATATTGCCCGTAAAACCGAGAAAATGACGGAAAAGTTTAAAAATTGAGAAAATACTTGCAAATTCCACCTTCTAAGATTATAATGACATTACATGGTTGCGGAGTCCCCAAAACTTCAAATAGCCGCCAGGCAAAGAACCGTCCGATCATCCCGGGCACATCCGGATGTTCCGTGCAGATCCATCAAGATGACCTTTGGTTGGAATGTTAGGTATCTCATTGGCAGAAGCAACGTTTCATTGTTTTTCTGCAGTCGCTAGACGGGCTGAGAAAAGGACAACCGGGAGACTTACGCAGCATCAAATCATCCATCTAATAAGGGGGATTTACCGAATGACATTCCAAGACAAAGTATTGACCTGTAAGGATTGTGGCTGCGAGTTTGTCTTCTCTACCCGTGAACAGGAGTTCTATGCAGAAAAAGGCTTTGCCAATGAACCCGCTCGATGCCGATCATGTCGCTCATCTCGAAAAGGACAAGGCGGAGACGCTCGTCCGCCGAGAGAAATGCATGATGCAATATGTGCTGCCTGCGGAGCTGCAACACAAGTACCATTCAAACCCAGAAATGAAAAGCCAGTCTACTGCCAGAGTTGTTTCGAAAAGATGCGCTAAAGATTGTAGCACAGAAAGCCCGGTTCACCGGGCTTTTTTTTGTGTTTAAAAATGATGGACGGTAAAGCCTGTTTTGACGAAAATGTTCGGATAATTCTGATTCTTTACACAAGTTCAAGTTCATTAGAACCCTTGATATGTATGTTATCAACAGAGTTATACACATTATCCACAGGTCGTTTCAGATTTTCTGTCCTTCGATTCGACAAAAACCAACAAAATTCGCAATGCTAAATCATCGTAAATGCGAGTTATCAAGCGGTTTTTAAAGATAATATGGGTTGACAGCCTATAACAACTGTGATAAAGTGGTTTTGTAAGTTGGGAGGCGTCTCAGCTAGAAAAGATTAGGAGGAATGTACATGTTAGGAAAAGTAAAATGGTTCAATCCTGAGAAGGGCTATGGTTTCATCGAGAGAGAAGATGGTGGCGATGTTTTTGTTCACTTCTCAGCGATTCAGTCTGAAGGGTTCAAGACTCTAAATGAAGGTGACCAGGTTGAATTTGAAGTCGTCGAAGGACAACGCGGCCCACAAGCTGCGAATGTCATGAAAGTGTAAGCGATTAATCAACAACCGATAATCACCACCCCCGGTCAAAATACCGGGGGTTGATTTTTTTATTGCCCTTGGTACGACAGGAATTTTGCATTTTTTGCGGAATATATCAATAAGTCCCATGGATCACCGCACAGCAAAGGTTAGGACAACTGAAGGGAGTTGGACGCCGTGGAAGTGATCGTAAGAAGCAGGAACATCGACATCACAGACGGACTAAGAGACCATGTCGAAAAGAAGATCGGCAAATTACAAAAGTTTTTTGATCAAATACAGGAAGCACAAGTGACTCTCAATGTGGAGAAGGGACGACACATCGTAGAAGTTACTGTCCCGGTTAGTGGAATGATTCTCCGGGGTCAGGAAGAATCTGAGGACATGTATGCATCAGTGGATTTAGTGGTTGAGAAACTGGAGAAGCAAATTGATAAGTATAAGACCAGATTAGAAAAACGATTTCGCTCAAACAACGGGAAAAGCAAATCTGTCAGTAGTACCATGACAGCTCCGGATGATACCGAAGAGGAACGTGTCGTCAAAATCAAACAGTTTATTGTCAAACCCATGCAAGTTGATGAAGCGATTATGCAGATGAACCTGGTTGGGCACGATTTTTTCGTTTTTTTTAATTCAGAGTCAGAAGGAATCAATGTAGTCTATAGAAGAAAAGACGGAAATTATGGGTTGATTGAACCTCAACTGAAGTAGTCAGGAACCGGCCCTGCAGGGCCGGTTTTATATTTTCAGAATTGTGTTGAATTGTGTTTTTATATTCACATTTATGTGATAAATTGAATGTATATTTATGAAACACACGGGGGGTAACTGATGAGCCGGACAGTAGGTGTCATCATATTTGAAGGTGGAGACAAATCCGATGGTTGGGAAATGAGGATGCATCCTTATCGGCAGTTACTGACGGTACGGACATGCATGAAGTTTCTGAAGCAACCACTGGCAAGTCCGGTAATTGTTGCGACCAACTATGTGGATTTGATGGAGGAGGCCCATCTGGCAGGTATTCAGATTTTTGACACCAGCGAGTGGCCTGAATTCCATTTTGGTGAAGTCCTTGCCCGTATCATCGATGCGTACGACTTAAAGAAAGTTGTATGTCTAAGTGGTCCAAGCGTACCCTTGATGAACGAAGATGAAGTTTTGGATTTACTCCTGTCGGTATCAGATGGAGATCAGGTTGTCTGGTCAAATAACCCCCAGTCAGCAGATATTTCTGGATTTTCACCTGCCTCGGCGATTCATCGGATTCATCTACCTGATATCGATAATCCACTACCTGGATTATTAAAGGATCAAGCAGGTTTGGCAGGATGTTTATTACCGATATCGGTGGGGTATAGTTTTGATGTGGATACGCCTTCAGACTTAGTCTACCTTACTTTTCACCCTGATTGCCCTGAGCCATTAAGGGTGATGGTTGGGCATGAGGGCTGGGACAGAACGAGAGTATCGGCTGCAACAAAGGTTTTAGCCACAGAAAACAGTGAAGTATTTTTTTCCGGACGTGTAGGCCCTTGGATTATCACTTATATTAATGAGCGCTTACGCTTCAGAACCCGGGTCATATCAGAGGAGCGGGGAATGAAAGCATTGGGCAGAGAATATGACGGTCAGGTACATAGCATACTGGGAACATTGATCGACCTCATGGGTCCTGACGGGTTTTTTGAGTATCTCGCATCATTTTGTGATGCTGCTTTTATTGATACGAGGGTTGTTTATGCACATTGGAAGATACGTGCTTCAATCCATGATCGATTTTCATCGGATCTCGGTTTGTATGCGGACATCAGCGACCAAAGGATTCGTGCGCTAACATTAGCCGCTTCTCGTGCAAGCATCCCCGTGGTGCTGGGCGGACATTCAGCTGTTTCAGGGGGACTTATGGTGCTGATAGATGCGATCTTAAGAGGGAATATTTGATTTTTTGGTAAAATACGAATCTTTTTGCAGCTTAAGAGGAAAAATGCAAGAGCTGTCGAAAGCACTTAGGAAGGACCTGATAGGAGTGAGGGCTGATGGGGATGCAAGCTGAAAAAAGACAGATATTTGCCGAATATGAGCGTTTGATTGGGAAAATCAAAGGTGTTGTTTCAGCTAAAATCATCACAGGCCGGGATGATACGATTCAGGAAATTCATATCCTTGCAGGTCAAAACCGGAGCCCAAAGCAGATTGTGAGAGATATTGAATCGTTGTTCATGGCGCATTACGGGCTGAGTATCGATCATAAGAAAATCAGTATTGCTCAGCTTGATGCCGAAACGAATCGTGAAGTCTCTCCTTCAAGATTAGTGCTTCAGGGACTCAGTGCTTCGATGAATCGGCTTCGGGCGGATGTCAAGGTATCTTTGCGTTATGGGGAGGACGAGTTTGAGGGTTTCTTTTCCGGCCCTCGCTCCCAAGGCAGTCATTTGAGGATCGTTGCTCAGGCTACATTGGCTGCCGTCCAGCAATGTGTCAAGACCGATTGCGTTTTGGCGATTGAAGATATTTCCCATGTAAGGCTTGCAGACCGTGATGCAGTCACGGTTGCTGTTTCGATGATCACGACTGAAGGCGAAGATATTCTCTTAGGAGCGGCTTGGGATCGGGGGGATGAACGGGACGCTGTCGCCAAGGCACTGTTGAGTGCGCTGAACCGGCGTATTCCCATGCTGATGGCGGACTGTCAAGAGGTTATCACTGCAAAGTGGCAATAAATTAATATATCGATTGGACCGGCGAAGGGTCAATGTTTCGAACAGAATACCTCGAGCGGAGCGGTTTGCCTGTTTCCTATAGCGAATCGGAAGCGGAGTATAACCGTAGGGGGTAATGACTGTGAGATTGACGAAAGTTCTTCTTGCTCTTATGGCTTTAATTTTAGCCGGCGGTGCAAATATTAAATGGGGTTGGTAATCCAATAGCATTTATTCCCCTTTGTCGGTCCAATTTACTTTTAGCGGAGCTGATTATTCGTGAAACATAGCAAGATTGTATGGGCATATATACTTTTTATAATCGGGTCGGGCATATTTCTTTTGAATCAGATCAGACCGGAATTTACTTGGGCTACGGTTCAGGGAATTCTGATTTTTTCTGCCCTTTCGCTTGTAGCAGAGGCAACCCCGGTTCGTCTTCCTCGCGGCGAGGGGAGTGTATCGATCGGGTTTGTTTTTATTTTTGCGAGTATATTAATTTTTGGCGCTGGTGTTGGTGCCTGGGTTGCAGCATTGGGTACCATCAGTATCAAAGAGGTAAAAGGAGAGATATCTATTGAGAAAACCCTCTTTAACCGCGCCCAACTAGCAATATGTGCCGGTATTGCGGGGCTGGTTTATGTGGGGTTGGGCGGAGTACCAGGGTCCATTCAACTGCCGCAGGGCATTATCCCGATGATTGCCAGTTCAGCTGTTTATATGCTGCTGAATATCAGCATTATGGTGGGTGTGATGGCATTGGCGCAAGGGATATCACCCCTTGGGATGTGGATGGTCAACTTTCGATGGTTGACGATGAATTATCTGATGTTAGCTCCACTGGGTGTCCTCATATCCAATGTTTATCTCAATATCGGGCTTATCGGAGTTCTTGCATTCATGTTGCCACTCTTCCTTGCTCGGCATTCATTTCAACGATATATCGATATGCAGGATGTCTACCTCAGCACAGTGACAGCGTTAGCGACATCCATCGATGCAAAAGACCCTTACACAAAAGGTCATTCAGACCGAGTGAACCAATACACCTTGAAAATGGCGAGGCAGTTAAAACTACCCGAAGACCAACTGGATATGTTACAATATATGAGCCTACTTCATGATATTGGCAAAATCGGGATCAAAGATAGTGTTCTTAACAAGCCAGGGAAACTGACCGAAGAAGAGTTTGATGAAATCAAGAAACATCCGGAAGTCGGGTATAGAATTATTTCTGAGATCAAATACCTGTCCAAAAGTGCGGAGGTCGTCAGGCACCATCACGAACGGTATAATGGCATGGGGTACCCCAGTGGCCTCATTGGGGAGAAGATCCCCCTGGGCTCCAGAATCATTTCTGTGGCGGATGCGTATGATGCCATGACAACGGAGCGGCCGTACAAAAAAGCTATGACTCATGAAGAGGCACTCCTAGAGCTGAATAGGTGTTCTGGAACGCAGTTTGATCCCCGAGTGGTCAAAGCATTCATCGAAGTATTCGGGGACCCTGAAAGCATGGCAAAAGGGAAGAATCGGTAGTATCCTTGCGTCAACAGTGCATTGATGGTAGAATATGTGTGTCAATTCCATAAGGAACCGTATGGTTCCTTATTTCGCATGGACGGGTTACAGGGGAGGTCATGTTATGCTCGGTTTTCTGAAGAATTTGCTTGGGAATGAGAATGAGCGAGAGATTAAGAAAATCATGCGTACTGTCGAACAGATAAATGAGCTTGAGGACGAAGTCAAAAGGCTGACTGATCGGCAATTGTATGAAAAAACCCCGTATTTCAGGAACTTGCTGGCAAATGGCAGGACCCTCGATGATATCTTGCCGGAAGCTTACGCTGTGGTGCGAGAGGCATCGCGCCGGACTTTGGGTATGCGCCATTTCGATGTTCAGCTCCTTGGCGGTATTGTTTTACATCAAGGGAAAATTGCGGAAATGAAGACAGGGGAAGGGAAGACGCTGGTGGCTACCTTACCGGCGTATCTAAACGCATTATCTGGAAATGGGGTTCATATTGTTACGGTTAATGATTATCTGGCGAGCCGTGACCGTGAATGGATGGGCAGAATTTACCGCTTCTTAGGACTATCTGTGGGTTTGATTGTGCATGGCTTGGACTATGATGAAAAGAAAGCAGCGTATCAATCTGACATTACATATGGAACGAACAATGAATACGGATTTGACTATCTCAGAGACAATATGGCGTTACACAAAGACAATCAAGTTCAACGAGAGTTAAGCTATGCGATCGTGGATGAAGTGGATAGCATTTTGGTTGATGAAGCAAGGACTCCGCTGATTATTTCAGGGGCGGGAGAAAAATCCACTGACTTATATTATCGTTTTGCTCAAATTGCCCCGAGGTTGAAGGATGAAATTGATTATAATGTGGATGAGAAAGCGAATACAGTTGCGCCAACGGAAGAGGGCATCGGAAAAGTTGAACGTATGCTGGGCGTACCCAATCTGTATGAACACGAAAATATGGATCTATCTCATTACCTGAATCAGGCACTGAGGGCATACGCTTTGATGAAGTGTGACCGGGATTATATTGTAAAGGATGGGCAGGTCATCATTGTTGATGAGTTTACGGGTCGTTTAATGTATGGGCGACGGTACAGTAACGGATTGCATCAGGCAATCGAAGCCAAAGAAGGGGTTAAGATTGAAAAAGAAAGCCAAACATTGGCAACTATCACGTTCCAGAATTATTTCCGGATGTACCGCAAATTGGCCGGGATGACCGGGACAGCTGAAACTGAAGCCGAGGAATTTCGAAAGATCTACAAGCTGGATGTTATTGTCATTCCGACCAACGAGCCGATGATTCGAAGCGATTTGCCGGATGTTATTTATAAGAATGAAAAAGCAAAATTTAAAGCAGTGGTTGATGAAATTGCCGAACGGCACCAAGTTGGTCAACCAATGCTAGTTGGGACCATCTCCATTGAAAAATCGGAACATCTCAGTGGCTTATTGAGTAAGAAAGGAATACCTCACCAAGTACTTAATGCAAAATACCATGAACGGGAAGCGGAGATTGTTGCCCAGGCAGGACGATTGGGTGCAGTGACTATCGCAACTAACATGGCTGGTCGTGGAACTGATATCGTGCTAGGTGGCAATGCAGATTTTATGGCCGCACAAGAGATTCGGCGAAGGGAAACGAAAGATGCGTCTGATATTCCTGATGCCGGGGAAGTCGAACGGGAAGCATTAAGAAAGGAATTGGTAGCAGAGTACCGGAAGCAGACTGAAGCTGATGGGAAAAGCGTGATTGAGAACGGGGGTCTGCATATAATCGGGACTGAAAGACATGAGAGCCGGCGTATTGATAATCAGCTTAGAGGCCGGGCAGGTCGTCAAGGTGATCCAGGCTCATCACGGTTTTACATATCCCTTGAAGATGACTTGATGCGTTTATTTGGCGGCGATAACATTGCGGTGGTTATGGAAAAGCTTGGGATTGAAGAAGATCAGCCTATCGAACACGGAATCATCACCCGTGCTATCGAAAATGCGCAGCGACGGGTGGAATCCAGGAATTTTGAAGCGAGAAAGCATGTACTTGAATATGATGATGTGATGAATCAGCAACGTGAGGTCATCTATCAGCAAAGAAGGCAGATTTTGGAAGGTACGAACTTGAAGGGTCAAATATGGGATATGATTGCAGGGTGTATCCAACGGGGCCTCGATATTTTTGCCGACCCTAAGATCTATCCAGAAGAATGGGATCTTGCAGGGCTTATTGAATATCTTGAGGGAATCTATATGCCACCCAAGGTAATGATTCAAAGTGAATTGGAACGCTACACACGAGAAGAGCTTCAGCAACTGATCTATGACCGCTCGCTGGAACTCTATGACTATAAGGAAAAAGATCTAGGTTCTGATACGATGCGCGAACTGGAACGTGTTGTGATGCTGCGGGTTGTTGACAGCAAGTGGATCGATCATTTAGACGGGATGGATGATCTCAGAGAGGGAATCGGTCTTCGGGCGTACGGGCAGCGGGATCCTTTGACTGAGTATAAGTTTGAGGCATACGACGCCTTTCAGCAAATGATCGAATCGATTCAGGGTGACATCGTTCGGAATATCTTTCATGTAAATATCGTCAAACAGCCGAAAGAACGAAAATTCGTGGATAACCGCAATGATGCAGGTACGGTACAACCTATCGTCAAAAAAGATAAGAAAGTCGGCCGGAATGATCCATGTCCCTGTGGAAGCGGCAAGAAATATAAAAAATGTTGTGGGAAGGAAGGATAATTATGTTTGAAGAACTTCGCCGTAGTTGGGAGGAACTGGAAGAACGCTTTTACGCGCTCCGGGACTCCCTTTGACATAGACGGTAAAAAGTCAAAAGTGGCGCAATTGGAGGAAATCACGGCTCAAACTGAGTTTTGGAATGACTCGAGTACCGCGCAAAAGACTTTTGGCGAATTAAACGGATTGAGACGTTTTTTGGATCATGTCAACACCATTCATGAAGCGGTGTCGGATACTGGCGTGATGTTGGATTTGGTGGAGGAAGAGCAGGACACATCACACATAAATGAAATATCCCGGGATCTTGACCATCTTTTGAAGGAGTTAGACCGATTCGAAGTCATGGTTTTGTTAAATGAAAAATATGATGTGAACAATGCGATTGTATCACTCCACGCCGGAGCGGGTGGAACAGAAGCGCAAGATTGGGTGCAGATGCTTTTGAGGATGTACACACGTTGGGCGGAAAGATGGGAATATAAGGTTCAGGTCATAGATTTGTTACCAGGAGATGAAGCCGGTGTTAAAAGTGCTACGATTATGATTCAAGGCGAGAATGCCTATGGATTCCTAAAGTCAGAAAAAGGAGTTCACCGCCTTGTCCGGATTTCACCTTTTGACGCATCAAGAAGGAGGCACACATCGTTCGCTTCAGTGGATGTGATTCCGGAAATCGAGGATAGTATCGAAATTAATATTGATCCAGGAGATTTGCGGGTCGACACCTTCCGGGCAAGTGGTGCCGGTGGGCAGCATGTCAATAAAACAGATTCGGCGATTCGAATCACCCACATACCATCGGGGATTGTGGTGGAATGCCAGAGTGAACGTTCTCAACATAACAATCGTGAAACTGCAATGAAAGTACTCAGAGCGAAGCTTTTTGAACGACAACTACTGCAGCAAGAACAAGAATTAGCTGATGTTCGAGGTGAACAGCAAGACATCGCATGGGGAAGCCAAATTCGTTCGTATGTATTTCAACCATACAGCTTGATCAAGGATCATCGGACCAATGTTGAGATTGGTAATGTCAACTCGGTCATGGATGGGGGTTTGGATGAGTTCATCTATGCATATTTGAGGTGGAAAGTGTTGAACAAAGATGGGCATTAAACGAGTTGGACGATGGGCGATCGGACTGGTAATGGTGCTCATCTTGATGCAGTTCGTACTGCCGTGGTGGTATAGCAAACAGTTTCGCGCTAATCTTTATCAGCAATGGCCTGACAGTGGCCAAATTGAAGTTCGCATCACAGCCATTCCAGCGTTCAATCTGTTCTTCAACAAAGCAGAGAGAATTATCATAACCGGTCGTGATGTCAGGTTCGATGGATTTTTGGTGGAAACTTTATGGGTTGAGTTGGACTCGGTCCGTTTTGCGGTGAATGGTGATGCTGAATCATTTTCTTTCAGCCGCGGGATGAGTACATTCAGCATTCGGGATGTTGCTATGGCGGAGTATTTGACGAAACAACTTCATGATATTGACACTGTCGTGATTGTGATCGATGATGGGCAGATAAAAGGAACGGCGTATTATCGCTACATGGATATTCGGATACCGTTTTCCTTTGCAGGTGTTTTTGCAATTGATCAGCAAAGGGGACTGGAGTTTGTTTTGCTGGACATGTCCTTGCTTGGGTTAACAGTGCCGGGATGGATGTTTCAGTATATGGGAACCATGTTTTCAACAAACAATCTAAATCAAGCATTCAATTTGATGGATGCATCCTATGAAGTTATCGAAGTCGAAATGGATGATGGAAGCATAATGATTAAGGTTCTTTTGAAACCCATCTGATGTTTTTTAGTTTGAGTGCAGGAAATCATCACAAGTATGACGAAATGAGCAGGGAATTTTGAAAGGAAGGAGGATGAAGCTATGTCTCCAAAGAAAGGTATTAGGAAATGGATGATCTGGGCTGTAGTGATTGCGATTTCGTTCAGTCTTGGATTCATTATCCGACAACCGGCTGGTGCATCCACAACGGAGCCGGGGACGGCGTCAGATCCTCTGGCATCTCAAAGTTATGTTGATTCACTTGCCAAATGGCAGTTGATCAACGTACCCTCGGGTCAGAAGTTTTTAGGATGGGAAGGTACAGAATTTATTGTGCGGATGGGAAAAGTTACCTGCATTCAAGGACCAAGCGGCGGTTTGTCAAACTTGACTACAGGTAAGAACATTGCGGGTGGCGCAATTATTCCCCTGGATAACCACATTTTGATTCCAAGGGCAGACAACAACCAGTTTACGCGAGGGTTTCGAGCAAATGAGTACACTCTCGTAATGGTTCGCGGACCGTATGTTATTCAGAAATAACAACGATAGAGGCCGTTAAGGCGATGCTTAACGGCCTTGTTGTTTACCGTATCAACAGAGAAGGTGACACTGTGCAAGGAGGAATTGAAATTCTGGGTATCCCAGTGATCGAGAAATCATCGAAGGATACGATCACACAGATTATCGGGTTGTCTGCCCTTTCACAGACTCATTTGATTATGACACCGAATGCTGAAATTGTGTATCTGGCAAACAGGGACCCCGAATTCAAGAAGGTTTTGTTAGACGCTGATATCTTGATCCCGGACGGAAGCGGACTGCAATGGGCTGCCCGTTTTCTTGGGCGTCCTTTACCGGGGCGGATGACTGGTATCGAAATCATGACCGCATTGTTGCAGCATGCGCACATGGAACATAGAGCCGTATTTTTGTTGGGTTCACACGACAAAGTCGTGCAAAAGGCGGCCCAATTGATTCGGGAACAGTGGCCGGGGATATCGGAATGTGGCTATCATCACGGCTATTTTGATCATATCGATAATCAATATGTGCTTGATCAGATTAACCGAATTCAGCCAACATATTTATTCGTAGGAATGGGCGCGCCGCGACAAGAGAAATGGATGCGAAGCAATAAGAACCAGTTAAAAGCGGCAGTCGTCATGGGGGTCGGTGGAAGTTTCGATGTATACAGTGGACAGTTGGCACGGGCACCTGCTTGGTTGCAGAAAATCGGGCTCGAATGGCTTTATCGGTTTTTGCAGGAACCGAAGCGGGCCAATCGGGTTATGATTTTACCACGGTTCGTTATTGCGGTAATTGCTCACAGGAAAAGGATATCGGGGAGGAAGTAACAATGACAGAAACACATGACTTAAGGGAAATCGCCAATGGTATCAGAAAGGATATTATCAGGATGGTCGGAGAAGCAAAATCGGGGCATCCGGGCGGATCATTGTCCTGTACAGATATTCTAACCGCTTTGTATTTTCGAATCATGAGAGTTGACTCAGCTCGACCAAAATGGGAAAACCGGGATCGTTTAGTGATGAGCAAAGGCCATGGTGCTCCAGCCCTTTATGCTATACTTGCAGAGAAGGGGTATTTCCCCAAATCTGAACTCATGACCCTTCGAAAAGTGGGGAGTATTCTTCAAGGGCACCCTGACATGAAAAAAACTCCAGGGGTTGAAGCATCAACCGGGTCATTAGGACAAGGGCTGTCCATTGCTTGCGGAATGGCAATGGCTGGCAAGATGGATCAAAAAGATTATCGAGTCTACGCAATTCTGGGCGACGGAGAACTTGCTGAAGGTCAAATTTGGGAAGCCGCCATTGCTGCCGCGCATTACCATCTGGGGAATTTAACTGCATTCTTGGATTATAATGGACTTCAAATAGATGGAGCCGTGAAAGATATCATGTCCACTTCACCAGTCAGAGAGAAGTGGCAAGCATTCGGATGGCACGTCTTGGAGATTGACGGGCATGATATGAACCAAATTATTGAGGCTGTGAGGCAAGCATCAGAAATCCCTGATCAGCCAGTCATGATCATCGCACATACGGTTAAAGGTAAAGGTGTCTCATTTATGGAGAATCAAGTGGATTGGCATGGCACTGCCCCTAATCCTGATCAAGTGAAAGCAGCCATCGCCGAATTGGAGGCTGATGAGAATGGCAGATAAGAAAGCGACTCGAGATGCATATGGTGAAGTCCTGCTGGAGTTAGGCAAGGAGAATGAATCGATCGTTGTCTTGGATGCTGATTTATCAAAATCGACAAAAACCAATATTTTTGCAAAGGAATTCCCGCAGCGATTTTTTAATATGGGGATTGCTGAACAAAACATGATGGGAACGGCCGGTGGTCTATCTACTTGCGGTAAAATTCCATTTGCCAGTACATTTGCCATTTTTGCCACCGGACGTGCATTTGAACAGATACGAAATACAATCGCTTATCCCGCTTTGAATGTCAAGATTGCGGCAACACATGCTGGAATTACGGTGGGGGAAGATGGAGGTTCTCACCAGACCATCGAAGACATATCACTGATGCGAACCTTGCCGAACATGACGGTTATCGTCCCAGCAGATGCTGTTGAAACAAAACTGGCTGTCCGCGCTGCTGTGGCAATGAAAGGGCCGGTGTATATCCGCTTAGGGCGACCAGCTGTTCCGGTCATATTTGGAGATGATTACCGATTTGAAATTGGCAAGGCTTTCCTGATGCGTAACGGGAGGGATGTGGCAATTCTTGCAACTGGTATCATGGTATCCCTGGCAATTGATGCGGCTGAGATCCTATCAGCTGAAGGAATTACAGCTGCCGTTCTCAATGTATCGACGATTAAACCCCTTGACACAGAAGCTATCATACAACTGGCAGTTCAAACCGGGTGTATTGTCACTGCTGAAGAGCACAGTGTGATCGGTGGTCTGGGCAGTGCCGTTGCAGAAACAATCAGCGAGCACAATCCAGTTCCTTTGGTTCGCGTGGGGATTCAAGATCATTTTGGTGAATCAGGGACCCCGGCGGCATTGATGGAGAAGTTCGAACTTCATGCACAGGCCATCGCAGTGGCTGCCCGTGAGGCGATCAAAAAGAAATCAAATTTGATTTGTGCGAAACCATAATCTGAAATTGATTTCAAATATCAAGCAGGAATCTTTATTGAGTTGTCGAATATACGATAGATGCGTGAATCTAAATTCACGTTTGGGCAGCAGAAGGACCTGAGGTGAACAAATTTGATACAAATGTGGAATGTATCTAAGATATACAGTAATGGCACTGTAGCCTTAGAAGATATAACCACTCGAATCCGCAAGGGAGAATTTGTTTTCGTGGTCGGGGCAAGCGGAGCTGGAAAATCAACATTCATTAAATTGATTTACCGAGAAGAAATCCCGACCAGCGGAATGGTTATTGTTGGGAGCAAAAATGTTAATCGGATGCGAAATAGCGAAATTCCAATTCTGCGCCGGAGTATCGGGGTAGTGTTTCAGGATTTTCGTTTGTTAAATACTAAAACCGTCTTCGAAAATGTTGCTTTTGCCATGGAAGTCGTTGAGGCTAGTGATCGCGACATTCAAAAAAGAGTTCCATCTGTTCTGGAACTTGTTGGCTTGGCACATAAGCAAAAAATGTTGCCGACACAGTTATCTGGCGGCGAACAGCAGCGGGTTGCTATTGCTCGCGCAATCGTGAACAACCCCGCCATCGTTGTGGCTGATGAGCCGACCGGAAATTTAGACCCGGCAAGTTCGTGGGACATCATCCAATTGTTTGAAGCCATTAACCAGCGTGGAACAACGGTTGTAATTGGAACCCACGCAAAAGCGATTGTCGACCGGATGCACAAGCGAGTGATCACGATTGAGAATGGTCGGATCGTCCACGACGAAGAGAAGGGGACCTATCTGTATGAAAATGAGGAGCTTTCGAAGACTGTGGAATGAAACCTCGACAAGCTTGAAACGGAATAGCATCATGAGCTTTGCTTCGGTGGGTACAGTGGCGGTGGCATTGCTTATTTTGGGTGTCTTCCTCCTTTTTGCGGCAAATGTCGAAAACATCGTTTCAGATCTGGAATCACAAGTTGAGATCACTGCATACTTTGATGATAAAGCCAGTGCTGTGCAAGTAAACAGTGGAACAATCGCTGTGGCTGATTTGGATAATGTCGATGAGGTTATATTTGTCAGTAAAGAAGAGGCCTTGGCCCACCTCAAAGAGCAATTTGGTGAAGACAGTGAACTTCTTGATGCCGTTGCGGAAGTCAATCCTCTGAGAAATAGCCTGCAGATTCGATTAGTGGATAAGGACTTGATTCAGACAACTGCTCAGGCGATTGGGCGGGTTAGCGGAATAAGTGAAGTCAAGTATAAGAGTGAAGTTGTGGAACGACTGCTGTCTATAACAAACATGATTCGCACTTTCGGAATGGCAATTGCTGCTTTGCTGGTGTTGATGACAGCATTTATGATATCCAATACAATCAAGCTTACAGTTTTTGCAAGGCGCCGTGAAATTGGCATTATGAAACTGGTGGGCGCAACCGATTGGTTCATCCGCTGGCCCTTTATATTGGAAGGCATGATCCTGGGTTTTGGCGGTGGCCTGATAACAATGTTACTTGTATATTTTGGCTATCCCGCTTTGGTGCGTAATCTTACATTTACATTGCCATTCTTGCCTTTAATGTCATCAATTGAATTTATTAAACAAGTTTGTATCATTATTTTAGGTATCGGGATGTTAATCGGCTCTCTTGGGAGCATGATTTCGATACGACGATATCTTCATGTTTAGCACGAATCATTCAACAGTAAAGGCTGGTGATACATTTGGTAGCATCTGAGAAAATGAAAAGAGCAATCGTGCTGATTTTGACACTTCTGATGGTTTTCGCTTCCTTATCTGTCTATGCATCTGAGCTGAATGACAAAATGAGTGAATTGGAGAAAATCCAAAAGCAGCTGGAACAGACAGAGAACAAGTTAAAGCAGGTCAAGCAACAGGAAAAAACAGTCTTGGAAGAATTAAAAGATATTGAAGATGACCTTGTTGAAGCTCAGAGTGAATTGGAAACACTCGAAAGCATGCTGACTCAGGTCAAAAAGGACATTGTGGTGGTTGAGAAGGATTTGGTGATTGCAGAAGGTAATGTTTCCACACGTAATGAGTTACTTGGCAGACGGGTGCGAGCCATCCAGGAGAATGGCACGGTTAGTTACCTGGAAGTATTGCTGAGTTCAACCTCATTTTCTGACTTTGTGAATCGTTATGAACTACTGCAGCAAATCATCCGCTCCGATGTAGTTATTTTAGAACAAGTACGTGAGGAAAAAGCACTCATCGAAGAGAAGAAAGCTTTGCTTCTTGCAAAACGGAATGAAGTTGCCCGTTTGACTCGAGACGCTGAAGTTCAGAAACGGAGAATCGAAGAGCGAGCAAGTAGCCGAGAACAAAAATTGGAAGAGCTCCAGAATGACAAAATTGCATATGAAAAAGCCCTGGACGATCTCGAGAAAACATCCAAACAACTGGAAAAGACTATTCGGGATCTACAGGCAAAGAACAAGGGAAATGCGCCTGCAACTGGATCGTATATCTGGCCTGTGAATGGCAGGGTTACTTCACCGTTCGGCAATCGGTATCATCCGATTTTGAAGACTTGGAAGCTTCATACCGGGATCGATATTGGGGCTTCATCCGGAACTCCGGTTAAAGCAGCAAATAGTGGCATTGTCATTTCTGCAGGGTGGATGGGCTCTTATGGTTATACAGTAATCATTGACCATGGTGGCGGGATATCAACCTTGTACGCACATCATTCATCTCTATTGGTTAAATCGGGTGATTCAGTATTGCGAGGCGATGTGATTGCCCGTGTGGGTAGTACTGGACTCAGTACCGGGCCTCACCTGCATTTCGAGGTCAGAGTCAAAGGTGTACCGAATGATCCGATGAAGTGGTTACCTTAATAGCTTTGAAAGGTCAGGGATAACCTGACCTTCTTGGTTTTATGACACAAAGGCGGTGATTTGTTTGCGTCAACGGAATCGGATTTTACTGGGAGCTATCATCTTAATTATTCTGACCTCATATTTAACCTTTACATATACCATGTTGCGTTTTCAGAATCTGTATTCGGTAACTCGAGAAGAATTGAATGACATGGAAGATTTTTTTACCGTTCTCAATGCTTTGCAGAAAGATTTTGTCAACGATATTCCGGTTTCCCAAATCATCGAGGGCGCTGTTTCCGGTATGCTGGAGGCGGCAGACGACCCATATACCACGTATCTGGATACAAAACAATATCAGCGTTTGTTGCAGCAAACAGGGGGTTCTTTTGGTGGAATCGGCCTTTATGTGGGGGTTCGTGATGGGAAAATCGTCATTATCGCGCCAATCGAAGGAACACCTGCAGCAACAGCTGGATTGATTCGGGGGGACGAAATCGTCGGAGTGGATGGAACGGATGTGCGCGGGCAAGCATTAGATGATGTGGTGGATATGATGAGAGGGATACCGGGTACTTCCGTAATCGTATCTGTGCAGCGGAATGGCGAAGAATCTCCGCGTGATTTTCAAATTGTACGAGCAGTTATTTCCATCGAGACCGTTAAATCCAACATGTTGGAAAGTAAGATAGGATATATTGCAATTAGTGAGTTCAACCGGAATACAAGTCAGGATTTTGCAATAGCTTTGGCAAAGCTGAAGGCAGAGGGAATGATTGGATTAGTATTAGATCTTCGGGATAATCCGGGAGGCCTGTTGACAGAAAGTGTCCATGTTGCGGAATATCTGGTCGATGAGGGGGTTATTGTCCATATCGTATCCAGAGATGGGATTCAGGAGACGATGAAATCGAAGACCAAAGGTTTGGGTTTGCCTCTGGTAGTATTGATCAATGACGGTAGTGCCAGTGCTTCAGAGATTATTGCAGGCGCAGTCAAAGACCGCCAAGCTGGGAGTCTGGTAGGGGTCAAAACTTTCGGAAAGGCATCTGTGCAGGGGATTTTTTCGCTGAGAAATGGTGGCGGATATAAAATCACAACGGAGAAGTACCTAACGCCGAACGAGACATTAATCCATGGTTACGGAATCGATCCAGATGTTGAAGTATACGGACTTGGAGATAGGGCCGTCAGTCGAGGAATTGTCGGTGACGATGTGACAGATTTAGCACATGTCATGATCGATTTGGGTTATTTTACTGGGGTACCTCAAGACGTGTTTGGCGAAGAGATTGAATCTGCAATACGGCTCTATCAGAAGGCAAAGAGGATTGAAGAAACTGGTATCGCCAGCCGTAATATCATATATGATCTTCTCGAGGAATGGACAGTGAAGTTTCCGGATGCAAAAATTCGAGATACGCAATTGATGAAAGCAATGGATGAAGTGTTGCGGTTAAACCAGTAGATTGAGAAATAGCAACTGATGACCAGGTGATGGGACACCTGGTTTTTTGTTGTGGCAAACACTTGTTCTGTCATGTCTTTGTGGTATAATATTACCGTTAAGAATGATGAGGTGATGGTAGTGTACACTTAAGTTCGCAAAAGTGAAAAAGGAAAAACCATCGGGCACTC
>CAZRKC010000029.1:0-30905 GCA_964600665.1 uncultured Candidatus Sumerlaeota bacterium
CCTGCACTCGGGACTCTCACCCGTTAGATCGCACCCATGCCGGGCGCACTAAAAAGAAGCACCTCATAGGGTGCTTCCCGAATCGTTGACTCAACGTGTGCGTTCTTTTCCTGCATAGAATCGAATCAGGTTATCAGGCATTGTATACGGTTGTTCTTGTGTGCCACAGCATGCCCCACCATAAACTGTTTTTAGGATTCGTTGCACTAATAGGGGTTTCGGCGGTACATCATATTCTTCGCCCTCAAATATCCAGGTTCTGCAGTCTACCTGGTCTCCGCACAGATCTCCACAGTCAGAACACTGTGATTCGCTGAGTCCAAGCGCAATATCCTGCCCATTGACCCGAATGGTCGGAGAGCTGTAGAAACGATGAGTCTCGGCAATTTCTGCGGTATCCATATGAATTTTGGACAGGATAACTTTTTGCCCGGCCGCACTTAAAAGATTCGCTACATCAAGAACGGCTTCTTCAAGGATCCCTTCAGTCCCCTGGCACCGCTGGCAAGAATCTAAATCTAGATAAAGATACTGAATTTCCACTTGATTCGCACGTGCTTCTTGACCACAGCTGCAATTACTCCCACAACATGAACTTGTCAAATTAAATCGCTCCTTTATAATTCGATTGGAAATAGTAATACCGGGATCTTGGATCGAACTGCGACGGCTTCTGCGGTGCTTCCCAGAATTTGTCCTTCTGATTCGCCAGTTCCTCGTTTTGGTAATGCAATCAATGTTGCATCAGTTTCTTCGGCCAATTTGAGAATCTCTACAGAAGGAATACCTTGGCGAACATACACGCTGACAGACTGCCCTTCCTCTATTGCTTCCGCTTTTAATCGCTCCAAATCAGTTTCAATTTGACTGCGAATCTCTTCACCCCTCGTTCCTTTTTTGATGATGCTGACCAGTACAATTTCCCCTCTGCCACTCAGCAGGGTTCTCATTTGTGCGACGGCATGAAGTGAATGAGTGGAAAAGTCCACAGGGACAAGCACTTTTCGCATTTTGATTTGACATGTTGTTTCCCAATTTTCATCTCCAGTCTGCTTAAATTTTTCGATCAAAACCGGATGACGGCTTAATCGCAAAACATCAAAAGCGGTGCTTCCCATGAAAAAACGTCTCAACAATCCCTTTCCAATCGACCCCATCAAAATGAGGGTCACATCTTCATCCCTCGCCGTATCAACGATACCATACGGTGGAAATCCGATGGGGACACGGACCGTTGCTTCGATTCCTATCTCCTTGATCTGATCATGCCATGACTTAAGTTCATCTTGATTGAACTTCTGAAATTGAGCAGCATTACCCCCCGCACTGCGGATGTTGACGACATGTAACAATACGACTTCCTGCAAACCAAAAGGAATCATTTCTGGTAAGCAGTCCATTAACTTCTTTGATGGTTCCGAGAAATCAGTACACAACAGTACTTTTCTAAACATGGATCTCCCCCCTCACGAAGATCTGACTTGTGTAAACAAATGCCGTGTCCGGTTGGATACAGTGACTAAAAACAGCATAACTGGGACCTCCACTAATACCCCCACCACAGTGGCTAATGCAGCCCCTGAAGTTAATCCAAACAGCGAGATAGCAACCGCCACTGCAAGCTCAAAGAAGTTACTGGCTCCAATCATAGCAGCGGGGGAAGCGATATCATGAGGAAGTCGCCATGCCTTTGCCCATCCGTATGCAAGAGCAAAGATAAATAAGGTCTGAATCGTCAAGGGTATGGCAATTAAGAAAATATGGACCGGGTTCCTCAGAATCACTTCCCCTTGAAAAGTAAAAATGATAATCAACGTTAAGAGTAAGCCGGCAACGGTGATATGGTTAAATTTTCGTAAAAACACATTCTCAAAATAATGGATACCATACGATTGAAATACGTGCTTTCGGGAGAAATAACCTGCAACCAATGGGATCACAATGAAAAGCACGACAGATAAAAATAATGTGTCATATGGGACCAGAATATCTGTAACACCCAAAAGAAAAGCAACGATTGGTGCAAACGCCACTAACAATATCAGGTCATTGACCGCGACCTGAATCAGTGTGTATGCAGGATCCCCTTTTGTCAGATGACTCCACACAAAAACCATTGCTGTGCAAGGAGCAGCACCCAAAAGCACTGCACCTGCCAAATACTCCTCCGCAAGTCCCAAAGGAATCCAATCACGAAATACCACCCTTAAGAAAAAAGATGCGATGATGAACATAGTGAATGGTTTGATCAGCCAATTTGTTGCACAAGTTATGATCAAACCCTTTGGTTTTTTTGTTGCTTCAACGATACTCGTAAAATCGATTTTCAACATCATGGGGTAAATCATAAGCCAAATGAGGATTGCCACGGGTATTGATACGCGCGCATACTCAAAACGGCTTAAGAACTCGGGCAAGCGCGGGAACAATTGTCCCAAAGCGACCCCAATGATGATACATCCAATGACCCAGACGGTCAGATAATGTTCAAAGAAACCCAATCCCTTCTCCTGTTGCTCAATTGAATGCTCCCCACTACCCTTCAACTCCATTATATCACTGCCTTTCAATCAGCATAGATGATTTCACTCACACGAATTTTGTCGAGACTGATATCTTGGCAAGAAAAGCCATACTTGATGTACCGCTGATAGCGGGTCCGATCTCCCATGTATGGTTCTTGCTCCCAATCAGGACCATCACCACATGCATCGATCAACCATCTGTTGGATTCAAGAAAAGTGTGATTCATGTGGTAGTAGATCCATGTCCCGTATCGGATCGATTCAATAACCCCTGCCTGTTTTAATTTGATTAAATGCCGGGATACATTCGGTTGCGGTAGCTTCATCAAGGTCTCCAGTTCACAAACACACATTTCTCTGAGCATGAGCAGCCTGACGATTCGCAAGCGCGTCTCGTCTGCCAATGCTTTAAAGATATCTGCCTGTCGCATCTGACTCCCCCTCGCGGAATCATTATATTAGTATATTCGCATATATGAATATATTAATCAAGACTTTTATCCTTTCCCAGACCGAATCATGTCTGCAAACCCATGGGGTAGAGTGCTTGCTTCAATAGCTTTTGCCATACTTTCCGCATCATATGCTGTCTCCATAATTTTCACCGACCAGCGCCCGTTTGAAATCTCGGCATAAATCCATGTAGCATTTGGGTTTCCATGTTTAGGCTTGCCAATACTTCCTGAATTAATGATTTGCTTCCCGTTGATCATTTGATGATACGGAAGGTGCGTATGTCCACAAACCAGTACACTTTCCTTAATGGAGTCCATCACTTGAAGTAAGGCTTCACTGCCCTCGAACAGATATTCATTGTTTGCTCTGGGGCTGCCATGGGTAAAGCGGACCGTCACGCCCTCCCATTCAGCAATGTAATCGACTGGCAAACTACTCAACCATGATTTGTTTTCCGAACGGGTATTGTCCTGGGTCCAGTAGAGAGAAGCGGCTCCCATTTCCATCGCTTTCTGATCCTTGTAGTCACACCCGCAAGCCATGAGATCGAGCCCGACTCCTTCATCGTAATTACCCTGGATGGTAATAATCCCCCGACTTCTGATCGTCTCAATTACTTCATTTGGGAATGGCCCATATCCAACTAGGTCACCGACACATACAACTTTGTCCGGTTTTATTGCATCAATCTGGGTCAGGACGGCATTCAGGGCAAATATATTACCATGTACATCGCCAAACACCGCAATCCTCATCACCGATCCTCCTCAACCTGCCAGAATCTTTTTAATGTCCTCTTTCGTCAGTAATTTCCCCGATGATACGACATTTCCGTCAACGACTAATCCTGGTGTCATTAGAATATCATATTTCATAATACTCATGAGGTCCGTTACTTTTTCGATGTTGACGGTTATGCCCAGTTCACTAACCGCATCTCGGGTATTTCGTTCGAGTGCCTGACACTTAGGGCATCCGGTTCCAAGAATATTAATTTCCATCATGATACATCCTCCTCGTCCAATGAAATGCTCGCGCTGATTTGCGTCAAGATGAGGCGCGATAATGCCTCCACCCTGTTAATCAGTTCACCGATGGATGAATCCGTTAACCGATAGAAAATTCGAAGGCCATCCTTCTCACTGCTAACCAATCCAGCCTCTCGAAGAATCCGCAGATGCTGTGATAAATTGCTTTGACTGAATTCCACATCCTGATTCAGTTCACAGACACAATGAGGGCCGTCTGCCAAAAACTTAGCAATTTTGTAACGGATGGGATGACCTAAAGCCTTGAATATCTTAGCCGCCCACTCCTGTTGTTTCACGGAAACACCTCCGTCATTATCTTCATTACTATTTTCTTATATTATAATATAATCGACCATGGATTGCAACCCATAAACCAGTAGACATACAACATCAATAATCAAGTTAAATTTTCTTCGACATACCGCACTAGCATATTTAAAAAACGCACATAGCTCCCCATTTCATTATCATACCACCCGAACACCTTGGCATGGGTAACTGGAATTTGGATATCGCTATTACACTGAATCCCGTATTCACTTAAAACACTGGCATAGAGCGGCATGAACCCTGTTCGTGTGTGGGTCTCAACTCCTTCAATCACAATTGCGGCAGGATAACCGATTATATCCGATGACACATTTTGCTTCTTACTGAAAACCAACATATCTTTCTGCCCTTTTTGGGCTGCTTCTTGATAGATGGTATTGAGAAACTCGCGATTAATGATTGGGTTGCCGCTCGCATCCAACCGAGAATGAAAGGTAATATTGAGCGTAATCATGGAAGCAGTGGCAATGGGTATTCGCACTGAGTCCGCCATAAAACCGATGTGGCGTATCTGAGGCAGAATATGCTCTAATGCACTGGCAGCCCCCGTGGAAGTCAGGATAATATTGTTGAATACGGACCTGTTTCTTCTCAGATCGCTTTTCCCCGCTTCCGGCACCGCATCGAGGACACTTTGGTTATTTGTCACTGCGTGGACAGTGGACATGGATGCCGTAATCATCGCAGACGTTTCCTGACAATCCAGTAATGGTTTCATCATATGGGCTAAACCTGTTGTCGTGCAGCTGGCTGCGGATATGATATGCTGATTGGCTGGCTCATATTTTAGGTGATTGATGCCGTAAACGAACATACCGCTGTCGTCTGGGATTTTGAATACACTGTCTCGTATTTTAAATGGGGCACTTACCACAACCTTCTCCGCACCTGCCTCTAGATGGCCTCGAAGACTACCCTTCCCATCATCTGCATGTAAAGTTGGATCCAAAAATTTGCCGGTGCATTCCACCACGACCCGGACACCTTCCATTCGCCACGGTATCTCTCTGGGATTTCGGGCTTCACGCAATAGTTTCACTGGGATATTTTCTATGGTGAAGGTGCCTGCTTCTTCGTTCAACTCTGAAATCGTGACATCTTTTCCACCATACCCGTACAGGAATCGCCCGAGGGTCCCATAAGTGGAATCATGAGTTAGATAATCTATGGCATCCGCCAGCGTCCTTCCGACCTTTCTGCCGGTATTGAGGACAAGGCGATCAAAATACCCTTGACTGATCTGTTGCCAAAATACCAACTTGCCGATACGACCGACCCCATTGATTCCTAATGCTCTTTCATGTTTGAGTAGTTCGTCCATCAGTAATCCCTCCGATCTGAATAGTGAAATAGATTGACACCAACAAGAAAACTGTGATAATCATGAATCTTCTATAGGCATGTTGTCTTCTCTTGATATGAGAGGCAGCGAATGTCGAGATATCGGAAACAAACCATCATAAATTTCTCCGTTTTGACCATCAATCCCGATAAAATCCCCAGACCGTAGAATTCTGTTATTGATCCGGGCAATCCCCTCTGTGTCAGAAACCATGAGCTCACGACAATTGACTATGCATACTTTCCCAAGTTTTGCTGCCGTGACTGCTGCATGGGAGGTGGCACCCCCACGGCTAGTCAATATTCCATCACATTGAAAAATTAATGGGATATCATCTGGAACTGTGTCCGGGCGTAAAAGAATCAATTTATCGTCTGGATGAGTTTCACGATACCAGTAAAGATCCGACTCGTTGAATACGACCCGCCCTGACAAGCAACCACCATGAATCCCAATTCCACGGCCGAGTAGTTCCTCAATCGAAGGCATTGTTGTAAATACAGATAATGTCTCTGGAGCATGGATATTTTGATCGCGGATTTGGAGGATGTACAAATCTCGCGGGTCATCGGATTCGAAGGTAAATTCAATTTCCTGATGATTGAATCCGTAATCACCCACCAGTTGTGTGGCATATTGTTGTAGAGCTGCAAAAATCATGGGGAATTTTTGTTCAAGAGATGGATATCCTGATTGACCGTGATTCTGCCGCTGGGATACCGGTAAGGGATAGACTAAACCCGACACAATATCTTCTCCCTGACTGCACATCGTGTAATCTCCATATAAATGGATCCCCGGTCGATTACTTCGCGGGTCATGTGTGAAAACAACCCCCGATCCAGCATGAATTGACCGATTTCCCATAATCATCTGTTGAACCATAACAGCTGTACCCCATTCATCTGCGATCCGTAAATGGCTCCGGTATGATTTTGCGCGAGGTGCATCCCATGACTGCAAGACTGTTTTGACTGCATAGATGATTTGCTGATACGGATCTTCATGAAATCTCACTTGTCTTTTTGACAAATGCTCTCGATAGGCTAACGCAATTTCCCGCATCTGCTCCCATGAGAATTGAATCTTCTGATTGACCTGACATCGTTCCTTGAACCTTAACATGATTTGATCAAATTCATCACGAGTAATTCCATATGACATTCCCCAACTTTGTACGAGCCGCCTGTATGAGTCCCAAACCATCCATGCCTGTTCTGCATGATCGGACTGGTACAAAGCGATTGCTTCATTAACACCAACATTGAGAAAAGTGGTCATCGCTCCTGGCATGGATATTGCTGTACCGGAACGAACAGACAGAAATAGTGGGTTATTGGGGTCACCAAAAACCTTCCCTGTTTCATCCTCCAGATCGTGTATTAGGCGAAAAACCTCTTTTTCAAATTGACTGACCAGCATAGGTTGAGAGAATATGGACGAGCGATGGCGAAATAACTCAGTCGTTATGATAAAACCCGGTGGAATGGGAAATCCTAAATTGCGTATCCGTTTAAGATAATATGCTTTTGCACCAATGAAGACTTGATTGTCCAAATCGATCTCTGTAATGTTCAGTTTGCTGAATAGGTTCTCAGGATTTAGAGTCAGCATATCCTGGATAATATCTGCAGAGTGCGTCTCTGCTAGATAGGTTAATTCATTCACCAGACGACTAATAAACAGATCCAGTTCTTGGATCAAGAAAGCCGATGAAAGAATTTCCCGATAAAATGATTCTATGCGCTTCGCCTGTTCGTGCTGATGATCGCCAAAGACCTGTTGAACCACAACAGTCAATGTTTCATCGTACACCCGGAGAAAATACTCATTAATAATCTCTTTAACACTATGGGCCATAAATCGGAATATATCGATGAACTGATCCAATGTAAAACCGCTCGTCTTTAAACAATATCGCAACATGTCCATATTCCCATTAAAACTCTGATTATCAATGCCATCCAGTGAAAGTCCAGTTTGAAAATCTGCCAAAATATCAAGAATCTGTTGCAAAGACATCGATGTCAAAAAACCAAGCTGGAATCGGCCCAATCTTTCAGTCATAACACGAGTAGCTACTTGTTCCAAACGATACATCATCCCTAAAGCATCAAACTTTGGCTCCTGATATCGTCCGTACATAGAAGGGATCCCCACAGCAATATGTCTTTTGTAGTAAATGGTTTCTGTAGCTTGGCTGATCTCAGCTGAAAGGATGACATCTTTTAATCGTCGCATCCAACCATATAAGATGCTGATGGCTAAATGTGAATCTCCTTGTGTATATGCAGATTGAAACTGAACGACTTCATCAGGCTGGAAGATACTTGCTTTGGCTGTCAGGTCTGTGATTTCATCTAAATCAAATGAGTACTTCTGACGTAGTAATTGATAAATCGTGATGAGGTCGATGAGTCTGTCATGCTCCCTTTCTGCATAAGCAGTGCATAAGCGAAGCTCATGTTCGATCTCAAGAACGGGTTTGTGTAACAGTTCAAGTGTGGTCACATCCAGCTTGCTTTTCAGCTCGCTAATCAGTTGATGAATTCCCTGATACATATCATGGGATGTATCCAAAGACTGGAAAACATCCCCAGGAAGCCAACCGGCCAGATATCGTGTATCCCCAGTGGCCCAATATTCTGCGATTCGCTCCACCAATTGAACATGCGTATTATTACTTTCGCTGTGGATTTGTTTTCGAAGAAAATGCACCAATCGATCCATGCGCTTGCTGGATTCATCGATGGCCGTCGAAATGTCGCGAAGGCGTCCTTCGGCACCAATATCATTAAAAAACACCGGGAAAATTCTTGCGACCTGTTTGATTTGCTTAAAGACAGGGTAGATATTTGAGTTTAAAAGATTGGTAATATCCCTTTGAAAGAGATCGGTATCGGAAATAAAGATACCACCCAGCTTCAGATTGACCACCAACGCAGCTAATAGTTCTTTATGCTGATGAGGAGAATGGCTGATTAAATCCAGCCAAATACGAATATTCTTTACATGGTATGGACTGGATACAGTTTGCCAATCCGAATTGATGCCAACTCTCCCAGGCACAATAAACCCGAATTCCACCAGCTTATGAGTATAATACGATACCAGCTGAGGATCACTTTTTCGCGCGATCTCTTTACCAATCGTATTTTGGCAATCCAGGACAGTTCCAGCTAATTCATTCTGAACATCTTTGAAGTGGTTGAAAATATTGTCCACCAATCCCATTACTTCTGTAGACGTCATTTTGCTCAATACTTTTTCCAGTAAGCGATTCATGTCGTACATAATATGATTTTTGAGACTACTCATCCCAGGTATATGAATTAAAAACACTAAATAATACAGACGTTCTATGGGTGATACGAATTTTTCTGAATATCGACGTAAATAACTGCTAATGTCGTGAAAGAACAAGCAACTCGTTATTTGTTCCCATGTGGATGCATGAACTAACCGTAACTTCAGTCCCGCAAAAAAATCAGGGCCGATCCAGCGAATCGTTTCCTGACTTGCGGTGGAAAATTGTGGCCGGTTCTCATGAAACCAACTGTCTGTATTCATCATTGCTTCCCATATATCATAGGAGCTTCGCAAGAGATTCCTCGTTCGGTCGATGATTTCAGGCCCAATATCGGAATGATCTGCCCAAGCGTTCAGGTACGTCCTGAAAAGTCCAACATGCGTTACTGCCAAACTTGAATCATTCATGATCACTTTATCAATCACACTTAGCCCCACCCGGACTGCAGCCAGAGAAACTACTTCCTCAGGGTCAAGAGCAGAAAGGAAACGAAACAGCCCTTTGTAAATCTTCTCTTTCCATTCAGCGGCAAGATCCCGTTCGTATAGCTGATCGTATATTTGAGCGATATAGCTTAATGCTTCAGACCCTTTGGGATTATCCTTGTATAGCCATATGTCTGATTGATTGATTTGACTTAACCAGTCAAATACCGCTGCATAATCTGTAAATGGATGATTGAATTCACGAAAAAAATCCTCTGTCCGCTTATGGACACCCCAATGATCCGCTGATAAATCAAGAAACCAATTTTGGTTATGGGTGAGAGGAATATCATTCTGCCGAGTTGCTTCTAAGTTAGCTTTCAGTGCACTCGATTCAATCATCATTGCATGAGATCACCTGCGCTTTGTGGTATACTATTTAGTAAATATATACTATTAGCATACCACAATAAGGCCTAGTGTCACCACATTTGTCAACAAAAAAGACCGCCAAATAGGCGATCTTTTTCATCTTGTGATCAGCTTAAGGTTTCATTTCGTAACTTACCATAGCTGGATTCTTCCCTGCTTCAAGTTCAGGCAGGTAACGATCCACGAAGTCGTAGTGGAGTCGGAAGATTTCTTTCCGTAAGACCCACAGGATAACCAGTGTCGCAACTACCCCGATGATGGTCGCAGTATCCGTCACCAACCAGAGTAAGCCGGTATCTGCTCCAGACAGGAAGATCGGGAGCAAGAAGTAAGCAATGAAGAACCAGGTCCCAATCTTGTTAGCTTTTGTGTCACCGAAGATATAGTTGACGTTCTTTTCACCACCATAATATGCAGAGAGCAAGGTGGTCCAGGCAAACAATCCGCCTGCAATCGCCACGACCACACCACCAATGTAACCGAAGGAGGTCTGGAATGCAGCTGTGGTCAATGCAGCACCGGTGATACCCGGGTTATTAATATGGGCCTGGGTGAAGAGGATTGATAAGCCAGTGATTGTACATACAAGGATTGTATCGATGAAGTTTTCTCCCCATCCCCAGGAAGCCTGACGAACTGGATGGTCGGTTCTTGCAGCAGCATGGGCGCCCATTCCAGAACCCATCCCGGATTCATTGGAGTACACACCACGAGCGATCCCCCACCGGGTTGCCATGGCCACGGAAGCACCAGCGAAACCACCGGCTGCAGGAGCAGGTGAGAACGCATATTTGATTATAGATGAGAATACTTCTGGAATCAGTGCATAGTTCTTGAAAATCAAGAGAACGCCGGCAATGATGTACAACATCGCCATGAAAGGCACCACTTTGTCCGCAACGGACGCGATCCGGCGAACGCCGCCGATGATCGTTAAGCCCAGTGTGACGAATATGATGACGATCCCGATCATCAGATCAAATCCAAAAGCCTGTTTCATGGAGTTGGCGACCGCATTGGTCTGAACCAGCAAGCTCCATGGTGCTGTCAAGAATGCCTGCCAGGCCAAAACATAGGCAAGACCGCCCCAACCTAACGCATTCTTCATAACATAGTTACGACCGGCAAGGTATTCGTCCAACGTATCAAACTTAACTCGATATCGTTGTCCAAGGATGATTTCACCCGCTTTGGTAGCCATTCCCACCATCGCTGTCATCCACATCCAGAACAGTGCGCCAGGACCACCCATGGTGATCGCAACAGCCACGCCGGCTACGTTCCCGGTACCGATGGTGGATGCCATGGCAGTGGCAGCAGCCTGGAAACCACTAACTGTCCCTTTTCCTGTAACGGATTTGTCAAACATCTTTCCAACGGTATTATACCAGTGAAAACGCCAACGCAATTGATAATATCCTTTTGTTCCGATTGTTAACATAAGACCTGTTCCTAAAACGCCGATAAATAAAGGTGGACCCCAGAACCAGTTACTGATCGTACCGACAATTGTCTCAAGTAATGCCATGATATCCCTCCTATTTTTTTACTTCGGCCCCTGAGATTCCAAGTATTTTCTTCACCACCTCCTATGTGCTCATGACGACCATTGGTTTAATTTGCAATATTATTTATATTATTAATATTCTGAATATTTTAACTAAACCTATTATATCTGTCTCGTCCCGTAAATGTCAATATGATTATTTGCTTAAGTGTGAAGTATTTTTAATCATTGCAATCGCTGCCCAATTCCATTGAGAGAAGCAAAAAATCTCAAAAAGGAGTATTTGTCATGCCTGTCATTAAACGAGCGCAACAAAAAAGGTCGCCCGCAGGCGACCTTTTTCAAACAGCGGATAACTTAAGGTTTCATCTCGTAACTAACCATAGGCGGATTCTTCCCTGCTTCAAGTTCAGGCAGGTAACGATCCACGAAGTCGTAGTGGAGTCGGAAGATTTCTTTCCGTAAGACCCACAGGATAACCAGTGTCGCAACTACCCCGATGATGGTCGCAGTATCCGTCACCAACCAGAGTAAGCCGGTATCTGCTCCAGACAGGAAGATCGGGAGCAAGAAGTAAGCAATGAAGAACCAGGTCCCAATCTTGTTAGCTTTTGTGTCACCGAAGATATAGTTGACGTTCTTTTCACCACCATAATATGCAGAGAGCAAGGTGGTCCAGGCAAACAATCCGCCTGCAATCGCCACGACCACACCACCAATGTAACCGAAGGAGGTCTGGAATGCAGCTGTGGTCAATGCAGCACCGGTGATACCCGGGTTATTAATATGGGCCTGGGTGAAGAGGATTGATAAGCCAGTGATTGTACATACAAGGATTGTATCGATGAAGTTTTCTCCCCATCCCCAGGAAGCCTGACGAACTGGATGGTCGGTTCTTGCAGCAGCATGGGCGCCCATTCCAGAACCCATCCCGGATTCATTGGAGTACACACCACGAGCGATCCCCCACCGGGTTGCCATGGCCACGGAAGCACCAGCGAAACCACCGGCTGCAGGAGCAGGTGAGAACGCATATTTGATTATAGATGAGAATACTTCTGGAATCAGTGCATAGTTCTTGAAAATCAAGAGAACGCCGGCAATGATGTACAACATCGCCATGAAAGGCACCACTTTGTCCGCAACGGACGCGATCCGGCGAACGCCGCCGATGATCGTTAAGCCCAGTGTGACGAATATGATGACGATCCCGATCATCAGATCAAATCCAAAAGCCTGTTTCATGGAGTTGGCGACCGCATTGGTCTGAACCAGCAAGCTCCATGGTGCTGTCAAGAATGCCTGCCAGGCCAAAACATAGGCAAGACCGCCCCAACCTAACGCATTCTTCATAACATAGTTACGACCGGCAAGGTATTCGTCCAACGTATCAAACTTAACTCGATATCGTTGTCCAAGGATGATTTCACCCGCTTTGGTAGCCATTCCCACCATCGCTGTCATCCACATCCAGAACAGTGCGCCAGGACCACCCATGGTGATCGCAACAGCCACGCCGGCTACGTTCCCGGTACCGATGGTGGATGCAATCGCAGTGGCAGCAGCCTGGAAGCCAGAAACCGTCCCGATACCCGATTTGTCTTTGTCAAACATTTTACCGAATGTATTCTTTGCGTGGAAACCCCATCTCAACTGATAATATCCTTTTGTTCCGATTGTTAACATAAGGCCTGTTCCTAAAACGCCGATAAATAAAGGTGGACCCCAAAACCAGTTACTGATCGTACCGACAATTGTCTCGAGTAATGCCATGATTTCCCTCCTAAATAATCGTAATTTGTTGTTTATGAGCCGAAAAGCTGGAAAACGATTATTTTGACTATCCCCTCCCCTCTATTGTCATTCTAACATTGATAATATTATCAATCTTACCAATGTTCACTATTTTCTGAATATTCGATTGTTTTACACAAATTCCTGCAACACATTCCTTGAATAATAAAATATTTTTCAAAAAAAAAGAAGATTCCATTGTTCTGGAATCTTCTTCTCCTAACTGCTTCCATATTTAGATGTCATACATATCTATTGAACTCTTTCTTACCATCATTGCCATGATGTACCCTGCCGCAAATCCGCCGATATGCGCCATATAGGCAACCCCACCTGAATCGGGGGCGGATGTAATAGAGCCAAATCCGGAAAATATCTGCAGGACGATCCAAAATCCCAGGACCAAGAAAGCCGGCATTGGAATCACTCGGAAGAAAAACAGAACCAATACCTGCCGCCGGGGGAACAGTAAAAAATACGCCCCCAACGCTCCAGCAATTGCACCGGATGCACCCACCAGAGGGACCGTAGAATTCAGACTGAACAATAACTGAGCCAGCGTAGCCACAATACCGCAAATCAAATAAAACGCCAAGAAACGAACATGGCCGAGTTTATCCTCCACATTGTCACCGAATATCGCCAGGTAGATCATATTCCCGATGATGTGTGCCCAACCGGCATGCAAAAACATTGCCGTAAAAATCGTCGCGATATTCCCTAGCGGATCTTCAAGAAACCGCGCCGGAACAAATGCCCATCGATAGATGAACTCATATCCACTATTCATCTCTCGGAAAAAGACAAAAACATTAAGTGCAATCAACCCAAAAGTCACCCAAGGGATGATCCGTCGAGAAGAGTTATCATCACCGACAGGAAACATTTCATCGACCTCCTAACCTGATTCAGAGATCCCTAAACGATGACGATCTTCTTTCCTTTGGGGTCTCCTTTGAATTCTTCGATTGCATGTTCCCATGCCTCAATCCCAATGTTTTCATCATAATAGAGATTGACTTCTTTCAGATGCGCTAAAGCAATTTTCCCCGTGGCAATAGGATCATCATGAGTCACATTGGTCTCTGGATCTGCAGACCCATGTTCCAGTTCAACATTCAGCCCTTCCATAAATTCCTCTGGTGTAAAGCCAAGTGCCTCAAAATCCACACCCAGTGTTTTCGCAATAGCCAATGCGTCTTCTAAGGTAAATTTATTCATGTTAGAACCTCCTCTTTTTATTTTATTATATTTCATTCAGTGGGAAATGAACAGCCCGCACCAGACAAAGCCTCACTTTTCTCCCCAGTGCTGACCGATATGAACTTCTGCGACCGTTGGCACATGCTTCAAGTAACGACGCCCAGCATCTTCCATCACTTGTTTCAGGATCCTGGCAGCTGCTTCGGCATCGTTTTCACTGACCTCTAAGATAATCTCATCATGTACCACTGCGACCATATAGGCATCCAAACTCACCAGAGTGTCCACCAGTTGCCCGATCGCCTGTTTGAGAATATCTGCTGCCCCGCCTTGTACAGGTGTATTGCATACACTGGCAAGTCCTGCGGTCTCATTGTAAACATGCTTTCTGCCTGCCAAAGTGCGCGTCTCTTTGGGTAAATGTGCTTTCATCCGCCGATGCCACTGATCGATCCCGGTATATGCTTCAAAGAAACGGTTGCGAAACAACGATGCTTCACCGAGAGTCATATGGATTCCGTATGTCTCGCGGGCATACTCCATTAATCCCCGGGCACCCATGGCATAAATCAGTCCAAAATTCACCGCTTTTGCAGCCTGTCGTTGAGCAGGTGTCACCTGATGGGATGGTGTTCCAGTCATCAGCGAAGCCGTCAGTTTATGCAAGTCTTCATGGTTCTGATACGCTGCAATCATTCGCTGGTCTTGAGCCAACTCTGCGGCAACTCGCAATTCAATCTGCGAATAATCCGCAATCACCAGTTTCCGTCCTGGAGGTGCCTGAAAACACGCTCGATAAGCAGCCTCGCGTGGAATCTGCTGAATATTCGGTTGCCCGCAGCTCATTCTTCCACTCCAAGCCCCCATCTGGCTGTATCGAGGGTGTAACCGGGCTGTCTTTGCGTGAATCATATCAGCAAAAGGATTCAGGAATGAAGACAGCCCCTTTGCTGCTTGTCGGTACTCTAAAATTGCCGCAACTAAAGGATTTGCTGCATAAGCAGATAAGGTATGTTTCGAGGTGTTTTCAACCAGGATTCCTTGTTCGCGCAACCAAGCCATGACTTGTTGGCTACTATCAGGATTGATTTGAATAGGTTCACTGTCACCCCACAAAGTCTGCTGCGCGGCGGGTCGGCCCGTAAACTGGTAGATTTTTTCCAGCGCGGCCTGACGGTTAGACTCAATGACAAGCCGTAATCTCTGCCAGCAAGACCGATCGAGATAGATTCCCGCATACTCCATCTGGGCAATTCCTCTGACGCATGCAAACTCCAAGCGGGCAACTTCGATCAAATCCTCCTCAACCAATATGGGTACCATTTTATCCCTCAACTCCAAAAGAATCTGGGCGTCCCGGGCTGCATATTTCAACTGGCTCTCACTGAGATGACCACTCCAATCACTGGCTTGCTCCTCTTTTGTCAGGGTCACTCCCAAATAATGACGCGCCAACACATCCAAAGCAACCCGGTCGGGACCTCCGGATGAACGCAACAATTGAGCTGACAGCATTGTGTCAAAAATAGGTAAGAGAACTGAAATATTAATTGTCATCAAAAACTGAATATCAAACTTCGCATTTTGAAACACTTTCACCGCAGAGGATGCGAACACCCTTTCCAGAAGCGGATTCATCTCAGGGTCCAACTCCAAACAGTCCAGGATCAAGACAGGATAACCTGGTATGGCCAGCTGAATCAACCGCAAAGATGCAGAATGAGGATCCAATCCGGTCGTCTCCGTATCCACACCGATGACTGCGGCATTTAAAAGTGCAGGTAGCATTCTCTGAAAATCCTCCGGACATTTGATCAGTTGGTACTGCGTCATCGGGCTCACCCCTTTTCCTTCAATAACTGGTGTTCACTTTCCGCAATATACTGGTTTGTATACAGTTTCCAATAGTGACCTCGTTGCGTTATCAACTGCTCATGGGACCCATCTTCAATGATGTTTCCGCCTTCCATCAGCAAAATCCGGTCACATGAGCGGATGGTTGACAATCGGTGGGCGATGATGATGCTGGTTCGCCCTGCAAGCACGATTTGCAACGCATCTTGAATCAATCGTTCTGATTGGGTATCGATGCTGCTTGTCGCCTCATCGAGGATAAATATGGGCGGTTGTCTAATGACCGCTCGCGCAAAAGAGATAATTTGCCGCTGACCGGCAGAGAGGAGTCCGCCCCCTTCCCCCACTTGAGTATGATACCCATTGGCTAGTTTCTCGATAAAATCGTGAACTCCTACCTGGATGGCCGCTGCCTTGATCTCGTCATCCGTTGCCAGGAGATTTCCATAGCGAATATTATCCATCACAGAACCACTGAACAAGTGCGGTGTCTGCTGCATGTAACCGATCTGATGATGTAGCCAGCTTTGACTGCGGTCACGAATATCCATACCATCCATCAAGATCCGACCTTTTATAGGGTCATAAAAACGACAGATCAGGTTGACTAAAGAACTTTTCCCAGACCCGGTTGACCCTACCAAAGCAACCGAAGTACCCGCCTCAATGGTGAGGCTCAGGCATTCGAAAACCGGTTCGGCTGGATGATAGAAGAATTCGATTTGATCCAACACAATGTTCCCGGTCGCGATACTGAAGATCTCCTTCCGAGGATGGAGAATTGTGCCATACACTTGAATGACATCCTCGCGATCTTGGATATCCGGTCTCTCGTCCAAAAGATGTAAAATCCGCTCAGCTGATACCTGTGCTGATTGCATTTCAGACAGAATCCGCGCCATCTCCCGAATTGGTTCAAAAAACTGCATGGAGTAATTGACAAAGAGCACAATGGTCCCATAACTCAACATACCGGTCGTGACCTGATATCCGCCAGCTGTCAATGCCAGGACAGTTCCGACTGCACCAATATTGATCACAACCGGCTGGAAGAGAGCACTAAACATGGCCGAACGGATGCTCTTTTGCCGCATCTCTCCAGTCAATCCAGAAAAAGCATCAATAATGGAGTCTTCAACAACCAGGGTTTTAGTGGTCCTGGCACCCGTGATTCCTTCATGAATTGCGCCCGTAATTCGAGCATTGAGCCCTCGTACATGTCGCTGTAATGCCATGATATGCTGCTGAAAATACCAGCTAACGAACACCAAGGCAGGTACTACAGATAAAGTGATCACTGCCAATCGCAAGTTGACGACGATCATGATCACGATAATTCCAATCATCATGGTGAACCCCCAAACCATATCCACTAATCCCCAGGAGATAAATTCACCAAGCTTTACAACGTCTGAAGTCAGGCGGGCCATGATGCGGCCTGCAGGATGCTGATCATAATATCGTCTTGAGAGGTTCTGTAATTGTGCAAACCCAGCTTCTCGGATATCGCAGGCCAAGCCTGCTTCCATGATGCCGGCAAAATGGATAAATAGATATATGACGAAGGCTAATGCCATTGTATATACCCCATAGAAGATGAAAAAGGCGGTCTTTCCGGTCACATCTCCTGTCAAAATGAACCGGTCGATGATATACTTGGTCAAATATGTCATAAGCACATCCATTACACCCAAGAGTGCCAGACATATACATGTCAGGATCATAATTGTACGATACGGATGAAGGAACGGAATGATGCGGACCCATAAGCGATAATTAATCCGACTGACCTGCTCGATCTGATTATCGTCCATATCCATCTCCCTCACCTCCCTCTTCTACAGCCACGGCTTGCTGGATCTCCCAAATTTTCTGATACAATCCAGGCTGTTGGATCAACTCTCCATGAGTGCCAATGGCTTCTAATGTACCGTCTTGAATCACGAGGATTCGATCTGCTTCCATGAGGGTTGTAATGCGATGGGATATGAGAATGACCGTCGCCGTTTTCGATGCATTCATCATGCTATGTCGGATTTGCTGATCAGTTTCAGTATCGACTGCGCTCAACGAGTCATCGAATATCATGACCGGCATTGGTTTCAACAAAGTCCGGGCAATGGCAACCCGTTGCTTTTGCCCACCGGAGAGCGACACCCCTCGCTCGCCGACTAAAGTATCATAGTCTGCATCAAAACGCTGAATGTTGTGATGGATAGCGGCAGCTTTCGCTGCGCGCACGATTTCAGAACGGTTGACCGGTTCACGGATGGCAATATTCTCAGCAATTGTTCGGGCATACAAAAATGTATCTTGCAGCACTAAGCCAACATTGCGTCTTAAGTGATGCTTTTTAATTTGCCGAATGTCCATACCGTCAATCTGAATCTGCCCCTGATTGGTTTCATATAATCTCGTAATCAAATACGCCAAAGTGGATTTACCAGATCCCGTGGGACCTAAAATCCCGATAGTTTCCCCTGCATTGATATGAAAGCTCAACCCTTTTAAAATGAACACATCCGGCTGGTCCGGATACGCAAACCATACATCTGAAAAAGCAATCTCTCCTTGAATATCAGGCTCCCATTCTCCATCATCGGCTTCATCTAGGGGTGCCTGCAGGATTTCATTCAACCGTTGTTCTGCGACAGTGGCTTTCCCGAATTCCGAAATCACCCGGCCAAGTTGGCGTACAGGGTACAGAAGCATATTCTCGTATGCCAAAAATGCAACGACAGTCCCCAATGTGATCTGGCCTGAAATGACCCAGGTTGTGCCGAAAAACAAAACAAGACCAATCTGGATAAAGCAAAATAAATCTGATAGGGACCAAAAAACGGCAAACCGTTGAATTAGCTGATATACTTTGTCCCTCAGATCATCATTGAGCAATTGAAACCGTTGATGCTCGTAAGGTTCTCGGCCGAATGCTTTAACGATGGTCACCCCATGCAGATACTCTTGAATAAATGTGGTCAGCCGGGCTTCGGATTCATCTGCTTCCTGGAAGTGATCTTTGATCTGCCTGAAAAACAAAGCTGCGGATATGGTGATCAAAGGGACCAAAATGAGTGCAATGATTGTCAGCGCGGGGCTTAGTATGATCATCAGTGTCGTGATGATCATAACCATTGAGATAATACTCGTAATCTCCACTAATTGAACGGCGATAAACCGTCTTACAGTCTCCACATCCGATGTTGCCCGCTGTATCAGATCACCAGTCTCATGGGTTGAGAAATATGCAAAAGGCACGTGCTGCAGGTGAATCATGACTTGGTCTTTCAAAGCCTTCGCCGCGTTCTCCGCTGCCATTGCGGACAAATATCCTTTTTGAAACAAGAAGAAAGACCTGGCCACACTCACAACCAGTATCAATAATCCAGTCCCCACCAATGTCCCCCTGCTAAACCAACCGAACCACCAGAAGGAAAGATCTTCCCCACCGGCGATCACCGTGTCAATGGCGTACCGAATAGCCAGGGGAATCAACATCGCAAACGCGTTGCTTAAGACTGCGGCTCCCACCGAAAAGTAATAAATATGGAGATTCCCCCGCATGTGACGAAGAAGACGACTTATTCCTGACATGATATCCTCCTGTAATGGGCGTAGCGCTAGTGAGGATTGCTTCTGCACCGAGCCTCAGATCCGCTGATCAGATGATCGAATGCGATACCTGCACCGGTGTGAAGATGACCTAACGGATACGAATGCGCATATCCATTTTACAATCATGAAGGACGATGCTGTCTGCATGTGTAAATATTCGGTGCAATGATACATATTTTACAAAAGGTGTTTATTCCCTTTTTCTTTGGCAGAACTTACACATCAGTTGACCTTTGGCGTGTTTTTAGTTACGCTAGATGTGAGGATGCAGTATCGATGCGCATAAGGGAGGGGTTGACGTGCCATCCATGGGAAAAATATTGATCACCATCGGTCTTCTGATCACAGGGATGGGAATTTGGATATCGTATGGAGGGCGGTTGGGTTCTGGGCGTCTGCCAGGGGATATCATCATCCAGAGGGATCACTGGACCGTCTACATTCCGATTACTTCAGGGATCATCATCAGCTTGATATTATCTTTCGTGTCTTTCATAATGCGGCAATAAATTTTGAAGAGGTCCTTTGCAGAGGACCTCTTTTTTATGGCCAAGATATCCCTTTCGATCGCTATGTTCGCTTAACCATTTACCAAGATCCCCGATGACGAGAAAGAACTTTCGTTACTGTGAAAACTCGCAAGTCCTCATGGACCACAATGTTGATTCACATCCGCCTGTACTGAATCTCCAGCGCATGGACAGGACAGTGATCCACACACATCCCACACAGAATACATGCCGTCGTACTCACGACTCCCGTGATAATTTCTTTTGTGACTTCGATGCTCATGGGGCATACACGGTCACATGTCCCACAACGGGTGCACCGATCCTGATCAACTCTAACGTGTTTTTGCGGTAAATGCAGACGTCGACCAAGGATCATCCCTGTTTCCATAAATGGAGCCATCCAGCAGATCCCTTGACATGCAGCCCGCCTGCCAAGACTGATCGTCAACACCAAAAATACACCCAGAACCAGGAAATATATCATGAACTTCTCAGGCTGATCGATTGATACAATTGACTCAGTCATAAAAAGGGGTTGAATCGTCGGTTTTTTATCTGCCCACTTGAAAAGTATCAATAAAAGCATCAGCCAAATTGAAAAAATCCCGTTCCTTAATTTGGCAAGAAGGAACCGATTAACTGGTTTTGCGTTGATCCAAGCACATGCTTCACTAAGTCCTGCCATAGGACATAACCATGAACACCATGTCCGTCCGAGGAACATCGCGGCCAGAAACAATGAGAAGAAAACCAAGACTGAGCCGGATATGACACCCAAAGCAGCACCTGCCAGCGCGAGGTAAGGAGACATGTAATTCATGGTGATCGGAAACAGAAGCAGGGACAACAAAGCAAAAGTCAGTCTGAGTTTCTGGCGCATGCATGATCACACCTTACTTTAACATATGATCTTTCAGGAGGCGCGACGGGATCGACGGGATTCATTCATTTCATCGGTTTTGATATCGGGAAAAAATCAGTTTTGTAGTAATGGAGGCAATAAATGCAATCATCCCCAGTTTTCCACCATAACCTATGAAAATCTCACTACTGGCTAAAAACAATATCCCACTGAAAAGTCCGACCATGGGATAAAATAAACGTCCTGGAATGCGCGTCGGGGTACACATACCAGCGAATGCGGCACAGTAAACCCCAGCCACATACACTCCCGACCCCACCTTGAACAACAATGGAAAAGATAAAGCAGCTATGCCTCCGACAATGCTGGCAGCTGCAACAACATGAATATTCCGTTGATATGTCAAAAGAAACGTAGCGTATGCGGCCATTGCGCAGATAATCAGCATCGGTATGCCCATGTAGAAATAACTCACGGAAAGAATGGGTACCGAAGAAGCAATCCCAAGGGGCACCATCGCAGGGCTGAATATGTAAACAGTGAGCAACGTTCCCATAAAGGCAGTCGCACCCAACTTACCCCCAATTCCAACAAAGGCCTTCCGCCCCGTCTCATAAATCAACCAGCCTAGAAAAACTGCAACCATTAGATGAGGCGGTGACAATAGGGAAAAATGACTCATGCCTACAAAAGAGCCACAAAAGATGATCAACGCGTACTCAGGAAAAAACCAACCCGCCAGTAAACCCACCCCGGTGGATGCGGCCACAGGAGACCAACCACCTTGCCAAATGAGTAAGTAAGTCACAAATCCGCCTGCCATTGTACCCAGCAAGAAGCGACCGTCAAAATGGACATTGATCTTCTCGTATTTGTTCCCTTTCAAATAAATCAAGGTCTGCAGTACCAGGGCAGCTAAAACACTAATCAACCAGAAACTGCTCCCCCAGACCAAACTTCGGTACGCCGGAGTCAACCCCATGGTGAGAAAAAACATGGCAGCAGCAGCATATATGATTGTTGGCAAGATCATCCACAAAGGCAGGCCCTCCCTTTTCTCTCCGATGCGTGTATCGAAGAAGCCCTCTCTTGCGTACTATTCTCGCATGAACAGCCGAACCCTCCATTTATTAATCTCATGAACGACTTGAACCACCCGTTACAATCGCCCACCAGCCAAAAAAGTGATTCCCATCCGGACTGCCCCCATGGCAGCATCTTCTTGTGGTAACACAACCCGAACGTGCGTATACTTCTCTTGAAAACGCCGTGTGAATGCCTCAAAGTGAAGCCTGCTTTTTACGATGGCGCTTCCCCAAGCGCCGACAATAAATGATTCTTCTACATCCATCTCCAATTTCTTTACCACCGAATCCCCTAAAGTAAAGGTATGAAAGGAAGCATCTTCGAGGAGCTTTTTTGCATAATGATCTCCTTTTTCGGCAGCCTCATCAACAAGTTGAGGTAATCGATATTGAGACCAGGACGACCAGGTGCCTCGCCCAATTCGTATCAAATCTGCACGGTCAGTTAATCTTAAACGATCAGACAGCATGTGAGAAAGCAGAGATGCCTCACACCGACTGTCATAAACCAGCGCCATGTGCTGCAATGCACTCAGAGCGATGGATGTTCCTGACCCTTCATCCGCACCCATGGTAAACCACCAACCACCGCTCCGTGCGATTTCTCCTAACTTGTTTCGACCAAATGCCACTGACCCAGTACCGGATATCACCAAAACTCCAACTCCTCCTGTGGCTGCATAGTGAGCAACCTCAGAATCATTTCCACACCAAATTGGACATGAAAAACCACTTAAAGAATCATAAACTGCACGTATCCGTTGATAGTCCGGGGTCGAATCGATTCCGGTCGATCCTACCACCAAATATCGGCAATCCTCTCGCCTACCCATAAATTGGGCTAAGCAAGCATCGATGTGTAAACTAACTTCGCGGATACCATCTGAAAGTTCTTTGAAGCGAAATCCAGCAGCTGTTCCTGTGAAAACACCTAAGGATGCACCGCTCAAAGTGCATGCTCTCACCAAAAATTTTGTACCACCGCTGTCGATCCCCAATATGTAATCCATATTGCTCCCTCCGGTCTATCATCGTTTCTTCTATCTTTAGTCTAGTCGATGTTTCAATGGATGAATCTTTTGATACTCCCGCAAGAAATTACGAATTTGATTGCGGCCTGTCAAATCGGGTAATAATGCCCCCATGATCTGGCATGGAAGAATATATTCAAAAGGCAGCGTATAGTCATTCCCAGTGGTTTGGAGAATCAAGGATCGAGAGGTATCATGCTCGTCACGCATCCCGGTGACAATGTACACATAGGGTGAAGCGGTCTTGTGCAAATCTGCCAATGCCTGGACCCACCTTTGATTTTCATCATTTGGGATAAAGTAAATACCTCCCAAGTCATCATCGGTCTGAAGGATTGGTCCATGAAGATATTCTTCAAACTCATATCCACTCGCAGGGACCCGCACAGTCTCTAGTATTTTTAGCGCCCCCTCACCAGCCACAAGACCGCCTAAGCCTTGCCCGACAATCACATACTTGCGAATCTTCGAGAGCTCCTCCGAATTATTTTGAAACCAGGTCAAGGTCCGAGTAATATTATCCGGCATGGTATGAATTGCGCGATCCAATTCATCAATGGTTTCCTGATATCTGATGGTGGCGGCATTTTTGTCAGTCTGCGCAGCTTCCAGGGCGCATAAATATAGAAACAGCACACTGGATGTATAACCAATGGTTTTAGGGCCGGCTGTTTCTCGCTGTATTCCCATGTGAGCATGATAGCCGACGATGTCAGTCAGTTCACTTGCATCCTCTCCAGTGACAGCAATTGATGGAATCCCTTGGTAGTTGAATGCTGCTCGCACCGTATTTGTTGATGTACCGCTTTGAGACAAATAGACGAGGAGAGGCCGGATACCATGAATATGGGATAATTGGCTGGGTGCTGAGACGGTGACTTCGACCCCCAGAAATGTCTCCATGAAGTCAGCAACTGCCCGGGCGCTGTGGAAAGAAGTTCCACTCCCCACTAGATATATGCGATCCGGCTTAATTTCATTCCAACGCGTAACAAACGCACATGTTCGCTCTTTTCTGTCATGAAACATCATTTGCAACTCCTGCGGTTGGGCGAGAAAATACTCATACATGGATGGCATGTGCACCCTCCTTTCCATTGGCTACTTTAGATGGTACTATACCACTTGCTTTCACGCAAGAAAAAACCGGGCATTCTGCCCGGCCAACTTAATTCTTCTTCATTCGAATCTGACTGTTCATGTCAGAGGCCACAGTATACATCGCTTCGATTCCTTCATCGGTCGCATTATACTCAACTGCGTGCTCACGCCTGATTCCCAGTTGATCTGCCTCTTTCTTAACATCCAAATTCGCTCCCAGGAAAACAAATTGCCATCCGTCTTTTTCCTGCTGCCACCCGATCATGTCTCTGATTTGAGCATATGAATAATGGCGGCTAGCATTCTCCATGCCATCTGTCGTGATCACGACTATGGTGTGATCCGGGCAATTTATCGAATGCTGGTGCCGATAGCTCACTTCAGTGATGGTCTGTCCAATAGCGTCTAACATTGCTGTCATTCCACGCACATAATACTGACTTTCAGAGAGGGATGCACTCTCAATTGGCCGATCTTGGTAAATTAATTCATATTGATCATCAAACAAGATGACAGTCACATGCGTCTTCCCGATAGCCCCCTGCTCTTTTAAAAAATCACGGAACCCTTTGATCGTTTGACCTTCCAGTCCAGCCATCGAGCCACTTCGATCTAAAATGAAAACAATTTCACATGTTCCCTGATCCATGCCCCTCATCCTCTCAATTTTATTATGATATAATCATAACAAGAAATTGTTTAACGGAGGTCTCCTGTCAGGGGACATTTAGGAGGATGAATGCCCATGCCTGGACAGCTGCAAGCACTGCTCACATACATCCGTACTCACTACGAACCCGAACTCCATGACTTAACTGAACGAACCATTCTTGGCGAAGCTATATCAGCTCCTCTAGCTGCAAGCGATATCGCTGGATATATCAATCAAAAAGAGCAGCCGTCATTCCACAAACTGCTATTTCAAATAATCGACAGTCGCGGCCTCAGAGATTCTTATGTATATAAGAAAGCGGGGATTGATCGCCGACATTTTTCGAAAATACGTTCCAACCCGCACTACCAACCATCAAAACCAACTGTAATTGCATTCTGTTTTGCATTGGAACTGTCATTTCTTGAGGCTTTGAATTTATTGGAATCCTGTGGCTTCAGCCTGTCGCGCAGCGACCGGTTTGATTTGGCCATTCGCTTTTTCCTTGAAACGGGTCTTTATGATCTGGATACCATTAATCGTCTCCTGGATGGGGCTGGCATCCCTTCCTTTATCGGTGTGTAAAAAAGATACTCCGTATAGACGGAGTATCAGAATACTTGATAATTGTTATGTACAACCATAGATTTTGCTTGTATCATTTACATGCCGCAAGGTGACGCGATTTCGGCCAGCAGCTTTCGATTCATAAGCACCCTCATCTGCTTTGCTAAGAATCGTATCCAATGTATCTGCATCATTCGTAATCTCTGAGATACCGATGCTCACCGTCAGCCTGATTTCCTGATTCCGATACAAAAAGGAAGTTGTTTCAACCTTTTTCCGGAATCGTTCTGCTGCCCGCAAAGATACCTTGGCCGTGGTGTTCGTTAAGAGAACAGCAAATTCTTCACCACCCATCCGTCCACACACATCGGATGAACGGAAGCTTGCCTCAAGCAACTTCCCAAACTGTGCTATCACGGCATCGCCGGCAGCATGACCCCACGTGTCATTGACCCCTTTAAAGTAATCCAAATCCATCATCAGAATCGCCATATTCCCTTCGTATCGCCTGGTTCGATTAAGTTCCAACTGGGCGACACGTATGAACTGACCCCGATTAAGCAGTCCGCTGAGTTCATCAATAGTCGCCATTCGCTCCAAGTGATCCTGGAGCTTTTTCTTTTCGGTGATATCGCGAATTGATTTTAAAACACCGATCTGATGCCCCCGAGGCCCATTGATTTGAGATGAATGGATTTCATAGAATCGCTCCTGGTCTCCCTCTCCGAGGGTTATCTGCCGAGCACGGGGATCGGTCAAAGGTTCAATCAAAGACTCACGGTGATCAAGAATAGCCGTCAGTCCACGATCTTTAATCGTCATTGAGGGTAATTCAAAAATATGCCGTGCGGATTGATTGAAATCCAACACATAGTTTTCATTATCCAACAAAATCATGCCGTCATCGCTGATCTCGAATATGGTATCTCTTGCTAGAGCTTTGATTTCAAGAAAATCAAAACGCAGAATTGAATACATCATCAAGACTAGAGAAATGGGCATAATCATTGCGGTATAGTCAAGGCTGACTCCCATAAAGGAGCCGATGATCATTGTGATGCCCAAATATGGAATGATCGAAGCCAGTAGAAGTACGGTAAATCGGGTACGGTCCAGATCAATGCTCGACCGATATTTATTGTAAAAAAGATACGATACGACAAGCAGACACATCAATGCATAGACATTTTGTACATAATACCATGGTCCTCGTTCAAGTACTAAAAGCATAAATCCTGATTGACTCGCCATGCTGTACGAAGAGTAATAAAGACCGTGCAAGTGATTGGTGGATCGGATCAGAAACGTCAACACAGGAATCAAAAAAACCAGTGCAGTTATCCGTGAATACGCATTGGTGGTCCGATTGGTGTATAGTAAGGCTACCATCACCCAGAAAGCACTGATAAACGGAATCCCAAAATACTGTATTTGATTCCAGAACATCATGCTTTGCAAGGTTCCACTGTTGAGCTCAGCCAAATACCCGAGAAGATATACGGTTACACATGCACATAACGCAACAAACGCACGAATATTTTCGGATCGGGAACGATGTAAGGTGTACGTCGTCATCCACGCGGTTAGCATTACAGCCAAAAATAGATACAGACTCACCACTCTCAATGCCATCAAACCGACACCTCGATCCAAAAATTTGTCACGATAACATTTTTGAACAATATTTCATTTTTTGATTATATCTTACTCCACTTCTGATTTCAATGGTTTGGCGTTGCCACAAAAAATATTTTGTGAAAAGCATACGCTTTCTTGATTCCGTGTGCCCTTTTGTGTATGATAGGGACATGATTTGATGAATTGAAAAAGGAGAATGATGATGAAACATATTAAAACGATTCAACCGGCAACCCTGCAACAAAGTACTTGCACTGGAGGTTGTGGTGAATGCCAAACATCCTGCCAGTCTGCTTGCAAGACCTCATGTACTGTTGCCAATCAGACATGTGAACAGAAGGAAGATTAAGACATGCGACAGGCACTCAAATGCCTGTCGTTGAGCAAGGAGCGATTCTGTTGATACACCAGTTTACCCATGGCGGTTATTATATTATCATGGATATTCCAAGCGGCGCAGTGCATCTGGTTGACCCTTTGGTTTATGACCTATGCGCACAATTATCTCTTCCATTATCTGAGTCATGCCCAGACCACATCTCCTCCACTCTACGACATAAATATCTTCAACCAGACATCAACGAAGCTTACAGAGAAATCTTTCAGTTGCACCAAGATAAACAGCTCTTTTCAGAAGAAATCCGTCTGCCGGAGGATTTGATTAAACCTTCTCATCCTCCCATTAAAGCACTGTGCTTGCATGTTTCCCATGATTGCAATTTACGATGCCGGTATTGCTTTGCTCAAACGGGGGATTTTGGTACGGTCCGGTCCCTCATGTCAGCTGAAACTGCACGGCAGGCGATTGATTTTGTCGTGGCTCATTCCCAGAATCGAAAAAACATTGAAATCGATTTTTTCGGCGGCGAGCCGTTAATGGCTTGGGATACAGTGAAAGAGACCATTGCTTATGCCCGCTCTTTAGAATCTGGGAAGGGCAAACAGTTCCGTTTCACCATAACCACAAATGGAGTCCTCCTCAATGAGGACACCATTGCGTTTATCAACACGCATATGGACAATGTTGTGCTGTCATTGGATGGACGTCAGGCAGTCAACGATGCCATGCGATGCACCATCAGTGGCCAAGGCAGTTATGAGATGATTCTACCTCGCTTTCAAGAATTAGTGGCCAAACGGCCAATAGATAAGCGTTATTACATCCGGGGAACGTTTACCCACCACAATCTGGACTTTCATCACGATGTCCTATCCATTTATGAAAACGGCTTCGATCAAATTTCCGTTGAACCGGTCTCAGCCCCAGATAATTACGATTATGCCATAACAGAAGCAGACCTGGATACTATCCGAGCAGAGTATTGGCTATTGACAGACATCTTGATCAAAATGCGAAAGAATCAGGAGCATTTGAGTTTTTTCCACTTTGAAGTTGATTTAGCCCAAGGCCCCTGCATTGTGAAACGTCTACGGGGCTGTGGTGCTGGCAGTGAATATGTAGCCATCACACCCGAAGGTGATATTTATCCCTGCCATCAATTTGTCGGGAATCCAAGTTTTTTAATGGGCAATATCCATACCAATACCTTAGACTCGGAGCTTGTTCACAAGTTTTCCTCGGTCCATATTTACAGTCGTGAAGAGTGCGGTTCGTGCTGGGCAAAGTATTATTGTAGTGGAGGTTGTTCCGCTGCCAATTATCATCGGTGGGGTACAATCGAGAAACCCGACCCCCTCGGTTGCGAATTTCAGAAAATGCGATTGGAATGTGCGATTTTTATGGCTTGTGAAAAAATCATCACCTGAGCCAATGCCAGGTGTCATATCATTGCTTCGTTTCCTCCAGCCGATCGCTAATTTTCCCATCATCAGCACAGGACAACCGTTTATGCCATGTGTATGCCTTCATACCCCCTTGAGACTGCCGTTTTGGATAAACGTCAAAATACCGCCGCCTGGGTCTTTTATGTCCGCTGGATTGATTAATGAATTACACCCTAGCGATTCGTGTCGATGAGTAAATCATTCCCTTCATCAGACTATTTTGCAGAGTTCTCTTGACAACCACTATCAAACCCTGCTTGTCACCAAGAGAAATAATGAAAGCCGTCCCGTTTTTTTAGTAGCCTAACAGGCAATTCCCCTTCATTTGAAAACTCATTTCGTGAAAAGAAACCTTCGATAGCGGAGAATCACTTAGTGATATCAAGTTAACCTCAAGGATTGGATCGAATCCACTCATTTACCAAGAACACTGGTTTTCGTCAATGATGTATAGCATCCCTCATTAACGAATAAAATTCGTTGATACCCTTTCCTCATAATCTGGAATTTCGATTCCATTGGTGCGGCCTACTGCAATACACTTAAGCAACCATGCCATATTGCGTCCCAAGGTCCGCATAATTTGCATCCCTTCCAAATCCTGCTTCACTTCTTCCGGTGTGTTCCCGTGTACCATATTCCAATACTGAGATGATACTACAGGCATATTTGAGATGGTGAAGTACTTATTTAATTGATCCAACGATGCAGTCGCTCCACCCCGTCGACAGCTCACAACAGCAGCTCCCGGTTTATATTGATACACTTTCCCGGCTGCAAAAAAACGGTCTAAAAACGATGTTATACTTCCTCCGGCACTGGCATAATGGACCGGGGAACCAAATATGAACCCATCGACTGACGCTCCTTTTTCTAGAGCGATATTGACAATGTCGTCGATGGCACACTTCCCTAAACCATTGCTGCAGTAATCACATGCAATGCACCCCGATAATGGTGTTTTGCCTAGCTGAATAATCTCTGTCTCAATTCCTTCTTGATGCAACACTTTTTCAACCTCTGACAAGGCAGTGAATGTACACCCAAACTCATTTGGACTCCCATTGATCAATAAGACTTTCAATTTACTCGCTCCTCTCAATTAACAGATTTTAAGTATTACAGAGACTGTTATGGAATCCTGACACCTCATGCCAGTGATTAGTAAGGCAGGTAAATATGCAATTAAATTGCAAAAGCTAAAGGGAGAACCAGCCTATCTACCAAATAGAAGAAATAATATGAAAAACATATCCCAGGATTATCTGTTGCTCTTTACCACATTGAGATGAATCCTATGATGAGAACCACGGCATTGATTATGTTACGCTGCTCCAGGGAGATCAGCTGTTATCTGATAATAAATTGATGTCATTCAATCACACTTCAGTCCTTGTCATATCAAAGATGAATTGCCCTGGAGTCATCACCCGGAAAAGGCACCTGCATTACTTTGGGATCATATGTGGAGTCCACTCATCTTCTGAAAAGGAGGTCTGTAAATGTGCACACGGCTATCATGTGAAGAAATATTTCAGTTAGCGATTTCTCATACCCGTTCGACAATGAACCTTAACCTAGGGGGACCTTTCGGGGCTGCCATTACTGATGAAGATGGTCAGGTGATTGCCGTGGCATCCAATACCGTGATCGGCGATCAAGATCCGACAGCGCACGCTGAAATCAATGCAATACGGGCTGCTGCCAAATTACGTGGGAGCTATGATCTCAGCGGGTGTACGTTATATGCTACCGCTTATCCCTGCCCGATGTGCCTTTCAGCAATCATCTGGGCGAATATTCGCACTGTCTACTATGGATGTGACGCAAAAGATGCAGCATCCATCG
>CAZRKC010000030.1:0-30148 GCA_964600665.1 uncultured Candidatus Sumerlaeota bacterium
AGCAGAGGACTGAAAATCCTCGTGTCGCCAGTTCAATTCTGGCCTGCGGCACCATATCGGTCAGTTGCGGAAGTAGCTCAGCGGTAGAGCATCGCCTTGCCAAGGCGAGGGTCGCGAGTTCGAATCTCGTCTTCCGCTCCAAGTGGTTTTTCTGGCGACATAGCCAAGCGGTAAGGCAGAGGACTGCAAATCCTCTATTCCCCGGTTCGATTCCGGGTGTCGCCTCCAAATTTAACCCTTCGCAATATGCGAAGGGTTTTTTATTGAAGGACCTATGATCAATGGTGATCATAAGAGAAGCAGGTACTTTTCCATGTCGAGGATGTTTGTCTTTTGTTGAATTCAAAAATGGGTTTGTGCGGGTAGAAAAGGTAATCGGTGGTCAGCCATTGCCCCTGGGATGAATATGGCTGCACGCGGTTGCGAACAAAGGTTCAAATAATGATCTTGCGTGTTGTGAACTTGGCGGGCTAGCAATGGACATAACTTTCGTACAAATCGGATTAACCTCTAAATGCATATGTTTGGATGAGAAGAGCAGAATAAGAAATAAAAGGGTTGTCGAAGTATCGACAACCCTTTTGTGACCTAAGTACGAATCTGATGGTAGATTTTTTTTCCTTTGCGCAGTAGAATTTTACCGTCTTCTAATAAGGTAGAATTGATTTCATAGTCAAGATCGTCGATGCGCTGATTATTCACATATATACCACCCTGTTCAATCAGCCTTCTTGCATCGCTGCGAGTTGTTGCCAGACCGGTTTGAACCAACACTGTGACAATATCAATACCTTGAGATAAAAGGCTCGCATCAAAAGTGGAGAAGGGAACGTGATCCGATACTTCTGCCCCTGCGAATAATGAACGGGCAGCTGCTTGGGCTTTTTCGGCCTCTTGGGTGCCATGAACCATCTGGGTGACCTCATACGCCAGAACTTCTTTTGCATGATTAATATCTGAATCTTTTAGTGATCCAAGTCTTTTTACTTCCTCCATCGGCAAGAATGTTAGAAGCGCCAGACACTTTTCGACATCACGGTCATCGACATTGCGCCAATATTGATAGAAATCATATGGAGGCGTTTTGTCGGCGTCTAACCAAAGCGCACCAGACTCGGTTTTGCCCATTTTTTTACCTTCACTTGTAGTAAGCAAGGTAAAAGTAAGCCCATAAGCAGGCTTGGACTCAACCTTCCGAACTAAATCTGCTCCAGCGATAATATTGGACCATTGATCATTACCACCAAGCTGCATGACACAGTTATATTTCCGAAATAGCTCAAGGAAATCATAAGCTTGCATAATCATATAATTGAATTCTAAGAAGGTCAACCCTTTCTCCATCCGATTTTTGAAGCATTCTGCTGATAACATGCGATTCACATTGAAGTGCACGCCAATAGTTCGCAAGAAGTCAATGTAGTTCAAATCCATCAGCCAATCGGCATTATTGACCATGATAGCGTTGCCTTCCGAAAAATCTAGAAAGCGCGAAAATTGTGCTTTGAAAGAAATTGCATTAGCGGCAATTTGGTCTTCCAACAACATTTTCCGCATATCTGATTTGCCGGACGGGTCACCGACCATAGCGGTACCACCACCTAAAAGCGCGATGGGGCGATGACCGGCGCGTTGCATATGCATCATGACCATCACTTGGATAAAGTGACCCACATGGAGGCTGTCAGCAGTTGGGTCAAAGCCGATATAGAATGTAACAGACTCCCGTCCCAATAAATCCCGAATCTCATCTTCTGCCGTAGCTTGCTCAGTATAGCCGCGTTCAACTAGGATGTCATATACATTTGTCATCGTTTATCCCTCCTGTTTAAAATAAAAAGCCGCTCGTCATGTTAAGGACGAGCGACCGTGGTACCACCTTAGTTCACATTCACCAAGGGTGAATGCCTTTATATCACGATAACGGGTGATCCGCAATGTTTCCATTGATGCTCTGAAATGTATTTCACATGTCTGCGTGCTGTCAGCCTTGCATCATCCGGCTGCTTTCTGAGTTATAACCACAGAGTGCTACTGAGTTCATCATCGCATGTAAGGATATGAGATTATAATATATGTTAATACATGAAAAACACTTTTGTCAATACTTTGTTTTAGATCAATACCCTGAAGATTTCATGAAAAAGTAGGAGCAGGAGAATTGCCAATTGCCAGAACATATGTTCGATGATATAATTGATATGGAGACAAAACCATTCTGAATGGGGTTTTCAAAATGGAAAATATAAAACGGATCGTTTTTCATGTTGATGTGAATTCTGCGTATCTGTCGTGGGAGGCTGCATATCGTCTGCAGCACGGGGATTCAGTAGACTTGAGAGAGATTCCATCAATTGTCGGTGGAGATCCTGTGACACGTCACGGTATCGTGTTAGCCAAATCCATCCCTGCCAAGATGTATAAGATCCAGACCGGTGAGGCTGTAGGGGCAGCGTTAAAAAAATGCCCGCATTTGACTATCATCAAACCTCGATATCAGTTATACAAAGCATGCAGTCAGGCGATGCGAGAGATTCTTCAGGAGTATTCTCCATTCATCCAACAATATTCCATTGATGAATATTTCATGGATTATTCGGACATGGCGGCAGATTTTCCAGATCCTATTCAAGCTGCTTATACCATCAAGCATAGAATTGCCACAGAATTAGGATTTACAGTTAATATTGGTATTTCAAACAATAAGCTGTTAGCTAAAATGGCGTCAGAATTAGAGAAACCAGACAAAGTGCATACGCTATTTCCGGAAGAAATTCCCGAAAAGATGTGGATTTTACCAGTTGAAGACATGTTTATGGTTGGAAGAGCCACTGCCCCCAAATTGCGGAGCCGAGGAATATATTCCATTGGTGATTTGGCAAAATGTGATCCAAACTTGTTGCGTAGTTGGTTGAAGAGCCAGGGAGTAATGCTGTGGAATTATGCACATGGCATTGAAAGCTCGCCGATAAAAAACGCAGCGATCCCCATTAAAGGTATTGGAAACTCCACGACAATCCCTTTTGATGTTGATGATGCAAGAACAGCACATATGGTTATGTTATCATTAGTAGAAATGGTTTCAGCACGGTTGCGTCAGACCAGTCTTCTTGGGGAGGTTGTTTCAGTATCGTTAAAAACCCATGAGTTGTTTAGTTATTCTCACCAAAAGAAACTGGATTCACCCACTGATTGCACGAATGCGATTTACCGGGAGGCTATAAATCTTTTTGACGAAGCGTGGGAAAGAGAACCATTGCGGCATCTTGGTGTCCGGATATCCGAATTGTGCAGTAATGATTTATATCAGATGACCATTTACGATCAAATGCTGAATAAGCAAAAAACCATGGATAGAGCAGTCGATCAAATTCGAACTAAACATGGAAACCAAGCCTTGATCCGTTCGTGCTTCCTCCATGCAGGAGTTAAGCCGATAAGCGGCGGAGTTATTGAAGAAGAATTCCCAATGATGTCGAGTATTTTGTGAGGTGGGCATAATGGCAATGCACCGACAACCTGTAGAAATTGTAGGAATATACTCTGAAGATGGAATTCCATTACCGCAGCGATGCAGAGTTGAAGAAAGCGGGCAGTTGTACATAACAATTAAGATCGATCAGATTCTTGAGCGGATGGAGGAAAAAAAGGGGACTGTAAGGATATTGATTTATCGTTGCCGAAGTTTTAATGATGGAGATGCTATTGATTTTGAGCTCCGTTATGATGTAAATCAATGCTATTGGGAGTTGACAATTTAATCTTGAGCTTCATAATCTTCTATCCATGGTATAATGGACATAAATGAGAATTGTATGGCGGTGATGATATGCAAAGGTATCAGGAAAGAACATATTTATCTGCAATTGAGGTCGCGCAATATCTCAAAATGAAAGTAAAAGATGTGCATCACCTAATGGCTGATGGAAAGCTGCCGGCCGAAATCTCATCGAGCGGTCAATATCGCTTTAGTATCAAAGATGTGGATCAATTGAAGCGGAATGAGATATTGGCTACGTCACAATCCATAAGAATGGATAGAATTACCGATATCGATATTAATGGGACGACCCAGCGGATCGTGATTGCAAATGCGCAAAACATGAACGATGTGGAGGATAACTCGATTCATCTCGTTGTTACATCACCTCCGTATTTTAATACAAAGATGTACTCACATGGTCAGATGGGGGATTTAGGCAATATTCATACGCTGGAAGACTGGTTTCATGAAATCTCTAGTGTGTGGAATGAAGTGTATCGCGTGCTTCAACCAGGACGTAAGTTCTTTTTGAATATCATGAATCTACCTGTAAAAGATGGGAAATCTTATCGAACACTAAACTTGGTAGGGAAAAGCATCGACTTATGTGAAAAGCTTGGGTTTATTTTTAAACGTGATATTATCTGGCACAAAACGAATGGAGTACGAGCTCCCTTTGGGACATATCCTTACCCGGGCAGTATCCTTCTCAATAACATGCATGAATTTATTTTGGAATTTAACAAGCCCGATAAGCTTGGGAATAGAAAGTATGTTCATTTGACCACAGAGCAAAGGGAACAATCTAAACTGGATAAAGACTTCTGGCTTAGCCTTAAAAACTCAGATGTGTGGTTAATAAATCCTGAAAAGAGCGGGGACGGGAGAAAACATATTGCACCGTATCCGTTGGAGATACCGCACCGTTTGATCAAGGCATTTAGTTTTATCGGGGAGACTGTTCTCGACCCGTTTGTCGGAGCTGGGACGACTCTGCAGGCTGCAGCTAACTTAAAGCGCCACGGCATCGGCTATGAAGTGAATCCAGAGATCGCTATAACTTGTTATGAATCGTTGACAGATAAGGTGAAGATGTAGGAGAGGTTTAGCTATCCAAAGTGCTTGATTTCACTATTAATCTAGTGTATAATGACTGCAGATTACATATTGCCGGGATGGCGGAACTGGCAGACGCAAGGGACTTAAAATCCCTCGGGTTTTACGACCCGTACCGGTTCGATTCCGGTTCCCGGCACCACATATGCGTCGTTAGCTCAGGGGGAGAGCACTACCTTGACACGGTAGGGGTCAGTAGTTCAAATCTACTACGACGCACCATTTTTTTTTGTCTTTTTTAAGTTCCCGGAATTGATACCAGTTGAGGCGAAGGTATTCTAAAAATGAAAAAGGAACAAACTTGGTGTATCAAAAAAAGGGAAAAATCAACCAATGTAGAATAAAATGCATACAGGAAGGGTATTCTGACTATTTCGACGATTATCAGAATATCGCTGAGGTTATTTAAATCTAAATTATTAAAAAGGGGGAATACATTAAATGATTAAAAAACTTTCTTTTGTACTGGTTTTAGCACTGGTCGTTGGCTTGATTGCAGGTTGTACTCCAGCGCAGAAATCAGGCGGAACTCTAATCGTTGGCGAAAGTAGTCTGAAAGGGGTCTTTAATCCTATCTTCTACAATGATGTTTATGATGGCTATGTAGTGGACCTGATTTTTGACGGGTTAGTCAAAAATGACGCATCAGGTCAGGTTATTCCGAATATCGCCAAAGAGTGGGTAGTTTCAGAAGATAAACTAACATACACATTTACTTTAAAAGATGGTGTTAAATTTTCTGATGGGACTCCAGTCACTGCTGAAGACGTTGAATTTACCTATGAATGTGTGGCGAATGCCAACTATGATGGCTCCCGTGGTTACTGGGTCTCAGATTTTGTGGGTGTCGATGAGTTCAAAGCAGGGACTGCCACGAAAATCAGCGGGATCGAGGTCGTGGATGCCAAAACAATTAAATTCACAGTAAAAACACCAAATGTGGCTAAGATATGGGACTTTGCCGTGGGTATCCTCAGCAAAGAATATTACGCATTCAGTGAGTATTCTGAGTTAAAGGCGAAGAACACAACCCCGATGGGTGCTGGACCATTCAAATTCAAAGAATATCTACCAGACCAATATTGCGAGTTGGAACGGAATGACGGCTACCACGCAGGGAAAGCGAAACTGGACGGGGTCATCATTAAAATCGTTCCGGAAGAAACAAAAATCGCTGCCGTTGATGCCGGCGACATTCATCTTGCGCAGGTTACTGCAAATAAAGATAACTATGATGCAATCGTTGCAGCTGCCAATGCGGATGTCCAGCGGTATGTTGGCAATGGGTACAATTACATTGGCCTGAATCTAGTCAATCCAAAGCTATCTGATAAGAGAGTACGGCAGGCATTGGCGTATGGATTGAATAGAGCACAGTTCATTGAAAACGAGTACAAAGGCCTTGCAGTCGTATGTCAAGGACCGGTTTCCCCAGTATCATGGGCTTATCCGGGCAATGACGAATTGAACCTGTATGAGTTCAATCCGGATAAAGCGAAAGAACTGCTTGACGATGCTGGATGGGTCGTTGGCTCCGATGGATATCGTTATAAAGATGGAACAAAATTAACACTCACTTGGACTGCATACACCGAAGTTGCATGGCCGCAAAATCTTATTGCACTGGCAACGGATAACTGGAAGCAGATCGGTGTAGAGTTAAAGAGCGAGCTGCTTGACTTTAACTCAGTTGCCACCAAAGTGTTTGATGAACAGAATTTTGAAATGTGGAACATGGGCTGGAGTCTTTCCATCGATCCTGATCCCACTGGAATTTTTGGTGAAGATCAGAAGGTGAAAGGCGGCTTCAACGCTGGCCAATTTACCAATGCAAGAGCATATGAAATTTTTGAGCTGCAAAAGAAAGAGTATGACCAAGATGCACGGAAAGCTTTATTAAAAGAATGGGCTGTCATAGCCAATGAAGAGCTCCCGTACATATTCATGGCAATCCGTGAAGAAATTTGGGCGGTCAATAAGAAGGTCGGAGATCTTGAACTTGGACCTTACTATAACTGGGTCGCCAACATCATGGATATCTCCTTAAGTCAATAGTCTTATATTATGATGACAATAGCCCGGCTATTTGCCGGGCTATTGTCTAATTCTCGGAGGAGTTGCCATGAGGACATACATCATTAGAAGACTTTTGCAAATGATACCCGTATTCATTGGTATAGTTGTACTGGTATTCGTTATTGTGCACAATGCACCCGGTGGACCCTATGCAACATTGATGGATCCTCGCATGACGCCAGAAATCAAAGCGGAATTAAATGCAAAACTGGGGCTTGATAAACCTATCTACGTTCAGTTTTACAACTGGGGTTTGGAAGCGGTCAAAGGCAATCTTGGTTATTCAACCATCTACCAACAGCGCGTAACTGATGTGATCAAAGTTTACATTGGCCCAACCTTTCTCTTGACTTTTATTGCCCTGTTGTTTAGCTTGCTGGTTGGCATCCCAACTGGAATTATTTCGGCGACGCGACAATACAGTAAAACGGATCATGTATTGACCATATTTTCGCTGATTGGCATTTCAATGCCAAGTTTCTTTTTTGGATTGTTATTGCTTCAAGTATTTACGATTACTTTGGGATGGACACCTTTCTCTGGCATGAGGACCATCGGTGCATATCATCCTAATAAACTGGTCTTGTATCTGGATATAGCGAGGCATATGTTCCTGCCGGTTCTTGTTCTAGGGCTTGGATCTACAGCAAGTTTCATGCGGTATACTCGCAGTGCAATGCTCGAAGTTGTCAGGCAGGACTATATTCGGAATGCTAGAGCAAAAGGATTAAAAGAACAAGTGGTCATTTATAAACACGCCTTGAGAAACGCACTGATACCGATCATAACTTTACTTGGCTTCTGGGTGCCGGGTTTGCTGTCTGGAGCCGTCATTACTGAGTCGATTTTTGGGTGGCCGGGCATGGGTCGAGTGGCCATTCGTGCAGCGATGAACCGTGATTATCCGCTGCTTTTAGGAATAAACATGCTGCTTTCCTTTTTAACTTTGTTGGGGAATCTGATGGCAGATATCTTTTATGGTATTGCAGATCCCCGCATTAAATACGATTGAAAGGAGCATGGATATGGTAGAGCGAAGTTCAGCGAAATCTGATAGCGGCTATGTAAGTCAGTGGAATATGACGATAACCAGGTTAAAAAAGAACAGACGAGCAGTTATCAGTTTTTATGTTTTATGCGTCATCATTTTACTGATCCTCTTGGTACCTGTCGTTTCCCCATATGATATTTTAGATACAAATTTGAATATGACAGATCAACCACCTTCAGCATCATACTGGTTTGGTACCGACAACTTGGGGCGGGACTTATTTACCAGATTATGGGCTGGTGGCAGAATGTCTTTACTGATCGCAATAGCCGTGGTCTTTCTTGAAGTGATTATTGGCATCGTTCTCGGTTCAGTATCTGGCTACTACGGTGGCCGAACAGATAGCGTGATCATGCGGATCACAGAAATTTTTATGTGTTTTCCTTTTTTGATGATATGTATCACTATTATTGCGATTTTCGGCAGCAGTGTACGTAATTTAGTTTTGGTACTTGCTTTACTCGGTTGGCCTGGAATTGCTCGTATAGTTCGTGGCCAGATTTTATCCCTCAAGGAACTCGAATTTATGGAAGCTTGTGAAGCCCTTGGAATCAGTGACTCGAAAAGAATTTTCAAACACCTTTTGCCGAACGTCATGGCCTCTGTTATTGTCTTTTCAACATTGGGTATGGCAAGCGTAATCTTAACAGAAACAGCGTTGAGTTTCCTTGGTCTTGGGGTCAGCGCTACCACCCCTACTTGGGGGAATATGATCCAAATTGCACGTAACCTTTATATCATTCAGGGAAGGGCATGGCAATGGATTCCCCCAGGAGTAGCAATTTTTGTTACCGTACTTGCGTTCAATTTGTTGGGGGACGGTTTACGCGATGCACTTGATCCTAAACTGAAACAATAGGAGAAACGACATGGGAAACGATAACGGAGTTTTACTTGAATTGAAAGATGTGAAAGTACAGTTTAACAGCATCGACGGCTTGGTAAAAGCAGTTGATGGTGTGTCCTTTAGTGTGAAACAAGGGGAGACACTGGGTATCGTTGGCGAATCTGGGTGTGGTAAGAGTGTTACCGCCATGACAATTCTCAGAATTGTTCCGATTCCTCCGGGTGAAATCACCTCGGGTGAGATCTATTTCAAAGGGGAAAATTTGCTGGCTATGAGCGACGAAGAAATCCGGAAAATCAGAGGGAATGATATTTCGATGATTTTCCAGGAACCGATGACAAGTTTGAACCCAGTGTTCACCATTGGTTATCAGCTGAGTGAAGTGCTGATGCTACACCGTGATATGAATCGAAAAGAAGCTTTGGCTGAAAGTATCAAGATGCTTCATTATTGTGGTATCCCTCGAGCGGAAGAGGTTGTAAACGAATACCCCTTTGCATTATCCGGTGGCATGAAACAAAGATCCATGATTGCAATGGCGTTGGCATGCAATCCACAAGTCCTGATTGCAGATGAGCCTACGACTGCATTGGATGTAACAATTCAAGCACAGATACTGGAATTGATGAAGAAGCTTCAAAGAGAGTTTAGTTCTGCGATTTTATTTATCACACATGATTTAGGTGTGATTGCGGAGATGACAGATCGGGTAATAGTCATGTATGCAGGTTTAATTGTTGAAGAGGCGAAAGTAGAGGACTTGTTTGAAACACCTTTGCATCCGTACACAATCGGGCTTATGAACTCAAAACCTGATTTGAATATCCAGGAAAAACGGCTGAATGTGATTCCAGGCAATGTGCCAAATTTGACGAACCTTCCTGCGGGGTGTGCGTTTAATCCAAGGTGTTCGTTTGCAATTGATAAATGTCGCGAAAGTATGCCACCTTTAGTGGATTCTGGCCCGGACAGGAAAGTCCGCTGTTGGGTCGTAAGCGAGGGTCTAGAAAATGGATAACCGCAAGATGCTTTTGGAAGTTAAACATCTTAAGAAATACTTTCCCATTAAAAAAGGAGTCTTCAAAAGAACGGTCGGATATGTTAAAGCTGTTGACGACGTCTCCTTTGAGATCCATGAGGGTGAAGTCCTTGGACTTGTGGGTGAGTCTGGTTGTGGTAAAACCACGATTGGACGAACGATTCTCAATCTGATTCGACCTACATCTGGAGAAACAATATTTAACGGCCGTGATGTATACTCATTGTCAAGACGTGAGAATAAAGCCCTTAGAACCGATATGCAGATTATCTTTCAAGACCCATACAGCTCTTTGAATCCAAGGCTTAATGTAGGTGAAATTGTTGGAGAATCCCTTCGTGAACATAAGTTGGCCAAAGGGCGAGCGGTTTATGAGAAGGTTGTCGAAATGTTAGAAAAATGCGGGCTTTCGGCAGGACAGGTCAGGCGATACCCCCATGAGTTCTCTGGCGGTCAACGACAACGAATTTGTATTGCCAGAGCGCTAATCTTGGAACCGAAATTTGTTGTATGCGATGAAGCGGTTTCTGCATTAGATGTGTCAATTCAGGCACAAATTATCAATCTTCTGAAGGCACTTCAAGAAGATATGCATCTGACTTACTTATTTATATCACATGATTTAAGTGTTGTCCGATTTATTAGCGATCGAATCGCGGTCATGTACTTAGGTGAAATCGTCGAACTTGCGAATAAGCAGGACTTGTTCGATCGGCCGAAACATCCGTATACGCGAGCATTGTTGTCAGCTGTTCCAGCTCAAACGCCGGCTCACAGAAAACAGCGGATTATATTGGCCGGTGATATTCCTTCACCAGCTAATCCTCCGTCAGGTTGTCGTTTTCACACCAGATGTCAGTATGCAAAAGAAATATGTAAAGTGGAAACCCCAAGTCTGATTGCAGACGATCAACAGCATTTTACCGCATGTCATTTTACCGGGGAGATATAAGTTATGGCTATGTTTAAAAGCGAAGATATTTTCCGCGATATAGAAAAAATTGAACCAGGGACCATCCCTTTTCTAAGCGCTCAAGAACGGGTCGCTATGATTATCGCCGCTCTGTGGATAATTATGCCATATTTTTTTGCAATCATGGGCGGGTTGGGGTTTTTTATTGTCCTGATACGGTATTTTCTGTGATAAAGAATTCTTGGTTTTCGTTCAATAGATACATGAGAGCCTTTCCAATGGAAAGGCTCTTCTTGTTCTGTGAACGAGTATTTTTAATGGATGACCCGAATGGCAGCTGGCAGAATTGAGTAGTGAATAGTGCTCGTCGGGTCAGCAAACAATTCTCCATCACAGTGAGCCGGAGAAGGAGTGGCTAATTGAATCGAAATCCAAGGAGAATTAATCTCCATGATGCCTGGTGTTTGAAGAAAACGTCCTTTTACAGACATAGTCTGGGGAAGTAATTTCAGGATTCCGTAAATAGTCGGTTGGTAGGCTACAACAGCAGTTAGCAAACCGTCAGAAGGGTCAGCATGGGGTGACATGTAAAAAAGGCCACCGGTGCGAGCCCCGTTTCCTATTGTAACGAGGTTGACAGGTCCTTCGTAGATACCCTGATCCCATTGGATGGAGGCATTCCACTTCGGATTACGGAAGATTCCATTCAAGGCTGCAACTAAATACCGAAGGATGCCATGAAAGTGAGTCATGTTTTGCTGAATTATTGTGATGAGCGGTTCAAGTCCGATTGCAGAGTTATTGATAAAGTAACGATCATTTGCGCGGCAAACATCAACGGATACACGTTTATCTGAATTCATTATGAGATTTATTGAATCCATAGGATTAGATGGAAGTTTCAAATTAGCGACGAAATCATTTGCGGTTCCTAATGGAATGACTCCCAATGTTGGAGGAGTATTAATCTGCCAGCCCCTCATGATCCCGTTGATAATCTCTCCAATAGTACCATCACCGCCTGCTGCAACGATAGGCGTGTAACCTTTTTGTGCAGCAATCAATGCCAACTCTTCGGCATGTCCTGGGAATTCGGAGCACACATATTCAAATTCGGCCCCCCTTTTGATGAGTTCCGCCCTAAGCTGCGTCCAGATTTTTTCAGACTTCCACCGATTTGCGTATGGGTTATGAATTATATACACATACTCACCTCTTAATATTAATATAAGCATAGTTCTTGTATGAATCATGAAAACCTTCAAATGGTCAATATTTATGTTTATATAGATGATGGGTGAAGATATAGACAGCAAAATGAAGGGAAAAAGATCATAATGGAGAATAGCTGATTGATAGAATATTCTCAATAAATCAACTCAAGGTATACTCCCGAATTGGTTATCGGTCAGGGCGTTCAAAATTTGAATGTAATTTGATAGAGTGGGGTGCTCAATTTGGGGAACTACTTGCTGAAGAGATTGCTGATGTCGCTATTTTCACTATGGTTAGTAGCTACTATCACCTTCGCACTCATGTTTATGGTGCCAGGAGGCCCTTTTCTTGCTGAAAAATCACCGTCTCAGGCGACCATTGAAGCATTAAATCGTAAATATGGGCTCGACAAACCCAAAATCGTACAATATAAGAATTACATGTTTACACTTGCAAAAGGAGACATGGGCGTGTCGATCAAGCAACGAGGCCGCACGGTAAATAGTATAATCCTGAATGGATTTAAAGTATCAGCAAGAATTGGCGGACTGGCAATTCTTGTCGCTATCATCATGGGTATCCCCTTGGGAGCTATTGCTGCGGTCAATAGAGGTCGAAAGTTGGATAGTTTTATCATTGTTCTGGCAACATGTGGTATTGCTGTGCCAGGATTTGTGGTGGGTACTTTACTGATGATCATATTTAGCGTTAACCTAAATCTGTTACCGACGTATGGTTTAACCTCATGGCGGCATTATATAATGCCGGTGATGGCACTATCGTTTTATCCAACTGCATATATTTCTCGCTTAATGCGAGCGAGTATGCTGGAGGTGTTTGGACAAGATTACATCAGGACGGCAAGAGCGAAGGGGTTACAACAATATAAAGTTATTTTCAAGCATGCTTTACGCAATGCAGTGCTCCCTGTCGTTACATATCTGGGACCATTAATTGCCTACACGTTGACAGGTAGTTTTGTTGTAGAGAAAATTTTTACCATTCCTGGTTTAGGAAGTGCATTTATTACTTCGATTACAGGGCGAGACTATACCGTGATCATGGGTACAACAATATTTTTAGCCGCCCTGGTCATTTCAATGAATTTCATTGTAGATATCGCATATAAACTGATTGATCCACGAATTAAATACCAGTGACAGGGAGGCAGAAGATGATGCAACCAGGAACGCAAAAACTCAGTTTTCAGCTGGATGTATCTGATTTTATTCTAGCCGATCCTGAAGAAAAACAGAGCTTGGAAATTATGCGGGAAAGCATCAGTTTTTGGCGTGATGGTCTTCGACGGTTTAAGAAAAACCCGGTGGCAATGGTCAGTTTAGTTTTCATTATCATGGTGATGATTTTTGCATTTATTCTTCCGGAGTTTTACCCCTATTCATATGAGCAACAGATAAGGGGTAGTGAGAATCTAGCCCCAATGCAGTATTCGGTCCAGGAAAAAGCGAGAATCGAGTCCGGTGAAACCGTCTTCCCACATATCCTGGGGACGGATGGACTCGGGCGCGATACCATGGTACGACTGATGTTCGGAAGCCGGATTTCATTACTCGTCGGACTTGTAGCCAGTGCACTCGTCTTGATGATTGGCTCGGTTTATGGAACAGTCTCCGGATATTTTGGGGGTCGGGTTGACATGGTCATGATGAGATTTGTCGATATTATTTATACAGTTCCGGATATCCTGATCATTATTCTGCTAATGGTTACGCTGAAATATCCTTTACAATCACTTGCGAACACAGTCCCGCAATTCGGGTGGATCAACCGGGTCGGTGTTGGTTTAATCTGCATATTTATTGTTTTTTCGCTACTCTATTGGGTAGGCATGGCGCGTATTGTTCGCAGTCAGGTATTGACTTTAAAAGAGCAAGAATTCGTGATTGCTGCAAAAGCTTTGGGTGCTAGTCATAGGAGAATTATCCAACGCCATCTACTGACGAATGTGATGGGTACTCTAATTGTGACAACGACATTACAGATTCCTTCTGCCATATTCACAGAGAGTTTCCTCAGTTTCATCGGGATTGGGGTAGCTGCTCCGATGCCAAGCCTTGGTTCAATGGCCGCTTTTGCTATTGTGGGAATCTACACGTATCCCTATCGGTTGATGGCCCCCGCAATCATGATCAGCTTGATTATATTATCATTCAATCTACTTGGCGATGGTTTGAGAGACGCATTCGATCCAAGGTTAAAGAACTGAGGTGGGAATCTTGAGTAATTATCTACTTGATATTCAAGACTCAAGACTATCATTTTTCACACCGGCCGGGGAAGTTAAAGCTCTCAACGGCATATCTATACAAATGAAAGAAGGGGAAGTACTCGGTATTGTTGGGGAAAGCGGTAGTGGGAAAAGTGTAACTGCATATTCTATTATGCAGCTATTACCTAAAACCGGCCGAATTATTGGCGGTCAAATTATTTTTAATGACCATATCATCAATGAGATGACCGAAGACGAAATGAGAAAAATTCGCGGGAATGAAGTTAGCATGATATTTCAGGACCCGATGACGAGCTTGAACCCGGTTTACACGATTGGCGATCAAATTATTGAAGTGATTTTACTCCATACAAAGAAAACCACCAAGGAAGCACGGGAGCGAACCATTGATTTGCTCGAGCTAGTTGGTATCAATGAACCTGAAAAGAGAATAAAACAATACCCTCATGAATTGTCAGGGGGAATGAGACAGCGAGTGATGATTGCAATTGCCTTAGCTTGTGAACCGAAATTATTGATTGCTGATGAACCAACAACTGCATTGGATGTAACGATTCAAGCGCAAATTCTTGAGTTAATGATTGATTTGCGCAAAGAGATCGGGATGTCAATTCTATTGATAACCCATGACTTAGGTATTGTCGCAAGTATATGTGAGCGAATAGCAGTCATGTATGCCGGCCGGATTGTTGAGTTTGGTAATGTAGATGATATATTTTACAACACAAGTCACGAGTATACAAAGGGGCTTTTAAAAAGTATTCCGCTTTTGGACGACCGGGAACGGAAAAAATTAATTCCAATCGAGGGGAGTCCGGTCGATATGCTGAATCCGCCGCCTGGATGTCCGTTTGCTCCTCGATGTCCCAGCTGCATGAAAATCTGTTTACGAGAGATGCCACCGCCAACGATAATTTCTGAGGGGCATTACAGTGCTTGCTGGTTGCTTCAAAAGAAAGAGTTTGTGAACGGCGGTGAACGGTATGAGTAATTTGCTTGAAGTGAAAAATCTCAAATTATATTTTCCTGTTGCCGGTAGTCTCTTCAAACCAAAATATGTAAAAGCAGTGGATGATGTAAGCTTCCAAATCAAAAAAGGTGAAACTTTGGGCCTTGTCGGTGAAAGTGGATGTGGCAAAACGACTGTGGGACGTACAATTCTTCGCATCTATGAGCCCACAGCCGGGAGTATTCATTATGATGGGGTCGATATTACCCGCGTCGAGATGATGCCCTATCGTCGGAAAATGCAAATCATTTTTCAGGATCCATTTTCAAGTTTGGACCCGAGAATGACAGTTGGCGACATCGTTGGTGAAGCCATTGATATTCACAAACTGGCGCGCACAAAGTCAGATCGTCGAGATCGGATTATTGACATGCTTGAGCGCGTCGGATTAAACAGCGAACATGCAAATCGATATCCACATGAATTCTCGGGTGGGCAAAGGCAACGGATTGGTATCGCACGGGCGCTGGCGGTTAATCCAGAATTTATCGTTTGCGACGAGCCAATATCTGCACTTGATGTCTCTATTCAAGCGCAAATACTGAATATGTTTGAAGAATTGCAGCAAGAGTTAGGCTTGACATATCTATTTATTGCCCATGATCTCAGTGTCGTCAAACATATTAGTCAACGGATTGGGGTTATGTACCTGGGGAAAATTGTCGAATTAGGTGAAAGCTACGATATGGTATTTAAGTGTATTCATCCGTATACGAAATCTCTTGTATCTGCTATTCCAATTGCTGATCCAAAGAAAGCGAGAGCTGCCAAGCGAATCGTGCTTGAAGGGGATGTACCAAGCCCAGTGGACCCCCCCAGTGGCTGTCATTTTCGAACTCGTTGCCAATATGCAACTCAGTTGTGCGTTGATATTGAACCGCAGATGATTGAGGCATCGCCTGATCACTATGTCTCATGTCATTATTATCGGGATTTCATGTAGTGAAACGAGATTGACGAAATCTATTGGGATGGGAGGGATGTCGCAAAAAAAATGAATCAGTTGAAACGAAAATTACCAATAATGGGGAGGGAAACTCTATGAAAAAGAATGCTGCAGTGCTGATGATTATCGCGTTAATCTGTATGGCAATGTTGCCAGGATGCAGCGGTAATCAAGTTGCCAAAGATTTACTTGCTGTCAATGTCGGGCCCGATCCTGATACAATCGATCCGGCTCTGAATTCGTCCGTTGATGGAGCGACGATGATCATTCACGTTTTTGAGGGCCTGATGACTCTGGATGAAAACGGCGTTCCGGTTGCAGGGCAAGCATCCTCCCATGATGTTTCCGCAGATGGGAAAGTCTACACTTTCCATTTGCGGGACGACCTAAAATGGAGTGATGGTGAACCCATTAAGGCCAGTGATTTTATTTATGCCTGGAACCGTGCGATTTCTCCAGACACTGCTGCCGATTACGAATACATGTTTGATGTAATTGACGGTTATGAGGATGGAGAATTGAATTTAGTTGCCACTGATGACAAAACCTTGGTCGTAACCCTGACAACAGCAGTACCATATTTCTTAGAATTGACTGCGTTCCCGACATATGCACCTGTGCGTCAGGATTTGATTGAGACAAATGGTGAAGAATGGGCGATCAAACCCGAAACATATATCGGCAATGGTCCCTATAAAGTAACTGAGTGGGTACAGGGCTCCCATATTCTGATGGAGAAAAATGATAAGTATTGGAATTATGATGCCCTGGGCACACCAAAAATCAAATTCGTTTTGATGGATGATGATAACTCCATCTTAAACGCGTTCACTCAAGAAGAGATACTGTTTGCAGACACTTTGCCTAATGACGAGATTGAATCATGGAGAGATAAGGAAGAGTTTAATCTGAGTGGTCAGTTAGGGACATATTATGTGTCGTTTAATGTCCAAAAACCGCCACTGAATAACCCCCTTGTCAGAAAAGCTTTACTATTGGCAATTGACAGAGAATATATCGTGACCAACATTGGGAAAGCAGGTCAAGTACCCGCTGGAGCGTTTGTTCCCACTGGGCTGACTGATGCAGATCCGACGAAAGAATTCCGCGAAGTTGGTGGGGAGTATTATGATCCTACCGACTATGAAGGAAATCTCGTGTTAGCTAAACAAGCTTTAGTTGAGGCGGGTTATCCCAATGGGCAAGGGCTGCCAGTTATGGAGTATCTGTATAACACGAGTACTGGCCACCAAGCAATTGCCGAAGCACTCCAAGACATGTGGTCTCAAATTGGCGTTCAAGTTACTTTGGCATCCCAAGATTGGGGTACTTTCCTGAATACCAGGAAAAACGGTGGATATCAGATAGCTCGCAACGGTTGGCTGTGTGACTATAATGATCCAATCAGCATGCTGGACATGTGGGTCACAGGTGGTGGGAATAACGACGCTCAGTGGTCGAATGCACAGTATGATGCGTTGATTAAACAAGTAAAAACCTCATCTGACAAAGAAACACGGTTTTCACTGATGCACGAAGCTGAAGATATCATTTTTGCAGAAAGCATGCTTGCACCAATCTACTACTATGTGGACATATATTTACTCAGCCAGAAAGTAGAAGGGTTCTATGCTTCTCCATTAGGCTATAAGTACTTTATGTATGCAACGATCAAATAGTTGTGTTTCTGTTGAATGACGACTAGGTTCAAACTTAATCTGCAGAAGTAATTCTGCAGGTTTTTGTTTGGGCATTGTTGAACAAAGGAAAGCTGCATGAGGAGAAGGACAAGCGCTAAGTTAGTAAGAATATATTATTTAATGAAAATATTTGAGGTTTGATTGATTTGTGTTTGGAAACAAAGTGAAATCTGTGGGCAAACAGAATTTTAGCCTCGGCCTTTTAAGGGAAAATGATTAAAAAAACGTTGTGGGAAATTTCTTACAAGCATGATGACTGTATAGGTGAAAAGAGAATTTCGTTAAAGGCATGATAAGGATGGTGAGCTTATGAAAGCAAAAAAGGTTGAACTTGGAAATACAGGTATTTACACTTCACAGTTGTGTTTTGGGACGGAACACATCAATATCTATACACCATCTTACGGTGGGGGGATCCTTGCGGACGCCGCTCATCTGTATGACGTGAATTTCTGGGATACTGACATGGTATACGGAAGTCATCCGCAAGTCGCAAATGGACTATCCCGGGTTCAACGGGGGCAAGTAGTTGTATGCAGTAAAACCTATTCCACTGACAAAAGTGGTGCAAAGCGGGATCTGGCACGGATATTTGAAGAACTGTCAACTCAATACTTGGATATTTGCCTTCTGCACCGTGTCACGGTCGAAGCAAGCAATTATTATCCTGCACTTGAATATCTCTTAGAAGAAAAACATAATGGTCGCATCCGCGCTGTGGGTCTCTCCACACATTATACTTCTGTTATTCAAGAGGCAGCAAATATTCCAGAAATTGAGATTGTTTGTGCACCACTCAATCGAGATGGATCAAGAATCGATCGTGGCTCTCGGGATGAAATGATCGATGCGTTGCAGACTGCGCATCAAAATGGAAAAGGAGTATATGTGATTAAAACACTTGGGAGGGGAGATTTGATCCATGACCTCCAAGGGGCACTAGAATGGGTCCTCCAGTTTAATGATTTTATTGATGTATATAATATTGGATTTTCAAATTTATCAGAATTAAGACAAGATTTACAGATTATTAATGATTATTTATATAGTAGAAAGGAGACGACAGGATGAGACGCACACTAATCAGAGGTGGAACGGTTCTGACTTTTATTAACGAGGCATATGAAGCGACTAAAATTCAATCAGCTGATATTCTGGTAGAGGATGGCATCATCAAACAGATTTCAAACGAAATTCAAGCAGAAATTGGTGATGTGATCATCGATGTTCCTGGTCAGTTCATACTCCCTGGTCTAATCAATGCCCATAATCATAGCTTAACAACTGCTGTTTGCCGAGGGATGACAGATGATTATAATCGAGTGAATTATGGTGGATCGGCTTTATACACTCGGGTTTTCCCTTTAAAACGACTTGCATTGGAACATTTGTCCGAAAGTGAGTTAAAATGGATATTGACGATGGCAATTATTGAAATGGTGCAGTCTGGAACCACAACGGTTGGGGAGCAATGTACTGGCCGAGAGATTGATCTGTTCATTCAATTAGCGACAGAGATTGGCATTCGGGCAAGTGTATCTCCCATGTTTACTAGTGGTGCGCACCTACCGGAGCGCAACCATCTTGGCAATATTGAAATTGGTAAAATATCTGAAGAGATGAAAGGGCTTCGTGACAATGAGCGGGTTTTCAATGAATATCAAGGGACTGCAGATGGAAGAATTCAGATTTGGATGGGGCCACATGCTCCAGACTCATGTTCGACAGAACTGCTGCGAGCGGTTCGGGTAATGGCCGATGACTTAGATACACAGATAATGATTCATCTCGCTCAGACACAGGTCGAAGTTGAAAAAATCAAGGCTAGGTGTAGCAGGAGTCCGGTTGAGTATTTGGACGAAATCGGGTTTTTATCCAATCGAACTGTTGCCGCACACGGGATTTTTACCGATGAGCAAGATCAACAGATTCTGCTTAAGCGAGGCGTTAATATTGTTCACTGCCCATTGGTATTTGCAAAAGGGGGAATGATTGCACCATTTTATCCATATGTGAGCAAAGGGATTAATGTAGCGATGGGGTCTGATAGTTATGCTGGTGATATGATGGCAGAAATGCGAATGGCTGCATTTCTCGGTAAAATTCAAACCGGAAATGCACATCAAGTGACGTCGACCGATGTTCTATTTGCTGCAACTGTTGGGGGGGCCGTTGCATTTAAAGACCCAACACTGGGTAGAATCGCAGAAGGGCAGAAGGCAGATATGATTATCATCGATATGGATAAACCACATATCCTTCCGATAGCAGCCCCGGTCATTAATTTGGTTTACCATGCCAATGCTTCAGATATTACGCATGTTCTTGTCGATGGACGAGTGGTAAAGGACTCACAGGGTATGACTAGTGTTGACACGGAGCGTGTCATGTTCGAAAGCAAACGGGTTGCCGATAAGATGTGGAGCCTTGCACGCCAAGAAGGCATTCTGTAAGTCACTTTTCATATCTGCAATATAAATCGACACGTGAAGGAACAGCAGTAGAAATCAAGAACTATATTAGCACATGATCCATACGCTCATCAATATAAAGGAGGTAGAGCTGTGCGGAAAACTTATCAATTAGAGATTTGCGGGCTAAAAAGGGAACTGCCCATCATTGCAATTTCACCGGGGGTCAGCATCGCAAGTTTTGTTATCTTAGGGGATACGGAGCTTGTCTGTGCGGTGGCTCCAGAAATAGTCAAACGATTACCCCCGATCGATGTAATTATCTCTGCTGAAGCAAAAGGGATTCCTTTGGTGCATGAAGTGTCTCGCTTATTGAATATGAATTATATTGTTGCACGAAAAAGTGTGAAAGCATATATGGACGGGGCTGTGATTGAAGAAGTTGTTTCAGAAGACAGTTACTCCACCGAAGTTCTGTGCCTTAACGGTGCTGATGTTGAAAAGATCAGAAATAAAAGGGTTGCAATTATCGATGATATCATCCGGACTGGCGCCTCGATGGATGCGATTGAAAGACTCGTTATTCAGATTGGTGGACAAATTGTAGCGAAAGCAGCTGTTCTTGCTCAGGGAGACAATATCAGCGAAAACGAGTATATTTTCCTTGGTAAATTGCCAATATTTGAAAGCTAGTTGCGCACCAATTACGCGGGATGTTGGAATTGATTGAGATTAGAGTCTTTTGAAGGAGGGAAGCAAGTGGTTGACCAAAAGTTAAAAAAGGCACATATTGAGATCAATCGTGGCAGGTGCAAGGAATGTGGGATATGCGTAGCATTATGCCCGAAGAACGTGTATGATCTAGACTTCAAAGGTGCTCCGCAAGCAACTCGAGTGGAAGATTGTATTCTATGTATGATGTGTGAGCTGCGATGTCCCGATTTTGCAATCACCGTTTTGGAGGTGGAATAATGGGTTCTGATAGAGTTGAATTTATTCAGGGGAACGAGGCCATGGCTGAAGGTGCTTTCGCAGCAGGTGCCCGGTTTTATGCTGGGTATCCGATTACTCCTTCTTCTGAAATAGCAGAAATGGCCGCAAGGCACCTCCCGCAAATGGGGGGCGTATTCATACAGATGGAGGATGAAATTGGTAGTATTGGTGCAATGCTCGGTGCATCTTTAGCGGGATATAAATCATTTACTGCCACAAGTGGACCTGGATTTTCGCTGATGCAAGAAAATTTAGGGGTTGGTGTGATGGCTGAAATTCCATGTGTCATCATTAACGTGCAACGCTCCGGACCAAGTACTGGGCTCGCAACGAAACCTGCTCAAGGCGATGTGATGCAAGCAAAATGGGGCACCCATGGTGATCACCCTGCGATTGCCATCAGTCCAATGTCGGTGCAAGAATGTTTCGATCTAATGATTACAGCTTTTAATTACTCAGAGAAGTATCGCACACCGGTCATCATGCTTGCCGATGAAGTAGTCGGACATATGCGTGAAAGAGTAGTCATTCGTGATCCTTCCACAATGAATTTGATCGATCGAAAACGGCCAGATGGGAGCCCGAAAGGCTACCTTCCGTATCAGGCTGACGATGACGGAGTTCCACCAATGGGTGATTTGGGCAGTGCTTATATCCAACATGCCAATGGCTCAATGCACGATGAAACTGGTTTTCCCAATACGACTCCGGAAAATGCAGATAAAGTTATTAGACGTCTTCACGATAAGGTCTTTAATGATCGTGAAAATATTGTGGTTACAAAAGAATATTTTATGGACGACGCTGAAATCGCAATTATTAGCTACGGTTCTACAAGCCGTACTTCACTCCAGGTGGTTGAAGAAGGAAGAAAACTTGGTAAAAGAATTGGGTTACTGCATTTGACCACAATTTGGCCTTTTGCGGATCAAATTGTTTCGAAATACTTGAATCAAGTTAGTGCAGTCATCGTTCCAGAGATGAATCTTGGACAATTGATTGGAGAAGTAAAACAGCTAAACGCAAGGAATATTCCGGTGGTTGGTGTGAATAAAGTGAATGGTGAAGCCATCACACCGAAAGAAATCCAGAATAAGATTGAGGAGGTAGCGTCATGGTGATGACAAAAGACTGGGAGCAATATCTAAGAACAGACAAACTTCCTCACTTTTGGTGCCCTGGATGCACAGATGGAATCGTTTTAGGCACCATTGCCCGCGCATTTGCAGATCTGAAGCTAGACAAAGAAGAAATTGTCGTGGTAACGGGTATTGGATGTTGGGGTAAAGCAGATGACTACATTGCAACGCATACTGTTCATGTCACCCATGGTCGTGCACTAGCATTTGCTTCTGGAATCAAATCAGCAAATCCAAAGTTAAAAGTCGTTGTACTTATGGGTGATGGAGATTGTGCGACGATTGGTGGTAATCATTTCATCCATGCAGCCAGGCGGAATATCGATCTGACTGCCATTGTTGTCAATAACTATAACTATGGCATGACTGGAGGACAATACTCAGCAACCACCCCTGAAGGGAGTTTGACCAGCACATCGATTTTGGGTACTGTTGAGCCTGCTTTTGATTTATGCCATTTAGCTGAGGCTGCCGGTGCATCTTTTGTCGCCCGATCAACGCCTTTTCATGTAAATGCTTTACAAAAAATTATTACAAGAGGAATTGAAAAGGCTGGATTTTCTTTTATAGATGTTATCAGCACTTGTCCAACGCATTACGGTCGCAGAAATAAGATCGGTGCCGCGGCAGAGATGATGGAATGGCTTCGAGATCATGCGGTCTCAAAAAGTCAACTGAAGGATATGGATCCTGTCAAACAAGAATCTGTATTTCCCGTCGGGGTATTTGTTGATCGGGAGCAGATGGATCACTCCTCTAAATATCGGCATATGATGGAAATAGCGATGCGTTAATCGAATGATTATAACATGGAAGGAGCGCAAGATATGAAGGGGAAAAAGTGGCAGATAGTATTAAGTGGTGCCGGGGGCCAAGGCTTGATCCTTGCAGGCACGATATTAGGAGAAGCAGCTGTCTTAGAAGATGGTCTTTATGCAGTTCAAACACAGTCGTATGGTGTTGAATCACGGGGTGGATTTTCAAAGGCTGAGGTTGTGATTAGTCCTGAGGAAATCGCATACCCGAAGGTGATCCAACCTGATATCATCGTAGCATTAACGAAAGATGCATATTTACGAGCCGTCAAGCAATGTCATGATACATGTGAGATCATCTATGATACATCGGTTGTGGACCCATCTGAAAATACTTTGGGAACAGGGTTTGCATTTACTGACATCGCACGGGAAATGGGCAGCACAGCTGTTGTTAACATGATTGCTTTGGGAGTAGTGGTAAAGATGACGGGTTGTGTGTCACCACATTCAATTGAGTCTGTATTGAGTAAGAAATATTCAAGATTTCCGATTAACATTGACGCTTTTAAAAAAGGACAAGATTTGTTACAATAGAGAAAATTGTGTATAGGGAGATGAGTGTTGTGTGGAGTAACTTATATTCAAAACTCGGTTCTGATTTGATCCCCTCGCCATTAACTGAATTAATGGGTTTTATCACCAGTGATGTAATCTCTTTTGCTGGCGGGCTCCCTCACCCAAAGTCCTTTCCTGTTTCTGAAGTGCAGTCAGTTTTAGAGGAAATTATGAGGGATCAGTCGGCTGTTGCCCTTCAATATGGTTCAACGCAAGGATATAAACCGCTCATCCAATGGATTGCAAATCGTTCATCTGATAAAGGATTACCAGCAGGACCGGAAAATATAATTATCACCAGTGGATCGCAACAAGCTCTGGACCTGATTTCTCGAATTCTTCTTGACCCGGATGATGAGATTCTTGTTGAATCCCCAACATATTTAGGTGCTTTAGGTCCCTTTGCAAACCAATATGCAAAATTCACGGAAATCCCCATGGATCAGGATGGAGTGGACACAGAAGCAATTGAGAGAATTTTGAAGGATAGAGCAAAAGAAGGGAAGAAGGTCAAATTCATTTATTTGATACCTACTTTTCAGAACCCGACCGGTGTTACACTGTCCATTAAAAGGCGGCAAGAGATGGCCAGGCTTGCCCATGAGTACAACGTATTTGTCATTGAAGATGATCCTTACAGCGAATTAAGATATGAGGGGAATCCAGTCCCAACAATAAAGTCATTTGATGCAACAGGTCACGTAATTTACCTATCCACATTTTCGAAGATATTATCTCCAGGTGTTAGAATGGGATGGATTGTGGCTCATCCTGAGATCATCAATAAACTTACTTACCTTAAAGAGTCGGTTGATCTGCATTCCAGTACACTCATTCAATTGCTTGTGTATGAGTATTGCCGAAAAGGTTATCTCGAACCACATATTCGATCAATCCTTCCACTTTATGCTTCGCGGCGCGAGGCGATGCTCAATGCCTTAATAAAATACGCCCCGGATAATGTCACATGGACGACACCGGACGGTGGATTCTTCTTATGGGTGACTTTCCCGCCGCACATTGATACTAAGAAGCTATTTCCAACGGCAGCCTCACGAGGCGTGGCATATGTTCCTGGGTATGCTTTTTACCCTGACGGAAAAGGACTGAATAGTGTTCGACTCTCTTTCTCATTAGCTGATGAAGATCAGATTGATGAAGGAATCAGGATTTTAATGGAAGTTGTGCAGGAGCAATAATCTCAAAGGGGAGCAGGTGCATCTTCTTGATGCACCTGTATGCTTCTGGAAAGAGGAGTTATGATGAGCACCGGATTATTCTTAGTGCCAGTTGGCGGAGCGCTGATTGGGTGGTACACGAATGTTCTGGCAATCCAGTTATTATTCAGACCACATCGACCAATTAGGATACCTGGAACTCAAATTTTAATTCAGGGATTGTTACCAAGACGAAGGAAAGAACTAGCTCAAACGATCGCGAAAACGTTGGAAGAAAATCTATTGTCCATGAGTGATATTATCTCGGTTCTCTGGAATGAAGATAAGAAGGCAGCTGTCATTACGCAAGTAGAGTCTCGTCTAGGAAGCATTATCAATGCGAAATTTCATCGGTTTATGCCCCAGCGGGCAAGTCAATTTGTCACAGATACGATTATTGGGCACATCAGAGCAGATGTCTTTCTCACAATCGAAGAGATGGTAAACCAATATACTGCTGATGTTAAAGAAGTTAACATTATCAGACCAATGGTGCAGCAAAAGATTGATGAACTTGATCTAATCGAGTTGGAGAACCTGATACGAGGAGTATCTGCATCGGAAATTAAGTACATTGCCTGGATTGGTGGCTTTATCGGATTTTTGATTGGATTGCTTCAAGTGGCATTAATTCTGTCCTTTGGAAACATCCCTTGACATGACCGATTATTGGGTCTATAATAATGACAATAATATAAGGTAAAGCAATGATCAGGACGATTAGCAGGTGAAGCATCGTAGAGAGCCAGCGGCTGGTGCAAGCTGGTATGATAACCCTGTAAAAACCCCCTGTGAGCTATCAACCGAAAGTCAAATAATACAAGTAGGTTGCATCGGTCGCTCCGTTATCGCGTCAAGTGGCCTTTTGGCAATTGAGGTGGAACCACGGAATGAACTTTTTCGTCCTTACGAAGAAGTTCTATTTTATTTATGGAGGGATTAATATGAATGACATTAGTATCAAGTTACCCGATGGATCTGTAAGGACATTCGCCCAAGGTGTGACAGTAATGGAAATTGCGGAATCAATCGGTAAAAAACTAGCCGCAGATGCAGTTGCAGGAAAAGTGAATGGTGTCCTTGTTGATTTGCAAACTACGATCCATGAGGATGCACAAGTTGAAATCATTACTTTCCAAAGCCAGGAAGGGCCGGAGGTTTTTCGCCACACCACTTCTCATATACTTGCACAAGCGGTTAAACATTTATACCCGGGAACAAAGCTCGCGATTGGTCCTGCGATTCAGGATGGTTACTATTACGACTTTGATACGAGTACTCCTTTCACACCGGATGATCTTGCTAGGATAGAGCAGGAAATGAATGAGATCATTCGGCAAGATTTAAAAATCAAACGGCATCAAGTCAACCGTGATGAGGCAATCCGGATGTTCACCGAAATGGGTGAGGAATATAAAGTCCAACTCATTAACGACCTCCCAGATAACGCTCAAATTACTTTCTATACTCAAGGGGATTTCATTGATCTATGTGCCGGACCACATTTACCCTCAACTGGTAAAGTGGGAGCAGTGAAATTATTAAGCGTGGCTGGTGCATATTGGCGGGGTGATGAACATCAGCCGATGCTCCAAAGAATCTATGGTACATCCTTTTCAAATAAAAAAGACCTTGATGAACATATACGCCGAATTGAAGAAGCGAAGCGAAGAGATCATCGAAAACTTGGCAAAGAGCTCGACCTCTTTAGTATCCAAGATGAGGGTCCTGGTTTCCCATTCTTTCATCCTAAGGGGATGGTCATCAGAAATTTGCTCGAGGATTACTGGCGAAAAGAACACATCAAAAGAGGGTATGAAGAAGTTAAGACTCCGATAGCTCTCCATGAGGACCTATGGAAGCAATCCGGACATTGGGATAATTATCGGCAAAATATGTACTTTACGCGAATAGATGAACAAGGTTTTGCGATCAAACCGATGAACTGTCCTGGTGGTATGCTCCTGTATAAACGCGATATCCACAGCTATCGAGATTTCCCCATGAGAGTCGGTGAGCTAGGGTTGGTTCATCGTCATGAACTTTCCGGAACGCTGCATGGTTTGATGCGGGTGCGATGTTTTACTCAAGATGACGCTCACATATTTATGCTGCCCTCGCAGATTGTTGAAGAAGTTCAGGGAGTTATCAAGCTTGCTGATGAAATGTATAAAGTATTTGGATTTGAATACGCTGTTGAGCTTAGTACTCGGCCAGAAAAATCCATGGGTAGTCAAGAAGCGTGGGACATGGCTACAGATAAACTGAAAGAGGCATTAGATGGGATGGGGCTTCCCTACAAAATTAACGAAGGCGATGGTGCCTTCTATGGTCCAAAAATTGATTTTCATCTTAAAGACTGCATTGGTCGGACATGGCAGTGCGGGACTATTCAATTAGATTTTCAGATGCCGGAAAGATTTGATCTAACATACATTGGCCCGGATGGAGAAAAGCATCGACCGGTAACTGTACATCGAACAATATTTGGAAGTATAGAGCGTTTTATGGGAATCCTTATTGAACACTATGCGGGTGCATTCCCCGTTTGGCTTGCGCCTATTCAAGTCAGACTCTTACCCATTGCAGATCGGCACATCGAGTTCGCTGAAAAAATCAAGAAGCAATTATTTGAGCATGAATTCAGGGTTGATATCGATAAGCGAAATGAAAAAGTAGGTTTTAAAATCAGAGAGGCGCAGAACGAGAAAATCCCGTATATGCTTGTTGTTGGGGATAAGGAAATAGAGTCTGGGTTCATATCGTTGCGGACTCGAGAATCTGGTGACACAGGGTCAATATCGGTTGAAGATTTAGAAGCAATTCTTAAGGAAGACATTCGTTCAAAGAGAAATGCCTTGACTTGCGAATGAACCCGTGATAAAATTCAATAGTGATACATATGAAGCAGAGGCAATCCGCCTCTCACCATCCGACGCAGCGGCTGTTGTATGGTAAGCAAAGTGTCAAATCATCATTTACGATTTGATTCTTAACGGCGGGTTATAAACCCGCCGTTTTTGTTGATTTGTATCAAAGGGGGGGATAGATTATTAGTAAAGAGTTGAGGGTTAACGAAGATATCAGAACGAAAGAGGTACGCGTCGTTGGAAGTGACGGATCTCAGCTTGGGATCATGTTAGTCAAAGATGCATTAAAGCTTGCGTTTGATGAAAAATTAGATCTGGTAGAAGTAGCACCCACTGCTCGACCGCCAGTATGTCGGATCATGGACTATGGGCGGCATAAGTATGAGCAAAGTAAGAGAGATAAAGAAGCAAAGAAAAAGCAGAAACTTGTGACGGTCAAAGAAGTTAAAATCAGACCAAACATTGAAGAACATGATTTTGTTGTTAAATTGAAAAATGTCCAGCGGTTCATTGCTGATGGTGACAAGGTGAAGGCAACGGTTGTCTTCCGTGGACGTGAAATAACACATGCTGAACAAGGAAAACAAGTCCTCCTCCGACTCGCACAAGCAGTTGCAGATACCGTAATTATTGAGCGTGAGCCGAAATTAGAAGGTAGAAACATGATCATGATTCTGGCACCGAAACCATCATAAAGGAGGAAGTTGAATGCCTAAGATGAAAACGCACCGTGCTGCTGCCAAAAGATTTAGTTTGACAGGTACTGGGCGAATCAAGCGTAATAAGGCGTGCAAGCGGCATAAGCTTGAAACTAAATCGTCTAATCGCACACGACGATTGAGTGGAGCTGGGTATGTACATGATGCAGATCACAAGAAAGTTCTCAAGTTGATTCCATACAAGTAATTGATTTAGGAGGAGTTAATCATGCCAAGAGCAAAAGGTGGATATACGACACGAAGAAGGCACAAAAAGATTTTGAAATTAGCACGCGGTTACTGGGGTGGTCGTAGTAAACTTTTCCGAGTAGCGAATCAATCGGTGATGAAAGCCCTTGATTACGCATACCGGGATCGGCGGGTTAAGAAACGAGATTTTCGGAAATTGTGGATTACGCGGATTAATGCTGCCGCAAGAATCAATGGGATTTCATATAGCCGTATGATTGATGGACTCAAGAAAGCGGGGATTGAAGTCAATCGGAAAATGTTAGCTGAACTAGCTGTGAATGATATTTCCGCATTTGGTCAGCTTGCGCAGAAAGCAAAAGATCAATTATAATAAGACCTACATGGTCTTATTTTCCTTTTACTTAAGTGGTAATCATATTGAAAGTCTTTTTGACTGGAGATGACACTCATGGATGATTATATAACGAGTGCAAGCAACACCATAATCAAAAAAGCAAAAAGGTTACAAATGAAAAAATATCGTGAACTTGATAATCAATATCTCATGGAGGGCATTCGGGCTATTGAAGCAATCATATTGAAGAAGTGCTTACCTTCAAAGGTTTTTTATACTGAAAAATCTTGCGATGATAGCAGATGTTCGGAACTTATGGCGATTCTTCAACGGGAAAAGGTACCGTGTATTCGTGTTACGGATCAAATTATTAATCTATTATCAGAAACAGAAAATACGCAAGGATTTATTGCGGTTATGGATATCATGAAGCACGAAATGAAGGATATTGTCAATCAAAAAGGGTTGATCTTGATACTTGATCGCATTCAGGATCCAGGTAATCTAGGTACGATTATAAGAACAGCAGATGCAGTAGGTGCATCAGGCGCGATATTGCCAAAAGGCGGAGCAGATCCATACAATAGTAAAGCTATACGGGCTTCGGTGGGTTCTATTGTGAGTTTCCCATTGGTCACTAAAGTTGATGTCATCGATTCAATTGCTTACATGAAAAAAATCGGTTATTCAATTGTCACGGCGGAAATGTGCGGCAGCGTTCCATTTTATACTGCTTGTTTAAAATATCCGATCGCATTGATTGTCGGGAACGAAGCCTACGGAATTGCGAAAGAAATCATCAAAATATCCGATTCATCCATACATATTCCCATGGTGAATCAAGTTGAGTCTTTGAATGTTGCAATAGCTTCCGGTGTTCTTCTCTATGAGATTTACAGGCAAAACGTTTCTGAATGAGGTTAGTGTAAAGTTATTGTAGGAAAAATGTAAGAGAATAGCTCCTATGTATGGTA
>CAZRKC010000031.1:0-29430 GCA_964600665.1 uncultured Candidatus Sumerlaeota bacterium
AACCTGCACTCGGGACTCTCACCCGTTAGATCGCACCCATGCCGGGCGCACTAAATGAACTGCCTTCCCGTTTGGGAAGGCAGCAGAGTTTCTGTGCAACCGGTCCCTACGCTGGAATTACCCAAACAGGTTCAAAGGGTCAGGACATGGTCTGTGTCCTCTCTCAGCCGGCTTTGTTCCAGCTCCCCTGAAATATTCATTATCTACGCTCATGGTAGCACAACCCACAGGATTCGTCAATGGACCCTTAATCAAGATCCTCCCAGGCAACGCCATGATCTTCCAGAACGGTTGCCACCATCTGGCAAATATTCACCACCAGATCTGCGCAGAATGCTTTCCGTTCATCAGACAGGAAATCTGGGTATCCTTTGACCAGTTCATTGCATGCGATCTGCTCCGGTTTACTGTATCCTAATTCAGCCAACATCTGGCGATACGCTGCGATACCTGCCCGCAATGCATCTGTCACCGCGCCAGTGGGATTCGGGTCGCCGAGGTACTCACCAATGACCATTTCTCCACCTTTGATTGCTCCACACTCCCCTTCACCGTTGATTCCACCTTTACGCAGCGATTGGTATGATTTGGGTGCACAGCCAAATGTCACAGCCATGCAGATACCACAACTATGATGAGGAACTTCCTTCCCTTCATAAAGACGCCTTGCCGTTGCCTTGATCCTTTCTTTCCGATCCATGTCCACTCCCCACTTTCATTTATTCACTGATCGTCATTACCTTGTTGTTTCGGTCCACCCATCCCGTCCGTATCATCGCTTGCGGAAAATACTCCTTCAATAAAGTCTCAAGATGATGTTGGGCACTGCGAACGGCATCAGCGGTGATCCCTTCGAAACCATCGATGGGGAAGAACACTCTGCGTGTGCAATCATCAACTTTCCCGTGCTCGCCTTGTCGCCAGACCCATTTTCGAGTTCGAACTTCCTGGTCATCTGCATATACCAGTTCTCCTTCCTCCACAATTTCAGCCTCGCTGCTGCCAAAGGGTGTGAACGGTTCGGCTGGACCGGTAAAGCGAATCTCGATATTCCCTGCAATACGGTCCATATCGTGAGATCCCATCGGGACCCAATAACGGACCGCCATCGCATTGGTGAGATTGACGATATTGTTGATCACCGGCAAATCCGGCTTTTTAGCAACCCGCTTAGCCAATGCTTCAATGGAACTGGGAAACCGATTCGGATTCATGGATAATTTCTCAAAGGCGTCCCGCCATACCTTGATATGGGAGTGCTCTCGAATATCAGTGTCCTTGATTGCTTCATGGCCAAGATTCACCGATGTTTGCAATAAAGTCATGATTTCGGAATGCAAGTGTGTGTTATCCAGTCCGTCAGCTGCGACCACTGCAACGCAAAAGTTCGGAAAATATTCAAATACCTGATCACTGATACGAAACTCCATGTGAATACCCCCTTTATCGGTAGCGAACCATGGTTATTCCTGCCGGTATCACCTGGATCCGGCAAGGTGTCAATCCTTCCGGTTCGCCGTCACGGTGGAATGGTAATGGTTTTTCACTCTCAATCTCAAACCAGCTGCTGCGAATATGGTGGACCTTGGGATGATCTCGATGTCTTCCTTCATACATGGTCTGCCAGATGGAAAGATAGTCCCTTGGTTTCAAATCTTCTAAGATGTAGACATCCAAAAGACCGTCATTCATCCGCGCCTCGGGGGCCATCATCAGACCACCACCATAATACGGGCCGTTGCAAACTGCCACTAAGGTCGTCATCCGTTCCTCGACACCTTGATCCCAACGAATCCTTACCGGTGTATTCTCGTACACTTGCATCAGGCTTAACCCGACCGCCATGTATCCCATCATACCAATCCCAAAAATACTGCGCCGATATGTTTCCAATACCACCGTGTCAAAACCGATTCCGGCCATATTGACAAACACATGGTCGCCAATCAGGCCAACATCGATATCCATCGTATCGTCGCTGGACAAAGCCACCAGCAAAGGACGAAAGTCCTTCCGGATTCCTAAGGACCGTGCGCAGGCATTTCCCGTTCCTGCCGGATAGACTGCCAATGGAATGCGGTGGTTGAGACAGCCGCTCACAGCATCTGCAATGGTGCCATCACCACCGATGACCAGGATCCGGTCAAATCCTTCCAGTGCCGCTTCCTTTGCAAGAGCAGTCGTGTGACTGGGAGAGTCGGACTGGTAGTACGCCAGTTTCAATTTTTTTATATTCATACGCTTAGCGATGGTTCGAAGCTGATCCCATGTGCGCTTGCCGCGTCCACCACCGGAATTTGGATTAACGATCACTTTAACTAGCATGATACACCTCATTGACTGTGTTGACGAATAACGCAGATATTCTGCAGCCGGCAGGGTTTCCCCTGCCGGCCCCTTTCATTTGTCATCCCATTGATCGAGATCGTCCCGAATGATACGAACCTGGTCAGTTAATTTTCTTCCCATCAACCGATCCAAGCGCCGATCTTCTTTATCCAAGAGGACAACTTTCAAATCATACCCGTCCGGGTAGAGGTCCTTCCCTTTCAAGTAAAGGTGAACCCGTTGATGATTGATGCGGATGCGTTTCCCTTTGACTTCTAACACGAGATTTCCTTTTCCATCTGGAGCTGCCATGACTCTCCCCTTTTCCTGGGTGGCAGTAATGATGACCATATCCCCAGGCTCGAATGGTTCAACTGCAGCTTCTACAGGATCGGGGGGAATAGGTTGGACTGTTTCAGCCACTGATGCCGGTTCGTCTGCCGGAATCGGTAACAGGTCTTCTTTGGCAATCTCTGGTAACGGCGTAAAACTCCCTGTTGCATCATCAGAAACCGGCCTGGCCAGCAGCTGCTTTTTTGCCTCTTCAACGATCGCTGCCGGGATTCCCCATTTGCCTGCGATCCACAATCCGTTGCTTTGTCCGGCAACGCCCATCTGCAATTGATATAGGGGTTTCAGTGATTCCCTGTCGAAAGTCATGGATCCATTGAGAAAACCTGGATGCATGTCAGCCAATACTTTTACATCTCCATAATGAGTGCTGGCTGCCGTTACTCCCCCGGTTTTATATAAATAGCGCAGAATTGCACAAGCTAAAGCCGCTCCTTCAGCTGGGTCTGTTCCAGTGCCGATTTCATCGATCAAGACCAGCGTTGACTCCCCTGCCTTCGAAAGAATCTCGGCAATATTCTTCATGTGTGATGAAAATGTACTTAGTGATTGTTGAATACTCTGACCGTCGCCAATGTCAGCCAGAATTTGACTGAACACCGCCATTTCGGTGTCTTCTTCTACCGGTATGTGCAAACCGGATTGGACCATTGCCGTCAAAAGTCCCACCGTCTTCAGGACAACCGTTTTCCCGCCGGTATTGGGTCCTGTGATCACTAAAACACCATAGGGCCTTGTGATTGCCAGATCCAACGGCACGGCATTATCGCCCAGCAATGGGTGCCGTCCCCCTTTGATTCGAATTCGATTCTGCGTATTGATAGGTACTGGCCGGGCGTTCATGTACGCGCTCATCTTGCCACGCGCGACAATGAAATCGAAAATTGCCAACCATTCGAGATTGATCCGTAATTCTCTTTCACCAGCGGCCACAGCACCGGCTAACCGGGACAGGATTTGATAGACTTCCGCTTCTTCTTCCCGTTGCAGCACCTGTAATTGATCAGCCAACTTCCGTATTGCCGCCGGTTCGACAAATACCGTGGCTCCACTGCTGGAGCTACTGACCTGATATCCGTCGACCTTGTGGCGGCATGATGTTTTCACTGGCAACACATAACGGCCGTCTTTCACGCTAATATATGATTCTTGCAGGGATTCCCTCAGCCCCGGGGATGCCAGTAAGCTGGTAATCTTGCTCTGGATCCGCTCCTCGACTGTTTTGATTTGGGCACGCAGTTTCCCCAAATGTGGCGATGCCTGGGATGATACGATTCCATCTTGCAATGCCTCTTCCAGTTCCTCCTGGAGACTGCCCATGAGTTCGATGCCTTCCGCATATCGGCTCAAAAGCGGCACCGTCTGCTGTTTGCTCTTCAAATATTGTTTCAAGATACGTCCACTTCGCAAAAAATCGGCAACACGAACCAGTTCGCTGACAGTGAGAATTCCCCCTGCTGATGCTCTTTCCACACTTTCAGTTATATCGGATAGTCCGTATAAGGGAATCTGCGCACCGGCATCAATGAGTCGGCGTGCTTCCGTTGTTTCTGTCAACCGCAGCTCAATTTGTACTTTTGTCCCTTCAGGTTTCATCATTTCGATGGCCTTTTTCCCAAGCCCGCTGGCAGCAAAGGATTGGAGCTGCGCTTTAATTAAGTCATATTCTAAAATTGATAATACCCTTGGATCCATGTTAATCCCTCATTTCCTATCAGTGTGGCGGGTTCGGCTTACCTCCACATGCCAAAAAGAAAAACTGTGGATATGATTCCACAGTCCTCAATGTCTAATCATTGCAATTGACTGGTATATGGGAATCGGTCTCCTAACCCGCGGGAACCCAAATAGCCTTCCCAGCACCCAAGTGCCGGCAGGTGGTTCCCAGATTTAAATTATGGGTTAGAAATGACGTCCGACATCCACACACCTCCTGGATTCATTTTACTGCAGGTCATTCTCTATGTCAAGTCAGATGCAGCCTGCCCAAAGGATCCTTCATAAACAATCTCAGCCAATGCTCTCCGGGGGCGTGGATTTGGTGATTCGGCAGGATAGCCCATGACCAAAATGGACAAAATGAAATGATCTGCGGGAACTCCCAGGACAAGGCGCATAGGAAGTTGTTCGAAATCTCCCACCCAGCAGGTCCCCAGCCCCAAATCCCATGCCTGTAAAATCATCGTCTGACCGGCAATCGTGCAGTCCCGAATGATCCGTTGCCGCTCATCGGTAAAGCGGTCATCCAGAATATCCACAGGGTCGCCTGCCCCCTGATAGCGACATTTCAGGTCCCCTAACACAACGATGAGCAAGGGTGCTTTCATCACAAACGGCTGATGGTTGCATGCAGCCCCCACCTTAGCGATTATTTCCGGATCGCGGAGTACTAAAAAGCGGCTGGGCTGAGTATTGTGCCCAGAAGGTGCCAGGCGCCCACTGTCCAAAACCAGTCGAATTTTTTCGGTTTCCACTGGAGCAGGTAAATACTTGCGAATACTCCGTCGTGATTCGATCGCCTCGCGTACATTCATCATGATTCCTCCCCTATTCCGTTTCAAAAATTCGGTTTTATCCCATGTATCCGCTTCAAATAAATGATCCGGGGCACCAGCCCCGGATCGACTGTCCAGATTCATTACTCGACCTTAATTGGTTTGCTGAAGTCCCAAAGCCCATGGATGTTGCAGTAACTACTGGCATATAAAGTCCCCGATACACTGATTCGAATCTTTGTTTTGACGGCAGGATCCGTATATAGCGGTCCGGCGTTGGCACCTACCGGGGATTCCCCGTGAGCATTGAAATAGTAACTGCCGATCTCGAAGGGGAACTTACCATCGTCCGGTTTAAAATAGAGATGGATCCAACGGATATGGTGTTCAGTGGTGTTTGGATGTGGAATCTCTTCTCCCACCATAGCTGCAACTTCAAAAGCTTCTCCCTTTTTCACTATCTCCGGTGCATGGATGGTAGGCACATGCTTCTCGCTTTTCCAGTCTGCGCTTTGAGACAACTCTCCAATGCGGCTCATGTTTGAACACTCCTTTCGATGCAGGTGATATATGCATTATTTCGACTTATATCCCTGCATTCCTGCCATTTACATTCCGCATTCGGAAAAGGGATTCCGGGAATAAACGCTAATACTTATGCATATATACTGAAAGGAGTGATGCAAATGCCCAGCTTTGAGTCCCCTTTTGCCGGTCTCGCGCAAACGCGCAAATTGACCCATGCAGAATTGACTCGTGCAATTCGATTCATGATTGCTGCCGAGTACGAAGCAATCCAGTTGTACATGCAACTGGCTGAATCCATCGATCATCCGTTGGCCGAATCAGTATTAAAAGACATAGCTGATGAAGAACGGGTTCATGCCGGTGAGTTCCTTCGCCTCTTATATGTTCTAGATCCGGACGAAGAAAAGTTCTACGCCGAAGGCGCAGAAGAAGTTGAGGAAGAAATGGAAAAAATCGAATAAATGACCCTAGCAATCACCCCTGCCAGATTGGCAGGGGTGATTGATTCATGATGTTTGACCATGGGGTCGCTCCCGCAATGTCATCGCAAACATGAATGCCGTGATTCCGGTGACCACGCCACAGAATATGAAAAGGTTTGCGAGTCCCCACCGGTCCACCAGCTGACCACCTAAGGTCATGCCGACAATGGGACCCAACCCCATGCTAACCGCACCAAAAATTGTTTGACCCGTGGCTTTTAGCCCTTCTGGGGCTTCCTCTTGAACGAACATCACACTGCCGCCGAAGTAGTACCCGCCGGAAAAACCCTGGAGCAACTGAACAGGTATAATCATCAGGGGTGTTTTGACCAGGTAAAATAGGAACCAGCGAATGGCGAGTGTGGTATATGACATGAGAATCAAACCCCGGGAGCCCAGTCTCCTTTGGAAATAAGCCATCCCCTTAAAAGCCGGAATCTCGCTCAAGGCTGCCACCGCCCATATGATGCCAATGAACGCATCCGCTGCACCCAAATTGGAAACATGAATGTTCAAAAACCCGAAACCCATGGACATGCATGCCTGGACTAAAAATGTTGCCACTAGAAAGATCAGAAATTTTCGGTTGCTAAGGAGGATTTTGATTTGCTGGGTTTTCGTCAAATCCGGGACCATTATCCGGCTTCCCTCAATATCGTGGGGTGTTTCGCTCTCCTCTTCTGTTTTCGGCAGCGATATACTGATCAATCCCATACCAATGAGTGCCGCAGAACAGGCAATAAAAACACTACGGATACCAAAGAATCCAGTCAGTTGGCCCCCGATAACGCCTGCCACCATGAATCCGACGGAGCCCCAGAGGCGAATATTACCGTAATTATCTCCAGCCCGCCGCACATAGTCCAGTCCTGTGGCATCCAGAATCGGCATCACAGCGCTGAAAGTCGTGCCTAATGCAGCGGCCGTGAATAAAATCCCGATGAAGCTCGTTGCCCGCAGGTACGCCAGTACCGTCACGGAACTTATGAATATCAGGGCCATCATGACTTTCCGCCGGGCGCGAAAGGCGTCGCTGATATATCCCCATAAAGGCTGACAGAGAAAATTCATTAGAAAATAGCTGCTGGAGATAAGCCCAATCTGCGTGCCTGAAAAACCTAACCGGCGGAAATGCAAGTTGGCATACATAAAATAAAACGGCATCGCTAAATTGAACAGAAAATACAGCCGTTTCATAATGGATCCCTCTCGCTGCTGATTCACGCTGATCATCCTTTCAGACACTTGTCGATACTTATCATAGTATATCGATTTGATAGTCATTTATCAAGTGCGGTGCCAAATATTTCTTGTTGCTGCCGGTTTGAGCAGGACTGGCTATACGGATATGGAATAACTCAATGAAAACATAAATTGGAGGTGAAAAAATGGATACATTGATCAGTCGGTACGCTGAGTACTTGAAAAATGGGCGAAAGGAACTGGTGGACGCGGTTCAAGATGTAACCCATGAGGAATTGCATTATGATGCAGATGGTGCTTTGAATTCCATCGCCATGATTCTCAATCACGCTGCCGGAGCAGAAAAATTCCTGATCCACAAACTCGTGGCCGGTGATGAGATTCAACGGGATCGAGACACGGAATTTGCACCTCATGGTGACACTTTGCAACAGATTTTAGCCAAACTGGAACAATCCCAGGCTCGGACCATGGAAATCCTGGAAAGCATGACTGATAGCCAGCTCCTGGACGAGAAAAAGGTCCGTTTGTCTAGCGGTGAGCGCACGGTCACCAATGAATGGGGCATTCTACACACTTTGGAGCACGAAGCGCATCACAAAGGGCAAGTCATTCAACTGAAGCGATTAGCCCGCGCTCACAAGGCATAGATCATCTTTTTGGTCATGCCCCCATCGATGACAATGTTTTCACCGTTGATAAAGTCGTTTTCATGTCGACAAAGAAACAGGCAAAGCCGGGCGATATCGTCCGGTTTTCCCACGCGTCCGGAAGGGTGCTGTTGATGATCGATAAACCGCAGTTCATTATAATCCCCGGTTTCGATCCAGCCAGGACTGATCACATTGACGATGATCCCTTCAGAAGACAAGGATATCGCTAAAGCATGAGTCAACGATACGATCCCGCCTTTTGAGGCGGCGTAGGCCTCGCTGTCTGGTTCCGACATTAGATGGCGGGTGGATGCAATATTGATGATCCTACCTCCACCTCTTTTTTTCATGCGGTGACTGCAGTATTTTGCCATGAACACCATGGCTTTCAGGTTGACCCCTAAAACTTGGTCCCAACCCATCTCGGTCAGTTGATCCAGGGGTGTCCATTGACTGATGCCAGCGTTATTGATTAGAATATCGACTCCACCGAATTCGTCTGTCACCCATTGGACCATTCGTTCCATGGCAAGGATATCCCGAAGATCAATGTGATAGAATGTCCCGCTCAACCCATCTGCTGCCATCCCATCTGCCCATGCTTCACCCGATTCTTGGTTGATATCGGCAATGACAACCGAAGCTCCTTCCCGGCAAAACGCTTCCGCAACCGCGCTGCCGATTCCACCTGCACCACCGGTCACAATGACCACCTGATTTCTAAATTCCATGGCCATCCCCCTTCCATCTCACATATGGTTTTCCCAATTAATTCGCACACACCTTGTCCTGACCATACCCCGTATCACTCGGCGAAATTTCTCCACTTGACAATAGTATTTCTTCGATATGGAGAAGGCATATCCTTTGCTGATATGCCTTCGTATGTTTGGCAGATGATTTAATATTCATCTCGTACTTGCAGGGTTAACTTTCTAAGTATGTCAGCTTTCTCTTCAGCAAATCTTTCACAATGCCCGGATTGGCTTTCCCCCGATCTATTCATCACTTTTCCAACCAGAAAGCCGATGACTTGTCCAAATCATTCCCTTCAGCCCGGACGCCATAACGCTCCCCGTCGAACCGAGCCAGATTTGTACTGGCTGCGGCCGCGGCAATGGTTAAGTGGGTCGCAGCAGAAAATTTCGCATGGAGCAATGATACTGTTTCAACAGTCGTACCTAATTCGTCCAAAACTCCCATAGCCGCGTTAAACCGCTGCATCACATGGGGTCAAATGTCACCGTCCAGATACTCTTTTGGCAAACCGATCCTCAATCCGCGTATTTGACCCACCAGCGCATCCGTAAACCTTTGTTGACAAGGCGTCGCTGTCATCACTTCCTGTCAGTCAAAACCGCAAAGGGTTTCCAATAACCAAGGCAGATCGGAAACATACTGAGTGACCAACTGATCTGATTTAAGGACGAAGCATATGAAATCAATGTTCGTTGCATAGCAAACAAAACAGCCCGCCAAACTTTCGGCGGGCTTCGACATACTGAAAATTTTTTTCATATCACTTCCAGGGCATTGGTTAAATCTTGGATCAGGTCCTCCGCTTTTTCGATTCCTACAGACAGTCTGATGAGACCGTCGTGGATTCCCATTTTATCTTTCACGGCTTGTTCCAACCCCACATGGGACGTCGTGTTGGGATGGGACATGGTCGTCCGCACACCGCCCAAAGTCGTGACAAAGCGGATGATATCCAAACTGTTCATGAAACGGTTCACTTTCTCCCGATCGTCAGGAAGGTAGAAACTCATCATCGCCCCGTAACCATCTTTCAGAACCTTGGATGCAATTTCATGATAGGGACTGCTTTTGAGTCCGGGATAAAACACACGGCTCACCTTTGGATGAAGTTCCAACGCTTTGGCGATTGCCATGGCATTTTCCGATTGCCGCGGGACCCGAAGATTCATAGTTTTGATTCCTCTTAGTACCAGCCACGCATCAAAGGGGCTGATCACGGAACCCATGGAAACAATATAATGTTTGACTTTCTTCACGAGTTCAGCAGACCCAACCACGGCACCTGCGATGACATCATTATGCCCATTGATAAATTTGGTGCAGCTGTGAGCCACCAGATCTGCACCCCATTCCAGCGGATTGATGTGGATCGGGGTCGTAAATGTGTTGTCCACCAGCACTTTCGCACCGGCTTTGTGGGCGATTGCCACGACTTTCTCCAGATCGATCACGGACACAAAGGGATTTGTGACGATTTCTGTGACAAACAACTTGGTCTCCGGCCGGAGGGCGTGAGCCACGGCAACTTCATCATTCAGATCCACATAGGATGTCTGCACCCCTAACCGGGATAGATCATCCCGCAGCAGGGTGTATGTCCCACCATATATGGCATCAGCGCAAATCACATGATCCCCTGCACTGACACAAGCCAAAATCCCTGCCAGGATCGCCGCCATCCCGGATGCGCACACTGCAGCTGCCTCACCTTTTTCAGCCATGGCGATCACTTCTGACAAGCTGTCCTGATTAGGATGCCCCGACCGCGAATAGTAATACGCACCTTCTGGATTCTCATACATGGATTTAATGGTATCCAGATCCTTCAGCACAAAGGCTGATGTTTGAAAAATCGGGATTGCCTCCGGATAAGACGAGGGCAGATTGGCTTTTTCTCCTGCATGGAGAATTTGTGTCTCACTGGAAAACCGGTCTTTGTTCTTCATCTCATGACCTCCTTGTTCACTCTGTTTTCTATTTGTTACACATTCGCCGGCAGGCGCATTTCCCCTGCCGCATTAAATGGCGTACCACATTCCGCATTGGCCGCAGGAATCATGACTGGTGTGTGGAATATCCTTTTCGTGAGAGAGAACATCATGCAAAAACCACAGTTTACGGCAAATCAGAATGTTGTAAATCATCAAGGTTGACTTTCATCCTTTGCGTTGTATTTGCATTTCCCCTTCACTATAAAAATTGAACGACCAGCAGAAAGGGTGTATTCTATGGAAGATATCGGAGGTCTGCAACAATTTCTGGACAGCCTTCCCCCTGACGAGCGGATGGTCCGCCGACTGGCATTTCAATCCCTCTTGCATGGAATTCCCATGACCATCCAGGACCTTGCCCAAAGGATGGATATGAGGCCCCAGCAAGCGTATGATCTGGTTCAACGATTAGCAAATAAAGGTGTTGTGGTTTGGAATACTCAGAGTGCAGCCATCGTAGGCAGCGGCGGTCTTTCAGTGATACCGTCTCCCCATCGTTTAGTCATGGAGGATTTTCGAGGGTATGCCTGGTGCGCAGCAGACGCCATTGGCATCCCAGCTGCCCTGGAAAAAGACGCGGCCATTTCATCGGTTTGTCATGAATCCGGCGAACCCATTTTTATCCATTTACGTCGGGGCGAGATTCTGGATTTCAGTCATCCGGATATCCGGGTATTTGTTGTGGAAGCGGACACCAGCCAGTCTGTATCCGGTCACACCTGACTGCAGATTAATTTCTTCTGCTCCGTGGAGCAGTTTGATGCCTGGCGCTCCCGTAATGCCGATGTTCCCGGTAAGCTGCTGACGTTAACTGATACCGCTGCTTTAGGGCGGTTGTGGTGGCAGGAGTTTTCACCAGTCGAATGACCATTGGATCAGATTATTGTTTTCTACCGTCTGAAAGAGATGAGACCGCCTCCCTCTGGGGAAAGCAGTCTCATCTCTTTTAAAGGCAAACCCACCATTCAGATTCCATCATGGATCAGGAATTTGGATTTTGTCGGTTCGGTTTAAGTATGCGCATGATTGGACACAGTGTATTCGTAAAGCACATCCTGACTCATATTTCTTCCCTGAGCGTATTTCAGAATCATGATCAACATTGAAATCTAGGGATGAAGTTGGTCCCAGTATCATCATGGATGGCATTTCCGGAAAAATATCCTAACGACCTGGTTCGTCGATACATGGGATCCCATATTTTGCAAACCTTTTTCTCCTGAAAGAAAGAAAACCCGAAGGGATGGGTCCCTTTAACGAATCCACCCGCTTCCTCCCTTTAACATATCTTCAGCACCGCTGATCACATCGTTGACAATATCCGCTGCAGATTCTTCTTTTTTGACCAACCCGGAAATCTGGCCGGATGGCAGTGAACCCCGAACCATATCGCCATCCTGGACAGCCAGTTGAAATTTACCTTTCTGCAGTTCTGTGATGGCTTTGGGATCTGCCCCCTCCATTTCCATCCGGGCTACCTGTTCTGTTGTCTCGCTTTTCAATACTCGCATGGAATGACTGGTTCCCTTGCCCAGATGCAACGTGTCGGTATCAATCGCCGTCACGATCCGCTGTTTGGCTCCCTGGTGAATGTTGCATTCTGTAGCGACCATGAACCGGGTACCCATCTGCACCCCCGCTGCACCTAGCATCAAGGCTGCCGCCAATCCGCGACCGTCTCCGATCCCGCCTGCGGCAATCACCGGGATGGTGACTGCATCCACGACCTGCGGGATCAATGCCATGGTCGTCATTTCGCCAATATGGCCCCCTGCTTCCATCCCCTCGGCCACCACACCATCAGCACCATTCTCTTCCATCCGCCTGGCCAGTCTCACATTGGGCACCACCGGAAACACACGAATACCCGCTTCTTTCAGCCGTGGCATGTAAGGCACCGGATTCCCGGCCCCCGTGGTTACACCGGCCACATGTTCTTCGATGATCACGTCCAGATAGGACTCGATATAAGGGCTTTGCAACATCAGATTGACCCCGAATGGTTTTTGCGTGATCTGCCTGGCTTTGTGGATCTCTGCCCGTAAAGTATCTGCCGTATGCCCGATGCAGGCGATGATACCAAATCCGCCGGCTTCAGAGACGGCTCCGGCCAAATTTCCATCGGAAATATATGCCATTGCCCCGCAAAAAATGGGATGCTGGATTTTCAATAACTCACAAACGGGTGATTTAATCAATGGTCGCACTCCTCTCAAATTTATCCTTCAGTCTCCGGACCGGTCCCTTTTCGGGGTGGTCGCGGACCATAGTATTGAAACAACTGACAGGGGATCATCCCGTTATACAATTTGCGCCGTTTGTCCGCTTTGCGGCCAAATAAGGTCTCAAAAGCAGGGTGGGCAGAGAGAATATAGTAGGACCACGTATCCATGGATTGGAATACCCGCCCCATTTCTTTGTATAACCCTTCGATTTGAACGGGATCACCCAAACGCTCACCATAAGGTGGGTTGGTTACCAGATACCCGTATTTTTTTCGACTGCGAATCTCTGCCATTGGGAGCTTTTGAAAGAAAACTTTGTCTTGTACGCCGGCTTTTTCGCTATGAAACCGGGCAAGGTTGAGAACATCTCCGTCCATGTCGGAGCCGAGTATCCGAAAATCCCGATGGGATGCCATGACATCCCGGGCTTCCTGCCGCAGGGTATCCCAAATATCCTTGGGAATTTGATGCCATTGTTCAGCTGCAAATGCACGGTTGATACCCGGTGCCATATTCAGACCGATCATGGCCGCCTCCACCGGAATCGTACCGGAGCCACAAAATGGGTCCAGAAATGGCCGTTCCCATTGCCACCCGCTGAGTAAAATTATCCCGGCTGCCAGCGTCTCTCGTAAGGGAGCGGTGCTGACCAATGTGCGATATCCCCTTTTATGGAGACCAGTACCGGTGGTGTCGATCGTTAACGTTGCTTCATCATTTAACATCCCGATCTCAATGCGATAACGGGCTCCGGTTTCATCAAACCAGGACTGGTGATATTTCTCTTTGAGTTTATCCACCACGGCTTTTTTTACGATGGCTTGACAGTCGGATACGCTAAAAAGCTGGGATCGAATGGATTTCCCGATCACTGGAAACTCACTGTCTGCCGATAGCCAGTCCCCCCAGGGCAGTGCTTTAGTTCCGTCAAAGAGCTCCGTGAAGGTCATTGCTGGAAACGACCCCACCCGGATCAAGACCCGGTCGGCGGTCCGTAACCACAGATTCGTTTTCACCACTGCCTCCGCATCACCCTGAAAAACGATCCGGCCAGTCTCAACTGACAGGTCATGATATCCCAGATTACGGAGTTCTTTTGCAGTGACAGACTCCAACCCAAATGCGGTCATCACAATTATATCCATCAGCCTCACCTGATCTTTCATGAGATATCAGCTTTTGCTCGCACCATGGCTTCACCGCAGCGGCGGATAGCATCCAATTGATACTCCCGGCTTTTCTTCGTTATGCTGATCAAATCAAAAATCTCTGAATGCACGTGATTGAAGAGTTGTTGCATGGCAAACAGGCATGTGATCGTCCCTTTACCACTGCCCCCGGCAGCAGCGACCCCTGCTGCCAGTTTACCCCCCAGCAGACTGTGCTCCCAGCGGGTTGCTTCACACCGCCGGACCCGATCAAAAAAGGTCTTGGCTGATTCACTCATCTCACCCCAGTATACTGGAGACACAATGATATACCCGTCTGCCTCCAGCAGTTGCTGATGGAGAGCCTGAAAATCGTCTTGCACCTGGCAAGTATGCTGACCCCAGCAGGTCCCATACCCTCTGTCGCAGGCCTGGCAAACGCCCACTGTGTATTGATTGAGGTTGACGATATCGGCAACACCACCTGCATCCCGGATTCCCGCGGCTGCGGCTTTTCCACATGCTGCGGTCAAGCCATCTACATTTGGACTCGCTGTATAGACAATCATTTTCATGGCAAATCACTCCTTCGGTTGAAACAAATGTGATTGTGCAAACAGAGACGGTAGGCCCCCTGTATGCACAAAACAAGACGCTTCATTCCCTGGAATCACCTTCCGTTCAATCAAGTCTCGCAGACCACCCAATGTTTTGCTGGTATAGATACTTTCCAAAAAAATACCTTCAGTACGGGGGAGGTCATACGCAGCCTGTAAGGATAGATGGGTATTGGCTCCATAACCATCTCCAAGGTATTCATCGTAAATCGTCATCACTTCGTCCATGGTTGCAGCCGGTTTAATATGGGTGATGGCAATCATGTCATCCCACAAGTCCCCCATAATTTTTCTCAGTACCGGCTTTTCGTACTCGACACTGATCACATGAACATGAAACGGGTGACCGAGAATTGCAGTTCCATAGACAAATCCCGTGGCAGTGGCTGCCATGGCCCCGACCATTCCCACATGGCGGATATCCAATTCTCTGGCATCTGCCTGCTGATGCAGTTCCAGGGCACAAAGCGCATACCCCAACGCACCACGACCAGAGTTGTTAATAATATAGGGCCTTTTCCCCTGGGCTTTCAAGTCGGAGGCAATTTCCTCAGTCCGCCTCCCCCGCTCATCTTCATCCACGGGCCCCAGAAAAATGGAATGGGCGCCACTGAGATGATTGAGAAGCATGTTCCCCTGATAATGGGTGGGGCGATCCCCTCCGTGGACCAACACGCATTCCAGTCCCATTTTTGCACATGCGGCGGCTGCCAAGCGACACTGATTTGATTGTATTCCCCCCGCAGCCACAATTACATTGGCTCCCTGAGATATCGCCTCACCCATTAAAAACTCCAAGGTGCGTACTTTATTACCACCCATTCCCAAAGGAAATGCATCATCACGTTTGACATACAAATGATAATAGTCAAATAACTGGCCGTAACCAGGGGCATGCTCCAAAGGAGTAGGCTCACTGTACAGTCGAACCCGAGGAATGTGAGAGAAAATCATAAAATCAACTTCCTTTCTTCGTCATATTTTCCAGGCAGTGAATCATCGCCGTCAATGACTGATTGACCGGTGTCGCAATGCCATGGACCCAGCCTCGTGCAGCCACATGCCCATTGATGAAGTCGATTTCTGTAGCCAGCCCCCGATCCAGATCACGAACTAAAGAAGGAATGTTTTCTGAACGGAAGTATCCATTCAAAGCTGCAAGGTCCATGGGAATCACTGCCCCTTCAGCTTTGGCTACGTCTTTGACTTCCCGCAATATTTCCATCTTCACATCATTGAGTAAGGGACCGGATAAATCCCGATTGCTGATTCCCAGCAGCCCCGCCAGTGGATTCGCCACGCAGTTGATCAACAGTTTCTGCCACTGGGCACTGGTATAATCATCGCTGATCACCACATCCACGGCGGTATCGTGAAGGCAGGCCTGAATGAAACCCGCAGTGTCCGATGGCGGGAGAATCAACTTGCCACCATAATAGATGACCCGTCCCGCACCATCACTATTGGCTCCGAACTGGACGATGCCCCTTGATGCCGGCTGTCCCAGCCAGCGATCCAGATCCGGTTCAAACCCTAGTCCATTCTGCAAAGCCACCACTGCCTGGCCTGGATGCAATAACGGCCGGAGCCGGTAAGCGGTGGACTCCAACGATCGGATTTTTCCCGTTAGCAAGATGATATCATCCGGATCGATATGATTCATTTCCCATGTGTGTTTAACCATCACGGGAATCCTTTTTTCAGTTTTTCCGTATACCGATGCCAACAAACCTGTGGCTTTCACTGCAACAGCGTGAGGGCTATCCCCTACCAGAAACGCCGGCCAGCGACCACTGAGTAAGGCCGCAAACGCTGAGCCCACCGACCCTGCCCCCACAATCCAGATCTTCTTTTTGAAATCTGTCGGGTAACCGGTCTGATCCACCTGCTTCCAGCATCCCGGACTATGGAGGGGCTCAATCAAACCAACCGCCTCTAGGAAACTCTCTGTGACTGTGGGACCCATAAAGCGAAATAGGCGCCGGAATGCAACTAAAATGCCTTGACGGTCCGTCCAGTCCATGGACTGGAAAAAGTTCCATAGTGAGCCCCACTGGTTCCGAAGGGTTTGGCAGACCCGGGCATTATCAATTGTCGCTTGTATCTTGCCCTGATGACGTACGATTCCGGCATCATCCAATAGTCGGCGGACATCCTCATCATCCATGGCGGCTACGCGATCCAGATCGAACTGAGCGAATGCACGGCGAAATCCATCCCGTTTATGCAAAATCGTACGCCAGCTTAATCCCGCTTGAAAAGACTCCAGGACCATCCGCTCAAACAGCTGGGCATCCCCAAATACCGGCAAACCCCACTCTTCATCATGATATTTCTCCATAACTGGGTCATCTTGACACCACAGGCATCGTTGCATGGGCGTTCCTCCTTACTCAGTCCATACCCTCAAATTCCACTGGCCACAGCACTCTTCCTGCTTTCATGGCTCCTGCCGTCAGCGTATGGAAATAGTGATCCACCGTCACGGAGTTGAGACTGACCATCATCGCCGCCGCCGGGCAATAGAATTCTGCCTGAGCATCCGGAAACCATGCTCGAGTCAGTGGATTCTCCGGATCCAACGGTAACGAAATGCCATTGGTGTCACCGCCGGTCGAGCGGACCAATTGAATGGCACTTTCATGATCCCGGGCGATTAAAAACAAAATCCGGTCTTTTCCCTGGGGGAGAAACCGCACCACACCATTGAGAAGACCATCCTGTTCCAATACCCTTGTGGATGCGGCCGGATGCACGCTGAGCCAACCGCTCAATTCCTGATCCGGCATCAGTGAAAACCGGACTTGTCTTTCCTGATGCTGCCAAAGGTCCATAGCCGGCTTGACATCGGCAGCAACGAAGGGGCGAATGACAGCGCCTGATATGTGTTCAGATGACGGGAGATTGACCAAAATACGACTGTGGCTATATGCATGAGGAACAAATCCAAAACGGGGATAATAGGTGGGATGGCCCAGCAGAAAACATGCTGAATACCCCTTTTCTTTTGCCCGTGCCAACCCTTCCCGGATCAAATCCCCGCCGATTCCTTTCCCCTGATGTGATGGCAGGATTCCGACCGGGGCCAGATTGACCATGGGTACTTGTTCATGGTCCAAATAGACCATTCGCGGCGAAAACAATGCATGGCCGACCACTTTGTCCCCTTCTCTGGCTGTTACTGACAATTCTGGATCATATGCCTCCCGGTGCCGGTGGAGATTGACCATAATGGCTTCCGACATCCGTCCGCCAAACGCATACATGTGGACCCGTCGAATACCAGGATAATCCGAAACCTGTTCACTATCGACCTGCCAAGTTCTCAATCGATCACCTGCTTTTTGTACGGAATGTGTTCAATTTCAAGATGCTTGACTTTTTGCTTCAAACCACCGCCAAATCCGGTCAAGGCTCCCCCTGAGCCCAAAATACGGTGTCAGGGTACCACCAGGCTGACCCGGTTGATATGCATGGCACCCCCAATCGCACGTGAGCTTCGGGGGTTCCCCACCGCCTTGGCTAGGTCTCCGTAAGTCGCGCCGTATCCATAAGGGACATCTTTGCAAGCTTTCAGTGCTTTTGCCTGAAAAGCCGTATACCCACAAGTTTCCCAATCCACAGGATAATCCAGTGCCACCGGGACCCCAGAATAATATGCATTCAGATCATGCCCCAAACGATCCAGATCCGCCTCTGAAAACGGTCCTCCCGTCAGGGTTTCACAGCTCGGGTGACCTGAAGGCATCACACGGGCTAATTCTCTGACGGCTGCTTGCAGGGTGGGTACCGGCAGGATCATCCCCACCAACCCCTGTGATGTTGCTGCAACCCCCAACCAATCATTTTCAATTTGATAGTACCGCGTTCGAATACATACCATGATGCTCCCACCTTTCTGACTTGCAAAATGACAGCACTTCATTTTTTCGGCAAAAAATCAGAAAATCCCCCTCATACTACTGGGTGCTGCCGGTGTTTTCAAAATTCTTGTGAAAAACCCTTGCTTATAACGTTACGTAATGTAATATAATGAATCCGGGAGGGATGTTGATGTCAAATGAACAATTTTTTACGGTTGGAGAGTTAGCAAAACGGTTCGGAGTCACCAATCGCACTTTACAATTTTATGATCAAGAAGGCCTGTTAAATCCCAGCCGATATTCTGAAGGCGGACGCCGACTCTATTCCCGTACGGATATCATTCGTCTTCAGCAAATCCTTTTTTTTAAGTCATTCGGATTTAAATTGCAGGAAATCAAAGACAAAATCGTCCTTGCAGATGACCCTGAAGCCTTGTTGAATATGTTGAATCAACAACGAAATATCCTATCCGAGCAAGCAACGAAGATCCATGATGTGATCCAATATCTTGATCAAGTGCTGAAGGAAGGACGCCATGGTACGCAGATTAGCACCGAAAAGTTGATGCTCATCATGGAGATGATGCAATCCGGAAATCCATATGCATTTATTGTCCAGTATATCAGCAAAGACCATTTGGATGCGGTTTTTCCCTGGAGAACAACCACTCACCAAGCCGAAAAGGAAACAAATCAAGCGTGGGAGGCATTATTTGACGAAGTCATCTCACTCCACCGTGGCAGCACAGATCCAGCCAGCGCAGCCGGGCAAGATCTCGCCAGACGGTGGTGGGCGAAGGTAGAAGAAACTGCGGGGGGTGACCCGTCTCTGATTGGGGAACTCATGGACATGGGTAGCGATGTGGATCAGTGGCCTGACTCCGTAGCAGATTTAAAAGCAGCCACGAAAGAATTCCTGGGCCCTGCCTTTGAGATATATTTTCGAAACAAAGGAAAGGATGGATTAACACGATGAATTCACCTGCAGTTGTCATTCAGAATCTAGTCAAGAAGTACGGTGATTTTACTGCGCTTCATGGTATCAGCCTAGAGATCAATCATGGAGAGGTTTTTGGGTTATTAGGTCCTAACGGGGCAGGGAAAACAACAACTTTGGAATGCCTGGAAGGCTTGCGCATTCCCACTAGCGGGAAAATGTTGGTAGATGGGGTCAACCCGTCCACAGGTGGGGCCCTATTGCGGCGTAAGCTCGGAGTCCAGCTGCAATCATCTTCTTTACCGGATGCCATCACAGCCCGGGAAGCAATGGAGTTGATTTGCGCTTGGGGTGGTAAATCAACTCGATCCGACCTGCTGAGTCATTTCGGATTGAATGAACTTGCAAATCAGCAATATCACAGTTTATCCACCGGACAAAAGCGGCGGGTTCATCTTGCTTTAGCACTGGCTCAAGATCCCCCGGTGGTGATTTTGGATGAACCTACTGCTGGACTGGATGTTCAAGGAAGAGCGCAGCTGCACAACGCCATCCGGGATCTCAAATCAAAAGGAGTCACCATTTTAATTGCAACTCATGACATGGCTGAAGCCGAGAACTTATGTGACCGAATCGCCATTATTATCCGCGGGCGGATCGCAACGATTGGATCACCTGCCCAAATCACGGCTGCTGGGAATCTGGAAACGCGAATCACCTTGCGGACATCGCAGCGCACACTATTGACCAATGTAACTCGACCGGCATCCCGATTTATCGGCGAGACCGATGGGTATGGAACATGGCTGAGTACAGATGCCGCAATCACAGTCATGGATCTGCTCAAAGATGTGCAAAAAACAGGTGATCGCGTTGAAGATCTGCGAGTGGAGCGCCCATCTCTGGAAGAGCGATTTTTGGAACTGCTGGAAGGGGATGAAGGCCAATGAACGCAATCATGAAGCAATTAGCCATCCAATTTCGTATGGATCTGCGGGATAAGGGGATCCTCCTGACCTACTATATCGTTCCATTGCTCTTTTATGCCGTAGTCGGAGCCGTTTTCTCATCCATTAATCCATTGTCCCGGTTGACTTTGACGGGGGCAATGTCAATCTTCGCGGTGAGTATGGGAGCCGTGATCGGAATCCCTGCTCCTCTCGTTTCCTTGCGAGAAAACGGTGCCTTGCGCGCGTACAAGGTCAATGGAATTCCCGGTTGGGCAGTCCTGCTAGTGACGGCGTCCAGCGCTTTTCTCCACCTATCCATTGTTACAGCCATCATTAGTATCACAGGCCCACGATTGTTTGGTGCATCCGTACCCGCTCATATCGGTTGGTATATCGTCATCATGGCCATCTTACTCTTTACCAGTATTTGTGTCGGTTTGATGATCGGCTCGGTCGCCAAAAACCAACCAGCATCAGTCATGCTCTCTCAAGGGGTATTCCTGCCTTCCTTGATGTTGGGGGGGATCATGTTTCCTGCCGACATGCTTCCAAGCACCCTCAGACAAGCAGGATTAATCTTTCCGGCTACCCACGCCATGAATAGTTTTCGAATGCTTGCCTATCAACTGCCTGGCTCTGATCATCTGATATCACTATTTGTTTTAGCCGGCATCGGGATTGCTGCTTTGTTCGTTGCCGTAATCCGGTTCCAGTCCAGCAGTCGTTGAGGCCGCATCTACCCTGAGATTCAACCTTGATAAAGGGTTTGACACCTCCTTGTGGAATTGTCTATGGTGACATCTCACTGGGAGGTTTTGATATGGATTACCCATTTATCGTATCCGCTATGACTTATACCTATGCGCGATATCCTCTGGAACACACGCTAACCGCCATCGCCCGGCAGGGCTTAACACATGTGGAAATCTGGGGTGGTCATCCCCATGCAGCTGTGGAGCTTTTAGACTCTCGCTATCTGGTCAGGATCAACGGGCTATTAAACGCAAATGGATTATCTGTTACCATGTTCACACCAGAGCAGATTTCAGCCCCGGTGGCAGTCGGGTCTCCTGATCCTCTGATCCGAGAGTACAGTGTCCGGTACTTTTGCCGGGCAGCGGAGGCCGCCGCTGCGATGGGCACATCCCGGATGCTCATGACAGCTGGAACGGTTTTAACGGGTCAAAATGTCCAGCAAGCATGGGATCTGAGTATGGATAGCTTGTTAAAAATCGGCCGACATGCGCAGGAACTTGGTGTTCGCTTAGTACTGGAACCACTAGACCGAGAAGAATCTCCTTTAATGAATTCCCTCGCTTCACTGTCTGAGGCTTACCGGCGACTTACTGAGATCAAACCAGAAGTGATGGTGGATCTCGTGCCCATGTTCCGAAACGGCGAGGACTTAAGCGACTATTTTTCCCATTTCGGGCCAGATCTATCTGTTATTCATTTTATTGATTGTGACGGCCGTACCTTCAAACATCTGGTCCCCGGGGACGGGGTGATGAATTTTGCACCCGTCATGCAAGCCATCAAGTCCCATGGCTTCACCGGTATTCTGTCTTTGGAACTGGGGGATACGTATCATGGTGATCCGGATTGTGCACTGGCAAGGGCTTTAATAGCTATTGATGAGCTGGCGGAAAATGCAGGATATTAATCGTTTAAAGGAGGTTTCACCATGCTGGAAATACAAAACTTATCAATAAATGTAACGGGCGACAATGGCCCGGTGGAAATATTAAAGAATATCAATCTCACCTTGGACGATCATGCCCTTTATGTGATCACCGGGCCCAACGGGGGTGGGAAATCATCTCTAGCCAAAGCGATTATGGGGATCATGCCGACAACATCCGGCATCATCCGGTTGGATGGGCAGGATATTTCTGCCCTGAATATGTCTCAACGGGCAAAAGCTGGTATTGGCTACGCATTTCAACAACCTCCCCGTTTTAAAGGCATGACGGTGAGCGAACTGTTGGATATTGCTGCCGGTGGAGATTATCCCGAGAAGAAATTTTCACTTCTCTACGATGTCGGGCTTTGTCCTCAAGATTACATTGACCGGGAGGTGGACACCAGTCTGTCGGGTGGTGAGTTGAAACGGATCGAAATTGCCACTTTGTTAGCGCGAAACTTAAAATTTGCCATCTATGACGAACCAGAAGCCGGTATTGATCTGTGGAGTTTTGCCCGTTTGACGGATACGTTCAAATCCATCCATGAAAAATACAGCACAACGCTGATTTTGATATCCCATCAAGAACGAATCTTAAGTCTTGCGGATGAAATTATTCTGGTTGCCGACGGAGTCATCCAAGAAAAGGGTCCTCGTGAGGCATTGTGGAACATGATCATGGCTGAAGTTGCTTATTCATGCCAGGGATCCTGCGTGGAAGGGAGTGACCATCTTGCTGACTGCAACCGATCGCAGATTGCTTGAGACCATAGCCGACATGCATGATATCCCCCAGGGAGCGTACAATATCCGGAAGGATGGGGCTGGTGTAGGGCGTTCGACTACCGCCAATATCGATATCATCACTAAAACAGATAAGCCAGGTATCGATGTCATAATCAAGCCCGGTACTAAAAACGAGAGTGTCCATATTCCGGTGATCCTGACGGCAGAAGGGCTTAACGATACGGTCTATAACACCTTTGATGTCGGTGAAGATGCCGATGTTCAGATTGTTGCCGGATGCGGAATCCATAGTGACGGTAATCAGGATTCTCGTCATGAAGGCATTCATCACTTTATCGTCCGCAAAGGGGCAAAACTTAAATATGTTGAAAAACACTATGGCGAAGGCAGCGGCTCCGGGAAACGTATTCTCGATCCCCATACCATTCTGGAAATTCACGAGAATGCCTCGGTGGAACTGGAACTGGTTCAAATCCGGGGAGTGGATAACACCGTCCGCAATACCGAAGCTGTGTTGCATCAGAATGCATTTCTCCTATCATCAGAAAAAATGCTGACTCATCAAAACCAAAGAGCGGAATCAAAAATGTCTATCCGGATGGTGGGTGATGGTGCATCTGCCCAAATCATATCCCGCTCTGTGGCTCAAGATCAATCCTATCAGATTTTTTATCCCCAGCTGATTGGTGAAAGTAGATGCACCGGTCATGTTCAATGCGATGCCATCATCATGGATCAAGCCCAAATCCGGGCGATCCCGGAAATCGCCGCTTATCACCCGGATGCTCAACTGGTGCACGAAGCGGCCATTGGGAAAATTGCCGGTGAACAGATGGTGAAACTGATGACCTTAGGATTGACAGAGAAAGAAGCCGAAGAAACCATCCTCAACGGGTTTCTTAAATAAAAGAATGGGAGCGGGGAATTCCCCGCTCCTTTTTTTTACTCAACCACTTCTTCAAATTCTTCTTTCGGAGCCCCGCACAGCGGACACTCTTCCGGTGGTTCTGCTCCTTCATGAATATAACCACATACCATACAACGCCACTTTTTCATACATTCGCACCTCCAAAATCTGATTGCATTCTATATTCGCCCTTTAGTCTGTACATTCCCTTCTTCAAAGGAAATATTACAGAAATCGGAAACCCTTGAGATCGGAAGTGATGGGTCTAAAGATAAAGCCTTCTGCAGTGAGATTCTCGATAATGGTAGGCAGAGCTTCAACCGTGGTTGTTTTTGCTTTGGCATCGTGAAGCAAGATCATGACTTGCTTTCGGGTTCCAACTCCTCGAAGCACCGAATCGACAATATTTTTTGCCGTTGCAGTGGCCACTGCAGCATCAGAAGATGTAACACTCCAGTCAAAGTACACATACCCATCTGCCATAACACGCTGTGTCAGACCCTGCATAAATCCAGGACCTGAGTAAGCGTGGCTGACTTGATTGTTCGATCCACCCGGAAATCGGATAATCGTTGGACGGACCCCTGTAGACTGAACCAGCAGATTCTCCAAACGTATTAGGTCCGCCATGAAGGCATCCTCGGATGAGTAGATACTATGATACTGGTGACTATAGGTATGATTGCCCAGTGAGTGCCCTTCAGCCACGATTCGCCGATACATCGCTTTCCCCGAATTAGCTGGATTCCCGATGACAAAAAATGTGGCTTTGATCCCGTAATCCTGTAGAATATCCAGGATTAACGGAGTATTCACACTGGGTCCATCATCAAATGTGAGGTAGGCAATCTTGGGAACTCCCAAGTCGATGGGTTCTGGGATCACAGGCTCTAATGGAATGGGTGAACCAGCTTGAGGATCCGGGCCCGGCGGTAATTGGGGATCCATAATCCCCAGCAAACGATCCAACGTAGCCATCACCAGTGAACGCTGAGCCGGCAGCCCAAGCCAAAGAAAACCGCAAAGGATTGCAATGGCCAATAAAAATCCGATCCATCGTCTTTTTTGGGGTGGGCTGTGTCGTCCCATCTCATTCATCTCATTTCTGATAATATTATATGCCATATGTCAAATCAAGGACAGCATCAATCAATACCTGAATGAAAAAGGGAATTTTCACTGACTGTCGTATATTGTCAATATATCGGCCATGGGAGGTGATCCATTGAGCATTAAAGATCTGATCCTTTTTTTGTTTCCCTTTACCACATCCGAGGCTTACGTACTGCTTTCGCCATTGGTCACCACCTGCCTGTTCCTGGCTGTGATCACGGCGCCTGCAGTATTCTTCAGCGGCCGATATCTAACTGATCGAACGAGTAAAGCCATGGCTCGCAACCGCCGATCTCGGAGGCGCAGCACCAGCCGTACCGTAACAACGGCGAAAACACTCCGGTACCGCTCTGATGATCCCCGGCGGATCCAACCCAAGGATTATCGGCTTTTCTTGGTTTTCGTCATTGTCTTTTCGATTTTTCTGGGTAGTCTGGCAGGCTTATCTGCTGCAGCCCGAGATGTGTCCCAGCGAGAACCCGTTCAAGACATGTACCAAATCATGTATGTAGATTCCCGACACGACGGGCAGCACATGATCGAAGCTGCCCACATTGTGACCCGGGAGATCATTGTGCTCTTCTACAATGACGAAATGATGACAGATGACATTAAAGTCCTGGAGAAATACCGGCTTGGATATCTTCCCAGGACCCATATACTGGTCTATGCTTACCCATTGGCAGCAGACTCCTAACTCCCTCAGCGGACTTCGATCTTCATTTCCCCAAAAACGACGTTGGCTTTGATCACCACCGTCTCGGGGAGATCGTCTCGGGTCCTTTGACTTGTTTCACCGAAATTGATCCTGCTGCCGTTGGGCAGTTCCATGGATCCAAAGGCGCTGCTACCGCGAATCCGATAGTTTCGATTTTTATCCAGGTACACTGTGGTAGAACCGAATATCGTATTTATTTCCAGTTCATGGGTTTTGCTCATATCCATTTGAGTCAAGTCCAAGGTCTGATCACCAAAAACGACACTGTATTTTCCATCCTTTGTCACTTGGGTCGTTCCTCCGCTAGAAAAGAAAAAGTCCTGTTCGCTACCAATGGCAAACTGTCCATACAGCAAAGTAATACCTAACATGATCAAAAAAACCGCCAAAGCCACCCGGAACACTGGGATCTGCAAATGCAGCTGTTGTCTCAGCAAATAGAGCGTGCCTACAATAATCAGATAGATTCCCCAAAACATATTGCCTGTAATTCTCATCGCAAACGCCTCCCTGTATGATTCACTCCCTAAGATAGGCGGACTCTATATCGAGAAAAAAGTTCCTTCCGTACTGACGATATTTAAAAATGTTAGCACTTTTTAATGGAATATAGGTATAATAGATGCAGGTACACCGATGAATACGCTTCAGCAAACCAGTCATAACCCTGAGAAAGGAGACTGATCATGCAGAACCAAAAAATGATCGCGATGATTCTGATTTTGCTCTTGCTTCTCCTTCCCCTGACTGGGTGTCGAAAGACGGCTGATCCTGTGGATGACCCGGTTGATGATCCCATGGATGACCCGGTTGATGATCCCGTGGATGACCCGGTTGATGATCCCGTGGATGATCCTAATGACGACCCGGATCCAGTAACGCCTGCCCCTGAATTGACGACCCTCGCCGGATTAGCTTTAGGGGACCCTGCTCATAAGGCCGAGCTTTTGCACGGAAAAGATTACCAGGAATTCCTGTTCGAAGAAGATGAAGGCTATTACGGCGAAGCCGTTGGTTACCGTAATTATGATGATCAGTTGTTTATCACTGTGGGCAAAACATCTCAGAAAGTACTCCGTATCGATGTTCTTGTCCGCGGTTATGAGACCAATCTGGGATTTGAAGTCGGCGATAGCGCGGATTCCCTACTGCCGGTTTACCTTGGTTACTATGAAGAATTGGTGAGTCGCCACAGCGAAGACACGCTTTATGGTTGGTTCTTGGTGGAAAGTGGTGGCCTATTGATATTTGACTTTCCCCGGGGGGGTGACGGTTGGGCAGCAGATCCCATTCCTGAGGACGCGATTCTGTCTGGCATCACCCTGGCATATCTGGACCATTTTGATTGAACAGTACAGACCTCCTGAGATTTCCCCAGGAGGTCTGTTCGTTATTAACGGGATTTTGTGCTGACCCCTTTTACAAGCACGGTGAATCCAATCAGGATCAAGGCGACAGGGAAAATGTAATTGATGTAACGAAGATTTCGGGCATCCAGAAGTTGGCTTTCAACCACATAGACCAGAATACCGACGAGCAGAAGGGCAGTCCCTGGAAACAACGGCCAGATTCTTTCACCGCGATCGCTGGTCTCCAAATTTCGGGTATGAATGAAATAGACGATGAAGAACGCTGCTGCGAAAAATACAAACAACCAAGCAGGACTGACTTCAATAAACCGCTCATTAAGGCTGGCGAAAATCGCTATGGCACCAATCATGTTCCCCGGAATCAGGAATCCAAGATTCCGGCCAAGGAAGAAGTATGCTGTCAAGAACCCCAGGGAAAGTGCATACAGAAACCATAACCCGGAAAGAACTTCTAAGTTTGCCAGCAACATCAATACCCCGGCTCCTAAAAGAAGAATACCTTTGAATACTTGAGAATTTTTCATTTTCATCGCTCCTTTGGTTTTGTTATCCTCATTATATCCTGAGGATTCCTGGAGCACATGGGTCTGCAGTCATCAAAAGAGTCATATTAGGGGGTGACTTTAGTCATAAGAGTTGATGGTCCCGGGCATAAACCACCAGTTTGGAACGTTCGCTGATACCTGTTTTATCGTAAATGGCACTGACATGATTTTTTACGGTCCCTTCACTGAGAAATAGTTCCGCGGCTATCTCCCGGTTGTTTTTCCCTTCTGCAATCAAACGCAGAACTTCGATTTCACGATCTGTGAGCTCATCAATGGCTATCTGCTGATCCCCTTTCCCGGTCCGTAAGCCACTACTGATTCGGGAGATTATCCGGCTTGCAATTTCGGAAGGCATCATGATGCCATGCCCCAAATGCACATCCCGGATTGCGGTCACCAGCCGATCTGAAGGCATATCTTTGAGCAGGTAACCCACAGCCCCATGATGCAGCGCATCGATGATGTATTCATCGTCATCAAAGGTCGTTAAAATAAGGACCTTTGTATTCGGCAGCATTTGTGTGATCAGGCGGGTACATTCCACCCCGTCCATCACAGGCATTCGGATGTCCATCAGAATCACATCCGGTTGGAGGGAAGCCGCCAAGTCCAAGGCAACCTGGCCGTTCTCCGCTAAACCCACCACATCCAAATCAGATTCCATATCTAAAATCGTATGCAATCCTTCCCGCATCAACCGCTGATCATCTACGATCATGACCCGAATGTTCATAGTCGTTCCCCCTTGAGCCAAGGAATCTGAATCTGCGTGGTAAATCCACTACCGGGCTTTGAAGAAAACATCACTGATCCACCCAACCGCTCAATCCGCTCCTGGATACCTGTCAATCCAAAACCTTTGCGAATGTGGAGTATCCCTCGCCCATTATCTGTCATCTCCAAAACCATGCGAGTCCCTGTCTGAGTTAATTTCACGTCTACTCGTGTCGCCTGTCCGTGGCGGATTGCATTGGTGATCGTCTCCTGGATCACTCGAAACAAAGAAACCTCCGTCAGTGAGTCCGGACCATCTTCAACATCTAGATTCAGTTGCAGTTGAATATCAATAGAACCAGCCAAACGGGACTCTTCGGCCAGCAGCCGGATCGCATCCACAAACGATCGATTCTCCATGATTTCTGGACGCAAAGCTTTGATGGTTCGTTTGAGTTCTTGTAGACCCTCTCGGGTCACTTGCTGAGCTTTTTCCAGTTCGACCCCTGCCCGAGATGGATCCACAGACAAAGTTTTCTTGGTTGCTTCCATCTGAACAACGGCGGCTGTCAGAGTATGCGCCAAGGTGTCATGGATCTCCCGAGCCATCCGTACCCGTTCTTTCTGAACGGCCAAATCATCGGCGTGCTGCATGTGTTCCAAAAGACGGGCATAAGTTGCTTCCAGTTCTGCATTCGTCCGGCTGAGGATCTCCCGTTCAGCCATCTGGGTTTTGACGATCGTACTCATAACATAAACAAAACCAACGGAGATGACCCAGGTAGGCATTAACGACATAACAACGGACCAGACACGATCTGCTGGGGAGCGAATGGCAGCAGTCAACGGCATGGATACCAACATGATCAAAGCCAGTGGGATACTATAGACGTGACCAAATATGATAATGGTTTCTGACAATGTGATGAAGAAATAATAAACATGATATCCCACTTCCACCGGTAGGAAGCCGATGCCGAGAATCATCATTCCTTCAGCAACCATGCTCATGATGCTGATAGGGCCGGTTCCATAACGTGGGTACAATGACAGGTTCATCATAGTAGACAGGTCAGCTATACCCAATAGATAGGAAAAC
>CAZRKC010000032.1:0-26279 GCA_964600665.1 uncultured Candidatus Sumerlaeota bacterium
TCGTGAAGAACGGATAGTGAAAAACCGTTGCCAAACCGTTGCCATTTTTCCTAAACATCTGATATTTTATGATGCGATAGTTTTGCAGACTATGTGAATCCTAATGAAATCTACCTAGCCGGTATTGCCGGTTTTGTTGGTGGTGTTGCCGGAGGAGTTGCGGCTTTTGTAGTCAGTCGCGCTCTACCTGCAACGATGGCGAGTGGGTTGGTTGGTTACGCATCAAACGCCATAGTAAGCGGTGCCACAGGCGGGAATATATCGATACTCCAGTCTATTGTCGTTATGTATTAGGGGGTGCTCTGATGAAGATACATTTATCCTCTGTGATGAGGACGCGTTTCGCTTACAATTTGTTTTTATTGGTATTCTGCATTGTGGGGCCAATAGTATTCAATCTCTATTTTGAAGTCACTGGTACTGAAAGGTATTTTATGCTTGCTATTGGATTAGGATTAGCCTTGTATGCTTTCGCCATCGCACTGAATGACATCAGGTATCTCTCATATGTGGTGGTCGAAGGGCATCTTTATACCTCATATTCCGTATTCAACAAAAAGCTCTACACGCTGGATGTTAATGCACCCGTGTATTACAGAGTTTTCAAAGCCAAGCAGGATATGTTCTACATTATGGAGTTTATAGCTATATCTAATGAACCTTTCGAGTTTGTTGAGAGGAATCTAAGCTGGTTTCTATACTTCTATGGTTATAAAGAGATGCTTGTTATGCCCTACAATGACAAGACTAAACCACTGATGCAACTGGAGGATTGGGAGATCATTATCTAAACAGGCCAGTTCATGTCTGTATGTTAAGCAGAAGCTGAAGGGATAACAGTCTGAAGCACCGTGACATCCTCCCGCCCGGTGGGTGATCAGGGAGAAAGCCAGAAATGATACACGCTACGACTACTGTCACGGGGTGGGAGATCAGTCAGGATTCAAACATAGCGATGGCCAGAATGAAGCCAATGTTTCATCGGTCGTAAAGGCATCAGATCAGCGGGCAATTGCGGTTGGAGTGGGTGGTCGCTGCCCAAGGGCAGGTAGTGCGGTCTTTGACTTACAACACCGCATCAGCCAGAGTGCAGCAGTCGGGCGACTGTCAATGAAATGGCCCGCTACATGCTCTCGCCCGACGACTACGATGGACATTTATCCGGATATTTGCCGGAACTTGAGTCACCGGAACGGCCACGCTGGTTGTTTTCACTTGATGTGTTGGGTGACAAGGCAAGCAAATACTGGTTTCGGAAAAAGAAATGGATGAGTGCATTGATAGAGAGGATTGCCAAAGCGACGTATCATCAAAGATTTGATACGACCCCATTTGGGTTTTCATAGATCGTGCTATTGGAGAGTGAAGAATCTACGGGTAGATGAGGTGGCAGCATGTACGATTACGAAGATGGCCGGTTCACCGATGTATTAGCGATCGTTATGGTCGTAATGTCTGTTGTTTTGATGATTGGTTTATTTACCATTGAAGATAAGATTCCTCGGGGTACACCTGAGTTTGATTTGGCAGTTCGGGTACTCATCATATTATTTTTGATCATTGTGGCAGGCGGATTAATCTATTTAACTTTATCGGCAATTGATAACCTCCGGGATGAGCATCGAGTCGGTATACTGAAGGGTGGAAAACGACCGGAAAGGTATCGGTTGCCCTATACCGATTATCCGTCTTTATTGGCGGTGATGAGCAAGGGTCTGGAGGCGGACGGATTTGAACTGCTGGCGACAGGTCCCGCTGATCCTGATATGGCATGGTACAGTCGAAGATGGGGAGACGATATTGAAATCATCCAGATCATCCGCAGATCAGACTTCAGTCAAGCAGCTCACGTGACCCAAAACGAGCGATTTGAGACGGCATTTTCCACGCGATATCCCCAGATCGGTGCGAATCGGGTCTTTTTGGTGACCTGTTATTGTGTCAACCGGGTGACGGATGATTTTCGTAAAATGGTTGGGATGGGGGACATGTGGGATAAGCGGAGGTATGAACTGCCGGCGGGGATCAGTTTCGACACCCGGATCGGTTACATCGCCAAAAGCCGGAAGCCCGTAACCGATAAATATGTGGAGCGGTATCGACGGATGCTATTGCGATATTGGGGTTTAATTCGGGAGGTATCGGCTTCTGGGATGTATGAGCTGGAAGTCTGGTGGGCGTATAACTGGGAGAAGAAGGCATTTGGGCATGAGATTCGGATCTATTCCATGGGGCGGCGGAAAGCGAAATTGATCCATAAAGAAGTGATGGATGAAGTGACCCCCATCGTATGGGAGACGAATGATTCGGTCCGGGTGGGGCAAAAGCACTTCACATTGAGTCATAGGAAACGGGTCGTGGTGCAGGATGCAGGACTGCCTGATGAAGTAGAATAAAGGGTCATGAAATCGTTGCCATTTTTCCTAAACATCTGGAGTTTTATGTTGTGATAGTATTGCACAAACCCTTGATATCTAGATATGTGTGTAATGGATAATACTAAAAATACCCCTTTAGCTGAATCGTAATCAGCAGGGAACTCCTTGCTAAGAATTGGATCCATTTGCTAACCATTTTGCTAACGGACTGCACCGCAGGGGGCAGAAAAGGGTTGGAGGTAGTAATTAGTACTATCAATGAAGCCCTCACAGAATAATCAATCATAGCATTATACAGTATTGCATGTGACACTTTAAGGCTGACTGTTAATCGGGGTGTCCGGAATTCGAGTCCATGATAGCCAACCAATAGAATATTTAGTCCGAATCCAATCATGAGGAGGGATATGATAGATGCCTTCAAGGTCAAGGATTAATGTCCGATTATTGGCAAGAGCATTCTATGTAATAGGTTTCCTTTTAGTTGTAGTCTTCGTTATAGATGTTGCGTACTACGCAAATACCTATGGGGAGAGTGGTCCTGGTGCTAAATTAATGTCTGATAGAAACCTTTTGATAGTGGTGTTCTCTATGGGGATGGTTGTTGATATAATTAATAATCTGTTCGCAAAATACCCCTATGCATTCTTCAAGAGATCCGAATATGAACTCTGTGGAGCATACAAATATTCAACTTGCACAAGATGCAATGAAGATTATGCTGAGTTAGTCGAAAAGAAGGTGATTAAAGACGGACTTGAATTCGCTGGGCTAATCGAAAATCCATATGATTCTGCCATGGAAGTCTATGTTCGCAGATATGGATTATTCCCACAAACGGTTTTACTGATTGAGACAGAAGTTTTCACAGAGGAATTACTTCTGGAACATATGTCATTGCTTGAAAAGTTCATGACAGAATATACAGGCTCACCTCGCTTGAATTGGGCAAAAAGAATGCGAACTGTTGTAATTGTTGACAGGATGTCATCCCCTATGCAGCTACTACTTAGCGTGAAAAGTAACTACACGATAAAGGTATTTACCATGCCGTGGTTCATGACTATTACTGAAGAAGTATATGCCATAGTAAAAGAAGAATCAAATGTATATGTCAAAGCCAAGACGGATTACCTAATGAGCGATGTTAGGAAGAAATGGTTAATGGAATATATAATTAACCCTGAGGAAGAGCATAAGCATGTCTGGAAAGATATTCAATGGAAGGATATCATGCATGAGTTTCCACGTTACAGAGATTTTCCATTGGTTGTGCTTAAAGCTCTCAATATGTGGAAAGGTGGGTATAAAGAGCACCAAGTGGAAGTGGAGGAATCCCCATGACCTAGATAAACCACACCTCACAGGGTAGAAAAGGGTGGTATTCATAAATCAGATTCATCGGTACAAACCTTACAGAATAATCATACTGGGGTCTATACAAACTGTATTAAGCCTACGAAACCTGAATGGGGTTCAAAAGGTTGAATCATAACACATCAAAATCCTAAGGGGTTCTTTTTTTTGCTTGAGTTTATAACTAACATGTAACTAACAAAAGCTTCTAAGATGCAGGCTATGCAACAAATCCACGATGAACACAGGTCATAAGTGAAACTACAATTAATAGAAATTAATAACAGCTTGCCATCCCAGTATAATCAATCAGGGAGAGTTTAGTGACTATATTAGTTCCTCTTAGTATTTCAGTAGCATAAATATACTTAAGTTCGATCAACCCTTCAAGTAGATTCCTCAAAACATCCGGTTATCATTGTCAGACAATTCTTTCAAAAGAAGGAATATATACTTTTACAGCAAATTTAAAAACAAATACTCTTTGGAGGGGATATTATGCAGTTAACGACTAAAGTCTATGATGGGCTTCAACAAGTCCTTGATGATCTCCCTATCCCAATGATTATTGGAAAGAGTTTGCCTGGTTTAGACGGAAAACCCAGCAACTATGAATATTTAAGTATCAATAATGCATATGAAGAGAAGTCAGGATTGAAAATGGATACATTGGTCGGGAAAAGATTACTTGATGTGTATCCACACCTGAAAAAAGACCCTTTTGAGCAAGCAGAGTTCATTGAAGAAGTTGCGTATGGAGATAAACCACAAGATACCACATCATTCTATAGTGCCTTGTGGAATGGTTGGATCCAGTTGAATGTCATCAAATTGGGTGAGGGGAAATTCATTGCACTGTATTACGATACTTCTGAGTTAAGATCACATTTAGATAAACTTACAAAGATAGTTTCTTCGCTTGAGATGACTCTTTCTAAAAGTATTGAGGATATCGATTATCAGCATATGACAGATACTTTGAGAGAATTAGCAGACGCGAAGTTTGTTGGTTTCAATGTTTTAGAATATGCTAACCAAACATCACGGACTGTTGCAATATCAACTGATTCGGAGACTAAAGAATTAGTTCATTATTTCTTTCAGGAGCAAATCATAGGGAAAATATGGAATGAGAACCCTGCGACTTGGATGCCTTATGGTGATGTATTAACAAAAGAGTATAACAGATTTTCAGAAGTTACAGAAGATGAAGAAATAAAGAAATTGTTTGAAGCAATTGAAAATGATATCGGGATTGGTGAAACCATAGTCTCAAAAATTAGTGTTAAAGAGAGGGTTTTCGGCTACTTTCTCTTCAGCATGCCAAGAGGGATACCCTATAGGAATCACACAATTGTTGATATCTATACAAGGGTTATGGGGCTTGCGATCGCACGCAAAGAAGATGAAACAAGAATCAAAGTAGAAAAAGAGAGATTTGAATCATTGTTTGAAAACATGGGAAGCGGTTCCACAATTTTGGAAGTTACTAAACAAGGGCAAATGGCAAAAGACTATCTAGTTAAAGATATCAATAAGATGGGCTTGAAATACCATAATGTATCAAAAGAAGATGCGATTGGTAAATCTTTGTATGAAGTTAATGTAGATTATGACCGATCTGGTTTGATCCACTACTTGAAGGAGACATGGGAAACTGGTAAAGACACCTATACACTCATGCACATAATTAGCCACGACCAACGGTTTAAGTGGTACGAAGACAGGATATTCAAATTGCCAAGTGGAGATCTTGTAGCCTCATACAATGATGTTACGGAAAAAGTTACAGCAGAAAAAGCTCTGGCTGAAAGCGAACGTAGTTTAAAGCAATTAATTCGAAATATGGAGCAAGGACTAGCAGTGCACGAGATCATACTGGACGAAAAAGGTAACCCTGTTGATTATCGTTTTCTTATGGTTAACCCAAGTTTTGAAAGACTTACAGGACTGGAAGGTGCAAAGATACTGGGGAAAACATGCAAGGAGGTATTGCCTGATATCGAACCCCACTGGATAGAACGATATGGACGCGTTGCTTTAACCGGCGAGACTATTGAGTTTGACGAATACTCAAGTATCCTGAAGAGGCATTATCATGTCATTGCATATCAACCCCATCAGGGTGTCTTTGCAACTATTTTCACGGATATTACCGACCCAAAACTGGCCCAAGCGCAGGTGCAGTTTCGTAGCGACCATGATTCTCTTACGGGATTGTTCAACCGGCGGTATTTTGATGAAGAGTTAGCCAGGTATGATTATGAAGGCAATTATCCACTCACTTTAATCCTTGCGGATATTGATGACTTGAAACTCATTAACGATGTGCATGGACATCAAGCTGGTGATAAGGTTATTCAACAAGTTGCAGGTTTGATGAATGAGGTCAGCCCTGATGATTGTATTATTGCAAGAACTGGAGGAGACGAGTTCACACTACTACTGATTGGACAGGATGAGATCCATGCTGATGATCTTATAAAAAGAATCAAGAAAATAGTTACTGAGAAGATTTCGGTTTCAGGGAAACCCATTTCCGTATCGATGGGGTTTGCCACTAAGAAGGAACCTCATCAACGTATCGGCGATGTATTTAGGCAGGCCGAAAACATGATGTATAAGAATAAAATAATGTGGAATCGCAGTTCCATTGGGACAGTGGAAATGATTATGCAGGCACTGAGGGAGAAAAGCCCACGGGAAAAGATTCATGCGGATCAGGTAGCACTGATTTCTAAAGAGATAGGAGAAGAGTTAGGGCTCGGTGATGATAATATTAAAGAACTATTAACAGCAGCACTGATGCATGATATTGGTAAGATAGGCGTTCCTGATTACATTCTTGAAAAGCCTGATATTCTTTCGAAGGAAGAATATGAAGTCATTCAACGTCATTCTGAAAGTGGCTATAAGATTCTCGTGCCAATCCCGGAACTGGAAAGCGTCGCCATAACTGTATTGACACATCATGAACGATTTGATGGAAAGGGTTATCCTAACAGTATTGATGGTGCAAAGATACCGCTTCATGGAAGAATCATTTGTGTAGCCGATTCGTTTTCCGCAATTATATCAGAAAGGCCTTATCGCAAAAAAATTGGTTTTGAAGCAGCAAGACAAGAGATAGTTAACTGTTCCGGAAAACAGTTTGACCCTTTGGTTGTCGATGCGTTTTTAAATAGGTTTCCACGTATTTGCACAGAGATTAAAAGTATCTAACACGATTACCAACAAATGCAACGCACAGTCTGTACTAGATAGAAGGTTAGTTTGATGGGATTGCTCTTGGAGAGTTTAATACAGTAAACATATGTCTACATCCCTCGAAAGAGGGTTTTTATTTGCATTGAGTATTCCTTGTATTGTATGATATATTGTGAGGGCATATGAGTATGCAAAATCTACAACTAACACACAACTAACAAACGGCCTGCAAACCCAGTAATATCAAGGAGGTACTTATGCTGGATTATCATGTCCACCCTGATTATTCTATTGATGCAATTGGTCCAATGGAATCCTATGTTGAAGCAGCTATTAAAGCCGGATTAACTGAAATATGTTTCACCACACATTACGATTTAGTACCTGAACGTCGCTTGATTGATGGATATGTGAAAGTCAATGGACTGATGCGCTCAGTCACAGACAGGTGGCTGACGACATATATTGATCACATACATCACCTAAATTCATTGTTCCATGACGCTGGTATTGTTATCCGGGTAGGCCTTGAAGTTGATTATCATCCCGCAATCGAGACAGCGATCAAAGACATGACTGAGGCTTATCCATTTGACTATGTACTCGGTGCTGTTCATAGTTTAGAGGGCCTTTCAATCGCTGTTCCTGAAGATTGCCGTGCCTTTTGCCAGGGTAAAAGTGCTGATGAAGTCTGCAAAATCTATTTCAGGCAATTGCTTCTCGCCGTTAATAGTGGACTATTTGACGCGATGGCACATTTGGATCTTTACAAACGATTTTCTTATCCGCTGTATCACAACACAATTGATACCGCTCATCGACCATATTGGAACGAAGTGTGCAATGCTATTGCCAGAGAAGATATTGCTATTGAAATCAATACTGGAAATTGGCGAAAAGGGCTTTCCGAACCTTGCCCATCACGTGATTTTTTGGAGGATCTTCACGCTATTGGCTGGGACAAAATCACCTTAGGTTCGGATGCACATCATCCTGCCCTCATCGGGTGCGATATTTCCAGAGCCATTCAACTTGCAGGTGACATCGGATTTTCCAGAATCCTTGGATTTTCAAAGCGTCAATCGTACAATTACATGCTACTGAACAAGATAAGTGGGGAATCTATATGAAAAAGGTTGGATTTATCTCGTTGGGGTGTCCCAAGAATCTGGTGGACTCAGAAGTTATGATCAGCATTCTAATCAGGCGTGGGTATCAAATGACCAACGACCCAAAAGTTGCAGATTATATTATTATTAACACGTGCGGGTTTATTGGAGACGCAAAAAAAGAGTCCATCGACACAATACTTGAATTCTGTAATTACAAGACAAACGGGGTCTGTTCGGGCATCATCGTAACAGGGTGTTTGGCTCAGCGTTACCCTGAAGAATTATTGGCAGAGATACCTGAGATCGATGGAATACTTGGAACAGGTGACTTTCATCGCGTCGCTGATATTTTGGATCAAATTGAAGCAAGTGTTCGGCCGGTGTTCATTCAAGGGATTCTAGCGAATGAAAGCATGGACCATACTCCCGAGATTCAGCTGACGCCACCCTATACCGCTTATGTAAAAATTGCAGAAGGGTGTAATCACCGCTGTTCGTTTTGCATCATCCCAGCTTTAAGAGGAAGGTTGATCAGCCGTTCTGAGAGGGATGTCGTCAAAGATATCCAATCAAAGCTAGAAAGAGGCGTGCAAGAAATTATTCTGATAGCCCAGGATGTCACTCAATACGGTCTCGATCGGCATGAAAAAGAAGGCCTCCTCAAATTACTGAAGACAATTATCAAAGAGTGTCCTCCCCCTTGGTTGCGCTTACTGTACACGTATCCTGGTCACTTTTCGCGCGCGCTCATGGAATTCATTGCAGGTGAGGAGAGAGTACTGAATTATGTTGATATTCCACTGCAGCACATCAATGACACAGTTCTGTATTCTATGGAAAGACATACGAACCGAAATGAAATTTGGGAGCTGATCCACAACCTGCGGTTTTGGATACCAGACATCACGATTCGAAGTACGTTTATCGTTGGCTACCCTGGGGAAACCGATGCTCAATTCCAAGAGTTAGTCGATTTTATCCAGGAAGCACGCTTGGATCGGGCTGGGTTCTTTGCCTACTCTCAAGAAGAAGGAACCAAAGCCGGCATGATGAAGAATCAACTGCCGGATACAGTCAAACAAGACCGCTTAATGCACATATCAACCATACAGAGAGGTATCTCGAGACAAATCAACCAATCATACCGCGGGAAAGTTCTAGATGTTTTAGTCGAATCCACCCGAGCATCCAATGGGTTCCCAATTATCGGACGTACATTTCGGGACTCTCCAGAAATCGACGGACATATATTTCTCACCGGTGAGGACGTACTCCCAGGAAATTTTGTAAGAGCGAAAGTAACCAAGGTTGGGGATTATGACCTCTTCGGTAAAATCATTTAGCATACCAGAAAAGGAAGTGTCATAGATGAAAGCTGAAATTATTGCAGTTGGAACCGAACTGCTTCTCGGTCAGATCAGTAATATTGATGCACAAATCATTTCAGAAATGATTTCCCCCCTTGGGATTGATATGTATTATCATACCACTGTGGGCGATAATGAGATCCGCATCACACAAGCAATACAGCAAGCACTCACACGTTCCGATATCATATTCACCACAGGTGGTCTTGGACCAACAATGGATGATCTTACAAAGGAAACTGTTGCTAAAGTACTTGATTTACCGATGGAACTTCGTGAAGATGAACTAAAATATCTGGATCACCTATTCACGCGACGTGGATTGATCATGCCAAAGAATAACATTAAACAAGCAGTCTTCCCTAGGGGCGGAATCGTGATCCCAAATCCCAATGGTACCGCACCGGGGGTAATCATCGAACATAATCAAGGAACATTTATTATATTACCTGGTCCACCCAGAGAACTCCGACCGATGATGGAACAGACGGTTATCCCTTATCTGTATGAGAAGTGGTGTAAAGGAACAGGAGCCATTTTATCACGGACACTAAGACTCACTGGAATTGGAGAATCAGCAGCTGAAGAAGCAATTCGAGAAATCATTGAGCAACAGACCAACCCCACGATTGCACCCTTGGCAGGCAGTGAAGTGACTTTTCGCATAACAGCAAAGGCAGCATGCCATCAAGAAGCGCGCCAATTGATAGATGAAATGGAAGAGAAAGTTCGAGCGATTATTGGTGATCAGATATATGGCACAGATCAAGATACGATGGAAAGTGTCATTGGGCGCATTTTACTTCAGAAGAACTGGATGTTAGCTGTTGCAGAGTCCTGCACTGGAGGGATGATCTCTGCCAGAATCACCAATGTACCTGGTGCGTCATCCTACTTTGAGAGAGGCTTTATCTGTTATAGCAATCAAGCAAAAAAAGAAATGTTAGAGGTACCTGATGCAACTTTAGCACAATACGGGGCCGTAAGTGAAGAAACTGCGTTAGCCATGGCCAAGGGTGCAGTATTATATGGCCATGCTCAAATAGCGCTTTCTGTTACAGGAATCGCGGGTCCAACTGGTGGGAGTGAAAACAAGCCAGTGGGTTATGTATGTTTCGGTATTTCGGGTCCGCTAGGGGATGAAACCCATTCACACATGTTTTCCGGAGACCGGACTGCAATCCGTGCACGAGCGACACAGCAAGGCTTACGGTTGATTTGGCAATATCTCCGAAAGTAGGGGTGAGAGTGTTATCTAAAAAAACGCGAAGCTTTATTGCGATCTGCCTGGAGAATTCAATGACAATGGATTATGATAGAATTTATCACCAATTCGCCATGGTTCATGAAATTCACTGGGTTTCCCCAAACCAAACTCACCTCACCCTTGTTTTCCTGGGGGACCGGACTGAAGATGAGTTGACATCGCTCGATCCAATACTTCACCATACCGCAAAAGGTTGGTGCCCTTATGTGATAACACCTTCAAAAATTGATGGTTTTCCGACATTGTATCATCCGCGCATTATCTGGCTGTGTATCCAGCAAGGGTATCAGAAAACATGCATGCTTCAATCTCAAATTTCTACCGGGATCAATGAGTTGGGGTTAGCAAATCATGACTTAGCCCGATCGTTCATACCCCATGTGACGTTAGGCAGGCTCCGATCTCCAGTTAAAATTGACCCAAATCGTGTGAAAAATATCAAAGAGATGAAGTGGATGGGATCACAGGTGGTTCATTCCATAACGCTCTTCTCCAGTGATTTGACTCCATCAGGACCGGTTTACAATGTGTTGCGTGAGTTTGATTTTAAGAATATTTAACAAATGAATAGCCAAACATATGTTCTTTTGATATAATGGGTTTAGTAATGGAAAACCCCATACTTCAAGAAAATTTGACCAATCAAAGGGGGATACGGATTTGAACGAGAAACGCAAAGCACTGGAAATTGCTTTGACTCAAATCGAAAAACAGTTTGGTAAGGGTTCGATCATGAAGCTTGGGGAAGCCTCTGCAGCCATGCAAGTCGAGACCATCCCCACCGGTTCAATGGCGATAGACATTGCACTAGGAGTCGGAGGGATTCCCAGAGGTCGGGTCATTGAAATTTTTGGGCCGGAGTCATCTGGAAAAACAACCGTTGCGTTGCATGTGATTGCTGAGGCTCAAAAACTTGGTGGCATTGCCGCGTTTATCGATGCTGAACATGCTCTGGATCCATTGTACGCAAAGAATTTAGGCGTTGATATCGATAACCTATTGATCTCACAACCGGACACCGGCGAACAGGCTCTGGAGATTGCGGAAGCACTCGTAAGAAGCGGAGCTGTTGATGTGGTTGTCATCGACTCTGTAGCAGCATTGGTTCCCAGAGCCGAGTTAGAAGGCGATATGGGAGATGCACATGTGGGTCTCCAAGCACGTTTGATGTCCCAAGCATTAAGAAAACTTTCTGGAGCAATTAGTAAATCTAAAACATCAGCTATTTTTATCAATCAATTACGTGAAAAGGTCGGGGTCATGTTTGGGAATCCTGAAGTAACGCCGGGAGGAAGAGCCTTAAAGTTCTATGCCTCTGTACGTATGGAAGTACGGCGGACAGATTCCATTAAGATCGGGAATGATGTTGTCGGCAATCGAACTCGCATCAAAGTCGTAAAAAATAAAATTGCACCTCCTTTCCGTCAAGCAGAATTCGACATTATCTATGGTCAAGGAATTTCTAAAGAAGGAAGTCTGGTTGATATCGCGGTAGAAATGGATATTATGAACAAAAGTGGAGCATGGTATTCCTATAAGGATGAGCGTTTAGGACAGGGGCGAGAGAATATTAAAGAAGTTTTGAAACAGCGACCTGAATTGAGTGCAGAAATCGAACAGCGAATCCGTGAAAGTTTGAGTTTAGGTAGCATCAAATCGAAAGTTGTTGAATCTGAGGATGAATCCCGTCAAGATTGACAACAAAAGGAAGGATGCATATCCTTCCTTTTGTCTATGAAATGAGGCGACGACATGGAAGTCAGCTCATATAAAACCGCAATGGCTTATGCTATTAAGTTGTTAGCCCATCGTTCATATGCTTCTGGTAATTTGCGCCAAAAACTCCTGCGTCGAGGACATGATAAGGAAATAGTTGATGCGATTCTTGCGGAGTTAGGTCAAAAAAAATATATTGACGATTATTCATTTGCCAAACGATGGGTTGAAGCAAAATTTCCTCAAGCAGCAGTTGGTCAGTCATACTTAAGGTCACGCTTACATGCAAAAGGAGTCCCAGTAGACGTCATCGAATCTGTATTGAATGAAACTGATTCTTTTGAAAGAGAATTGCTGTCTGCCCAGGAAATCGCCAAAAAGAAGTGGCAGCAAGAACAGAATCGGACAGATGACCCTCAAATTCGTCTCAGACGTTTAGCTGGGCTTCTCCAGCGCAGAGGATTCAATTTTTCGATTATCGCTCAAATTCTGGAAAACTACCGCGAAGGGGTTACCGCTGATGAAGTTCCTGATTGTCGCTGACAGCCATATTCGAGGTTCATCTCCAAAGAGTAGACGCGATGATTTTTTTGAGACCGTAATCAAAAAATTATCTGAAGTGATGGCAGTCGCAAAAGAGAACCATGTCGATGCGATTCTTCATGCTGGAGATCTTTTTGATCGCCCTGATGTTTCCCCATCGGTTGTCCGGGAAATTGCGTCAGTTTTGAAATTTAGTCCAGCTCCAATATATATGGTTGCAGGTAATCACGATATATTTGGGCAGAACCCCGATACGCTAAACCGCACAATGTTAGGCTTAATGGACAGCTTTGGCATCATTTGTCTTTTACCACAAAACCAAGAAATAGTATTTTTGAAGGACCTGGATACATGCGTTCAGCTCACCGGAACCCATTTCCACCACCAACTCGATCGTCGTGATCCATCCATGGATTATTGCGTTAAAAAAGACCCTAGGTCAGATATTGCGATTCATTTAGTGCATGGTATGTTACTAGAAAAACCATTTTTCCCAGGCATCGCACACACGTTGATCGATCAAATTACTCACACAGATGCCGATATAACCATATGCGGCCATTACCATTTTGGATTTGATCCACGACGAAATGGAATCGTAAAAATTGACAGCAAATATTTCGTAAACCCGGGCGCAATGGTACGCATTAACAACAGCCTGACCGAGATGGAGAGAACTCCGCAGATGCTCCTTTTAACAATTAATAGAAAACAAATTACATGGGAATCACACATATTTCAAAGTGCCCAGCCTGGCGTGGTCGTGCTAGATCGTGAGGTCTTGATACAAACACAATATCGGGAAAACCAGTTAGCTGAATTCACACGGGAGATTCAAGCGACAAGTGACTTCCGACTATGGGGGGTTCCCCAAATTATTACCGCGATCGCAGATGCGATTGATATCCCCGAACAAGTACGGCAGGAAGCGATTCGCAGAATCGGGCTTGCAGAGCATACAATTATATCTGGCGAGCAGGATTCTGACATCTGATCCAAAAGGAGGGCCGGGTTATGTATCCCGGTTATGAAATTGAAGCACATAACAGATATTGATATATTAAATTTCCAGTCTCACGAAAATACACATATCTCATTAGCTGATGGCCTAAATGTCATTGTGGGACCGTCAGACCAAGGAAAAACTGCGATTATCCGCGCTTTACGTTGGGTTTTGTACAATGAGCCCAGGGGAAGCGATTTTATTCGGATTGGGCATCAAGAAGCAAAAGTTAAAGTCGCTTTTTCTGATGGATATGTGATTACCCGAGAAAGGGGTACCAATTATAATCGGTACATAGTAACGCACCCGGATGGGAATGATCAAGTCTTTGAGGGTTTTGGCACCGACATACCTGAAGAGGTTTTATTAGCCCATGGGATGGGTAAAGTCACACTTGACTCGGGGAAAACAACATCCGTAAATCTTGGATTGCAGCTAGACCCGGCATTCCTTCTTTCAGAGTCAGGTTCGACCAAAGCGAAATCGATTGGACGATTGATTGGTGTTCATGTGATTGATGCAGCTATTCGAACCACGCAAAGAGACTTGCAACGTATCTTACAGGATGAAAGAAGACTGAAGCAGGAAGCTGACGAAGTGGTTGCTCAATTGGAGACATTTGCAGATTTACCAGACCTCGAAACACAAATCAGAAAGGGAGAAATCATTCAGTCAGCCCGGAATTATGCGTGCGCGAAGCTTGATAATTTAACGAAAGTTGAACTCCAATGGCACACGCTCCTAAAGATGAGCAACGAATTGAATCATACATTACAAGCCCTTTTCTTGATCCCGTCGGCTGAGATAAAAATTAACCTTGCTTCTGAAGAAATGGAGCGAGTGAGAAGTCTCTCGCGACTCCATGGCAGCTGGTCTCGTACTGTTTCATCAAAGCATGGGTATGAGATGATTTTGAGCGAAACGGCTTCAGTCGAGAAGGTGCAAATGCTGACGAGTATCCTACACAATCGTGTTTCCTTCCGACTGCAGTTACTAAAATTTCACAACCGCGGCTTGCAATTGTCAACAGAGATTATTGCACAACAAAATTCTCTGGAAAAGACTTCACTATTGCCGAGAGCAATGACGATGATCCAGCAGGTTGATGCCTACCGTATCCGCCTTTCCAAGATAAATTTGACCAGCATCAAAAAGGATCATCTTTCTGCAGAAGAGGTCCAGACAAGGAATCTCCTTAATGAGTTAAAAGTAACTGAGAGTGCCGGAATTATTCTCGAACACCTAGATCAGTTATTACCCCAAGAAGGGAAACTGAAAAATATTCATCTTAAATATAGGGAAATTGCAACTCGGATCGAAAATGGAAAACAATATGTATCAAAAATCGACGCGAGCATTACAACCCTATCAGACCAATACCAAGATGCACTTACCGAACTGGGGTATTGTCCGCTGTGTCTGCAGCCAGTCAATACCCAGCATCTCCCGCATATCCTCGATACAATTACACAAAGAAGGAGCTAATCATATGGATGAACGTGAAAATGCATTGACACAGTTAAAGGAAGACCTTGAGAAAGCGAGAACATTGCGATATCGTGCTGAAGCCAAATTGGAAGAGTTGGAACGCCAGCAAGAAGACCTTTTGAGAGAGATGGAAACTTTAGGAGTTACACCTGATCAACTTGAACAAGTGATTCATGACCTGGAGCAAGAGATTGACAAATTGCTCGAAGAAGCACGAACCCTTATCCCGCATACCTTGATCCATCAGAAACAAGGTGATTTGCAGTGAATCAAAAGGGAGTATGGGAAATATTTGATAGCGATCTAGATCGACTTAAAACAGATTATCTTCTCCGCAAAGACAGAAAAAACCACCTCGTTCAGTTGTTGAAAGATAAGAACATGCGGATCGAAAGGTTAAGAGCAGAGGGTATCCTCTTAGAGCAGGTTCGGATTCTATTGCAAAATACCGCGGAGCACGCTCGCGATCAAGCAAAGCAGCAGATTGAGATGATCGTGACCCATGCATTACAGTTCATTTTCGGATCTGACATCGCATTTCGCATTCAAATGGTAAATATCAGGGGTCGAACCGAAGCGGAATTTCTCATCGTTTCACGGTATGGAGATTTCACGGTGGAGAATCAACCTGAAGATGCTCGTGGCGGTGGTATTGTTGATGTGGTCTCTTTAGCCTTGAGATTTGCCTTACTCCAATCCTATCAGCCAGCTTTGAGCGGTCCGCTAGTTTTAGACGAACCCGCCAAACATGTGAGTGAAGAATTTATGACTAATGTGGGAGACTTCCTAAAGCATATCAGTCAAGTGTTCCAGCGCCAGGTTATTATGATAACGCACAATAGCTATTTGGCAGAGATAGCTGACCAATCATACCGCATCGAAATGCGGACGGATAAAAGCATTGCGATATCATTAAGCACACCACCCCCCTCCCTTGACATGATTTCGGAAAAGTTATAGAATTAGATGAAGGAATCTAGCTGTCCGGCACCACGAGCCTATCAACTATGGCAGATATGCTTTTGGCAGAGCCTCAGGATGGCTCTCTTTTGGATTATGGGAGTACTTAATCGCGATAAATTGACAGAATAAAAACAGGAGGTGATAACTATACCTGACAATCCAATAATCTACATCATTGGCTTCACTTTAGGCCTTGTCGCTTTCATTGTGGGGTATTTCCTCCGTAAGTACTTAGCTGAGGCGAAGATTCAGTCAGCAGAGATCAATGCCAGGAAAATCCTGGAGGAAGCTGACAAAGATGCAGAAGCTGTAAAACGAGAGGCAATATTAGAGGCAAAAGAGGAAGTCCATAAAGTAAGGAATGATCTGGAGAAAGAAATTCGCGAACGTCGCAGTGAACTACAACGAAATGAACGGCGTTTGCTTCAGAAAGAAGAAACTATCGACCGGAAAGTTGAAATTTTGGAAAAAAAGGAAGAAAACATTGCACGGAAAGACCAGGAAATTGAGCGGATCAAAGAATCCATCAATGACCTGAAAAGTAAACAGGTGGCTGAGCTGGAACGGTTATCTGGACTCACATCCGAGGACGCTCGTCGCATTTTGCTTTCCAACATTGAAGAAGAGATCCGGCATGAGGCGGCTATCCTCATCAAAGATATTGAAAATCAGGCAAAAGAAGAAGGCGAAAAGAAAGCAAAAAACATAATCTCATTGGCTATTCAAAGATGCGCAGCGGATCACGCTGTCGAAACCACTGTATCCGTTGTCGAATTGCCCAATGATGAAATGAAGGGTCGAATCATCGGACGGGAAGGGCGGAATATTCGAACTTTTGAAACCTTAACCGGAATCGATTTGATTATTGATGATACGCCTGAAGCTGTGATTATTTCCGGATTTGATCCAATTCGCCGTGAAGTCGCCCGTCTTGCGCTACAAAAGCTCATTGTTGACGGGAGGATTCATCCAGCAAGAATCGAAGAGATGGTGGAAAAAGCGAAGAAAGAAGTGGAAGTACAAATTCGCGAAGAAGGTGAACAAGCCACATTCGAAGTTGGCGTACATGGCCTTCACCCGGAAATCATTAAACTACTCGGTCGCCTCCGTTTTCGCACAAGCTACGGTCAAAATGTGCTGAAACATTCCATCGAAGTTGCGCATCTGGCAAAAGTGATGGCTGCAGAGCTTGGTGTCAGAGAAGACTTGGCCAAAAGAGCCGGTCTCCTGCATGACATTGGGAAAGCAGTCGATCATGAGGTCGAAGGGCCCCATGTCACGATTGGAGAAGAATTGGCTCGCAAATACAAAGAAAGTCCGGAAGTAATCAACGCGATTGCCGCTCATCATGGTGATGTTGAAGCTACTTCCATCGAAGCAGTCCTAGTGCAGGCAGCAGATGCAGTCTCTGCGGCAAGACCAGGTGCACGCCGAGAGACCCTTGAATCATATATTAAACGATTGGAAAAACTCGAACAGATTGCCGATTCCTTCGAAGGCGTCGAAAAAGCATATGCCATTCAAGCAGGAAGAGAAATTCGCATCATGGTCAAACCGGATAAGATCGATGACCTCGCAGCCATACGAGTCGCTAGGGATATCGTCAAGAAGATTGAAGAGGATATGGAGTACCCTGGGCAGATCAAAGTCATGGTCATTCGGGAAACAAGAGCTGTCGATTACGCGAAATAAGCTCCCTTAAAACCATAACAATAACGACTTCGCAAGAAGTCGTTTTGGTTTCATGGTGAACTGCAGGAATAAATTTTATAATGCAGAATGTTGAGTCAGAATAGAAAAGGGGGTGCGAACGATGGCAATCGGTGCAAAATCGCATGATAAAGAAAATGTGACAAATGGTATCAGTTTAATGGTCTCAATCCTCGTTCGCTATCCAGAAATTAGCGCGCTTTATTTTGACCCGAAATCCCATACATTGAAATTTACATTTCTGGTTATGGGATCGATGTCAAGCGACCGGAAAGCCGATTTCCAACATATCTTGAACCTGAGCTTAGATGTTTTTCACCGTATTGATGGTAACAAGAAACATAAGACAAACATCCGCTTCGATGATTTTGACGATGTGACGCGAATTGAAATCATTCGAAATACTGAAACCTTATCGCAAGAAGAGATTTCCATGATTATTCAGTTAGTGGAATCAAATTTCCCTGATAAACTTGTCGTAGACCGAAATGAGACCATGATGGAAGAAGATTTACTCCTGCAAGAGGAAATAATTGATACTATGCTATTGGATTTAAAAACACACACTCAAGAACGTAATTTTATTGCATATCGAGAAGACGGGAGAGTCATGGTCTTCAACATGTAAGGATGGGATCACATGAAAATCCTAATGATTGGTGACATTATCGGACAGCCTGGTCGCACTGCAGTAGCAGCAATGCTCGAAAAAATTATCATGAATTATCAAATTGATTTTACGATAGCAAATGGCGAGAATGCTGCAGGCGGTGTTGGCATCACAGAACCAATTGCCATTGACCTGTTTGCACTTGGCATTGATGTCTTAACCATGGGGAATCATGTTTGGGATAAGAAAGAGATTTATGAGTATTTATCACGCGAACCACGAATCATACGGCCGATGAATTATCCCGGCAACCCACCAGGCAGGGGATCGGGTATTTTCACCACAAATAAGGGTAGCAAAATCGGTATCATCAATGCATCAGGGCGGGTATTCATGAATCAACTTGATTGCCCCTTTCGTTCATTGGAGAAAGAAGCGACCGTGATAAAAAAAGATACCCCTATCATTATCGTTGATTTTCACGCCGAAGCAACATCAGAAAAGGTTGCAATGGGATGGCATTTGGATGGAAAAGTAAGTGCAGTTATTGGCACGCATACCCATGTGCAAACTGCAGATGAACGCATTCTTCCAAATCGCACAGCATACATAACGGATGTTGGAATGACAGGGCCCATCAACTCAGTTATCGGTGTTGAAACAAGCTCGGTTCTCGAAAGATTTTTAACACAGATGCCAGTCCGATTCTCAGTTGCAAAGGGTGATATGATTCTCTCCGCTGTTGTGATTGATATTGACCCCTTAACAGGGGAAAGTCTATCAATCGAACGCATCTATGAATACTTGCCCGACTAATATTACAGATATCCAAGAGGCTCACCAATTTTTGTGACAGAAACCTCTCGCCCAAGGGGTTTCTATTTTTTGTTATGCCTATATCGACAACAGATAAACAATCAGATATCGATGTTTGACTTTTAAATAAAAGTTTATGGGTAAATCCCTTTATCCCTTTGCACTTACAATTTGTTCACCGTCGGGACATGATGTATAATGAAGATGAAATGTCTCAATAAAATAAGTGCAAAACAATCTGAAAGCAACAAATGATTAAAAAGGAGATTCAGCATGTTATTCGGGATATTGCTGATTATATTAGGCGTAAGTGGCATGATTACTGGATACAGACGCCGTGACAAACATTTGGTCATTCAATCTTTTGTCTATTTTGCTATCGGGTGCGGTTTGTGTGGGATCATATATTTTGCGTTTTAAATAACCCGGCTAGACTATTCTATGTTTGGGCTGCAGGGCACATGCACAGTTTTTGATTAATCGAAAATTTATTGCTATCATTACCGTAAAAGAGGGAATTCGACAATATTATCGAATATTGGAAATTAAAAGCAGTCATCTTAATCAGGGAGGTAATGAAATGGACGTACTGAAAGTCTCAGCTAAGTCCAGCCCGAATTCGGTCGCAGGTGCCCTTGCTGGTGTCTTAAGAGAACGCGGCACCGCCGAATTACAAGCGATCGGGGCTGGAGCGCTCAACCAGGCCGTGAAAGCAGTTGCAATTGCCCGTGGTTTTGTTGCCCCTAGTGGGATGGACCTCATCTGTATACCTGCCTTCACTGATATTATCATAGACGGTGAAGAACGGACTGCAATCAAATTAATCGTCGAACCTAGATAAGTGAATCGGGTGAACATTCTTTAGCCTGTTTATCTTCGATGATAAACAGGCTTTTATGTATGACCGTGACCACTATCAAATCTGAAAGAGGAGTGATACGATTGGACCAAAATACCCCATCATTAACGATCAATGATTTGGCCAGCCCATTGGCAAAGGATATTCATAGCAAAGCAATTGTTGTGGATGGTCACATTGATACGCTACTGGAATTAGTAAACGGGAGAGTATTTGGCTTGGGAGAAGAAAACACGGTTACGCATGTTGATTTCCCACGACTACAAAAAGGCGGAGTGAATGTCCAGTTCTTTGCTGCGTTCATTGAGCCAGCATACAAGCCAGAAAGGGCACTCAAACGAACGCTACAAATGATCTCCCAGTTCCATCGGGAAATCGAGAAAAATAGTGACCAGATTATGCTGGTAACCAAGTATGACGATATCAGTAAATCAACAAAATCTGGGAAAATAGCTGCTCTGCTTTCAATAGAAGGCGGTGAAGCTTTGGCGGGCGACTTAGGAGTATTGGCTTGTTTGTATCGACTCGGGGTCAGAGCCATCGGGTTGACTTGGAATGAACGAAATGATATTGCAGATGGGGTTGGCGAGAAATTTGCCAACAGTGGGCTTACCAGTTTTGGCATCGAAGTAGTCAAAGAAATGAACCAGCTCGGTATGATGATTGACGTGTCACACATAAATGAACATGGATTCTGGGATGTACTTGAACACACTTCAAAACCCATCATCGCATCCCATTCAAATGCGTTTACCCAATGCGCTCATGTTCGTAATTTAAAGGATGACCAGATCGTGGCTCTTGCACGTAACGGTGGCGTGATGGGAATGAATTTTGCACCCCCCTTTATCGATCGGGAACGCGCGACCATCGGACGGTTGGTGGATCACATTGATCATATTGTGCAGCTTGTGGGAGTTGATTATGTCGGACTTGGCTCGGACTTTGATGGCATACCCGCAACACCGGAGGGACTGGATGATGTTACATGCTTGCCTGCCATTACCCAAGCTTTGCTTGATCGGCGCTATAGTGAACCCGATATCCACAAAATACTTGGAGGTAATTTTTTAAGAGTTATGAAAGAAACGATATAAGGAGGAGCAGATCATGCGATTTGAAGTCATTGCCAAAGATATCATAACCGTACCATGTGATGTAGCTGTGGTCAATCTTTTTGAAGGAGTCAAAATTCCCAGTGGTGGCACAGGTGCTGTTGACCGAGCGCTTGATGGTCAAATTTCTGAAATGATTGCCACAGGAGAGATTACTGGTAAATTGAATGAAGTTACTTTAATCCATACATTCAATCGTATCCAACCTAAAAGAGTGATCGTGATAGGGCTGGGCAAACCTGAATCATTCACTCTGGATCGCGTTCGTCAGGTTGCAGCGGCATCCATCCGCGCAGCCAAAAAAGTGAAAGCGGTTACCATTGCCACGATTACTCATGGTGCCGGCATCGGTGGTTTAGATCCAGAATCTGCTGCAAAATGTCTTGCTGAAGGATCAATCCTGGCAGACTTTACGTTCAACGAGTTCAAATCAGATCCACAAGATACACCTGCAATCCAACAAGTGTGGGTGACCGAAATCACAGATGAGCGTCGACCGATGATTGAAAAGGGCATCCTTGTCGGAACACATCTAGCCGACATGACAAACTATGCAAGGTACTTAACCACATTACCCTCGAATCATCTGACACCCACAATATTTGCAGCGCGTGCATCAGAACTGGCACAACAATATCAGTTTGAGTGCATTATCTACGATGAGAAAGATTTAGAAGATATGGCAATGCAGGCATTACTAGGTGTCGGCAAAGGGAGCGTAAACCCTCCGCGTTTGGTGGTCTTAAAATATCTAGGTGCTCCCGAATCAAATGACATCACCGCAATGGTAGGGAAAGGCATGACTTTTGATAGCGGTGGAATATCGATTAAACCGGCTGATGGGATGGAAGCAATGAAAGATGATATGGGAGGGGCGGCAGCGGTACTGTGTGCCGTCTGTGCGGTCGCTCATGCAAAGCTCAGAATCAACCTGATTGTCGTATGTGCAATGGCGGAGAATATGCCCAGTGGAACTGCTCAAAAACCGGGAGATATTGTGAAAACATTTAGTGGAAAAACGATTGAAGTTCTCAATACCGATGCCGAAGGGCGCCTCGTACTTGCCGATGCAGTTGCGTATGCGCATTCACTAGGTGTATCCAGGGTTATTGATATTGCGACATTGACGGGATCCGTTGTGGTCGCGCTGGGACATGAAGCATCTGGGTACATATCCACAAATGATACTTTCTCTGATTTGTTGATGCAAGCGGCTGATCAGAGCGGTGAAAAGGTCTGGCGAATGCCGATATTTGACGAGTACAAAGAGTATCTAAAAAGCGATATCGCCGACTTCAAGAACGTAGGTGGACGCCCAGCAGGCATGATCACCGGTGGTCTGTTGATTGGAGCATTTGCTGGTGATCTCCCATGGATCCATGTTGATATAGGAGGAACTGTTTGGTCTAATAAAGAATTACCCTATATCGCCAAGGGAGCAACGGGTGTCGGCGTGAGAACGCTGTACCATCTTGCGGAGAGTTTAACTTCAAAAGAATAGTAACAGGATGATTACGATGGAAGCTGATTTACATGTTCACACAACTGCATCCGACGGTATGTTGACACCCTATGAAGCAGTTCGAGAAGCTGCGCTCACAGGGTTATCAGCAGTGGGAATCACTGACCATGACTCAGCAGAAGGGATTCAACCAGCACTCAAAGCTGGTTCCGAATTAGGCATCGAAGTCGTACCAGGAATTGAAATCAACACAGACTATGAAGGACGTAGCCTTCACATTCTTGGTTACTACTTGGATTTTAATTCGTCAATCTTAACGGCAAAATTGAATTATATCAAACATGCACGAATACTGAGAGTGACAGCTATTGTTGAGAAACTAAAGGATCAGGGTTTTGAGATCCATATTGATGATGTAATGAAGTTAGTGGATTGTGGAGCAGTTGGTCGACCTCACATAGCATTGGCACTATATAAAAAAGGGCTCATCATCTCTCCAACCGAAGCCTTTCGAAGCCACATCGGCAGAGGGAGACCTGCTTTCGTACCAAGATACATGATGACCCCTATCGAAGCTGTTTCATTAATCCGAGAGGCCAAGGGAATACCCGTTTTTGCCCATCCCGGTACATCAAAATCAGATCATATGATACCGGAATTGATAAGCGCCGGGCTGATGGGACTTGAAGTATACCATCCTGAACATCGTCCCGAAACGCAAATGCATTATCTATCGTTAACATATCGATATCGCTTGCTGGTTACTGGCGGGTCGGATTCTCATGGACCCTTGTATAAAAATAAAATCAAAATTGGCGAAGTTCGTATCCCATATCATTATGTAGATGTTCTTAAAGAAAGAAAATCGGATATTGATGCAAAAAGGATATGAGATTCACTGTCTAAAAAGGGGAATCGTAAATGTATCAAGCAGTAAGTATTCTCATGACATTTGTAGTAATTTTGTACCTTTTAAGAAGAAAAATTCCTTTAGGTTATGCATTGTTATCAGGGTCTACTTTTCTTGCCTTACTTGCTCGAATGCCACCTGGACTATTTATCCGTACAGTTTTCACCGCCCTTTCGACCCCGGCCACCATCACGCTGATATTCACCGTTGTACTTCTTGGAGTACTCGGTCACATCCTCAAAGAAACAGGTAGTTTGGAGAGAATGGTGTCATCATTACATGGTTTATTTCGCAGTAAGCAAGTCATCATTGGTCTCGTTCCTGGCTTGATCGGGCTCGTGTCTGTGCCGGGGGCGGCCATTATTTCTGCTCCCATGGTTGATGAAGTCGGGGAAGACTTAGGATACTCTGCATCCCGCAGAGCAGCCATCAATATGCTGTTTCGTCATGTTTGGTTTCCTGCATATCCCATGGCAGCCAGTCTCATCTCTTTGGCAGCATTAGGTGGAGTTAGCATTTATCAGCTTATTCGATTCAACTTACCGGCGAGTGTTGTTGCATTGGTGGTTGCTATCTTTGTTTGCTTGCGAACACCCAATCCAGCTTCTGGGATCGTTGCAAATCCAAGTCTTGTTGAACCAGAACATCCGATGGCAAAAAATATGCTTGCCCTCTTTGTTGGTAGCACCGCTCCGATTTTCATCAGCTTAATTCTTGTTCTCGGTCTAAAGTGGCCGTATCCAGCAGGTTTGTCTATTGGAATAGCATCTGCATTGGTTATCAACCGGGTCACTTCAGTTAATCGGATATTCCCCCTCATCAAAAATGGTTTGGACAGTAAGATTGCCATGGCCATGGTCGGTGTCATGGTCTTTAAAGAGATCGTTGCCCAAAGTGGCTTCGTTATCAGCATAGTCTCCAGTTTGGTTGCAGACGGTGTCCCCCTTCAAGTTCTCCTGATAATTTTACCGATGTTTGTTGCGTTAGCAACCGGCTCATCAATGGCTGCAGTTGCAATCATTCTCCCAATTTTGCTTCCTTTGCTGCCAACTGGACCCTCACTAATTCCATTGCTATCGATGCTATATATCAGCTCAACTTTCGGGTATTTCTTTTCGCCTCTGCATCTTTGTCTGATTCTCACGAATGAGTATTTTCAAACTGAGTATACTCAGATTTACCGGTATGCGGTATATCCCATGACCGCGATGTTTTTGACATCACTCATTATCACTTTTGTTTTATAGTTTCTCATTTGAAAGGAGTGTCATTATGACCATACTAACAGACCGACTTGCCATGTTTAAAGAGTTAACCGAAGTATCTGGTGTTTCAGGCTATGAACATGAAGTACGTCATGTAATCCGTAAGTATGCTGAGCCATATTCATCCATAGAATATGACAATCTCGGCAGTATCGTTTGCAAGAAACAAGGCAGTGATAAATCACCCAGAATTATGATCCCAGGGCATATTGATGAAATTGGGTTTATGGTCACAAATATTACAAGCGAAGGTTTTATTAAATTTATCCCTCTTGGCGGCTGGTGGGACCAAGTTATGCTCGCCCAAAAAGTGAATGTCAAAACACGAAAAGGGGATGTAGTGGGACTCGTGGGTTCAAAACCGCCACATATATTGACATATGTTTATTGATATTGGTGCCTCCAGCGCTGAAGAAGCAACTCAAGTTTTTGGTGTTCGGCCAGGAGATCCTATCGTACCCGTCAGTCCCTTTGAGATCATGTCCAATGAGAAATTACTGATGGCAAAAGCGTGGGATGATCGCGTCGGTTGTGCTCTCTTTATTGACGTGATGAAAGCCCTGCAGAAGCAGGATCATCCAAACACGGTTTATGGAGTCGGCACAGTTCAAGAGGAAATTGGTCTCCGTGGTGCGCAAACATCAGCTGCTGTCGTTCAACCAGATGTTTGCCTCACACTTGAAGTGGCCATTGCGGGCGACATGCCAGAGATGAAAAAAGATGAGCCGCCAACAGAAAAGCTGGGTATGGGACCTGTCATATTATTGGCTGATGCAACAATGATTCCCAACATTCATTTACGTGACTTAGTTGTTGAAACAGCAGAAGAAAACAAAATACCATATCAGTTTTCTGCCATGATGGGCGGAGGGACTGATGGAGGTAAGGTGCATATGTATGCGAAAGGTGTCCCATCGATTGTCATCGGAGTCCCAACTCGTTATATTCATAGTCACACTGGAATCATCCATTATGATGACTATGTCCACACGCTCAATCTTCTAATTGCTTTAATAGCAAAACTTGATGCTCACACCGTAGCTAGTCTAACAAAATAACTGAATAAACCCTGCCTAGTGAACTGCCCCCTGTCAAGTAGACAGGTAAAAAAACAAAAGTAACTTGCTGAGCT
>CAZRKC010000033.1:0-25941 GCA_964600665.1 uncultured Candidatus Sumerlaeota bacterium
GTTCCCGAATCTTGACGGTATGCGGACTGAACCGGCGGTTGAAACCCTCCATGATAAACGGATGCGTGTCATTGTCATTGCGAGCGACCGTAGGGAGCGCGGCAATCTCGTCTTCGGTCATTGCGAGGCCATTCATGGCCGCGGCAATCTCGCCTTTGAGATCGCCACGGGCCTGCGGCCCTCGCGATGACAGAGGGGTGTCATTGCGAGGAGCGCCAGCGACGCGGCAATCTGATTCTTGTCGTCCCCGCGTAGGCGGGGACCCAGCGCTTTGATTATTCCCCGTATCCGGACGCATGGCCAGGCGGGAATCCAGTGTCTTGCCGTCATTGCGAGGAGCGTCAGCGACGCGGCAATCTCTCTGTGGAACTTTGTCATTGCGAGGCGAAGCCGAAGCAATCTCGTCCTTTGTCTTGACGATTTTTTCGTAGGTCCGGATGACCTCCTCCAATTGCTCCTCATTGATAGCTAGCGGCTTCTCCACGAACACATGTTTCCCTGCCTCCAATGCTTCGCAGACGAACCGTGCGTGAAGATGGTGCCCGACAAGGACGAAAACGGCCTGCACGCCGGGATCGTCCAAAATCTCACGATAGTCGGTGATGGCTTTGCCTGACCCAAACTTTCGTGCTGCATGGGCAGCAGCCGCCCCGTTGATATCCGCCACGACGGCCAGGACCGCCTTTGTCCGGCTAAGCGCGGGCAGCAGTATCGACCGGGCGTAATTCCCCGCCCCAATTACCCCCACACGCACTACGTCATTGCGAGGAGCGTCAGCGACGCGGCAATCTGATCCTTGTCGTCCCCGCGTAGGCGGGGACCCAGCTCTTTGATTACCCCCCGTCTCCGGACTCGTGGCCAGGCGGGAATCCAGATCTTGTTCTTCGCCGTCATTGCGAGGCGAAGCCGTGGCAATCTCGTCTTTTCTACTCGGCCCCGGATACTCAATAATTATTCCCAGCGCCTCCGGATCATGCAGGACGCGACCATAGGCCTTCGCCGCCTCATCAAGCGTCAGTCGGTGCGTAATCAGCTCCTTCACGCGCAGTTGCCCTGTTCTCATCGCCTCCAGGACCGCCTCGAAGTTCCGCTGCTCCGTCCACCGCACAAACCCGATGGGATAATCCTGTCCCGCCTGTTCGTACTTCTCATCGTACCGTCCCGGCCCATAAGAGCAAGAGACCTGGAAGGTCAGTTCTTTTTCGTAGAAATCGCCCCGCCGCAGGTTCAAATCCACCACTCCTACAAGGACGATCCGTCCGCGCTTCCGGCATGCCTGGGCCGCCTGGTGTACGATCTCGTCTCCCTTGGCTGCCGCGGAGATGATCGCCCCGTCTGCTCCACGGCCGCCCGTCCAAGACAACGCAGCGACCACTGGATCGGTCCCCTTGCCAAGATCTACTGTATCCGCCCCAAACGCCTCCGCCAGACGCAAGCGCTTTCCATTGACATCCACGGCCAAGACGGCACAGCCGCTTGCCCGGAGAAATTGAACGGTCAGGAGCCCCACCAGCCCCAGTCCGAAGACCACAAAGCGCTCTCCCAAGGTCGGCGCCGCCAGGCGCACGCCTTGCAGTGCGATGCTTCCCAGGACCGTGAAGGCCGCCTCCTCATCCGATACCCGGTCCGGGATCTTCGCGCACAGATTCCTCGGCACACAGACGGCTTCTGCATGCGGCCCGTTACTGGCCACGCGGTCTCCCGGCTTCAAATCGGCGATGCCTGCGCCCGCCTCCAGGACGACACCCACGTTGCAGTACCCCAGCGGCATCGGCGCGTCGAGCTTGTTGAATACCGCCTCTACCGTTGGCATCAATCCGTCCGTCCGGATTTTGTCGAGGACCTGCCGGACCTTCTCCGGCTGCTGCCGGGCCTTTTCAATCCAGCCCGCCTTGCCAAAATCCACGAGCATCCGCTCCGTGCCTGCAGAGACGAGCGACCGCCGCGAGGCGACCAGGATCTGCCCCCGCCTCGGTCCGGGTGCAGGAACCTCTAAGATTTCCGTAGCCCCGTTCTTGAGATTCTGCAGGAGTTGCTTCATTGGTCCCACCTCTGGCTAAAAGGGAAGGGTATCCGGGGTATGGAAATCGACAGGCTGGCCGTCCAGCGTCAGACGGGTTTCAAGGGATCGATTCAGCACCACAAATTTCTCCGGGTGATAGGCATCGATGAAGCTCCGTACCGCGCGGCTGACCTGGGGGCGCTCCAGGCCGGCGGCCTTGACCTCCAAAGCCGCGATCCGATCCGCCTGCTCGACAACGAAATCCACCTCACCCCCGGCTTTGCTTCGCCAGAAATGGATGGTTGCCGACAATGGCAACCGTTTGTAGAGCTCTGAAAAAACCCAGTTTTCCATCAGGGCGCCCTTGTCGGTCCTCAGGGGGATATCTTCAGAAAAAGCGTTCAGCAGCTGATTGCGTATCCCATTGTCTACGAAGTATATTTTGGGTGATGCTGTGAGTTCGCGGCGTTTTCCGCCGGCGAAGGGCCGGACCACCTTGACGATATGGCTCTCCTCGAGGATTTCCACATAGGCATGGATCGTGCCCGCATCCACGTGGCAAATCGAAGCCAGTTCTGAGAAATTCGCCAGATTGCCGATTTGACCGGCCAGCAGCGAAAGGAGTTTCCGGAAAACATCCACGCGCTTGATCCGGAAGAGATCCGAAGCGTCTCTCAGAATCAGGGCTTCGGTCAGATCGGAAAGAAGGCGGACACGATCCGGTTCCGTAGGGGCGAGATAAATGGCGGGATAGCTCCCGTGGATCATCTGCCGGGAGAAAATTGTCTCACTGAGGTGTCTGGCGGCGACCGGATTGGCTGGGCTTTCCCGCCGCATCAATTCCTTCAGGCTGAAGGGGAGCAGCCGCAACCGGTCCGCCCTGCCCGCCAGGGATTCTCGCGTCTTGCCGATCAGGTGGAATGAGGACGATCCGGTGACAAGAAGGGGCATGCCCAGCCTGGCGTCCACCAGTCCCTTCACGAAAATCCCGGCGTCGGTCAGATGCTGCGCTTCATCCAGAAAAAGGGCCCTGATGAAGGGGTATCGGTCGCGCAGCAGCGAAACCAGATCGATGGCCGCGCCGAGGGCTGAACGTAGCAGAGGATCTTCCAGATTGAGATAAAGGATGTGGGGCGCACGGGATTGAAGAAGCCGCCACGCAAGGGTTGATTTCCCGGATTGGCGGGGGCCGACCACGAGGAGCGCCCGATCGTTCTGGAGCTCTACCGGTTCCGCCTCGCGCAAGACGTAACGCTCTGGAAGAAGGCGGCGAATCAGGGTGTCAGCCTGATCCGGCTGTGTCAGCCAGGGGTTGTACTGCAAAATCCGGTTTTGGACATCGCTATTCAGCATGGGTTGCATTTATCATGGCTAATAATGACTGTCAATCGTAATCAGACCGGATATAAGGGTAGAGGTGCGTGACGAACGGATCAGGATCTGGCCTCGCCCCACCCCCGGTACTGGCACCTCCATCATTTCCGTGGCGCCGTTTCTAAAGTTTTGCAGGATTTGTTTCCTGAGTCCGAATTTTTATTGAACTTTTAGAGTTACCTTTCCTGCAGCAGAGAGGATAGGCTTTTCTACGATCTCGAGTTGAATATCCATATCCAACCCTGAATCATCAAACCACTCAGAAAACACAAACCCTGGCGGCGATTTATCCTTGAGAGTTACGAGGAGAGTCATCTCCCCGTCCCTTACTTGACGAACCTGAATAAACTTCGCGATGTCGAATAGGCGGTGGTGTCGTCCAAAAAGGAGGGCGGTCAATGGAATCTTGGCACTATGGCGGTCCAGGACAAACTCCCCTAATCGGCCGGAGCGAATGCGGAAAGAAACGAGAAGCCCATCATGCATCTCTACGGGTTCAACGTCATCACCCGTATCATAGCGAATGAAGGGCGATGCGAAATTCCCATACGATGTTCCGATCAGTCGCCACCCTCCCGTTTCTTCGTTGGGAGTGACCTCACAATACCCATATGTCTGAAAAGGATGGTAAATGTACTTCTCGTCTTTCTCCCATGCCAATATTGCGCGTTCTGTGTGACCATACCAAGAAACCGAGGGGATACCAAAAACAGACTCAATCCGATCACGATAGATCGGCGCCGGGAACTCTGATCCTAAGAATGCACCTTTCAATGTACACCGTAATCTTTCGACCACATCCGGTGCCTGCTGCTCACAATTATCGGCGAATTCAGCCAAAGCACTGGGGTATCCATGCAGGTAAGAAAATACCTCATTCTTTGTGATTTTTCGCAACTCAGGCAAGAGATCACCGAATCCTTTGTATACATTAATCGTATAGCTGTGACGCAGACCATCGTACACGAGAGATTTTTCGCCCAGATTACGTCCGCCAAATATCAATTTGAGCATGGATTGCCTATAACCGAGCTTCGCCCAAATCGTGTGCATATGCGCCCACTCGATCGGAATCAATTGAGGGGTAATATAAAAATCTAACGGTGATCCCGACGACCCTCCCGTGTTTGCTATGTAATGTCCAGGTATCTTGTAAGATCTGTTCTCCAGGGGAGCTGACCTGAGCATATCTTTTGTAATAATTGGTAATTCTGCAATGTCTGAAAAATTACGGACATCGTTTGGTGCTAATCCGAGACTAGCATAAAGTTCTCTGTAAAAAGGTATGCGCATGGCTTCATGCAGTAATTTTTTAAATTTTGAAACGATAAAGGCCTCTTTTTGCGGAACATCTAACTTTTCAAAGATGTCAATCGTCTGAAAATGTTGTACGTATGGTCGTCCGATTCCTGGCCGAAATCGATAAGGGATATGAGATAATAAGGATCCTACGGGCTTTGGAGTGTCTTGAAGTAATGACTTAAGATACGGAATCATTGTGCGATGATTCTATAAGGTTGCATCCGTATTTTATGTTTTTGAAAACTGTGCCAGATTGTTATTTGTCATGGCAGCTCTGGACAAACCATTTTCTGCAAAGGTGATTCTAAGATGCGTGGGTCGTAATCTCCATGAGGTGCCTTGGGAACAGAGGGGATCCTTCCAGTTGTTTCTATCTCGCGACTTTTGATTTCTACCATACGCCGTACTTCCACACGCATCCTAGCCCATGTCAAGCCAGTTCTCCCGCTACGCCATGCCCCACGTAGTATGACTTCGTGCAACCACTGTAAAAGGTAGCGCAAGGGGATATGGAAGAAAAGTTTTATGAAAAACATTCTCCGCTCTAGAGAATTACCAAAAAGCTTTGGGTTAGCTGAAAGCGAGGCTCCTCGAGCATTTTCAATAGCGCGCATTGTGGTGTAACGATTCTGTTTGTCACACCAATGATGCAAATCCCGACTGTCGAGATGCTCCATGATTCTTTTTAGTTTTCCGACCGATCCATCCACCAAAGGATGTTCGTTCACGATCACATCCGAAAACCGACACTTACCAGTGCGCCACAGACGCAAGACGGGCGCAAGAACATGAAGAGGTTGGCCCATGAACCACAGGCGGCGGTCCATCTCGTAACCCACATGCTGATGACGTCCCTCAAGCAGCGCCCTGATTTCACTTTTGAGTTCCGGCGATAACCTTTCATCGGGATCCAATTTGAATGTCCATGCCGTCTTAATCGGCAGCCTTTCCAGAGCGAAGTTCCACTGGTCGCCGAAATTGGCGAAAGGACGCTGGACAATTTTAACACCATGCTCCAGTGCAATGTCCACGGTGCGATCAGTGCTGAGGCTGTCAACAATGAATATCTCCTCTGCCCATTCTTTAACGTTTTCAATCGCACCCGGCAAATGGTACTCTTCGTTAAGTGTTAGCATAATGACTGTAATAGGCAGAGATGGCAAAGACTTCACTTTAATTAGCTTCTCATGACAAGTTTATGCTGAATAATGGTGGCTTTGGCATTGGGGGAGAACGATCGAAAGCAGGGGGAAAAGTTATTTTGATCATTCCTCTATTAGGAGTTTTTCTGAGAGCGCTTCCGTTAAACAAAGCAATGTAAACGTTGGATTTGCCGAGCCAACTCGCGGCAAGACGCCGGTGCTTGCAACCCATAAATTCCGCAGACCCCGCACCTTAAGATCAAAGTCAACAACAGCGTCGAAATCATCACCCATCCGACATGTACCGACAGGATGATAAGCGTCATAAGGTTTCTCAGCCTCGTAATCTATTTTTAGCGGCTGCAATTCAGGCAATCCTTTTGTTCCCCCTGGCCATATACTAATGATGCGGGCAACTGCTGCTTTGATTGCTTTCATATCAACATCGGTTATACGCCACTGGATGGATACTTTACGGCGCCCGTATATGTCTTTTCCCTTGCCAAGAAATATTCTATTGTTCATATCTGGTTTTTGCTCAACGTCTAATTGGAAATGAGCTTTTGTGCCCGCTGGAATGTACAAAGTATTTTTCATAAATCTTTTATATGCCAGGGAAAATAAACCGGCGATGCCCTTGGATAGTTGGCTGCACGTTATTTTGGGCAAGCGCTTTCTTTGAAATGATAAGAGAACCTCCTTTGCCAAAGCAAAAGCTGGATACTCGTTTTCAAAAATAAAATGAGAAAACGCTTTGGGGACACCGAAAGGGGCTTTCGAATCGATGAAACGAAATCCACGCATACAGCCTTTGGTAAAATGAGGGGCGAATAATTGTGATGTCCTTTCTAACCACGGTTCTGTAACATTTGCTATCTTCATGGAGAGATGATCGGAAAGACAAACACCAAGTGAATTTGATCCGCTTATCACTTTATGAGGATAACATTCTTCTATTTCGAGAAGCAAACGAGTCGATTCAATCGTACCTGCCGCTATGACGTAACGATTGGCGGTAACCGTTATCTTTTTGCCGTTACGTGCGACGGCTTCTAAGCTTTGGATGCGAGAAGATGATGACCCAGCTGATATAATATTCCACGAGGAAACAACCGCGTTCACGTATAGTCGTAATAGGGAATCCTTGCATTCCTTTTTCGTAAGCAGATGAGCAAAGTTTTTATGCCTAAATGGTAAATGAATCCCTGAAAATGAATCTAAACCTGCCTGAGCTAATATTTTGTAAGCGTTTCCCAAGTCTTTTTGAGCATCCTTTGAAAAATCTACATTTTTCAGACTTAGTAAACCAAGTACTTCATCTGATTTCTCATTAACGCGCCTAACGATATTCTCCCACGTATTAAAATTATCTGCCCCCGACATCGGAAGGTCATAAGTCAAATGGGGAATAAGTAATCCACCCCACGTTGCAGTTGTACCACCCACTCCGAATGCGCGGCCTTTCGTTGCACCGGAGTATATATGATCGGTAAATTCTGCTTCAAATCCAACCGCCGTGTCCTCGCGGCAAGTATAATCACCTGCTTCTACTAAGGCGACATCCTTGCCGTGAGATGCTAACCGGACCGCTAAATATATACCCGCGGCACCTGCCCCTATTATGCAAATGTCACATTTTACATCATTTGTTATACGGGATGACGATAGAAGGTTAATTACATTCATTTTATATGACCGTCGCTAATTTCTTAATGTGCTCCGCTCTGCGGGATGAAACAAGTATAGCGCCGGATAGATTTCGTTTCAGTGCCATGCGAAGCAAGTGGTCCGCTGTGACCTGCTTGCCATCTTTGAAAGCCGAAGATAGATATCCATATGTAAACTGTAGTTCTCGCCCCTGGTTTATAACAACGTCCGCTTCTTTATTGTTGATGCTGTCTTTTGTTTGAATAATCATCGATAGCGGGTCATTCTTTTTGACCCAATTCATCAATGAACCCGAAAGACCTGCCAACCCCCAATACCTTATCTTTCCTTTCGATTTTTCATCAGAGAGCCATGACAGGAACTCATCAGAATTTATCAAAGAATGGTTCGGCTCATGCAAAAAAAGGATATCCACATAATCTGTCCTAAGTCTTTTCAAACTTTCATTCAGACTTCGTTTTGCCACTTCGATATTCCAGCTTATGACTGGAGCAGAAAAGCTACTATAAAGCTTTCCCGCGGCTTTTCTTGTCCAAGCCACCAGACTCGCTTTAACAGCACGTCCAGGCGGATAGATGCCAACTTTTGTGGCAACCGTTACCTTATCCCTATGTCCCTTTAAAAATGTTCCCAAATCTAACTCGGCAAGTCCAAATCCATAGTAAGGCGATGTATCAAAATGAGTAATACCAATGTCATAGGCAGATTTCAGAAGGCGCACGCGAGCAGATTGACTGAATACATGATGAAGTTTTGCAGTCCCGAATGAAAAGCGAGAGACGTGAAGATCAGTATTTCTTATGATCACGGATTGCATCTTAAGGTCGCACAAGAGCTATAAACATTCTTAAAGGCCACTGTCTTTACTCGGATATACAGATCTCTCCAATACAGTTATGATTTGCTTGCTGATCTCATGATATGAATATTGCCGTGATTTCTCAATTCCAGCCGATATAAGATGATGTACTGTTGGGTTCGATTTAAGTACTTCTATCGCTGCATCTGCAATTGCCAGAGGATCATGCGGGTCAAAATAAACAGCCGCTTCGCCAGTAACATCGTGGGCGTAGGGAAGGTCAGCTGCAATTATGGGACACTTTGCATACATTGCCTCCGCTAATCCGAGTCCAAACGATTCCGCCAGCGAGGGGAATACCATCAAGTCACTGCTACTCAACGCGTAATGAACCTCATCTGCATTCAAGAAACCTAACCATGCGATATTGTCTGGTTTGGAAATGTTTTTTTCATAATCCAAAATTGGCTTTAAAAATAAATTGTACATTTTCTCTGTCTTTCTGCTGCTATTATATAGACTTGGTTCAAGAGTCAGTAACAGTGAGGCATTAGGCAGTTCACCTCTTATGTGAGACCATGCTTTCAACAGGGTAATGTGATTTTTGTGGGTTGAAGGATGGGAAACATATATTATGCGAGGCCTCGGTGCTCTATCAATTAACATCTTCTTTTCCAAACGGATTTCATTGACTTTACCCGGCGTCCGATAACCGCTGGGAATGACGTGAATTCTCTCTCTTAGGCTTGGCGCATAGCTGATCATCTCTTCGCGCATGGCGTCGGTCTGCACGATTACTGCGTGGCTTGCAGCAGCGCCCTTCAAGATTTGGCGTCGCATGAAAAGGAGCCGCATGCGCTTGAAAAGGGCCCACATCGGTAAACCCGTGTTGAAAAAAGCATTCGATTGATGCACAAATACGACATGGGGGGTACATGGTTTATGCGGGCCGATGTTGGCCAAAGACAGGCATGCTGAAGGCTTGATAGCCGCAATGCGTTTCTTGAGATCATGATTCACCCAATACAAACGGCCTATCCCGCTATCACCTTTGCGCACATGCTCTAATGTAACAGATTCTGACACGGGGGGTTCATCAAACTCGCGCAAGTCTCGTTCAAACAAAAAAACATGCCACTTCCAATCTGGCCGCAGCTGTGGCAGCCAATGAAGTAGTTCACAAAGGACTGCCGCACCACCGTGGCCACGAATGCCGATTGCATCAATAGCGACGAGCATGTATAATTTTAACCATATAATGAAAATGATTTGTTTCGATCAATTATATGTTATTCTGTCAGCAATTGAAACAGCTTCTGAGCAACGTTGTCCTCCTTAAATGGAGCATATCTGTCGGACTCTAAAAAATTATTAATCTTGATGATGGTATCATTCCATTTCTTCTCCGACCACATTGAAATGTCCCGCCAAAGATCATCAAAGTCATCGTAATTTCGAAAATCAACAAAACAGTCTATTGGAACGAAATCTTCAATGTCTGGAGCTCCGAGGTAAACGGGTACAGACCCAGCGAGCATTGCATCAAAAATTTTTTCTGTTACATAGCCTGGAAAAATACAATTTTCGAATACCAAGGTAAAACGGAAGCAGCGAAGTGTATCGTGCTTATTATCACAGGCAACCGGCCGATTTGCAAAATTGAGGCAACTAATTGTATTATAATATTTTATAGCTATATCCCATTGGCGGCCAAATAAATAGAAGTTATCTTTTGAGGAAAAAGCACAGATTGCCTCTAAACGGGTTTTGTACAAATCAGGAAATCGAGCTTGAGAATCTATTATCTGATACCAAAAGATTTTTAACCAACGTAATGGGGATATTATTCTTGATAAAATCCTTTCTCTATTAAGGCCATAACGTTCCTTGAATGAAGAAACCATGGCCAGAAGACGACGTTCAGAATAATTGATATTAATTCCTTTAATTTGAATGGGCGGCATAGGCCAATAGTGGTGATGACATTTTGTGCCAATGTGTATCCGGTCTAAAACGCCTCTGAATAAGCAGGCATGCCTGAACCCAGTACTCAGGTAAGTCAAGTTATGATAGAAAGACCATGCGACATTAGGTGACTCACCAGATATTAGCACGCCAGGTTCTACGTTTCTGTTGAGGAGTTCTTTTAATTCAGGTGTTCTTTCATTGGATAAGCAGACAGTACGCTTAGCTTTCGGTTTCGTAGAAAGAAAGACATCTCCTGTCATAACACGCCAGCCATTAAGAGCGGCAAAATCTCGGAGCGTAGGAATTAATGAAGCACCAGGAAATTGCTTCGCATAACTAAGATCCAGTATCCTGTTGTTGCGAAAGGCAGGCAAACCTACATCATAAACAATTATGTTATTTTCTTTAGGAATCGCCTTCTCAATATTTAACATAATATCAGATCCAACTACTGGCTGAGAAATAATACGTGAAATCAATTGCTAAGCGCGAGGTCTATCATCAGACGATAAGAAATAGTCTAACATTAATAATACAAATGCATAAAGCAGCATTATTATTGATCCTGACATTCCCATGATATTACTGCTAAATACAGAGTAACTTCCATACCATGTAGCCCAAAGTATTAATGCCGCTGCCAGTATATTGTCATATGAACACTTTAGGACTATATATTGAAATATTGACGCATATAAAGCCACAATAAGCCATACGTAGCTCTCGCCGACATCAAGGATCAGGTGCGGAATAAGGGTGGCATGTGTAGATCCCAATAGATGATGCTCACTTTTTGTAATATACAACCTACTTTCTTCAAAAAAAGATGATGCTGTATTTACTGTCGAATTTGAAATGTTAAATCTCCTCAGTTGCGCGGTTATAAAACTAAATGTTCCAAGTCCATAAGTATTCTCTAGTCTTGAAGCATAATCTGAATATATTTCACACGCACTTAAGGGAACACCTAAATACGATAATATTGGCAGTGCCATTATTTCAATTTTTGAATCATTCTCTGAATAAAACGACTGCATAAGTTGCGGAGTTCTGTAGATCTTAATCAGACTGACCATAAGCATAAGTACAAGAATTGGAATAATCAACTTTTTCAATTCCTTTAATATTTGTGGCAGCTTATTATGTAACTCTGATAGAGTTAGTAAACATAGTAAATATGGTGGGAATACGGATAATATCCACCCGCGTCCTCCTGTAACTAGACCGCCCGGAATAAAAGCTATCTGAATTAAAAGTAATAACCGAAGGTCAATTAATCCATTTCTGGCATCCATTAACGCCCGGTATGGAACAGCTAAACTACCCAAAATTCCTATGAATATATTAATGCGCATATGCAATGGCAATTTATCAACCATATGTGCTTGACTTATGTAGTCCTCTCGTAAAGAAAGTATGTCAAGAGATCCCGTGGATAGTAATTGTATTGTTCCTAGGAAAAATACGGCAACCAATGCAAAGCTCAATATGTGGGCAATATGTTTGCCGTGATAATTTGTGTTGATAACATAATTGTCAGTTATATTATTTTCCGATGATTTATTTCGAAATAAAAATGAAATTACTGTAAAACCGCAAAATGCACCTAAATGAGCCTGCAAAAACAATCCAAAAACCCACTCGCTATAAGCAGGTTGCAACCAATCGTAACGGATCGATATCTCCCATCCGATAAATCCTAGTGATGCACCAAGCCAGTACCACGTGCATGCACTAAACCACCTATTTGTAAGTTTATATATAATAATAATATTTAGTAATGCGAAAATAGTGGTTAATATAACAAAGCGCATATTATGGTCTAAATGGAGTAAGATACTGCATTAATTGTGATATTCTGTGTACCCATGTATGATGGGTTATACTTTTGCATCGTGCAGCATTACGAATAGCTTGAGCGTAATGGTCATCATGCAAGGTCGACAATATCATTTCCAGACATTCTTCAAATGATCCGTAACATATTATCTCCTTCCCAATTGTAAAACAGTCGGCAAGCTCAGGATTATAGTTCGTCAAATATACAGCTCCACACATGGGAACTTCAAAATCCCTCCCCTTTAAATGATTGACCTTTATCGTTCTCCCAACACCACCCACGCCAAGAACAATCTTTGCTCTATTATAGAGAAGAATTGTTTCTTCAGAAGTAAGAAAACCGTTTAACCAGCCATAGCCATATGCAGCGACATTGATACCCATGTCAGTCAAGTAATTGACTAAGGTTTGACGGTATCCATAATTGCTACCTATAAAAACTACGTCCAAATCACGTTTTAGATTTAGTGGTTTATAATAAGCAGGATTAGCACCTTCAGGCATGAAAAGTGGATTTCCTCCAATTGACGATACTAATTGTGTTCCGAATTTCCAATTTGTCCAATATATGTCTGCTTGTCTTGCAACGCGTAATTGATGAGACTCAGACGTCACTCTGTCGATTGGTCTAATGAATTGATGCTTGTCATCGACACTCATAATTATAGTCCAAATGCCCATATTGTGAAGTTGGGAGATGAGATCGTCAGAAATATGCCGACCGGAGTGAGCAAAAAAGGCTACATTTACAGGTTTCGTTTCTTCTAAAAAGGTAATAAAACGAAGAAAACCATCTTTCTTGATTCGCATCTCTTCATATTCATTACTGACATGCGCCATACCATGATCAGGTACTTCATAAAGATTAAAATCCGTCAGTCTAGTGAGCGCATCCCAGAGACCGTTCCTACGCCAATCATCATTAGTGCCAAAGCCAGCGACGACAATGGGATCAGAAAGAGTCCTTCGCAGTAATGAGCGTCGTTTCAATTCTGTTTTAAGAGTGTCCTCACTGTATGAATTCAGTAAAGAACACGATAGATGTCTTTTTATAAAATTATTATAGATTCTGAGCTGATATTGTTCTGCAAAGTATTGATATATAGCAGTTCCCTTAATTAATGAATTCATAGAGGATTCAGTGTCGCGTTGCTAAGCAAACATTATCTTCTAATGCAAGTGTTAAGTAAATCAAGAATCCGCCTGCGCGTCGTTCGTAGCCATGGCAGCGGAGACAGTATTTGCCGAGGCAACATGCTGATCAGTGCCCATGGCCAGTTCATTTCTACATGACCATTGCAACCGAGGTCCCTCGCGAGGCTGTAAAGATTGCCATTGCGCTTGCCAAGTGCTTTATCAAGCACAAACATTTTTGCGTACCGTGCATAGCTCTTTTCTATTAGCGTCCAGCATAAATTACTGTCATAGTCCCACTGCTCAGCAGTCTTCATCAATTCAACGCTCTGGTCAATCCAAATGTTACTATTTATTGAGTCAACAGATGGTGTTGAGCAAGCCAAAACGTTCACTCCTGATAATATGGCACAAGGAGCATCTCTTATTGCATGAAGTATTACTCGAGCATGTGACCAATTGCCCAATGGCGTACCTACAATACTAAAGCTCCTGTCCCAGAGGTCTTTATAGATTATGGTGCTACTTATAAAACCGATAAGAGCGGGCATTTGACCATTTAGAGCGGAAAATAGATCTCGTCCCGTCGCGAAAACAGCATCCTCCCGAAGTCCGGAAGGTTGAATGAGGCCAGACAAAGGGTCTAAATTTCTATCGCATAATAAACGTGTTGCAAATATGTATCGAAGACTTGACTGGTTACGCAATAGATTAATTATTCTCGACAATGCGCCTGTATGCAATCTATCATCATCACTCATCAGCCAGACATATTTACCTTTTGCCAAACTAATAACTCTGGCAAAATTTGCTGCGCTTCCTATGTTTGTCAAATTTTTGTAGTATCGTACTGTGGTATTTCTCTGAAACTGTTTTACAAGCTCCGCAGTGTCATCGTTATCTGAATTGTCGGAAATAACAATTTCATGCTGACTATTGTTTGCTTGAGCAATAATAGATGAAATAGAAAACAGCAGTTTGTCGGGGCGATTATATGTTGGAATACAAAAAGAAATGATTTTGTCATCCATGTGCAATTACGCTAACTCAGCAGAATTCATATTATTGAAAAAATACGGAGTTACACACAATAATATGCAGCGCTGCCAATTTATCATCTGCTCGTAGATGTGATCAGTTCTTATTTGATGCTTATGCGTTGCATCTAAAAATATAGTTGGAGCCATAGTCACAACTTCCGATCCTAACCCATCGCTCTACGTCTTTAGGCAAGACGATTCTGTTCTCTTGGTCGGCCGTTCGTGCTTCATAGCCATTTTGCCAAAATAATTTAAATGTATTTGTATAATTGGGATTTAACCCGGAAGGTTGATGTTCAGATAGACCGATTTCGATTAACCATGTCGGACGCGGTACCGTGGTTAGGGTTCTTATTGCTCCTTTTAACATAGCATATTCAGCACCCTCGATGTCTACTTTGATTATTAGTTTCTTCCGGGCAAGGCGAATTCCAAGCAGGATATCCAATGTTGAAATGGGAACAATTTGGCGTACCAATGGTGACGCTCCGGCCCATCCGCGTATTAGAGATGCCCCCGTACTTGAGCCATACAACGTAGCGATACCGGGCTGCTCGCCGAGTGCAACGGGATAAACCTCCACGTCATTCCAGCCATTTTCACTAAGGTTTAAGTAGAGGTAATTCAGGTTTTGCGTAAGCGGCTCGATAGCAATTGTATGCTTGCCGAGTGAGCGTGCGAGGCAAGTATAATACCCAATATTTGCACCTACATCTACAAAGACGTCGGGGGCATCAATAGAAAAATAATACTGAAGCAATTTGGTCTCTTCAGGTTCAAAAGCCCCAATCTGCATCGCAGCATTTCCCGCAATTTTAAAGCCATATGAAGTAACTCGCGGTGTCTGCTGGCTAAATGCGTATGCATCTCGTAGTATTCTATAAGTAAAGGCCAGAGAGGGGAATTGTTCAATTAAAGGTTTTAACTGCCTAAACAAATGAATACCTCCGAATCAATAAGTCATTAATTCTTGTATCGTCAATTTTAGTAATTTCTCTTAGAGGATAGCAGCTGATCATTTGTTGGGTCTCAAAAGAATAGTCACGGCAGAATTGTATTAAGAATCAATTGGCGTGAAAGTCACGTAGTGCTGTTATTTCCGAGCACAAGACTTAGGGTGCGCTTGGCATATATAAGCAACTGATTACGGTCTGCTGGAAGCGCGCCAAGGCCCCACGATCCTACAGACCAGCTGATAAGAAAGATAGTAATCCAGAGAAATAATAAGGGCCATGTAAAAGTAGAAGGCCATATCAGCAAGAGCACCAAGACCAGTAGTGAGGGAACACTTGCTCTTAGCGCTGGCATAACAGCCTGCCTGCCAACCTGCTGCGTCGTCAATCCAAGTAAACACCAAACGCGATAACCAAGGTAAATCAATCCAGGTATATCTAATAGGGCATTGGCGATCATGACGCCCTGAAGTCCCACTATCCGCGCTAGCCAAAATGCGGATGATACTTTGAGCATTCCTGCGCCGAGACAAAATATACTCATTACGCGAATATTTCCGAACGCCACCAGCATAATAGCATTTAAATGCATAGTCACCTGAGTGATGGCATAAAGTGCGAGCGCTACTGTTAATATGTCGCCTGCATATTGCGCAGGACCAACCCATAATGTAACCACCCAATGGTTGAAAGCAAATATCCCCAAAGCTAATGGTATAACCAAAAGTAGACTGTAACGAAGCAGACGCAGATAGACACTGGCCAATTTGACGGTGTCATGTCTGGCATGGAGTTCGTTGATTGCCGGCGCTGCATTGTCGGTAAGTTTCCAAATTAATTGATAAAGCATAGTACCAGGCATTTGGCTGGTATAGTAGACTGAAACTGCTGCCGCGCCGTACAGATAACCGACAATAATACTATCCGTATTTGCGCTGAGCCTACTAGCCACAATCATTACCATGTATGTTATTCCAAATCCGAACATTTCCCAAAACAGCCTACGATCAGGTAGGCCCCACCCGAAGTGATCAGCGGGGTAGACTCTGCGATACCATTTACATCCTGCTACAAGAGTCGCTGCTTCAGCAACAATATTGGCAAATATGAGTCCTATGAGTCCCGCCCCAAGTGTCACCAACACCAAAGAGAGAAGTAACCGAATTGAGGCACCAATGGCTCTAATTATATTCACAACTGCCAAATTCTGTGTAGCATCGAGTGCATCATTGAATAGAGACACCGGCGCACGAACAGCAACCCAGAAGGCTAACAATATGAGCGACAGTCGGGCATCATTCTCCACGCTGTCGCTCATGTGTATGAAGCTATCTATTTTCCAACTTATGATCAGGATAAGCCCGGCGAAGGCGATGTTACTGACAAGGAAAAAGGTTCTGCCGGTGATAAAAACTGTCCTGAAACGCTGCCTATGGTCATCTATACCGACAGCCTGCGCGAGATTGCGTCCTATGGCAACTCCAAATCCAAGATCTGTTAGAGCGGCCCAACTAATCATCTGCATTAGAAAGGAATATGCCCCTAGCACCTCCTGCCCCGCGATGCGGAGTATTGCTGGTGCCAATAGAAATTGAAGCAGAATTATGAATGCATATTGCAGGAGACTGGTAATCGTGCCTGCAACTGCCCGCGAGGTGCGTGTTGATGCCATTAAGATCTTTTCATTGGCGTGCGTCTGTATCGTGAACGCCATTGAAATAGTTCATAAATATGGTGACCGCAAAAAGAAGCGATGCCGAAATAAGATGATATTAGAAGAATACCACCAAGAAGGAACAATGCCAATATTTGCGGTCTTCCTAAAATTGCCATTTTAGCAGCGTTAATTACGTGCTCATATTTCATGGCTTGCGTCAGATTATATTTTGCTTCCATCAATCTATCTAGCTGAAGCATGTTCAGCGAGCATCGGACTTGATCCGCTGCTCGTCTCGTTTTATAAAAAGCAACTGCGTCTTGTTGAATTACTGTTGCAGCTTCTGGCGTTGAGATGTGATCATCCATTACGTTAAAATAATGAGCAAGGAATGTTCTCTGCCGAAACAGTTGAGCAGACCCTTGCTGATCGCTAATGCGGTATTTGTGAAGTGGCTCATTTATTATCCCTATGGGGCCCTGTTTAGACATCCTCAGATACAAATCTATATCAGATGCGGTTGCATATTTATCCCAATTGAACACTCCGGCATGATCAATGGTGTCCCGCCGAGACATCATAGTGGGTACAATTACAAATGTACCATATTTAAGGACATAATTAAGAAAATCGACATGCTGAAATATTTCCTTACCTCTGAGTTCTTTAGGCAGCCTTATGGTACCCATTTTTATGGGACGATCGTATTCATCTATAGTCTGAGTCATAGTAAAAACAGCACTTGCTTTAGGATATTTAAGCAAAAACTGAACTTGCCGCCGCACTATAGTGGGGGCATAAATATCGTCTGCATGATAAAGAGCAATGAATCGCCCTTTGGCGAGAGTCAATATATGATTCCAATTGCGCTCAGCACCACCTTTTTGTAAGACAGGATTGAAATAATATTGAACTCCGCGAGAGGCATATTGATTTACAATCTTTGCAGTATCGTCATCTGAACAATTATCGGAAACAATAATTTCATAATTCGTATAATCCTGATTTAGAAGAGAATCTAATGTCCTCTGGATAGTGCGAGCACCATTGCGAACGGGTATACATATAGTGACTTTAGGTTCTGAGCTCTTCATCATCTTGAGGGAGATTGTATTTCCCGATACCGCTCATCAAGGCAATTCTAAAAAAGTATTAGCCGCGGTGCAAGAGACCTTGGTTGAACTTGAGTGTCTCAGCGACTGCTTGCTTCAAGTCGATGAAAGAGGTCAGCCCCAGTAATGTGGCGCGTTTTGTCGATGGCACATATCTCTCTAATGGTCTGCCAGGCTGCTGCATCTTAGTGATTCTAACCTCAATAGACGTCCCGACGCAACGGGCCACAAGATGTGCTAACTGCGCGATAGTAACAATATCCTCTGCTCCAACATTGTATGGAAAACATGATTGTCCTCTAAACAAAATGGTCCATAGCCAAATTGCCAAATCCGCAGCATAGAGGTAGGACCGACAGGGTGTTCCATCGCCGTTGACAAGGATCGGACCGCCATTCAAGCCATCCCGAATGAAGTTTCCTATAGCGTAATGGATATCTAATGGCAGGTAGGGGCCAACAAAAGCGAAGCAGCGGGCGATTTTTGTTTCGATGCGGAATTGTTCGGCATACAGGGTGCACAACAGTTCTGCCGCACGCTTGCCTTCACCATAAGCGGAGTATGGATCGGTGAGATCAGGGCTACCACAGTAGTCTTCAGGCATGTGCGCCATGTCTGACGGTTGCTTGCCATAAACAGCACCGGAACTCGTCAGAAGAAATTTCTTTGCACGGCAGTAAACAGCGAAGTCAAGGGTGTGTCTCGTCCCCTCGACAATTGTATCAAACATAAATAGATGATCTTCGTTACGGCGCCCAGTGCTTGGCGATGTGGCCGCGTGAATAATGTGCGAGAATTCTCCTTCGGGGAAGTCAAAATCCCTGATATCCCCAATGTGACACTTGATTGCTGGGTTGCACGCCAGATGGGGTGCTTTGCTCTGAAATGCATCGTAACTCCGAGTGAGCACCACCGCTGACGCACCAAGATCCAATCTATCATTCGCATAAGCAAAGCTTTCCAAGAGCCAGCAACCGAAAAAACCAGTACCGCCGGTGATGAATACGCGCCTTCCTCGCAAGGCTTCCCAGAGACTTTCGGTATGAATTAGAATGTGATCCAGGTCACCAGCAAGAGGTGCAGGTGGTTTGGACGGTATTATTTGAGCATTACGCTTCATTTTTCAAAAGTGCTATTGCGCGCTCTGCTATCGAAGAGGCATCTAAGCCCAAGGCCCGTCGCAATTCGTTTTGGCTACCAACATAATTTATAAACTCAGGCAAATGAATTCTTGAGATCCTAATGTTCAGTCGTTGCTCTGCAATGATTTCTGCACAGGCACTTCCAAGTCCGCCAAATGCAGTATGCTCTTCTGCTACAAGAACAAAACGGCAGCCATCAAGGATTTGTAGTAATTTATCGTAATAAATAGGTTTAACAAAGGGCATGCTTATGATTCGTGCATCAACACCTACTGCCTTGAGAAGTCCTCCAGCTGTTGCCACTTCTTTTACTAAAGAACCTGTGGAAATAAGAGCTATGTTCCCACCGCTCTTGTTGATACACACTGGCTCCCCAAGTCGTATCTCAGGGCGTTTGGTATGAACTATTGGATCATTATTTCTTCCCAGTATCATGTAAAAGGGACCCTGAGTTGTAATTGCGAGACGGGTGAGTTGTGCTACCTCCAAAGCATCTGCTGGCGACGCTACGACCATGCCAGGCAATGCTCGCATAATGGAAAGATCTTCCGTAGCGTGGTGAGAGAATCCTGCTGTTCCGTAACAGAGGCCCCCACCTACCGCGACGATCTTAACGTTTGCTCTGTGATAACAGACATCATTTCGAATTTGCTCAAGGCATCGTATGGAAGGAAAATTCGCAATTGAGTAAGTAAATACGACCTTCCCTGAAAAAGATAAGCCCGCGGCCACGCCCATCATATTCTGCTCTGCGACACCAACATTGACAAAACGAGAGGGGAATTCTTGTGAAAAAGGTTCCAACACAGAATAACCCAAGTCGCCAGTAAGTAGCCAAATTCGCTCATCTTGGCGTGCCATTTCAATCAGTACGTTGCAGAAGGCCTTTCTCAATGATTCTCTCCCAACTCCCGTAGAGATTGGGATAGTTGTTCCGGGGTCGGCGACTTATAGTGCCACGCCAATTGGTCTTCCATAAAGCTAACACCCTTACCTTTTACTGTATGCGCTAGAAGAAGACTGGGCTGGTCTGGCGCAAAAGGAACGTGTGTCAGCACCTTCCGTAAAGCATGGTGATCGTGTCCATCGGTCTCGCGTACACCCCAGCCAAAGGCACGCCATTTATCAATAAGAGGGTCCAACCTCATTATTTCCTCAACCCTTCCAAATCCCTGTAATCTGTTTTCGTCCACAATGGCCACAACATTATCGAGCTTATGATGGGCTGCAAACAAAGCAGCCTCCCAGTTGGAGCCTTCGTCACACTCTCCATCACTCAGCACGACAAATACACGAGTAGCGGTTCTTTCTCGCTTGCCAGCCAACGCCATGCCGCAACCAACTGGCAGTCCGTGCCCTAACGATCCGGTTGATAATTCAACACCAGGTACGTGATGACTAACATGTCCCAGTAGTAGCGAGCCTTCTTGACAAAATCGTTCTAACCAGTTCATAGGGAAAAAGCCGCGCAGGGCTAACGTAGCGTAGAGACCTGCAGCTGCATGTCCCTTGCTAAGGATAAAATGATCGCGTTCTGGCCATTCTGGCTGTTTCGGGTCAACTTGCAATACATCCGTATATAGAACTGCCAGGATATCAGCCACTGACAAAGAACTGCCGATGTGGGAAGAGTTTGATTGCGCCACCATCCTGAGCGAATGAATGCGGATTTGACGGGCTAGGTCAATAGAATTATTGGAATGTTCTGTCTCACCCAATGGCATCAATGTCAATTCCTGTTTAAATATTTACCAAATCTTCCACAAAGCATTCCCTGAATCCCATATCCGGTTCAACATTTCATATTCTCGATAGGTATCCATGCCAATCCAAAACCCGTCATGCCGATATGCCATTAATTGGCCATCTTCCGCCATTGTTTCCATCGGAGACTGTTCCAACATACAGTCCTCTGTGAAGTAATTAAACACAGCCCGATTAAAGACAAAAAACCCCCCGTTGATCCATTCTGTTCCCACCTTTTCGCGAAACCGATTTACTCTGCCATCTTCCGATAAATCAAGAATCCCAAAACGAGACGGTGGCCGAGAGGCGGTCAGCGTTGCAATTTTTCCATGAGATTGATGATATTTAACCAATTCATTGATATTGACGTTTGCAAGTCCGTCGCCGTAAGTCACCATAAAGGTATCGGTATGAATGCAGGGTTCAATTCTCTTGATTCTTCCTGCCGTCATGGTATTAAGTCCCGTGTCGACTAGCGTTATTTTAAAATCCTGTTCCTGGTGGTCGTTCTCGTATGTGATTCTGCTTTTCTTTCCTAAATGAACCGTGCAGTCATTGCACATCAGCTCATAACTGAAGAAATAGTCTTTGATAATATTCCCCTTGTACCCTAGGCATAAGATGAATTCAGTGAATCCATAGTGCGCATAAATCTTCATGATATGCCACAGAATTGGTTTTCCGCCGATCTCAACCATAGGCTTGGGTTTGTACTCAGTCTCTTCACGTAAACGCGTACCCATGCCACCACAGAGAATGACAACTGGCATATTGTCTTTCATTTGTCCACCTGTAGTTTTTTTTCGAATTCTTCTATTTGATCTATGGAGACTACTCTTAAATTTTGGTCCTTCTCGTGCCATGTCTGGTACCATTTTACAGTCCAGCTTATTGCAGCTCCACTATTTAACGTTGGTCGCCACTGAAGTTCATGCGTCGCCCTGTCGATACAGAGCTTCAGAAGATGAGCTTCACGAGGGGCGCTGTTATCCAATGGCGCTGTTTGCAGCCGACCACATCCCCAAGCTTCAGAGAATTGCTCAGCTAATTCCAGCACTGTGATATGTCCGCTTTCCACTGGACCGAAATTCCATGTCCCACTGAAACGCTTCGGATCTTCGATAAGACGCTTTGCCAGAAGCAGATAGCCTGATAGCGGATCCAATACATGCTGCCATGGGCGGGTTGCGCTGGGGTTACGGATGATAATAGGCACAACTCTGGAGAGGGCGCGGACACAATCTGGAATGATACGGTCCTTTGCCCAATCACCCCCCCCAATGACATTGCCCGCGCGGGCGGTGGCAAAGCCAATATGCGGGCCTCTTGCCTCGCTTTGAAAGAATGAACGCAGATAGGCGGAACAGACAATCTCCACAGCACCTTTGCTGGCGCTGTAGGGATCGTGTCCTCCCAAGGGGTCCGTCTCCCTGTAGCCCCACGCCCATTCTTTGTTTTCATAGCATTTGTCAGATGTTACGATGATGACGGCCCTAACCGTCGGAGAATGTCGAATGGCTTCGAGGACGTTGATCGTGCCACCGATATTGGTATCAAAGGTCTTTTTGGGATCATCGTAAGAATCACGCACCAAGGGCTGTGCTGCGAGATGAAAGATGATTTCTGGCTTCGCCTCTTCGAAGGTCTTTTTAACGATTTCTTCATTTCTGACATCGCCTTCGACATGCGTGATCAACTCCTGTAAACGGATGAGATTGAAATGCGATGGCTCCGTGTTGGGAGGCAACGCAAGGCCGGTAACCATCGCCCCCAGTTCGTGGAGCCACAGGGCCAGCCAAGACCCCTTGAATCCGGTATGACCGGTAACGAGGACCGATTTCTTCTTAAAAGTATTCCCGAACATTTTTATCCCTCGTGTTTGATGAAGTTATCAATGACATCCATGGTGTAGTCGATTTGCTGTTTCCCGATGCCAGGGAAAGTACCCAAGAAGAAAGTGTCGTTCATGATGCGGTCAGTATTATGAAGATTCCCAATCTTTCTGTGAGGGATATTGAGGTAAGCTGGCTGACGTAGAATATTACCGGAAAAAAGATTCCGGGTCTCTATAAGGTGTGCGCTGAGATGATTGGCGAGATCCGTGCGAGTAAAACCTGCTGATTCTCTCACAGTAACGGGAAAAGCAAACCAGGCGGGCGCCCCGCCTTCGGTTGCTCGGGGAAGAAGAAAGCGATCTTCATGTTTCCGGAAATTGACAGTCCATTGGGTGAAGTTTTCTCGCCGCGCGGCACAAAACTGATCCAGCTTCTTCAATTGCTCGACACCAATGGCGGCCTGGATATCGGTCGCCTTCAGATTATAGCCAATATGGGAATAGACGTATTTGTGGTCGTACCCGGTTGGAAGGTCGCCATATTTTCCTGAGAAGCGGCGACCGCAGGTGTTATTTTCGCCCGGTCCGCAGTAACAGTCTCTGCCCCAATCTTTGAGGGAGCGTATGGCCCTGGCGAGAATCTCATCTGAGGTTAAGACTGCGCCACCTTCTCCGAGTGTGATGTGATGCGCGGGGTAGAAGCTGAAAGTGGCAATATGACCGAAGGAGCCAAGAAATGCCGCCTTAGGCTCAGGCCCGCTTGTTGTGTACGTTGAACCGAGGGCGTCACAGCAATCTTCGACCAGAAAAAGACTATGCTTCTTGACGATGTTCAGGACCGCTTCCAAGTTAAAAGGGTTGCCCAGAGTGTGCGCGATGAAGATGGCACGGGTTTTCGGGCTGATGGCATCGGTGATTTGATCGATGATGACATTATAAGTCGGGATATCAACATCAACGAAAACAGGGATAAGACCATTCAAGATAATCGGGTTTACCGTGGTCGGGAAACCAGCAGCGACGGTAATCACCTCGTCACCTGGCTTCAAACGTTTTTCTCCCAAAAGGTGTGATGTCAGGGCGGTCATGGCAAGAAGATTAGCCGAGGAACCGGAATTGGTGAGGATGGCATATTCGGTCCCGACTTTGGCGGCAAGCTCAGCCTGAAACTCCTCTGCAAAGCGTCCTTCCGTGAGCCAAAAGTCTAGCGATGCTTCGACCGCAGCTTGGATCTCTTTCTCATCAAACACTCGACCGGCATATCTGACGGGGGTTTTCCCAGGGATGAATGTGTTTTTTGCACTTCGCTCCCGATGGAATTCGGCCACAAGGCCGGCGATCTGGCGTCGCAATTCGGATTCGGTCATCTCACCTATTCCCATTCGTCAATTCGGATTCTTTCTTCTTTCACACCGCGCTGTGTCAGACCCTTTTTGAAAACGTCAATCATAGCGACTGGACCCGAGAGGTAGAACATGACTTGCTCGGGCTCTTCAGCTGCCTCCCAGACTTTTTCTGTGGATAAGCTCCCCTCGTTGATTGGTAATTTGTCGTTATGATTATCTACCGTCTCAGAATATGCAAAAAGCCGGAAGCCCTTGAGACCTGACATGGCCCCCAGCAGTGTATCAGCAAAAAGAATGAATTCCGGCTTTCTTACACCGTAGACAAGCTTTAACAATGTCCCCGTCGGGCGCTGCAATTCACTTGAAAGAAATGAAATAAAAGGGGTGATCCCTGTTCCACCCGCAACCAATACAATCTCCTCACCAGGAGAAGCTACCATACTGAAATGTCCGTACGGAAGGCGAACCCAGATTTCTTTGCCGATGGCTAGCTGTCCCCTCATTTTTTCTGTAAAGGACCCCTTTACAGCGTACGCAATAGTCAATTCCGGATCGCTCGGAGTCGAGGCAATAGAAAAAACGCGTGACTCCGGCCAGAAACCACCCGTAGGATCAAAGGGATCGAGTGCGAGATGGAGAAACTGTCCCGGTTGAAAATTAGGGACTCGACGCAATGGCATGAGTCGAATAACAGATACAGCATCGCCGTGATATTCGATTTGAGAAACACGGCATTTTATTCTCTGGGGATTTGCCATTTAGTTCGATAGCTTTCCGGATGTGATGAGAGTGCTATATGAATCAGTGGTAATTATTAAGAGCGGTAGTTGAGAGAATATCGGCGCGCCGATGTTTGTAAGTAATTGATATTATGAAACATATTTATGATTACTCCGACGCTGTGCTGTTCGCAAGGACGAGATTGCCGCGTCGCTACGCTCCTCGCAATGACTGCGAAGACACTGGGTCCTCGCTTTCGCAGGGGACGACAAAAGGGGCGCGGAACGACAAGAGAGATTGATGTGTTGTCTGTCGACCTCCTCGCGGTGGTGGAGGAGGTCGACAGGTTCACATGACAAAGCAGTCCTCACGGTTCTCTTACATGGTACATGGTTTTGTGGGCTTCTGTGTCGCGGCGATGGGCTGTGAGATCGGCGGCGACGGCGTCGAGTTTGGATGCCGTGTATTCTCCTTTGGCCTTCACTTCGCTCAACTCGGCTATCACAGAGATGAGCTTGTTCTCCACACAGCCGATTCGGTTTCCCAGGTCCGTTTTCACGTGGTCGATCTTTTCGGACAACATCTGGTGGCCTTCGACGACCAGATCCAGCTTGTGCTGGAAATTCTCGGATTGGACACCCAGCTTGTGCCGGAATTCTTCCTTGATTTCATCTTTGAAAACCGTGATCAGTTTTTCAATCTTGTTGATGTCTGTATTTGTCATAGTCTTGTCCTTGCTAGGTCCTCAGGGAAAACAGGGACTGACTGGATTCTCGTCCGTGCACCAATTTGTAGTTCGAGTAGAGCAGAGAGCTGGGTCCCCGCTTTCGCAGGTCCTATGATTGAAAAAAAGAAGGCAAGTCTCCCTTTTCGACGGTATAGTTTTTGTGCCGCAAAAACGCTACCTAAAGAAGGAGGCTTGCCATGGCCCAAGCTAACAGAGTCGATTTTACAGGTCAAACGATTTACATCGGGATGGATGTTCATTTCAAGAGTTGGACTGTAAGCATTTTCATGGAACTCATTGAGCATAAGACGAGACCTTTGAATTTCTCCGAATTTTGTTGATGTTCATTTTTATCGCCAATTTTTCAGAAATCGGGACGGTAGATCATTCAACAAGTACGGTGGTGCATGTTTAGCATTCCAACTATGGCGACAAC
>CAZRKC010000034.1:0-25616 GCA_964600665.1 uncultured Candidatus Sumerlaeota bacterium
ATTTTCTCAGAATAATCTCGTCCCTTTTAGGTGACATTTTCTCAGAATATTGACAATACGATTTAATCAACAATTAATCAAGAGCTAATCAAGAATTGCACCTGTGTGGGATTGTTGAACTTGTTTTGCGTATCGTCTTAGTATCCCTGTGGCTGGTTTATGGACGGGATTCCACGCATCAAACCGTTGAGTGATCTGTTTATCGGATAATTGACAACTAATGCTCCGATTGGCGATATCGATATGGATGATATCGCCATCTTCAACAATAGCGATTAACCCACCTGCTGCTGCTTCGGGTGATATATGCCCAATAGCCGGCCCTCGTGTAGCTCCGGAAAAACGACCATCAGTAATGATTGCTGTATCAGAGCCCAAATCCATTCCCATGATCGCTGCAGTTGCACCTAACATTTCTCTCATTCCCGGACCCCCACGTGGACCTTCATATCGAATAACAACAACGTCTCCCTTGTGAATCAATCCGTTGTAAATTGCGTCAATGGCAGTTTCTTCATCATCAAATACTTTTGCGGGCCCTGAGAATTGAAACATATCCGGATTGACTCCAGATTGTTTAACAACTGCACCATCGGGAGCCAGATTCCCTCTGAGAATCGCTAAGCCCCCCTCAGAGCGATACGGGTTTGCAATAGGGCGTATCACTTCATGATTGTGGATTTTCGCTGACACGGCAATATCTCGGATTGTGGCGCCCGATACTGTAATGGCATCCATCTCAATCTTTTCACTTAAAGATTTAAGCATGCCCGGCACACCCCCTGCTCGGTCCAAATCAAGCATGAAATGAGGACCTAGACTGCTGATTTGCGGGATCTCTTTACTGATGAGATCAAAATCATCAAGTCCGATTGTGATACCAAGTTCATGTGCAATGGCGGGTACATGTAAAGTAATATTACTTGAACCACCAACCGCCATGGCAAGGCGAATCCCGTTTCGAAATGCTGCTGGTGTTAAAATTGAGGCTGGCGTCAAATTATGTTGAACCATATCCATAATCGTCTTTCCAGTTTTTCGAGCAATCCTCGATTTATCCGGTGATACCGCTAAGGAAGTCGCACATCCAGGAAGTGACATCCCAATTCCTTCTGCAATGATGGCCATGGTGTTGGCAGTCCCAAGCTGCGAACAAGAACCTGCGCCGGGGCATGTGCATCTTTCAAACTCATCCAGTTGCTCAAGATCAATAACTCCTTTTTTATATTGGGCAACTTTTTCATACGGATTTGTGCTAAAACTACCCTCCGGATGGAAGAAACCTCTTGGCAAAGACGGGCCGCCTGTAAGCATAATAGCGGGAATGTTCAAACGGGCAGCTGCCATCAGCATACCTGGGATGATTTTGTCACATGATGCCAACATGACCATCCCGTCAAATCCGTGGGCCAGGATCATCAGTTCAATCGAGTCGGCAATTATTTCCCTGCTGACCAAGGGCATGCGCATACCGGGATGATCCATTGCAATGCCATCACATATCGCAATGGTGTTAAATTCCAACGGAGTTCCCCCAGCTGCCCAGACTGCATTTTTGACCTGTTCTGACAATGTGCGCAGATGGATGTGCCCCGGGACGATCTCATTCCATGAATTGACAACTGCAATCAGAGGTTTATTCATGTCCTCCTTTCCCAAACCGACAGCTTGAAAGAAACTGCGTTGTGGGGTTCGTTCAATTCCCTCAAGGACTTTACGACTGGGGGTTGTCTTCAATGGCTTCTCCTCCTAAAAAGAAACCCGCAAACCCGAAGGAATGCAGGCTCTTATTAATTTTTACGCACAAAGGTAGTAAATCAATTCCTTCACCAACGCTCGCAAATCACTAACCAATACGAATTCATCAGCGCCGTGAACATTATTACCGTTTCGGCTTGCGCCACACATAACGATGTGATCAGTTTGGAGCACTTGCTGGACAAATGACATGTCAGTTGAACCGGCAACACCGTAACGAATAAACTCTTCATCTTTATATCCCTGAACAACTTTCTTAGCTTCTTTCATTTTCTTACTATAGATTGAATCCGGGTTAAAACGCACCGCTGGATAAGAATGCTGTACTTTCACGGCTATATCCAATGCTTTGCTTTTACTTTTGCCTCTTGCAATCGCTTCATAGATTTCGGCCATTAAATCCTCAAATGATTCTTCCGGAATGTACCTTCGATTGATTACTAAAGTGCATTCAGCCGGGACTATATTCGATTTTGTTCCGGATTGGATCATATCCAGGTTGAACATCGGAGTCATCTTCTTTGACTTCGCTGCCGGATGTGGGGGGCCGTCTATACTTGATTCACGTGCTTCAACGACCTGCTTGAGTAGCATGAGTTCGTTCATGATGGGAATCATTTCCTCCAGAGCATTAATGCCAAGGAAATTCATCCCAGAATGACAGCTTTTCCCTTTTGTGGTTACATAAATATCAACTGAGCCAGCTGCACCCAATGATTCCCGTGGTTCCTGGGTTCCATCTAAACATACCACATGGCCTTTGATATACCCTTCCTTCGCGAGATGGTAAACGCCCGGATATACCCCGATCTCCTCATCAGTACAACAAACGCATGTTGGGTCGTACTTCATTGGCAGGTTCCATTCATTGATCCATTTTAATGCCATCGCCATACATACGATGGCTCCTTTCATATCGGACGAACCTCTGCCAAAAATCTTATCGCCGATGCGAAGAGATCCAAACGGGTCGACGGTCCATTTATCATCAACGGGGACCGTATCCATATGCCCATAGATTGTAACTGGTTCTTTACCTGTATTCATCGATGCGACCAGATTAACCCGGTCCCCCTCAAGACCTGCCGTGGGGATTTCCCGCCAGAGTGGTTCAGGAATGATAACTTTTTCTGTGCTCAACCCTGCTGCCAAAAAATGCGGAATCAGAATATCGATCAATTGCTCATAATTATTACCGGGTGGGACATTGTTGTCAACGGCAATAACCTGACGAAACAAATCCAATAAGTCTTCTTCTCTTTCATCAACTTTTTTACAAACATCAGCAAAATTCATACGCTACCTCCTTAGTCAGTCAATTCCTGGCTGATTATGTCCATCATCTTTTTGACGATCTTCGTTTGCATAGATACGAGCTGTTTTTTGTCTATCGCCTTATCACGAATAACTGTTTCCTCAAATTCCTTGACCAACGCCATGAAAGTGTTCAGGTCTTCATCCAATGAAGGTTCTTCAGCATGTTCAGCAGGAACTCCCGCTTGGATGGGCATTTCTGCTTCAATTACCTGTTCGGCGGTTAGGATGAAACTTTGCCCCTGCTCCGGCACAACTGTATCAATACTGAATTTATCCCGAAGTGCTTGGGCGAGTTCTTCAGCTGCCTCTTGTTCTCCATGAACGCAGAATATCTTTTTTAGATTTTGTCTAAAGCTTTCAACCCAATTAATAAGATCATTTTTATCTGCATGTGAGGAGAATCCTTCAATAGATTTAATGTGAGCATTGACGGTGATTGGCTCTCCAAAAATCTTGACGTTTTTCTCACCATCTAAGATTTTTCTCCCAAGCGTCCCTTTTGCTTGAAAACCAATAAAAAGGATTGTTGCATCGGACCTCCACAGATTATGCTTTAGATGATGCTTTATTCGGCCTGCCTCGCACATGCCACTGGCAGAGATGATGATGGCTTGTTCATCAGAAGTATTCAATGCTTTCGATTCCTCAACCGTACGAGCGAAACGTAGGCCAGGGAACTCGAATGGATTATCTCCCGCCTTAAGCATGGCTTGTGTTTCTTCATCAAAATATTCCGGGTTATTGGAAAATATTTCGGTTGCAGAAATGGCCAGCGGGCTGTCGATATACACTGGAATGCGGGGAATCATGTTTTGCTCAACCAGGTGATTCAACTCATATAACAGATCCTGCGTCCGTGCAACAGCAAAGGCAGGGATAATGATCTTCCCTTTTCTTTCGATGGCTTCTTTGATTGTTTTATGGAGGAGGTTACGTTTCTCTTCAGGACTTGAGTCATGATAGCGGTTACCATAAGTTGACTCCAGAACTAAAAAATCAGCACCTTCTACAATGTGAGGATCACAGATAATTGATTGATCTTCTCTGCCTAAGTCACCAGAGAAAACAATCTTTCCTTCTTTCTGATCGCCATTAAAATATACTTCCAATATCGCGGATCCGAGAATATGTCCAGCGTTACGGAAATGAACAGACATATGCGGACCCAATTCAATGTCTTGGTCATATGCAACAGATTCAAAATATGTCAACGATTTTTCTGCATCCGCGACTGAATATATCGGTTCGACGGCAGGTCCTCCAGCTCGCATACTCTTTCTGCTTAGCCATTCTGCTTCCATCTCTTGAATATGCGCAGAATCCAGAAGCATGATCCGGCAAAGATCGGTTGTGGCTTTTGTGGCAAGTATTTTTCCTTGGAACCCAAGCTTAACAAGACGTGGGATTAATCCGCTGTGGTCAATGTGCGCATGTGTAAGGAGTACATAGTCAATTAATCGCGGGTTAAAAGCAAAATCTGCTGAATTTTGCTCATCTGCATCACTTCCACCCTGAAATAAACCGCAATCGACCAATACTTGGGTCCCTTCCACCTCCAGTTGAAAGCAAGATCCTGTGACAGTCTTTGCTGCTCCATGAAAAGTTATTTTCAAGCCATCGCCTCCTTTAGGACTCAGTATGTGTAATATTAGCCATGATTTTCGAAGTGATTGCATCACCGATTTGGCAAGTTTTTGCATTCCCCCCGATATCAGGAGTCCGGTGAGTGCCGCCTCGTAGCAGATCAGACATTTCAGCAATCACTACGGAAGCCGCATCATGCTCACCAATGTGGTCCAGCATCATGGCTCCTGCCCAGATGGCTGCTATCGGATTAGCTTGTCCCGTTCCGGCAATATCAGGCGCTGATCCATGTATTGGTTCAAACATGGAAGGATAATTGCGAGTTGGGCTAATGTTACCACCTGCTGCAAACCCCATTCCTCCTTGAATGGCTGCCCCTAAGTCTGTCAGAATATCACCGAAAAGATTTGATGCAACAATGACATCAAACATTTCAGGCTGTTTTACCATATACATAGCCGCGGCATCGACATGAATCAACCTCGTATTGACTTCTGGATAGTCACTTGCAACTTCTTTGAAAATTTTGTCCCAGAAAACCATTGAATAGTTGAGAGCATTTGACTTCGTAATACCTGCTAACTTTCCACCACGCTCACGAGCTACATTGAACGCATAACGAATAACTCTTTCTGTGCCAGTCCGGGTAAATACGCTCAACTGCTCTGCTTTCTCATCAGGTGTTCCTGGGGACATGATTCTTCCGATCCCCGCATACTCGCCTTCAGTATTTTCTCGGACAAATATGATATCAATATCTTCTGGCTTCTTATTTGCCAACGGGCTGGGTACTCCAGCGAGTAATTTGATCGGACGTAGATTGATATATTGATCAAATCCCTTACGAATTGGCAGTAACAATCCCCACAAAGAAATATGGTCGGGTACTGACGGATGGCCAATCGCTCCCAGATAAATACTATCAAACCGGCTGAGTATTTCAAGGGCATTACCCGGCATCATTTCGCCATGTTCATGAAAGTATTGGCAACTCCATGGGAATATTTCGTAGCGAAGCGAGAATGTACCCATATTTTTTGATACAGAATCCAGTACTTTCATCCCTTCGCGGATAACCTCTGGACCAACGCCATCACCGGGTATGACCGCAATTTGATATTGTTTCATATGTTCCTCCTTGTTCTTATTGGGTTTGTGAGAGCCATTTGTTAGTTGTGTGTAAGTTATAAATTTTGCTTGCTGCTCTGCTCTCACAATATATCATACAATACAAGGATTACTCAATGCAAATAAAAACCCTCGAGGAGTCTTTTCCCAGAATTAGGTTTGTATGCGATTATACATTCTGTATTGGCCTACAAATGCGTATCTGATAGGGACTACTACTTTTTCGTATGTTATGCATTTTCGTATGTTGTGCTTTTCAGTGAATAATATATAAAGTGCTGGGATTCGTTAGTGAAATGGTAGCCAGATTAAGTCCGTATAATGGTGTAAAAAGAAAGAGTTAATAAAGCGAGCTAAATGCTCGTCCTCAGTTAGAATATTAGTGCTACCCAATACCTAACTGAGGAGATCAACATAATGGCTCAATTAGATATAACACTGGATACTGAACTTTTGCACGGACTTTTTCAAAAGACAATCGGGACGATGCATTTTCCAAGTTAATGGAGGCGATTCTCAATCAAGTCTTGCTCGCACAGTCCACCGAAAAATTGAGAGCAGCACCTTATGAACGATGCGACGAAAGCTCGGCCTATCGTAAAGGTTTCAGAGATTGTGAGCTGATGACGCGAATTGGAACGCTGACTTTGCGAATTCCTCGCCACAGGAATGGAAATTTCAGCAGGATCATGTTTTCCCGGTATCAGAGAAGTGAACAAGCACTTGTACTGGTCATGATCGGAATGGTGATCAATGGTGTATCTTCCCGAAAGATTGGGAATATCACCGAAAAACTGTGCGTAAGACATTTTCCGAGTCGATGGTCTATGACCTGTGCAAGAAGCTGGATCCAATCGTTTTTGCCTTTCAGAATTGACCGCTGCGTTGTGAATATCCCTTTCTCGCAGCCGATGCGATTTACATCAAGGCGCAAGAAGATCATCGGGTCAAGAGTCTGCTGATTGCCACCGGCGTAAAGGATAATGGGAGATACTGGGATGATACTTATGCGAAAGCGAGTCCGAAAGCAGCTGAGATGGATTTTTACGGAACTTATCCAAAGAGACCTGCAGACACCTCGGCTTGTGACATCAGACAACCATAATTAAATGATATTACTGCGATCTTAAGCTTACCTCTGCGATACCGCAAAAGGCTACATACGACCAATGGCATCGAAAGACTGAATCAGAAAATCCGCAGAAGAGAAAGAGTAATATGGATCTTTCCTAACGAAGCACCCGCTCTCAGGCTGATGGGTGCCTTACTGATCGAACAAGATGGAAAATGGGTTACAGGACGCAAATATTTCGAGATGGATGTCTACTATGATTCAGTAGCTGTCCAGGGAGAGCAACATGTAGCATGAAACGCTTTTTATTCCAAGGTCTTCTTGACAGTGAGCCTCTGCAGGCATGGGTACGGGCAGTAATGGCAGCATTATGGTGAGAATGGCAGTGCTTCGAAGTCGTCGCTGTCTGGCAAATGAGCCTACCATGCCGTCTACTCACCGTCAAGAGGCTTTCGCAGCGTAAAATGATTGCATCTTTGAAGTGTGCTCAGCGGAATTACCGAGGAATTTACAGACTGATTCGGACTTGACTCGAAAACATTACGCCCTTGTTGATTTTTTAATTAGTTAGATCAATAGTATGTAGTTGCTTTGCAATATCCTCTGTAATTTCAGCATCGATCAAGCCGTCATCCACCATATGTCGCATAATTTTTATGGATTCCTCGTGTGTCATTGCTTCTCTATAAGGTCGTATTTCTCCAAGTGCCTGATAGATGTCTAGACATGCCAAAAGACGAGAATTGAAATCAAGTTCACCAGCACCCAAACCTCTGGGATATCCGGTTCCATTAAGCTTCTCGTGATGATTGTATGCCCACTCCGAAATTTCACCAAATCCCTGCACTTTCTCTAGGTTTTGTTTTGCAGTTACCGGATGTTCTTTAATAATGCCAAATTCTTCATCAGTTAGAGATCCTGGCTTATCCAAAATTGAATTACTGATACCAAGTTTTCCTAGATCGTGTAAGTCTGAGGCGATTATTAATTTCCAAAATTCATCTCCGGCGATATTATAAAATTTCGCCATTCGACTCATTAATTTTGTCAATTCAGATGAGTGTTTCATTGTGAATTTTGATTTGGCATCGATAATATGAGAGAATATTTTGGTTATATCGTGAATTTCTTGATAACTCATCTCTCTTTTATGTGATGGCACTGCAAGTTTAAGCGCTTCATCTATCTTTTCATCAGAAAGATTCGCCCATAATTCGTTCTCACTTATAACCTCCAAAGCGATCTCAGTCAGATCAGGTGCGAACTGGGTTCCCGCATGATCTTTGATGAATACTCTAATTTCTTCGTAATGGCCGCCCTTTTTGTAAACATTGCCAAGATCAAATTTTAGATCTAAAGTGTCTGCCAAATTTATTAATTGGGACATTAGTGGTATATTATACCCTTTCAAGCCGAAAAATCCTGAGCCATCGAATTTTTCATGATGATAGAGAATAATATTATGAGGTGAAGTTAAAAATGGAAAGCTATTAATATTATCCTCTCCTATCCTGCAGTGCTCTCTACTGCTTTCAATTATGTTTTGTTTGGCTTTCGCATTCCCCAATAAATTGTCATGCAGAATCTTAAGGCTGGCACCATTATCATGAAGTATGGAAAGGGCAGCGAGGTCGTATTGCATTTCTGTAGAAAAACTCATAACGCATGCGAGTCGGTTTGTTATGCAAGCCAGTCTTTTTGAATGGTTTGTTGGCACACCAAAAATATCTGTTTCTATAACATCCAGAACGTTGGAAATAGCTTCTAAAAATTCATTAATGTCAAAAATCATTTTAGAGCCACCTCATCAAAATCTCAAATATTGAAATTAGTATTATTAATTTGATCGGTGCTTTCTTTTACCTTTGATACCGTTTCGTATGTACTTCCTTCTTATTACTGGGTTTGTGAAAGCTATTTGTTAGTTGTGTGTTTGTAGCAAATTTTGCATTCTGCTTTGCCCTTTCAATATATCATACAATACTCGGTATACTCAATGCAAATAAATACCCCTGGATGACGAGTATCATTATTTAAATTCAGCAGTCATTCCTTACACTGCTACATGGATTTTTCATCAACCACTTCAATTGGGGTGAAGATGTTTGCTGGATAAAATCTAATAGTTTCCTTTATCAAATAGGTAAGCATGCCTATAATGCTTGTCATATTGCAAAGTATACTTTACATTCATATGTTTATATGTTAACATCTTTTTCAGGGGGTGATAGCATGAATGATTCATTCCTGCTCAAGAACCGGTTGAAAGTCGCCCGTGCTGAAAAAAATCTGTCCCAAGAACAACTTGCAGTTCTTGCAGGGGTAACAAGACAAACAATTAGCTCTATTGAAACATGTCAATATTGTCCAACTGCAAAACTAGCCTTACTTCTATCAAAAGCCCTTAATAAGCAATTTGAAGACTTATTCTACTTTGAGGAGGATCCAAATGCTGAATAATAATATTGTTGAAAAAGATGAACGAACGATGTATATTGAGAATTCAAGTTATAAATATGGGTATTTATTCACGGCATTTGCTCTGCTGATTAATATCGCTTATCGTTCTTTTAATTTTAACGAAGCACCTTGGGATTTGTTCGGAATTATTATCATCAGTGGTTTTGTAATGTCGATTTATCAATATAAGCATAACATTTTAGAAAAAACATGGATAAAGATGTTTATTCTCACTCTGATAATTGCCTTTGTAGCTTCAATTATCATGGTAATCATTCGAACTCAATTATGACCGTTGTGCATGAAGCGGATTTGTTGTTATCCTTGATTCTCAATCGATAATGTGTGTTGCTTGTTAGTTACGTAATCTGACAAAAAGAAGAACCCTTTAGGGTTCGGCGAGACCTTCCTTCAAATCTTCATCTGTAAAGAGCAAATGCAGTTTGACAACATAACTGGGTTGAAATCCATGCACCCGCTCGGGTACAACGATCCATATCCAATCGTCAGGAATAAAGTGTCAAATTTGCAATCCACACACCCGCGAAGAGTGTGACATGTGTCTCATATCCTGCCTGTTCGCATGAGTATGTTTCATTGCTTCATCTTTTTCTAGCTTGTTCAGGGAGTTCTCTGTTGATCAATTTGTACAAAAAGCCGACTGCTTCATGTGGATCATCAATGTGCATCAACGTTTTCTCCGCAAGACATAGATCGGTTCCACTTGGATTGAGGATTCCTGGTATCAAAATTTCATATTGATACTCAACACCGGCGTTTTTTAGCATCTCTGTGGCAGCATAACCCATAACGGGACTGTAGACAGATTTAATTTTTGCGACGATACAGATGGCAGCAGCTGCTTTTCCAATTACCCGATCTGCAACGGACGACCCGGATAAGGTCTCCCCTAGCTCTGAAAAGGCATCCAGAATTGGGTTGATCCATTTCCCTTCCTTCTTTATAAGAACAATACCAGCATTTACGATTACTAATGAAGATCCAGGTAATTCCCGGACTGCAATTTCAATATCCCGCATGGTTCACCTCAAAGGTTAAGTCGTTTGTGACCGGTTTTTGTCACGATGTCGCTCCATGGCGAGCCATAGCAACCGATCGATCAATTCAGTATAGCCGATACCTGCTGCTGCCCATAAGCGCGGGTACATGCTCATTTTTGTAAAGCCGGGAATGGTGTTGATCTCATTCAGGTAAAGTATGCCAGTTTCCTTCTCTAGAAAAAAATCAACTCGTGCAAGACCAGCGCAGTCGACTGCATTAAACGCTCTTATTGCCATCCCACGTATTTCTTCCCGTAGTTTTTCAGGAACGGAAGCTGGTATGACCAATTGCGTCTTATCATCAAAATATTTCGATTCGTAGTCGTAAAACTCATTACTTGGTATAACCTCGCCGACTTCAGAAGCAATGGGGTCATCGTTACCGAGAACACTGCACTCAATTTCACGGCAGTTTACTGCGGCCTCAATAATAATCTTTCGGTCGTACTTCGCGGCAAGATCCATGGCATCAGATAACTGCTGCATGTCTTTCGCTTTTGAAATCCCCACACTCGATCCAAGATTGACTGGTTTGATAAAGCATGGTAGGCCAATGCGGTCAAGAATCTTCGTCAGCACTTGCTTCGGATTTGCTTCCCATTCTTTTCGTTTAATCATGAGGTAGTCAACAACGGGCAACCCATTTGCTCTAAAAATGTCTTTCATTTTTTCTTTGTCCATGCCGACGGATGACGCCATAACCCCTGCACCAACATATGGTATATTTGCCAGTTCCATCAACCCTTGTATCGTGCCATCCTCACCATATGTTCCGTGAAGAACGGGGAACAAAACATCGATTTTACCAGCAGCCGAAGCCGTTCCGTGATCGCTTTGGGGTAAATGGATCAATTCTTTGAATGTAGGGTCACCAATCAAGGCAACGCCTTCACCATTGTCCACTGAGTGCCCTGATTCTAGAACCAGCATGGCATCATGCGGTGGTAGCCATTTCCCCTGTCGTGTAATATATATGGGTACGATTTCAAATTTTTCTTTGTCAACTGCACTTGCAATAGATGCTGCAGACATCAGAGAGACCTCATGCTCACCTGATCGCCCTCCAAAAATAATCCCGACTCTTAACTTAGTCATTGTCGACACCTCCACTTTGCGCTTGGGTTGCAGGTATTAGTAAACGATAAATTGTTTCTGCGACTCCGTCTTCACGATTTGTACCACATACATAGTCTGCTAAATCCTTAACGGCATTCTCTGCATTTCCCATGGCAATCTTATAACCTGCACCTTGAAATAGTCCAATATCATTGAGATCATCACCAAACGCGACAATCTGACTTTGTGTGACACCCAGATGTTCAGCAAGAACTGTAAGCGCTTTCCCCTTCGAAGCCTCCGGATGAATAATGCCAAGACCATATGCTCCTGCAGTCGCGGTGAAACGGTTGAGGGTCAATTGTGAGTGGTAGCGTTGGTATAGAGCGGGATAGTAACGATTAAAATGCTCTGCTGGTTCTGTTATTGATATCAGAGTTGGCTCTTCTGAAATGAATTCATAGAGAGATGGTACCAGTTGAGCCTGAATTCGAAGTCGCTGAGATATTCGACTGGCATGCTCCCAATTGCGGTCAACATACATCACATCGCCAATATAATAGCGCAAATATACATTATGTTCATCACCAAATGCCGCAATGTCTTTGGCAAGATGAAATGGAATTTTCTTATGATAATGTTCATAACCTGTTATTGATTCTTTCACCAGGGCACCATCACAACTGATCAACGGGATATTAATACCGAGAATTTGCGCGAAATGTACTGCAGATTGAAACACCCTACCTGTGGCTATGGTGACATAGACACCACATCTGGATAAATCATTAATGGCGATTATTGTGGGTTCGGTTAATTCTGATAATTCATTCAGGAGTGTCCCATCTAAATCCAGTGCAACCAGTTTGACATCCAATATATTCACCTCTTCTATAATTTTGACTCTTTTGAGGATAATAAAAACACATTCCCGATAACCATTGCAATAAAACAAAATTGAAATGCGGCGCTGTAAGCCGACATATAAGCATACTGATTTGTGCCAGGGTATAGGGAAATGATTTTACCCATTGTCGTCTGAAAGAATGCTGCGCCAATAAACCCAAAGACGTTATAGGTACTTGTGACGGTACCCGATAGTGAAAGAGGGTACAAGTCCTTGATCTGAGCAAAAGAAATCCCAAAGAAACCAAAACCAAACCCATAAATCAGGAGAAGGGCATACATTGCTTTGATACCCAACCAACGGCTGAAAAATGCTAAGAAAAACCAGACGATCGTATATATGATACTACCAAATATCGCTGGCATCTTTCGAGAATGAAAAACTTTATCCGATAGGTAGCCTGCTATTGGCGCACAAATGACAATTCCCAGGGGGATCATTGAAAGAAGACTCCCAGCTTGAATTTTCGTCAATCCCTTTGCCTGCATTAGATATGGAATCCCCCATAAACCTTGAAACCCAAATAGTGTACCGCAAATGAAAAAACTCCAAATCGCCAGCGGCCAGAATTCCTTTTCCCTTAATGTTAATGAAAGTGCTTGTTTGACTGAATAATGATTTGTCTCTGGCTCAATTTCCGTACCCCCATCAGGTAATTGACAACCGATTTCAGATGGGTGGTTTCGAATAATCAAGTAATCAATAATTGCAATGAAAACGGTGAACATGCCCATGATGTAAAATGATTCTCGCCAGCCAAAATTTTTGACAAGCCACGCTAATGGAAGAGCCGCCGCAAGGGCTCCGAAATTGCCTGCTGCCATCATCACACCCGTAAGGCTGGCAAATTCCTTCTTTCGATACCAGCACGAAAGCATCTTTAAGGCGGGGATATACACACACCCAGCTCCAAATCCTATCAACACTCTTGCGATTACTGCTGTTGAGAATGATTGCGTCATCCCGAAGATTACCGCTGCTATTCCCGCGATGGCTAAAGATGCTGACACAATCCGACGCGGGCCAAACCGGTCTACCATCAATCCAACTGGGATTTGAATGAGTGCATATGGATAAAAGTAAGCGGATGAGAGAATTCCAAGGCTTGTCGCACCAATTTGGAAGGTTGAAGATAGCTCCTCGGCAACGATACCGCTTGTCATTCGATGAAAAAATATTAAAGCATAACTGATCAAAAATGCAACTAATATGTAGTTTCGATAATGGAACAATCGTTTTGTGTTTGAATCCGTTTTCAGTAGATTGTTATCATAACCGAGATTCATCGATTCAACTCCTAGGATTAGAATAAACGATTTAAACTTCTCCTTGCAAACAGTTTATCCTTCTTTGATATGGAAAGACAGCCTCGATTGGCTGTCTGTACTACCCTCTATTCCCGATATTCTTTAATCAACCGCGGATCTGTGACGTAAAACCTGAATAGGAAGAATGTAATAATCGATATGATTCCGACCATCCAGAAAACCGCTGGAAAGGAATATTTCTGGGCAACAGTCCCAGCTAAGAATGGGGCAATGAAACCGCCAAGGCCGACAACAGCGTTGGAAATTCCGATATAAGTAGTCCGTTGATAAGGTTTTCCGAATTCCATCAAAATATTCAGAGATGACAAGAAAAAACCTGCTGAACCAATCCCTGCAATAATCAAAGCGACAATGAACCCCCAATAAGAGTTAATATAGGCACTGGCAACAGATACAGTCCCGATAATCAAACATGCCATTTCAAGAGGAGCTTTGTATCCGGACCTCTGTGATACCTTGCCCCAGATCAAATTGCCAAATGCGCGTGATGCAACTTGGGCAAATGTGAAAGATCCCACTGCGGCAGCCGCAGATCGCGGATCAAGGCTCAGTTTTTGTTGTGCAAAAATAATATAAAATGGAAATCCCACCACAATAAAACTCGCGAGGGTCCGCACATAACAGTATCTAGCGAAATTTTTATCTTCACGGAAATACACTGGAATATTTTTAATTTTTGCCATAATCGTGCTTTTGGCTGCAACCCTTGGGGACGGCTCTTCTTTTGTGCGAGCAAGGATCCAAAGATCGATAAAATGGATGATAAACGCGACAAAGAAGCTGATTGCATATCCGTTTGGATATAGATAGGCTTGAATAATTTTGCCTGCAATTATCCCCGCTCCGGCAGTTGCAAGAGAGGCGAGAAAATTTCTGATCCCAAAGTAATTGCCACGATACTCAAGGGGTATGACTTTTGACATCAAGTCCGTCCATACCAACAGATATAACCCCATGAATGCAGTACTAATCGTATATAGTAAAATCGAAACAGGCAGTGCAATATTTTTGGGCGCGTTGAGAACTACTAATGATAGCAAAAGCCATGGAAGCCTTGTTAATACTCCAAAAGTAATGAGCATCTTTTTCTTCAGGGGGAGATGCTCAACAAGCGCACTTCCAAACAACTGAGGTAGCTGATGTGCCAGTGATCCAAGCGAATTCACTGCGCCTACGAGGGCTGATGATCCTGATAAGTCGAAAATGAACTTTGATAAAACTGTTGACTGGTAGTAAAAACCCATCGCTGCATAATGCGTTATACCATGGACAATGCCAACTGGTAAATTCCATTTGTAATTCTCTTTCACTTTCTCTTCATACGTCATTTCCTGCGGAAGATTTTCAAAATCTTCCTTCTGTTTTAAATCCGGCATTCTATTACCTCCCCAGAAAGCCCATTTATTAGTCGAACTTCTTAAAAACAAACCCCAGCGGTAAAATAACCGCTGGAATAATCATGCTGAATCATTTGTTCTGTATGATTTATCATAATCCTTCTTAATTTATATGTTTAAGTATATCTATTCTTCTTTTTTTCTCGATTTTGCACGTTCATGTTTAGATAAGAACCGCTTTCTGATCCGAATTGAGATTGGTGTCACCTCAACTAGTTCATCGTCATTAATATACTCGAGACATTGTTCAAGGCTAAATAGTCTGACCGAGTCTAAACGCAATGACTCTTCAGCAGTACTTGAACGCATATTGGTGACGTGCTTCTTTTTACTAACATTTACTTCCATATCGCCAGAACGATTGCTCTCACCAACAACCATTCCCTCATACACTAAAGTCCCTGGCTTAACAAACAGAATCCCACGTTCTTGTAAATTGTGCAGCGCAAAAATTGTTGTTGTCCCGGTTTCAGAAGCAATCATGACTCCTGCTTGTCGTCCCCTTGTTTCTCCAGCATCGGGTCCATAGCCATCAAACACATGGTTCATGATACCATAACCTTTTGTCATCGTCATAAATTCGGAACGAAACCCGATTAGCGATCGTGCACTGATGGTAAATTCTAACCGAATGCTTCCCATACCAGAATGGATCATACTAGTCATAATCCCTTTTCGAGAGCCTATCTTCTCCATAACCGAACCCATTGCTTCTTCAGGGACATCCAAAACCAGTCGTTCATAAGGTTCTAATCGTTTGCCATCTTCAATTCTAAAGATTACTTCTGGTTTGGATATTTGGAACTCGTATCCTTCTCTGCGCATAGTTTCGATCAAAATCGACAAATGAAGTTCACCTCGACCGGAAACCTTCAATGCGTCTGGTGAATCCGTATCTTCTACTTTTAAACTGATATTTGTTTCAGTTTCACGATATAATCGTTCCCTTAGGTGTCTTGAAGTGACGAAAATACCATCCTGGCCGGAAAATGGACTATCATTCACATGGAAGGTCATTGACAAAGTTGGCTCATCGACCCGTAGAACCGGTAACTGTTCCGGGTGCTCCTGATCGGAAATCGTCTCTCCAATTTGAATATTGGATAGCCCTGCAATAGCCACAATGTCACCGGCAGATGCTTGGAGTGTTTGCGCTTTTTTTAAGCCAATATAGGTGTACAATGTTCCAATTTTACCCGTCTCGATTTTGCCATCGTGTCGAATAATTGATACAGTATCGTTATTCTTGACTGTTCCTCTTCCGATTCTACCAATAGCGATTCTTCCCAAGTACTCACTATAATCCAAAGTTGTCACCAACATCTGCAATGGGGATTCGGCGTCCCCATCAGGTTTTGGAATCGAGTTTATGATGGTCTCGAACAAATCTTGGATATCTTCTTTTGGTTGGGAGATATCGCAAGTTGCAGTTCCATTTCGCGCCGATGCGTAAACAACCGGAAAGTCTAGCTGCTCATCATTCGCGTTAAGTTCAATGAAAAGGTCGATAATTTCATCCAAAACCTCTGGAACACGTGCATCGGGTCGATCAATCTTGTTGATAACGACAATGGGTTTCAACTTTTGTTCCAGGGCCTTGCGCAAAACAAATTTTGTCTGGGGCATCGGGCCTTCAAAAGCATCAACAACCAGTAAAACGCCATCAACCATTGAAAGAACACGTTCCACTTCTCCGCTAAAATCGGCATGTCCAGGTGTATCAACAATGTTTATTTTAATATTCTTATAGACCACTGCTGTGTTTTTTGCAAGAATCGTAATTCCTCGTTCTCTTTCTAAATCATTTGAATCCATCACTCGTTCAGCGACATTCTCATTAGCACGGAAAATCCCACTCTGTCTTAAAAGACCGTCCACTAAAGTGGTCTTCCCGTGATCCACATGAGCAATGATTGCTAAATTGCGAATATCATCCCTTAATGACATAATTACCCTCCACACTATCGATTAGCCATATATGAATCAAAAAAGAGATGCACAAGGCATCTCAGGTCATGCATGTGTCGAACTTAATTATATACTAGCGCAAGTGACATGTAAAGACCTTTAGTTTTGATAGCTTTATGAATTGATGACTTCATGATAATAATCTTCATACTCTGGAATAATCACTTTAGAATCAAAATGATTAACCGCTTTTTCCCGACCATTGATACGAATGGTGTTGTAGATGTCTTCATCCTGTAATAAGTGTATGGCATGTGAAGCAAGGCCTTCAATGTCCCCCAGCGCGGACAGGAATCCCGTAACCCCATGCTCTATGACTTCGGGGATCCCTCCGATATTTGTAGCTACAACTGGGACACCACAAGCCATTGCTTCCAAAGCGACTAATCCGAAACTTTCTTTTTCTGACAGTAATAGAAACAGATCTGCAATTGACAATAGTTCAACGACTCGTTCTTGTTTACCTAAAAAATGTATTCTTGACTGCAGATTATGCTCCTGTGCAAAGTGCATGGCCAAATTAATATCCGGGCCATCTCCGACAAGGAGAAGGTGACTGGGTACCTCTTGATTGATCCGTTGAAATACTTTGCAAATATCATAGATTCGTTTTAATGGTCTGAAGTTTGATATATGCATGATAATCTTTTCATTCGCTCCAGCATATTTACTTCTTAAACACGGATTTTCTTTTCGGCAATAGATATCGGTATCAATGAAGTTGTATATGGTGCGAATATCCCGAGTAATACCGAAAGTGTCCAGGGTTTCTTTTTTCAAACTGTCAGAAACAGTAGTCACACCATCGCTTTCTTCAATGCTAAACTGTGTAATATCGAAGAATTGCTTATCGGCTCCAACCAGGGTGATATCTGTTCCATGCAGAGTTGTTATCACAGGAAGGCGGTGATCTTTGTACATCTGGCGCGCTAAGTAACCACTGACTGCATGGGGCATTGCATAGTGCACATGGATAAGATCTAAGCCTGCACATTGAGCAACCTCAACAATTTTTCCAGCAAGGGCAATTGAATAGGGTGGATATTTGAACAGCGGATATTCAAGGATTTCAACCTCATGAAAATAAATATTTTCATGAAATAAGTCAAGTCTAAAGGGCCTCTCATAGCTGATGAAGTGGACTTGATGACCACGTAGTGCCATTTGTTTACCTAGCTCAGTGGCAATGACTCCACTTCCCCCATAGGATGGATAGCATACAATAGCAATCTTCATCTCACATTCCTCCACAAACCTGCAGGGTCAGAAATTTGAATTGGATTACGAGAAGCAAACCCTTCGCCGTAGAGTTTTTTGATTTGTGATCCGAAATACCGGTCTCTGCTCTCAAGGCTGTAGGGATACTTCCCTTCAAATTGTGAATCGTGTGCAAGGATTGAAGCCTTCTTCAAATCATAGTACTCTGAGACGTCACATATAAACGAGATGTTCTCTGCTTTATTGATGAAATAGTAAAACAAGTAGGGAGGCCGGTAAGGTTCAATTTCTGGCATATATTTTCTTAACCCGCTGGAAAAATGAGCCTCTGTGATTAATTCGCTTGCTTTCACATGATCAGGATGACGATCAATCCAATATGGTGCAACAACAATTGATGGACGATGTATCCGCATCAACTTAACGATAGGCCCAATATAATCATCCGTTATCTCTAAATGGCGATCGGAGAACCCTAGATTTTCTCTGAACGTTAAATTAAGAATCTGACTCGCATTGAATGATTCTTTCATTCTCTCTTCAACATTGCCCCGTGTACCCATTTCCCCTTTCGTTAAATCAACAATCGCAACTTTATAGCCAAGTGCGCATTCTTTTGCAACAAATCCACCTGCCCCGATTTCTACATCATCGGGGTGAGCTCCAAAGGCCATCACATCAATAAAGTTATTAATCGTTATCATCTCCCAATTGAATGATTGAATGGCGAAAGTCACTTATTTCCCAGCTTTGGGAAATTGCTTTGAGTACTTGATCATCATAATTGAATAAATATGGAAATATATTGTAGACCCTTTCCTGCAGGTGTTCGTGTGGCATAATATGGTCCGCTAAAGATCGAAATCGGTCGATATACTCCTTTTCGTTTTTACGATGCCTTTGCTTGGATTTTTTCCTTAAGTAATCGACCTGAAAATGAATTCGGCCCAAATTTCCTTCGATCAGCTGCACCAAGTTAGGATGCAGGGAATTTAAATCGGGCATTAGGGCTTCATAAATGGATGCAATATCGCTCTTCACAGAGTCAAATCTTTGGTCGATGGGGAAAGGTTCGCTATTAGCAAGATAATCGGTCAGAATTTGCTGATGTTTTTTGAGAAAATCAGAAACCGTAAATCCCAGGCTGGTGAATTCCTTTTGTACCTGATTCTCGATCAGAGTCGCACTTAGCCTGGGGTAAATGACTGGCATTGATTTATTAAATAGTGGGTAAACATCTTTCAACTGTGAATAATAGGCAACCTCTCCTGGTCCTGCAACATAAGCCAAGGTTGGGAACAGATGGTCTTGCACAATTGGTCTTAACACCACATTTGGACTAAATAAATGCGGTTCTCCATAAATGGATTCGATCAATTCGTTCATCGGAATCGACTTTGTCATATTGTCCGAATAGAACTGGTTAAGTTCATCTTTATGTATCAATTCTCGAGCATTCTGATCGCTTCGAAACAGCGTTAACGAATTTTCGGTAACCGTTATCTGCTCGTCATACCCTGCTTGCCGAAGTTTCTGGGTGCGCTCGGTCAACACCGATTGAATCATATCTCCCAATTGGACAGCTTGAGTGAAAATGGGTGCAGATAACTCTCTTTGCGCTTGACTCATAGGATCTGTGCAAATGAGACCATTGGATTGGAAAAGTATGCTGACAAGTCTGCTAAACCAATTGGCGATACTATCTGATGACGCTGCCGTTTCTTTGAGGAGTTTTAAGTATTTTCCTTTGGACTGACCATCTGGTGTCATTTTTTCGAGATCGTCTATCATCGTGTGTATAGAATCAGTTACCGGCAAATACCCAACAGATACTTTAGAAAAGTCATGGCTCTCCAATTCTATTGTATTGATTTGATTGTCAACGCCAAACAACAGAATTCTTTTTATCTCATCAAAATCATGATCTTCACTTGCAACCCAGAATACAGGAACACAGTGAATGTGCATCGTTTCCGTTATGTGTTCAGCTAAAAGAATTGCGGTAATGATTTTGTATATCGTATAAAGCGGCCCGGTGAATACACCAGCTTGTTGGCCTGTCACAATTGCATAAGTATCCTGTTTTCTTAATTTTTCAATATTACTGATTGTTTCCGATCCGCAACCTAAGCCCAAGTTATATTCCAAAAGATCTTTCACAATCGCATTGCGATCAATCGAGTACTGTGATTGAATCTCCTTCGCTCGTTTGATGAAGCTATCCCGTTGATCAGGTGGAAGCGGAAAGAAGTCAATCAATGATGAGGGATTATTTAAATACTCCCCCACCAGAAGAGAATGGTTCAGATGCGAGATCCGGTCGACTATCATCAGATCGCCTCCTAAGCGTTCATAATGTGAAATTTGCACTGTCGGGATCAAATCATAATGAGATCAAAGTTCAATCATGTTGCTTAATCCCCCAGATAAGCTCTTTTCACATCCTCATTCACCAAAAGCTTCTTTGCGTCATCGTGAAGAACAACATGCCCTGTTTCTAATACATATCCTTTTGCTGCAATGTTCAATGCAAGATGGGCATTTTGCTCAACTAGCAATATGGTTGTACCTTGCTGATTAATATCAGTGATGATATTAAATATTTCTTCAACAATAATGGGTGCAAGCCCCATCGAAGGCTCATCCAATAAGAGTAGTCGGGGTTTGGACATGAGTGCCCGGCCAATTGCTAACATTTGTTGTTCGCCGCCGCTCAGTGTTCCGGCAACTTGTTTCGTTCGCTCCTTTAATTTTGGAAAGAGAATATATACTTGTTCTAAGCCCGCTTTGAAATCGGACTTCTTTTTAACGAGGTAGGCGCCCATTTCTAGGTTCTCAAACACACTCATTCTTGGGAATATCCTTCTTCCTTCTGGAACCATCGAAATCCCCAGCGAGACGATTTTATGCGGTGGTACTTTCGAAATTTCCACATTCTCAAACACCACACTACCAGTCAATGGCCGGACAAGACCGCAGATTGTTTTTAATAATGTTGTTTTCCCAGCCCCATTGGCACCGATGAGTGTTACAATTTCCCCATGTCCCACATGAATAGAAACACCTTTCAATGCTTGTATATTTCCATAGCTGCTGAAAATATTTTCTACTTGTAACATGATCACGCGCCCTTTCCAAGATATGCTTCGACTACTTTAGGGTTTTTCCGAATTTCTTCCGGTTTATCCTCGGCAATTTTCTTTCCATAGTCAAGGACGGCGATACGGTCTGAAATACCCATGACAACTTTCATATCATGCTCAATCAATAATATTGTATGTCCCATGTCACGAATTTTTGTGATGAGGGACATTAAAGTCAAGGTTTCTAAAGGATTCATTCCGGCAGCCGGTTCGTCCAGTAATAGGAGCGCAGGACTAGTAGCTAAAGCTCGGGCAATTTCCAAACGACGTTGTTCACCGTAGGGCAGATTCTTGGCGAGTTCGTCGCGTTTTTCATGCAAACCAACGAATTGTAACATCGAGTTGGTTTTCTCATGAATTACTCTCTCTTCTTGTTTAACCCATGCAGGCTTCATCAGAGAACCAATTAATTCTGCCTTTGTTCTGCAGTGCTGTGCAAGTGATACATTATCTTGAACAGTCATGTTCCCGAAAAGACGGATGTTTTGGAACGTGCGTGCAATTCCTTTTTCAGTTATGTAATAAGGCTTTCGCCCGTCGATGCGGGATCCATTGAATACAACTTGACCCATTGTTGGCGTATAAATCCCCGTCAGCAAGTTAAAGACGGTCGTTTTACCAGCACCATTCGGTCCAATTAACCCAAATATTTCACCGCTTGAAATGGTGAAGCTAATATCATCTACTGCTTTCAAACCCCCAAAAGCTTTTGTTAACGATGCTACTTCCAACAATGACATTATAAATCACCCATTTCTGACTTGTTCCTGTGTCTGTTGTTAATTGTACCACGTATTCGATCAAACCCTCCGGAAGCAAATGACCGACTACTGATCAATCCCTGAGGCCGAACTAGCATCATGACAACCAAGAGGACACCATACAATATTTGACGATATTCTGCAACCGCCCTGAGAATTTCAGGAACGACAGTTAGTACCCCGGCACCAACACTTGCGCCAAGAGCATTACCCATCCCTCCTAGCACTACCATGCAGAGTATCTCAATTGAACGAAGAAAACCAAAACTCGAAGCATTGATGTAACGATAGAAGATTGTATACAAACCTCCAGCAAGTCCAGCAAATAGAGCACTAACCGCAAAGGACAGGATCTTGTATCTGGTTGTGTTGATCCCCATTGCTTCAGCAGCAATCTCGTCTTCTCGAATCGCTATCAAAGCACGACCTACTCGTGAACGCGTCAGTCGGTAGAGGAACAAAGCAGTGATGATAACACTCAGTAGCACAACGACAAAGAGCGCACCTTGTGATTGTCTGGGAATGCCGCGCAATCCCATCGTTCCGCCGGTAATTTTAAGATCCAAAAACACAACGCGGATAATTTCGCCAAAACCTAATGTTGCTATTGCTAAATAATCTCCGCGAAGGCGAAGTGTTGGAGTACCAATCAATAACCCGAACAACCCTGCCACCAATGCCCCAATAATTATTGCGATAACAAAGGGAATATGGTATGTGACAATTAAAATCCCCGAAGTGAATGCCCCAATACTCATGAATGCAGCATGCCCGAGGGAAAGTTGACCCGTGTACCCCGTCACAAGATTTAGACTCAGTGCGAGAATGATATTGATGCTAGTTGCAACAAAAATATTGAAATAGTAAGCGTTTATCATACCCCACCTACACTTTCTCTTGTGTTTGCCGACCGAGTAAACCGGTTGGTTTAAGAATTAAAATTACAATCAGGATACTAAATGCGATGGCATCTTTCAGGGCTGAGCTAATGTACGCAGCACCGAGGACTTCGAGTAATCCCAAAACCAAACCTCCAACCATGGCACCTGGAATATATCCTATCCCTCCGAGAACTGCAGCAACAAAACCCTTCAGTCCTGGCATGACCCCCATAGTGGGAAAGACGGAATTGAAGTAAATTCCTATTAACACGCCAGCTGCTCCTCCTAGTGCAGAACCGATTGCAAAGGTAAAAGAAATTACATGGTTGATATTGACTCCCATCAAAGCCGAAGTTTCTTTGTCTTGTGCCGTTGCACGCATTGCTTTACCAATTTTTGTTTTTTGCACCAAATACGTTAAAGCAATCATTAAGGTAATTGATATCAGCATAATGAATAATTGCATGGAACTGATTTGAATCCTTAATGGTAAACCATCTGTTGCAATCTCAGCTATTTGATATATCACCACATTGAATGGTCGAGGAAACGGTCTGGCTTGCGGGCCCCAGAATCTGATGCCTAAATTTTGGAGTAATATCGAAACCCCGATTGCACTGATGAGCATGGCGATTCGAGGGGATCTTCTAAGTGGGCGATACGCAATTCTTTCAACTGTCATTCCAAGAATCGACGAGGTTGCCATTGCAGCTGCAAATGCAACAGGAAAAGGTACTTTCAGGGATACATAGCAAAACATACCCACAAAAGAACCAATCATGTAGATTTCTCCGTGCGCGAAATTTATCAGCTCCATTATTCCATAAACCATTGTGTAACCTAACGCAATTAAAGCATATACACTACCTAATGTGATGCCGTTAATGATCTGTTGCGCAAAAGAAATCAGTTCTTCTAATAACATTGACAGCACTCCTACTCAAATCAACTCTATCTTCAAGACCAATTTAAAGAATGGGTCATGCAGAGCTTGACTCTGCATGACCCAAATCAAGCTCTTAACGCGCTTTTTCAAATACACCATTTTCGACCTTCAAAATCAGTGCTTCTTTATTGACATCACCATTTGCTTGGAATGATGTTTTACCAGACACCCCAGGATAATCAGTCGTATCGAGGATTGCCTGTCGAATTGCGGCTGGATCTCCAGCACCTGCGTCGATAGCAGCTGCAACGATCTTCATGGCATCATATGCCTGCGCAGCAAACATGTCCGGATCTTCATTGAACTTCGCTTTAAATGCGGTAATAAATGCTTGCACATCAGCTGAAGGATCGCCAGGATAGAAGCCTGCAGTAAAGACTGCACCTTCAACTGAATCTCCACCCAGCTCGATTAATACTGGTGAGTAGAATCCGTCAGCACCAAGAAGTTGAACATTCATATCTTGCGTAAGTGCTTGTTGTGCAATTCTTGCTGCCTCAGTGTAGTACCCACCGATAAAAAGCGTATCGGGTTGTTTTCTCTTGATACTGGTAAGTACAGCACTGAAGTCACTTTCACCATCCGTGTAACTTTCAACTGCAACCAAGACTTGCAGGTCACGTGCCTTACTTTCAGCGGCAGCTCGCAGAGCGTCACCGTAATCATTTTTAGCATACAGAATAGCAACCTTTTTTGCATCGAGTTCTTCAACCGCATACTCAATGATCTGAGCTGCTTGAACATCATCTGTGAGGCAATTACGGAATACAAAATCGCTTATGTCAGGAATTCCTGTAGCTGTTGCAGATGATGAAAATACAATTACATTGGAACCATCGGCGAGTTCAGCAACAGTTTTTGTCTCACCACTAAGCACTGGGCCCATGATTGCAACTACACCATCTACATCAATCAACTTATTGGCGGCAAGAGCAGCATCTGCAGGTACACCTTTTGAATCTTCCGCAATCAATTTTAGGAGTTTACCATCAATCCCACCGGCCTTGTTTATCTCATCGATAGCAATTTCAATACCCTTTTTCGTACTAAGTCCATATGATGCATAATCTCCAGATAGTGGGCCAATCATACCAATTTTGAGCTCTTCTTTGGGTGCTGGGGTACAACCTGCGAATAATCCTGTGACAAGAATAGCGACCAGAAATAGTGCGATCGTTTTAACCTTCATAATTTAATGGCCTCCTTCATATTGTTCTAATGAACCGAAATACTGAAAAACACCCCCCTTGCGCGAAAAAAAAGCCGTCCAAAGCATTGCTTGGGACGAGACAATACCCGTGGTACCACCCTTTTTTGCATTTGCTTCGCAGCAGATGCCTCTGTGTGACTGACACGCACGCAGTCACGGCACTCTAACGGGTGCACACCGGCTAAGCTTACTCAATTCAGCTAGCAGCTCCAAGGCGACTTTCAGAATATAACCTGCCCCGGCTTTCACCATCCCGGGTCTCTTGAGCAGATCTGATATTCTTACTCTTCTTATCATCACATTATTAATATAAATAGACTTTTTTATTATACCTCAATTATAATGCTGATGCAAGTAATGAACCGATGGATTAAGTCCGTATAATGGTGTAAAAAGAAAGAAGCAATAAAAGCGAGCCAAA
>CAZRKC010000035.1:0-25105 GCA_964600665.1 uncultured Candidatus Sumerlaeota bacterium
ATTATGACTTATCTTTATCGGGTTCTATTTGTGCTCTGCCATAGTGATCTTCCAGGCGCACGATGTCATCTTCTCCAAGGTAAGATCCTGACTGGACCTCAATGATCTGCAGAGAAACGTGACCCGGATTCTCCACCCGATGTTTCTCCCCGATTGGGATAAATATGGACTGATTCTCTGTTAGAACCATTGTCTTTTCCCCCAGGGTGACCCTGGCCGTGCCCTGTGCAATGATCCAGTGTTCTGAGCGATGGCGGTGCAATTGCAGGCTAAGAATCCCCCCGGGATTGACTACGATTCTCTTCACCTGAAAGCGGTCTCCCTGATCCAGCGAATCATACCATCCCCATGGACGGTACACCTTTCTATGGGCAACCACTTCCGCGCGTCCTCTCGCTTTGAGAGTCGCGACGATTTTCTTGACGTCCTGCGCCTTGTCCATCCTGGCGACCAGAACGGCATCCGGGGTCTCGACTACGACAAGATCATCGATACCCACGCAGGAAACAAGGCGGGATTTGGCCAGAACCAGAGAGCGGCGCGTATCTTCCATAAGAACATCCCCGGAGAAACTGTTGCCGTGTTCATCCTTCTTGCCGATGTTCCAAACGGCGTCCCAGGAACCCACATCGGACCACCCTGCATTCAGCGGCACCACGATGCCTCGGATTGATGCCTCGGATAGATCGGAGAGCTTTTCCATGATTGCATAGTCGATAGAATCGGCAGGGCAGGCATAAAATGCCTCCCGGTCCAGCCTTCTGAAATCGGGGCTTTCGATTCCACGTGCTAAAGCAGCAATACAGGCTTTCAGCATAGTGGGCTGAAGAAGTCCCATCGCTGTAAGCCACGTGCCGGACCGCAGGAGGAACATTCCGCTGTTCCAGTAGTAGGCGCCGGCGGCGACATAGGTTTCTGCCGTTTTACGATCGGGCTTTTCAACAAATCGGTTAACCTGGAAGACGTCGTGACCAATCGCGGTTTGTCGATCGGCTTTTATATACCCGTAACCAGTTTCCGGGCGGTCGGGGACGATGCCGAAAGTGACAATGGCGCCGGCAAGGGCCGGTTCGATGCCAATGTTGATAGCATGATGGAGGGCAATGCGATCCTCCACAACATGATCAGCAGGCATGACCAAGAGCAGGGGATCATGCCCATTCCTTGTTGCATGGAGTGCCGCAAGGGTCAGCGCCGGAGCCGTATTGCGGCCGCATGGCTCCACAATGATAGAGGCATCTTCAACACCCATACACTTAATCTGCTCTGCAACGAGGAATCGGTGATCTTCATTGCAGACTATCATGGGGGCAATGGCAAGCTCCACACTGGTATGGACAAAACCACTCATTCGCCGGATTGTTTCTTGAAGCATTGTCTCGGGTCCGGCCAAGGGCAGGAGCTGTTTGGGATACTCATCGCGGGACAGAGGCCAGAGCCTGGTTCCCGCTCCGCCGCAAAGAATCGTGGGGATGAGGACTTGTTCAATAGTTTGCTTGCTGTTCATTTAAAGCAATTACCCGTCTTTTATGATATTAGACAAATCTGCTATTGTCCTCTATTTTATTTCCTTGAAAAATGGCAATCAATAGTTTTCGACTCGTCAGGATTATTATTTTATCAGTTTTTCATATCTCTTTGGTTTCTGTGGTCGCAGTGTACCACTCTATTGTCTTGAGCAATCCCTCCCTGAAAGAGGTTTGGGCTGTAAAGTTAAATTCCTTCAAGGCTTTAGTGGTATCGAGCATGCGCCGCGGCTGGCCGTCCGGTTTGGAGTGGTTCCATATTACCTCGCCATCAAATTTCATCAAATCGACCAAAAGACTGACGAGGTCTTTGATGGAAATTTCGAATCCGGCACCGATGTTCACGGGATCGCTCTTATCGTAGCTTTCCGTGGCGGCTACAATGGCTTCGGCTGCGTCTTCCACATAGAAAAACTCACGGGTTGCGGAACCAGTACCCCAGATCTCGACGATAACGGACCGTGATTTATGATTGGTCAGTGATGAGTAAGAGATGCCGTAGTGTTTTAGAAGTGTCAGTATGTCATCATTCGATGAATCTTTGCCAATCACTGATGCCGGATCACCGGGTACCGTTTCTCCATCATTGTTCCGGAGGAAGTCACGGACTATCCCATCGAAATCTCCATGAGCCAGAAGGTTGGCTAGGTGAAATTTTCTGATGAGCGCCGGGATGACATGGGACGATCTGAAGCTGAAGTTGTCCCCTGGGCCGTAGAGGTTGACGGGGAGCAAGAAAATGGAGTTGAATCCATACTGCTGCCGGTAGGCCTGGGATTGGACGAGCATCATCTTCTTGGCAAGGCCGTAGGGGGCGTTGGTCTCTTCGGGGTAACCGTTCCATATGGCATCTTCCTTGAAGGGGACGGGGGTAATTTTTGGATAGGCACATATGGTCCCGAGGGCAACGAACTTTTCGATGTTGTGAAGATATCCTTCATGGATGAGCTGGATACCCATCATGGCGTTCTCATAGAAAAGCGAGGCAGGGTTTTGCTGGTTGAACCCGATACCTCCTACCTTGGCGGCAAGATGGATAACGATATCCGGTCTTTGGTCTCCGTACATACGCTGTATGTCTGTGAGACTGACAAGGTTATACTCGGGGAGGTCGGCGATCATGATGTCCTGGCAGCCGCGAGAGAGAAGTGTGCGAATAATGTGCTGTCCCAGAAAACCCTTCCCGCCAGTAATCGTAATGGTTTTACCCTGAAGCCTGTTTCTGTCGATCATATGCCCTCCCTCAACTTTTTACTGAACGAATAGGTATGATCAGTGTAGAGTGGTTCAATATGGGCTATTCTCACAAAATCCCCGTGTTGCATAAAAGCGTGCGGCCTTCGTGCGGGGATGAAGATAAGAGATGTCGATCCGGCCGCCCATCGCTCGATGCCCCTGCAGGCCCTCGATCGTTTTCCAGACATCCATGCCCATCGTTTCAAAGAGCCGAAGGCATAAAACGCAAAACATGTTGCGTAAGAACGGGCTGGTTTGTTGCGATTGAATCAATAAACAACGACATAATGGAGCGTGTCAATGAAAAATAAGATAGTTTAAAAAACATTTTACTGTGTCACCGCGATGTTTCATAAAAATGTCGTTTGCCACTTCCGCTTTTTAGGAAGTTTTTTGGGTTATCCAGAATGAATCGACGCATATAAAGGAATGACGATGTGTCGAGCGCAAAAAAAGCTTGACATGTCACCACGTAATTGAGAAGATGTATGCGTTCAATGACTGAACACATAAAAAATCGTTCTAATTACTCGTAAGCGGTTCAATCGGCTTGGCGGTAGCCTATCACAAATTCACAATATGAACGAAGCACAATTCAAGACACTCAGAGAATTATCAGCAGAAAGTGAAATCTCCCAACGAGACCTTTCGAAGAAAATCGGTCTGAGCTTGGGAAGTGTCAACTTCATCTTGAAAGAGCTTATTAAAAAAGGGTATGTCAAGGCCCAGCGTTTCAAGAACTCCAACAATAAGGCTGCCTACATCTATATCCTTACACCGAAAGGTATAAACGAACGTGTCCAGCAGACTCAGTATTTCCTCCAACTCAAGATGGCTGAATACGAGCGGTTACAAAGAGAGATCGATGAATTGCAAAAAGAATTCAAAACGGATCAGAATGGGTGACGACCTGAGCGACTGAAAGAAGGGTGTCATTCATCGAGGAAAGCCAACTAATGATAATAAAAATAATTCAAGAAACTATAAAGAATCTTGATGTTCTCATGAACGACGAGGGCCGCATAAAAACAATATTGCAGGCATCATCGATAATTTGTAAGGCTATTAGAAATGGAAAAAAGCTGATGATCTGCGGAAACGGGGGGAGCGCTGCAGATGCCCAACACATCGCCGGCGAATTCGTATGCAGGTTTCTCAAGGACAGGGCTCCAATGTCTGCCCTTGCATTGACTACCGACACGTCTGTCCTTACGTCCATCGCGAACGACTATTCTTATACCCACGTTTTTGACCGTCAGGTCCAGGCGATAGGCAAGGCGGGCGATGTGTTGTTGGGTATCAGCACAAGCGGGAAGTCGGAAAACGTTTTGAATGCCTTTATTGAGGCAAAGAAGATTGGTGTTCAAACGGTTCTCCTGACCGGGGACACTGAAGGGGACCAGACGCGGTGCGTAGATCTTGTGATCGGGGTGCCGTCGTGTGATACGCCGCGCGTGCAGGAGATGCACCTTCTTGTCGAACATATTATCGCAGATCTAGTCGAGCGGGGCGTGTATAAAGATGGTTAAGGCGGTTTTACTCGATCGCGATGGCACGCTTAATGTCGAAAAAGGCTATGTTTTCAGGATTGAGGATCTTGAATTGTTACCGGGGACGATTGAGGCTTTAAGACTCCTGACCAGCCAAGGGATCAAGATCTTCATCATTACGAATCAGGCCGGGATCGCAAAAGGCTATTACACCGAGGAACAGTTCAAAGAGATCACGCGATACATGACGGACCTCTTTCGTGACAAGGGGATTACGGTAGAAAAGACCCTGTACTGCCCACACCATCCGGAAGGTACGGTACCCGAATACACTAGGACCTGCGAATGTAGAAAGCCGAAAACCCTCCTTATTGAGTCTGTGCTGGCGGAAAACCATTATCGATCTGACGAAGTGATGCTGATTGGAGATAAGAATTCGGACATTGATGCCGGCGATAAGTTGGGCCTCAGGACATATCTTGTGCTCACGGGGTATGGCTTGGAACATCAAAGGGATACGCATGCTACATACATAGCCCAGGACCTTCTGGGGGCTGTACGACATTTGCTGAATATCCAATGATCACGGAGCATGGGTTTTTGAGGAACAGATTTGCCAGATAGAGAAGACAAGCGAATGATGGTTATAACTCCCCATAAGGGAGTGGAGATCAATCTTAAGGAATTGTGGCACTATCGGGACCTGATCGGTCTTTTTGTCCGAAGAGATTTTGTTGCCACTTATAAGCAGACGGTGCTTGGACCTCTGTGGTTCCTGCTTCAACCTCTCTTCTCTACGATCGTTTTCACTTTCGTCTTTGGACAGATCGCCAGAATTCCTACCGATGGGGTGCCCCCGATGCTTTTTTATATGGCAGGGATTGTTTCGTGGAATTACTTTTCAAGCTGTATAAGCAAAACATCGGATACCTTTTCGGCTAACGCAGGGATTTTCGGCAAGGTCTACTTCCCCAGATTGACAGTTCCTTTATCGGTTGTTATTACCAATCTGATCGCATTCCTCATTCAATTTGGATTCTTTCTGTTCTTTCTGATCTTTTTCTATCTTAGAGGGTCGGACATAAGAATAAATATCTTCGTTTTTCTTGTTCCCGTTCTTATCCTGCAAATGGGAATGCTTGGGTTTGGCGTAGGCATGTTTGTATCTTCCTTGACGACGCGATACAGGGACCTGTCGTATCTCGTAGGTTTTGGGATTCAACTGTGGATGTATGCCACTCCCATTGTCTATCCCATGTCACAGATCCCGGAGCGCTGGAGGTGGCTGTTTGCATTCAATCCAATGGCGGTGGTTATAGAAACCTTTCGTTACGCCTTTTTGGGAAGCGGGTCGTTCAGACCTGTGCACTTGGCGATAAGTTTTGGTATTACTATTCTTGTTCTTATTATCGGAATCGTTCCTTTCAGTCGTATTGAAAAAACTTTTATGGACACTGTTTGATAGGTTATGGATGACACGGTTATCAGAATAGAGCATGTAACAAAGGAGTATCGCCTGGGCACAATCAGCCACGGCATGCTTTACCGGGATATACAGAGTTGGTGGGCGCGCGCGCGCGGAAAGCCAGACCCGAATGCGAAAATTTCCTTCTCGGGAGCCCCGGTGGCCGGAGACTCATTCCTCGCTCTTGACGATGTTTCTTTCGATGTAAAGCGAGGAGCGGTTATTGGCATCATCGGCCGTAACGGTGCGGGCAAGTCGACGTTGCTCAAGATCATTTCCCGTGTCACCGCACCGACAAAAGGCACAATTACCATTGCTGGTCGCGTGGCCAGTCTGTTGGAAGTAGGAACAGGCTTTCATCCTGAACTGACAGGGCGGGAGAATATCTATCTTAATGGGGCGATATTGGGAATGAGGAAAAGGGAGATTGACCGTAAATTTGATGAAATAGTTGATTTTTCAGAGGTTGAGGAATTCATTGATACACCGGTCAAACGTTATTCGTCAGGCATGTATGTGCGCCTTGCTTTTGCTGTAGCAGCGCACCTTGAACCGGAGATTCTCATTGTGGATGAGGTTCTATCTGTCGGCGATCTAAAATTTCAGAAAAAATGTGTCGGCAAGATGGGCGAAATTTCGAGACAGGGGGGGCGTACGGTATTGTACGTAAGCCACAACCTGCAATCTGTCAGCGATCTTTGCGATACAGCATTTCTTCTGGACAAAGGATCTGTTGTCACATCAGGGGAGACGGAGAAAGTTGTTAACAGTTATGTAAGCATGGGAAGTGACATACTTAAGGCCCAAAGGGATCTACGTGATCCTGAACTACGGATCCAGGACATATCAAATCCACAGAGTGTATTCAAATTCACGGACATATCCATTATGAACTCAGCGGGGGAGTACGTGACCGAGATTCTCTTCGGTGAACCTTTCGAGATTATTTTTAGTGGATATTCGAATGAAGACTGCGAAGATGTTACAGTAGGAATCGGGATAAGTACCAAAAGACAGGGCTACATCTTCTCATCCCATCAGCTTTATAATGGGTTGCCTGATAAGGTTTCCGCCGGCTTATCTGAATATCGCGTACGCATAGATCCAAATATGCTGGCACCGGGCTATTACGACATTGATGTCGGCGCCGTCGGTTCCTCGAAGGTGTCTGACTATATCAAAGAATCTTTGTCTTTTTTCATATCTGATGCCCCCTACAATCTCGGTAAACAATGGCGTTATGCTTCCCAGGCAGGGCTTCTTTATTACCCGTGTCGCTGGGACCTTAAGGTCACGCATGATTGAACGAAGGGTATGTCGGGAGCGAGGATGATATTGGAGGGTATCAGGTCAAGAAGCAGTTGAGTCGGATCAACAAAATGAAAAGTTTGGACGCAATTATTCTGGCCGGCGGTCGGGGTACCAGACTGAGTTCCGTTGTCGCGGATCGGCCCAAAGTTCTCGCTGAGGTCAATGGCCACCCGTTTCTGGATATCATCCTTGATACATTGGGAAAATGCACTTTGATCCATCGTGTGGTGCTTGCAGTTGGTCATATGGCGGAACAAATAACTGGCTTATACAATGATGAAAACAAGAAATACCCCTTTGAGATCCGTTTTTCAATCGAAGAGAGACCCCTCGGAACCGGTGGCGCTACCAGGAAGGCACTATCCTTGACGACGACGGGGAGCGTACTCGTTCTCAATGGCGATTCTTTTACGGAAACGAAGTTAGAGGAACTTGCTGAGTTCCACTGGCGAGTTGGCGCCGCACTGACCATGGTAATCACAGAAGTTGACAATGTAAGCCGTTATGGAAGGGTTATCCTTGACAACACGGGGCGAGTCGTGGGTTATGAGGAGAAGAATGAAGACGGAGGAAAAGGATATATTAACGCGGGTGTTTACCTATTTGAGAGAATTATTTTTGATGAAATAGCGCTTAATAAACCGACATCGCTCGAAAAAGATTTACTTCCTAAATTGATGGGAAAAGGTGTTTACACTTTCATGGGAGAAGGTTTTTTTATCGATATAGGTACGCCAGAGTCATATGCTGCGGCAAATTCTCAATTTGAAAAAATGCTGAAGGGATAAATGTACTCAAAAGTTCTAACTAATCCGCAACGGACGAGAGTTAAGATTACAGCCGGCGCTTTTGTCGAAAACAATCATGACCAGTTCCTTTTGGAAAGGCGTGCAGATAACGGGTTGTGGGGCCTTCCAGGTGGGGCGCTTTTGCCGGGAGAGACTCTGCAAGCGACGGCCATACGGGAAATTCAAGAGGAAACCGGGTTGATTGTAAGGCTTACCGGTTTCCTTGGGATGTATTCGGATCCGAAGGATGGTCGCATTGTGTGTTACCCGGATAATGGTGATTTGGCTCATATCATAGATGTTATTTTCGTTGCGTCTATCGTCGCGGGCGATCTTCGACTAAGCAATGAAAGTTTAGAACTAAAATATTTCACTGGTCGGGAGTTACCCGAAAATATTGTTTTGCCTGCAGTTCGTCCCATCAGCGATTACCTTAGTGGTAGTCGCTGTCGAATTTACTGATTATTCTTTAAAGGAACTCCGATGGATTTGCTAAGAAATCTGAAAGAAAAGGCTGAATGGGTTTGGAGAGAAACGCTAGCACTTCATGGCAGGGCACCGGAAACGAGATTGGCATCATCTTTGTCGGATGTTGAAATATTTACCGTCCTTTTTTACAGCGGTTTGATGCGCTTTTACCCCGAACTCCCACTTGATGATGGAAGGGATCGCCTTATTGTAAGTAAAGGCCATGGATCGATTTCGATGTATCCTATTCTCGCTGATCTGGGCTTTTTTGAATTGGATGAACTGACCAGGATCAGTCAGAACGGTTCATTTTTGGGTGTTATTCCAGATACAAAGACACCTGGCTTTGAGACAATTAATGGTTCATTGGGGCACGGTTTGGGCGTTGCTTGCGGAGTCTCGCTAGCGTTGAAAAGAAAATACCTCGATCGAAATGTGTTTGTTCTGTGTGGTGATGGAGAGCTCAATTCCGGGGCCATGTGGGAGGCGATCATGTTCGCCGCGTTTCATGGGCTCGATAACCTTATTCTTATCGTAGACAACAACAAGATGTCCATGTTGGGTTATCAGAAGGAAATTCTTGGTATGGAACCTTTGGAAGATAAATTTACAGCTTTTGGGTGGAACAGCAGGTTTGTAGACGGTCATGATATAGAGGCACTCCATGCAACACTGAAAGAAATATTGCATTACCACGATGGCCATCCTTCCGCGATTATTGCACATACCGTGAAGGGCAGGGGTGTGCCGCAATGGGAGAGGGATGAGCTTTGCCATATTAGATCTCTCAGTAATGATCAAGTAGATGGCTTACTCAAGGAGACAAGATGAGTAATGTTGGAATGAAAACCATGCGGGATGCTTTGATAGAAGGCATTTATGCAAAAATGCACCTAAATAAGAAGATATTCTTCCTTTCTGCAGATATGGGTGCGCCAATGCTTGATAAATTGCGAGTCGAATTCAAAGATCGTTTCATCAATGTTGGAATTGCGGAACAGAATCTTATCAATGTAGCAACTGGGTTGGCCTTGGAAGGATTTATAGTCTATGCCTATGCTATTGCTTCGTTTCTCCTGAGGTCATATGAACAGATCCGAGTAAATCTGGCCCTTTCATCGCAGGTGCGAGAACTTAATGTAAATATAATAGGTGTGGGTGCGGGTGTGAGCTATGATGTATCAGGTCCGACACACCATTGTTTAGAGGATTTGTCCATCATGAGAGCCTTGCCCAATATGGTTGTCTGTTCGCCTAGTGATAGTTATCTGGCGCAACTGTTCGTGGAGTACTCCATTAAAGCTAACAAGCCGAAATATATACGGCTTGATGGCAAACCATTACCCTACATCTATAACGAATCAATGGCCCCATCATTTGAAAAAGGTTTTTATGAACTGAAAAGAGGGAAAAAGTTTTGTATCATATCATCCGGCTATATGACATTTATCGCCCTCGAAATATGTAATGAGCTTCGTGATAAATCTATAGGTGTTGTCGATATGTTCGTGATCAAGCCAGTCGACGAAACGGCACTCCTAGAGACTCTCAGAGACTATGAAATGGTTATCACTCTGGAAGACGGATTCATCGGAAAGGGGGGCTTGGATAGCGCTGTTCTCGGACTTTTGAGTGGTGCTCAAGTGAATGCGAAGTTTAAAAGCTTTGGTTTTAGGGATAGTTACGTATTTGAATTTGGTACCCGGGATTTTATCTATAGTCAAAGCGGTTTCGACAAGAAATCCGTTAGGGATTTTATTCTAAAGGAATATTAAAAGATAGGGAGTATTTCATGAAGATACTGGTAACGGGCGGTGCAGGTTATTTGGGCTCTATTATGGTGCCTTTGCTCTTAAACGAGGGCCACGAAGTCGTTGTTATCGATAATTTCGTGTACAATCAGAGCTCCCTTCTAGATTGCTGCTACCGGAAAGAATTACGAATAATCTCGGGGGATGTTCGAAATGAACGTCTTATATCTAATGCAATGCGAGGTATGGATGCCATCTTCCCTTTAGCCTGTCTTGTCGGAGCGCCTCTATGCGAGAAGATGCCTCTGGAAGCGAAATCGATTAATTACGAAGCGATCAAGATGATTATTAGGCTTCGCAGTAAATCACAATTAATTATTTTTCCGACAACCAATAGCGGATATGGTATCGGTCAGAAAGGTATTCATTGTACCGAGGATACCCCACTGAATCCAGTCTCTCTCTATGGCAAGCTAAAAGTACAGCTTGAGAAGGAACTTTTGGAAGACGGTAACGTCATTACGCTCCGATTAGCTACAGTTTTTGGGATAAGTCCAAGGATGCGTATTGACCTTCTTGTGAATGACTTTACGTATAGGGCCCTGTATGATCGTTTTCTTGTGTTGTTTGAGGCGCATTTCATGCGGAATTATCTACACGTACGGGATGTTGCGCGGGCCTTCATGCATTGTTTGGATCATTTTGAGACGCTGAAGGATAGGCCATACAACGTTGGATTAAGTTCCGCTAATTTGAGTAAATGGCAGCTTTGTGAAGAAATCAAGAAGCAGCTACCAGATTTCTATTTTGTGGAAGCTGAAGTAGGTGAAGATCCTGATAAACGAGATTATATGGTCAGTAATGCAAAAATAGAGGCCACGGGCTTCAGAACTACGCAGTCTGTTCAGGATGGTATTGGCGAGCTTATCAAAGGATACCAGGTTATAAGGAGGAACCAGTACAGCAATGCTTGACACTTCAAAATATAAGAGAATCCTCGTTACGGGGTCATCAGCCGTTCTCGGTACGGCAATGAGATCTATAAGCATTGAGTATCCTCAATATGAATTCATCTTCTCAACATCTGCTGATTGTGATCTTACGGATGCGCGAAAGACGCTCCAGTATGTCCATAATTGTCGGCCTGATGCCGTAATACATTTGGCTGCAGTCAGTGGAGGTATCGGTCTTAGTATTAAATATCCAGCCACAATGCTTCGAGATAACGTCCTTATGACATTGAGTATTCTGGAGGCGGCTAGGACATGCCATGTGGGGAAGACAGTTATGACGCTCACTGCGGGAATGTATCCGGCGAATGCGCCCTTACCCCTAAAGGAAGAATACATCCACGATGGGTATCCGCATGGCTCCAACTACGGTTCGGCTTTTGCCAAAAGACTGATTGATCCAGCTATTAGGTCATATCGTGAAGAATATGGAATAAATGTAATCGGATTAATACCGGGTGGTATTTTCGGTGAGAACGATAACTTTAATTATGATGATGCGACGATGGTACCGTCTCTCATCAGGCGTCTTTATGAGAATAAAGACAACAACGAGAAAATTATGATTTGGGGTGATGGTTCACCTCTCCGTGAATATAGCTACTCCAAGGACCTCGCGAGAATTTTTATGTGGGCTCTCGAGCATTATGATGATGCTCAAGTTTTAAATATCGGTTCGACTGAAGAACATTCGGTGAGAGATATTGCTTTCATCATTGCTGACATTATGAGCATTGATCGAGGCAGAATTTATTTCGATAGATCAAAACCGATTGGTATCTTCCGAAAAAATACTGATAACTCACGCTTAATTACGCTATCGTGCTTTAAGTACACACCGCTTCGAGAGGGGCTTGAAAAGACAATTCAATGGTTTACGCATATATACGAGAATCAACCTGATGCCATTCGCTTTTATAATAAATCGAGGAATCAACGGGGCACAAATTGAAAGATAGAAAGCTGGGCAACACAGGCATAACTGTATCAGAGATTGGTTTTGGGACTTGGGGTATCGGTGGAAGTGCCTATGGGGATGTGGATGATAATGAGTCAAGGAGGGTTCTGAAAAGCGCGTTTGAGTTAGGTATCACCTTCTATGATACGGCTGATCTTTATGGAGATGGGCATAGTGAGGAACTTCTGGGCGAGGTTTTTGCGGGCAGACGCGATCAGGTAGTCATCGCTACAAAGGGAGGGACGTTACCCCATACGACTTTTGACATGCCCCAGAATTTTTCTTCTCAGTACATAGAAAAAGCCATAGCAGGAAGTCTAAAACGATTAAAGACAAACTATATTGATTTATATCTCCTTCACAGCCCAAGGATCGAAAATATTCAAGAGAATGATGATCTATTGAACGTTCTCGAAACAGCTAAGAAAAAGGGGCTGATTCGTGCATATGGCATATCGGCAAGGAGCCCTGCGGATGCCCTGAGGGCCATAGATGAATGGGGCTTCGATGTTGTGGAAATAAATTTCAACCTAATTGATCAAAGGGCATTGGAGAATGGGGTGTTTGAGCGAGCGGCAAAAGATAATCTTGGCTTAATTATACGAACACCCTTGACGTTTGGTTACCTGAGCGGAAGGCTTCGTGGTGATGAGCGGTTTGAAGGTAAAGACCATCGAGCAAATTGGCCTAAGGATCAACTGCAAAGGTGGGCACAGGCCCATCAGCTGTTTTCGTTCCTTTTCGAGAGCAAAAACCGAACACCAGCTCAGGCGGCTCTTCGTTTTTGCTTGGATTTTGAAGTTGTTTCCACGGTGATCCCCGGGATGATGAAAGTTGCGGAAGTGCTTGAAAATGCCGCTGTGTCTGAGATGTCCCGACTTACCGATGTAGACATGAAGCGAATCTATACAATCTATAAAGAACATGACTTTTACGACAAGACCGCAAAACAATGAGGTGAATAGTACATGACTCAAAAAGATCCCGCAAGATTTATTGAACCCGCTAGGACAACATCTGAGGAAATAAAGCTAAGATGTGAAATGGATGAGTTTTTTTCCAGGAGCATCGGAACAAATATCGAAAAGTTACAGAACTTTGCAAAGTTTGTTCCAACGCAGGAATTGAGAAAATTTATTTGCAGGTACGAGCTTTTTCGGAAAATTCTTAACATACATGGTTCTATCGTCGAGTGTGGCGTTCTTTTTGGTGGTGGCTTGATGACGTGGGCGCAATTAAGTGAAATATTCGAGCCAATCAATCATACGCGAAACATAATAGGATTTGACACATTCTCTGGTTTCGAATCGTTATCGGATAAAGACGCGACCGGCACTGCTCGCCAGGGCAAACCGGGAGGACTGGCCCTGGCTAATTTCAATGATCTGAAGGAATGTATAAGCTTATTTGAAAAGAGTCGTTTCTTGAAACATATTCCGAAAATCAGGCTCGTGAAAGGGGATATTAAGGAAACCTTGCCAAGATATTTGGAAGATAATCCACATCTTGTAGTCAGTTTGCTGTGGTTGGATTTTGATATCTACGAGCCGACTGCCTTAGCTCTGAAGCTTCTGGTCGACAGAATACCTAGAGGTGGAATCATTGTTTTTGATGAACTTAATCATGAAGTTTGGCCTGGAGAGACTATAGCCGTGAGGGAAGAGTTGGGTTTGAACAAGTTGCGCATTCAAAGGTTCTCATTTGGGGGAACTCTTTCATACGCTATTATTCAATGATCGAAAGTTAACCAGAAGCTGGAGAGTTTTTCCGATCTCCTAACATGGATATCTGGACTCTCGTTGCGGGGTTAAGAACAATATGGTAAATCACTGCGATATTAATGTGCTGCAGGCCGTTGAACTGGCAAAGTTATTTGGCACTACGATAAACGAAATAACGACATGCTGTGGTTCAATACTGAATAGCACCGATTTACGATACAAATTCCTGGAAGGAAAAGAGCGCGATCAGCTTATACTGCAGGTCATAAGAAATATCCAACACAAACAAATGTCGAAAGCGGGAGAAAATCGGCAGCCTGACTGGGAGGAAGGCTGGAGGGAAAATCTTGACGAGTTCGTAGCGTCGGGATATAAGTTGGACCGACTTGTCCCCAAATACTTTAAAATGAATGTTCCAGCCAGACTCAATCTGGAATACATAATGCCGATGTCGCAAAATTTTGTTTTTGAATATACACATATTTATAGAACCTGGTTGTTCAGGAAATATTTTCAAGATGTGGCCAACATTTATGAGTTCGGGTGCGGCCCGGCATACCATTTGGTGTATTTGGCCGAAATGTATCCGGAGAAAAAACTATTCGGGCTTGATTGGGCCACATCGTCGCAGGAGATCATTGATCATTTGTCCGGTCATTTCGGGCTCTCTATCGAGGGCCAGCGATTCGATTTTTTCAAGCCCGATGATAGTGTGACTATTCGAGAAAACAGTGGAATATTGACATTCGGAGCGCTGGAACAGGTTGGGGAAAACCATCGCCCATTTCTTGATTTCCTGCTCAGAAATCGACCGGTGATCTGCGTGAACGTGGAATGCCTCAAAGAACTGTACGATTCGGACGATCTGTTATCCTATCTCGCACTTCAATATCATGAAAAGAGAAATTATCTTTCCGGGTATCTTACAGCCCTTGAAAGACTTGAACGCGAGAAACACATCGAGATTATTAAATTCCACCATCATCAATTTGGGAACGTTACCGACGACCCCTTATCTTATGTTATATGGAAGCCCCTGTAAAAAATGTGCGTTTGGGGGTATTCATTGAGAGAATTCCTTTTCCATGGAGGAACCCATAAAGAGAAACGAAAGGACTAACGAAGGGCGGTACACGAACAAAAAGCGCTCATAGAATAATCTAAGCTGAGGTAAAACGACATGATCAAGGTTAATAATACAGAACTTGAAGGGGTCCTGCTAATCCAGTTGGATTCGTTCGAAGACCATCGTGGCGAATATGTGGAAACCTATAACGAGCATAACTATCGAGCTGCGGGAATTGATGTTTCCTTTAATCAGGACGATTATTCAATTTCCACTAAAAATGTCCTGCGAGGAATCCACGGGGATTCGGAAACGTGGAAGCTCATTACCTGTCCCTTCGGGAGACTTTACCTGGTTGTTGTAAATTGTATTGAGGGTTCCAGGGATTTTGGAAAATGGGATTCTTTTACGCTTTCCGATCGAAACCACCGGCAAGTCCTGATACCACCTAATTTTGGCAACGGCCATTTGATTCTGAGCGATGTTGCGATTTTTTCCTATAAACAATCCACATATTATGATCCGGGAAAGCAGTTCAGTTACAAATGGAACGACCCGCGATTCAATATATGGTGGCCGATAGGGAGCCCCCTGTTATCTCGAAGGGATGAAGAAGGGAAGTATGTCTAGGCGACATACCGCAAGGAGCCACCTTTTATGATTATCACGAGAACACCATTCAGGATATCCTTTTTTGGCGGGGGAACCGATTACCCGGTTTGGTATCGAGAGAACGGCGGTGCCGTACTGAGCACCACGATCAACAAGTATTGTTACATCAGCTGCAGATATCTGCCGCCGTTCTTTGATAACAAATACCTCGTACGGTATTCCCAACGGGAGGCCATAAAGAGTATCGATGAAATTCAGCATCCGTCCGTACGGGAGTGTCTGAATCACATGGACATAAAAAAAGGTATTGAGATGGTCCATACTGCGGATATTCCAGCTAAGTCCGGGATAGCTTCAAGCTCTGCGTTCACGGTAGGCTTCTTGCATGCGCTGTATGCCTTGAAAGGCAAGATCGTAACAAAAAGGCAGCTTGCCCGGGAGGCAATTCATGTCGAGCAGAATCTTATCAAGGAGAGTGTGGGGTCGCAGGACCAGGTAGCCGTCGCTTTTGGTGGTTTCAATAGAATTGATTTCGGGGGTGACAGCGATTTCTATGTAACACCTGTAACGATTACGAAAGAGAGGATGGATCTGTTACAGGATCACATGTTGCTTTTCTTTACGGGGTTTGCCAGAAATGCCTCCGACATTGCCGGTGAACAGATCAGAAAGACACCCGAAAAGAAATCCGAGCTCTCGGTAATGCGGGGAATAGTGGATGACGCAATGGAGATCTTCAGAAACGATGGGGATGTCAAAGAGTTTGGGAGGCTTCTTCATGAATCGTGGAAGGTGAAGAGAAGCCTTACGAATCTGATATCAAGCAGTACGATCGACGGAATGTATGAATCCGCACTCAGCGCGGGAGCGATAGGCGGTAAGTTACTCGGAGCAGGGGGAGGCGGTTTCTTGCTCTTGTTTGCGCCCCCGGAAAAACACCATACCATAAAGGACAAATTGAACCTCCTGAATGTCCCCTTCCGTTTCGAGAATCTGGGAAGCCAAATAATTCTGTACTCTACACAAGACTTTTCTTAAACAAATCGAGGTAACTGCTAATGCCGTCAGTTCCAAAGGTTTCCATATTCACCACTGTAAAGAATGGTGAACATTTTTTGGTCGATACCATCGAGTCCGTGCTCGCCCAGACATACAAAGACTATGAGCATGTGGTCGTAGATGGTGGCTCAACTGATGGGACTGTTGAGATATTGAAAAGGTATCCACATCTTCGCTGGATTTCAGAACGGGATAATTCAGCGGCTGAAGGATTTCACAAAGCTCTGCGAATGTGTCATGGCGAATATCTTTTTCAGTGTTGTGTTTCCGATGGTTTCCTGGATAGTGATTGGTTTGAAGCCTGTGTAGAAATTCTAGATAGAGATCCCGATATTTCTATGGTTTATGGCTTTCCCCAATATAGGAGCGAAGACGGTCATCTCGGAAAAATTGCCTACAGTGAGTTCTTCGATCGGCCCCCGCCACAGAAAGAGGTTTTTCTGCCGTTCTGGCTTTCAACAAGATTTATTTATCCCGAGGGAAATTATTGCGTGCGCAGAGAAGTGTTCACCTCGTGTTTTCCCAATCCGGGATCCACAGATTTTTTTGACATGATACACCCATTTTTGAAGTTCGTTTACAATTTCAACATAAAGGGCTACTTGCCTTTTTTCCTTCCCCTAATCGCAAATTATGGTACGGTACATCAAAATTGGCTTTCGAACGATGAAAGCATGATAACAAAGGTTAACAAAACTATTGAAATGTACGTTCAGGGTGTCGACAATTATAAAGAAAAACTTCTAAATGGTGAAGTCCGCCATCAGTACAGAAACGGTCGAAGCGATATCATAGGTGAGGTTTCACCTGTGAAGCTGGAAGAGTTCAGGGCACAGCTAAGATCGTATGCGAAAACATACCCTGTTTATTTCAAAAGCCCGACGGATATTATAGCAGTTTCTTCTGCGGGATATTCCCCATTCCTGGAGCGGCTCAGATGTGTGATAGCGGCGACTGCAAGGCGTTTTCTGAATACGAAGGGGTGAGCGGGAACCCGGATGTTTCCCGAAAAAAAGTTGTTTAAAATATCAGGACTAAGTACACCAATATGAAGAATTTCAAAAGTAGGATCTTTTCGAAAATGAAGGCGATGTGCGGCAATAGCGCACCAGTCTCATCCGTCCGGGGCAGCAACGAAGCGGTGGACGCCGATATTTTCTATCACAAATCGTATTCTCAAAGCGGTGAGGATGTAATAGTAAAATTCATTTTTGATTGTTTGGGAATACCTAATCCGACGTATATCGATATAGGGGCAAATCACCCATTCCATCTCAACAACACGGCGCTGTTTTATCAGAAGGGTTCGCGAGGGATCAATATCGAACCTAATCCAGAGCTTTACGGGCTTTTGCAGAAATTTCGGAAGGATGACATTAACCTCAACATCGGAGTTGCAGGGAGAAAGGGTACCTTGGATTTCTATTTGATGTCTTCCCCGACGATGAGTACTTTTTCATCGGAAGAAAAAGAAAGACTTGAAAAGGACACTGCATTAAACGTAAGCAGTGTGATAGAAGCAAGGACAGATACCCTTTACAACATAATAAATGATTATGCGCACGGTGTCTTTCCTGATTTTCTATCGCTGGATGTCGAGGGGTTTGAACAGGCTATCCTTGAAAAGATTGATTACGATTCAAATTTCCCTAAGGTTCTTTGTATCGAGACGTTGACCTACACGGAAAACAATTCGGAGTTAAAAGAGCACGAAATGATCGACTATGTTATCGGGAAGGGATATCTGTTGTTTGCCGATACTTATATAAATTCCATTTTTGTAAGAAAGGACCTCTGGACGGGTAGGAAAAGACAATGAACTCCTCCTTAATTTCGAATGTTTTCCCATCACCGCAGATAAGACTGAGACTGGTGTATGAATGAAGTATTGCGTTGCCTGCCACCATGAACTGCCATATAGCCGGCTGTATGATTATGCTCAATGTCCCTCATGCAAGTCATACATGTATATATCGGACAAACCGGCAGACGTAGAAAATAAGGAGTATTTCGATACCGCCTTCAAAGATCTTGATGGCAGGCAGTACAACGACAAGAAACAGAAATTATTCGAAAGATACGTTCACATTGATAGGGAATTGCGGCAACTCCAGTATACTCACTTTGAAACACATAGAGAGGAAATGTTAAAACGCCTCAATGGTGCCGCCAGGGTGCTGGAGATCGGGTTCGGAACCGGTGAGCATCTTTACGCTATGCTGGAAAGGGGCGTTGATGCTTACGGCGTAGATCTATCCGTGACGGCCGTGAAGAATTTTCAGGAGAATCATCCGAAATACGCAAGCAAGGTCAAATGTGGGGATAGGTTCGATAACCAGGTAGACGCCATCTATTGCTGCGCTTTATTGGAACATCTTGATAAACCGGAGCAATTCATGCAGGACGCTGCACGCTGCATGGACCGGAACGGGCTTCTTATCGTTGACGGTGTGCCTATTGTGAATGAAGGACCGAGCAAACTAAAGCCCAAAAATGATATTAATTTTTGGAAACCGTGTCATAGAGCGGTATATTCTGAGAGTGGATTGAAAACCTTGTTTTCCAGAAATGCATTTGCCGTGATGGACCTAGTGGCACACGATGATTATTACTATCGCGTGCTGAGTCTGCATATGAAGTATGGTTATCGCAAGATACAGGAATTGAGATCATCGTGCGTGATGGATGATCGGTTGCCGAGATTTCTTATATATCACTATATATGCAGGAAAGCCCTGCGAATCAACTCCTTGGCGTATCATGGATGTGTGATGCTGAAAAGAAACTGAAAGGGTGGGGGGGTTCCTTGAGTTTTTCTGAACACTTGAGAATTGAGGTTTTTAATGGGTCAGGTTTTTAATGGGTATAATTCGTGATTTTCAGGATAGCTACAAAAGGTGGGATCTTAATCCAGATAATTTTGAGTTCATGAATGGTTTTATTTATTATTACCTGAATAAGAACAAATTTAGAAAAATTGAATTTCCGTTAGTAAAGTTCGGCCGTGTATTTATAAGGAACAAACACGTTATCGAGTTTGGCAGAAATATCACCTTGGCCTATAACTGTTTTCTTTCGCCAATATCTCTGAAGGTCGGCAATGATTGCTGGCTGGGGGTCAACAATTTCATTTGTGGCGAGGTAGAGATAGGCAACGATGTTATTCTTGGCCCAAACGTTAGTATCCCGGGAGCAACACACGATATCAGTTCCCGTCAGCCGTTCTCCGAAGGCGTTCCTCAGATAGAAGGCACCATATTAGAAGATTCGGTCTGGGTGGGAAGCAATTCCACCATACTTGATGGGATCAGGATTGGAAAAGGCGCTGTAATCGCTGCCAATAGTGTAGTAGCAGAGGATGTCCCGCCGTGGGCGATTGTTGGCGGGGTCCCCGCGAAAATCCTGAAATATAGAACATAGCTTTTGATGGGTTTTACCCGACATTTCCAGATAATTAGCAAGAGTGGCAGCATCGCGTAATCAACGCCGGGGGCAAGCAACTTTTCGCAGCAGCGAAGGCTTAGTTATCATAAGCGTTCAATATTTTTCTTGATCTTGATGATAGATCAGATGGGAAATCAGAGTTCCAAAATGCCAAGATGTTGCGTTATCGGAGGGAACGGATTTATCGGCCGGCGCCTTGTCAAAAACCTCGCTTCGACGCGCAGCGAGGTGCTGGTCATTGACCGGGTCATGGCTCCACAGGTTCACGATGAAGGTATTGTGACATATATTCAAGGGGATTATAGCGAAACAGATTGTCTCGAAAGTGCTCTTTCAGGTATAGACGAGATTGTTCTTCTGGCACACTCCACAACACCGAAGACGAGTTTTGAAGATTCGATGGAGGATTTGCTGGCAAACGTGCCTTCATCGGTTAAGTTTTTTGAAGCTGTTTCATCTCTTCGCCTGAGAAAGATAGTGTTCGTTTCGTCGGGTGGTACCATATATGGAAGAGCAAGGAAACTGCCCATAACCGAAGATCACCCGACATTGCCGATTTCTCCATATGGAATTACGAAATTGACTATCGAGAAGTATGGCTATATGTATCACGTCCTGAAAGATCTTCCGATAGTCTGTGTCCGCCCAGGAAATGCTTTCGGCGAGGGCCAAAGACCGTTCTCAGGCCAAGGGTTTATTGCGACGGCTATGGGAGCGATACTCCTGCGGCAGGAGATCAGTGTATTCGGTAAGCGGGGGACTATCAGAGACTATTTGTATATTGATGATCTTGTCGAAGGGATTATCTCGGCCCTTGATGGGGGTGTTGTGGGAGAAAGCTACAATCTGGGCACGGGGATAGGTCGCGATAATGTTGACGTTACGAATGATATTTCCACGATTGTCCGCAACAGCGGATTCGATGTAAAAGTCAATATCCTTCCCGAGCGGCCATTCGATGTACCCGTGAATATTCTGGATTCTACGAAGCTGTATAATCAAACGGGTTGGAAACCACACACCCTGTTTGAGAACGGGTTGCGCGGGATGTGGGAATGGTTTATTCAGAAGAGAGGGATGACCTTGTGATCATCGTTCGCCTGACAGGTGGTTTGGGAAACCAGATGTTTCAATATGCCGCCGCGCGGTCTCTCGCGGATCGCTTCAGTGTGCCATTGAGGCTCGATATCTCTGATTTTGAAAGCTACTTCCTACGGCGGTACGAGATTCATGATTTTGCAATACGGGCGACGATCGCAGACGATAAGGAACTGGCACCGTTTCGCGTAAAAAAAAACCGGCTTACCCTGTGGCAGAGAATATTACGAAAGACATCTCTCAACCGTCACAAGTCTTTGCTGGCCGAAAGGTCCTTTGCTTACGATGAACGGATAGAAATAGTCCGGCCACCCGTCTATCTTGATGGGTACTGGCAGAGCGAACGATATTTTTCTAAAAATTCCGATGCCATAAGGTCCGATTTTAGTTTGGCGAAAGATCTCGATAACGCCAACGCAGCTATAAAGAATCAAATAAACTCTGTTTGCGCCGTATCCGTTCATGTCAGGAGAGGCGATTATGTGAGCGACCAACGAACAAACCACTATCACGGGACCTGCGGTGTTGATTATTATAACGGGGCCATAAAATTCATTAAGCAGAGGGTTGAACACCCCCATTTTTTTGTCTTCTCCGATGATCATGATTGGACAAAGAAGAACATCGCCTGTGATGCTCCCACAACGTATGTTACTGCAAATTCCAGTAAAAGTGGCATCCTCGATATGGCGCTGATGCGCCAATGCAGGCACCACATAATAGCCAATAGTTCGTTCAGTTGGTGGGGAGCCTGGCTTAACCCCTTGCCGGATAAGATCGTCATCGCTCCGCAACGCTGGTTTAGCCACGCCAGACACGACACCAGCGATCTGATACCCGGTTCTTGGTTGAAAGTATGAGAAGACCTTTGATAAGCGTTGTTTTGCCGGTTTACAACGGTTCAAGGTATCTTACGGAGGCTATCGAGAGTATACTTTGCCAGACCTTCGAGGATTATGAACTCATAATAATAGACGACGGGTCGACGGATGATTCGCTCGAACTTATCAAGAGTGTAAGCGACAGGCGTATACGTGTTCATCATCAAGACAACAAAGGGCTGGCAGGCACGCTCAACGTCGGTATATCACTCTCGAATGGAGATTATATTGCTCGCATGGATCAGGATGATCTAGCGCTTCCCACGCGTCTTGAGAAACAGGTAATATTTATGGAGGATCATCCTAAATGTGCATTGCTCGGTACCCGTGCTGAAATATGGGTGGGTGACAGGAGAACGGATCGTGTTCATGATCACCCTACCGATAATCTTTCTCTGAGATTCGAGTTAATGTTTGATAACTATTTTGTGCATTCGTCTGTTATGCTTCGGAAGTCTGCAATAGAAGATGTGGGGGGGTATACAACAGATCCGCATCGTCAACCCCCCGAAGATTACGAACTTTGGTCCAGATTGGCCCGCAAGTATGATGTGGCTAACCTTGCCGAGCGACTGACGATCTATCGGGAGGTCGGCGCCAGCATGTCGCGAATTACCTCATCGAACCCTTTTCTCGATAAATTGATCATGATAAGCGCCGAGAACATCGCCCATGAGCTTGGAGCCGACAAACCGTCGGTGGACATGGTCGATGTGGCCGCCTTGACGCATTCAGCCTTTCACCACCTTTCCGGGCATCCCAATCTCAAACGTATGTGTACCATAGTAAAGAATGCTGGGCGCGAGATCCATTCCAACGGATCCTCATCGGATATCCTCGAACGGATGGAAGCCCGCATTCAGACCCTGAGGCACAAACACCTTTTGTCCCATTACAACGCCGGCCGCCTCCGTCCTGTTATCCGTATTCTACACGGGATCAGGCGGCGCTTTAAATTCTAATAAGGCAATGCTGCCAATCATATTTTGACCGGAAGCGGGGAAAATGCGCTTACTGTTTTGCTGTGAGTTCTATTATCCGAGCATCGGAGGAGTTCAGGAAGTGATGCGCCAACTGGCCGAGCGCATGGTACAGCGTGGACATCAGGTGACCGTGGCCACCTCACGCTTGGCGAATCGTACGTCAAACAATCTCAACGGTGTCAATATTGAAGAGTTCGGCGTGACGGGAAATGCGGTGAGGGGGATGACAGGCGAGGTGGATCGTTATCGTGACTTCATTTTGCATGCAGATGTCGACGCCATACTTATCAAAGCTGCTCAACAGTGGACTTTCGATGCCTTGTGGCCCATAGCCGATGAGATACGGACGCGTAAGGTGTTCATTCCCTGTGGATTTTCTGGCCTGTATCAACCTGCTTATGGGGATTATTTTCGACAGTTACCGGATATTCTCAGATCCTTTGATCACCTTATATTCTATGCCAGCAAGTACAGGGACATAGACTTTGCGCGAAATCACGGGATGGATCATTTTACAATTATCCCGAACGGAGCGAGCGAGGTTGAATTTGAAACGGCCCGGGACCGGTTCTTTCGGGAGAGGCACAACATTCCCGGCGAAAGCTTTGTTTTCCTGACAGTAGGGAGCTTGACGGGCATGAAAGGTCATCTGGAATTGGCAAAAGCTTTTCTTAGACTTAACGTTGATGCACGTCCCGCCGTATTGATACTAAACGGCAATAATGCACAGATTACTGCCGTCGTAAGCAGTCCGGAACCTGTGAATGGTTCCGCTGAGAACGCAACAAATATGGCGGCCGAATCTCCTGACCAGACCTCTTCCAAAAATATTCTCTTTCGTTTTGTTTCTCTAAATCGAAGGCTGTACAGATACTTGAAGATCATATGGGAAGCCTTGTCAGCAAGGGGATGGTTGGGTATTCTGGAACTCACCGGTGTGGTCGTCCAACGCAGAGTGCCATTTATGTATCACACATTGGAAAGAACGTTGCTATTCCGTTTCCTCAATCCCCTTCAGCATCTGGTAATGAAAATAAACAACGGGCCTTCCCTGAAAAGAGTCTTGCTCGTTGACCTGCCTAGGCATGAGCTTATTCAGGCTTACAAGAACGCCGACCTGTTTGTATTTGCCTCGAACGTCGAATATTCACCACTGGTTCTCTTTGAATCGGCTGCAGCCGGCCTGCCGTTTCTTACCGTCCCTGTCGGGAATGCGGTAGAAATTGCAGATTGGACGGGGTGCGGTGTCGTTTGTCCTGCAAACGTAGATTCAAGGGGCTATACCCGGGTAGACCCCGGGGTTCTGGCCAAACACATGCGGGAGGCGATGAACTCCCCTCATTTGCTTAGAGAACTTGGTCAGAAAGGACATGAGCGCTGGAAGGAGAAATATGCCTGGTCAAAAATAGTGGTTGATTACGAAAAGGTATTGGCGGGATCGGCATCGAATAAATAGTTCCATTTCGATATCAGACAAAGGAGAGTTGACATGAAGAGGGCGTTGATTACGGGGATCACGGGCCAGGATGGTTCATATCTCGCCGAGTTTCTGCTTGACAAAGGATATGAAGTACACGGTCTTATCCGTCGCGCGAGCACCTTTAATACGGGAAGGATCGATCACATCTATTCGGACCCTCACTATCCGTCTACGAGGCTTTTCCTGCACTATGGAGACCTTTCCGACTCGGGACAACTGATTGATCTCATCTATAATATTCAACCCGAAGAGATTTACCATCTCGGTGCCCAAAGCCATGTAAGGGTTAGTTTCGAAACCGCAGAGTATACGGGCGACATCACAGGGTTGGGTACGACCCGCATTCTTGAGGCGATCCGGCGCAGTGGTATCAAGACGAAGTACTACCAGGCGTCGTCTTCCGAGCTTTTTGGGGCGTCGCCTGCACCACAAAATGAAAGAACGCCTTTTTATCCCCGCAGTCCATATGCCGCGGCAAAACTGTATTCTTATTGGATGACTATCAACTACCGCGAAGGTTATGGTCTCTTCGCATGCAACGGTATTCTCTTCAACCATGAATCACCCCGGCGGGGCGAAACGTTTGTCACGCGAAAGATCACGAGGGCTCTTTCCAATATACTGTCCGGAGATCAGAAGAAGGTCTACCTTGGCAATATCGATTCAAAAAGAGACTGGGGTTTCGCACCTGAGTACGTTGAGATGATGCGGCTTATGCTTCAGCAGGAAGAGCCGGACGATTACGTGATAGGGACGGG
>CAZRKC010000036.1:0-25055 GCA_964600665.1 uncultured Candidatus Sumerlaeota bacterium
CTATCAATACTCCATTTCTTTTAATCGGTTTATCCGGGAAGTTCTGATAATATCGCTTATCAGGAATTTATGATAAGCGCTATATCGAGCAGGTTGGGAATGCGGATGGTGTATTTCTTTTACGCGATGGTGCCGAATTAAAGTACCATGACGTACCGGAGGTGACCACAGATGAGTAAGCTCACCCTTGGCTCCCTCTTTGATGGGAGCGGCGGGTTTCCGTTGGGTGGCCTGCTCTGCGGCATCGAGCCGTTGTGGGCAAGCGAGATAGAGCCGTTTCCCATACGAGTCACCACCAAGCGGATACCAAAAATGAAGCATTACGGTGACATATCCAGCCTAAACGGTGGGAATCTGCCACCCGTAGATATAATAACCTTCGGCTCACCCTGCACCGATATGTCGGTTGCCGGAAAAAGAGCCGGTTTGGACGGTAGCCAATCCGTCTTTTTTTATGAAGCAATTCGAATTATCAAGGAAATGAGGTGCAAAACTGATGGACGATATCCAAGGTATGCAGTCTGGGAAAATGTACCCGGCGCATTCAGTTCAAACAAGGGGGCCGACTTCAAGGCAGTCCTCGAAGCGGTCGCTGGGGTCTGCGAACCGTCCTCCGAGGTGCCTGCGCCTGAAAACGGTCGATGGCCTTACGCAGACATACTTTTGGGAAACGGATGGAGCTTGGCATACAGAACTATTGACGCGCAATACTTCGGAGTACCCCAACGCCGCCGCAGAATCTTCCTTGTCGCAGATTTTGCAGGCACAAGTGCCGGAGACATACTATTTGAGTGCAAAGGCGTGTCAAGGAATTTTACGCCGTGCGGCAGCCCGTGGCAAAGAACTGCCGGAGATGCTCAAAAATGCACTGGAGCATCAGGCAATAGCGTGACCTGCCTTAACGACCAAGGCGGCTGTGTAATGTCGGTTTCTGAAAATGTGACTGCTACGCTCCGTGCCCAAGAACACGGGCATCAGCCTTGCGTTATGCAATCGAGCGGCTTTTGCACAGAACATAGCTCAAAAAGCCGTGGTGTAGGCTATGAAAGGGAAAAAAGCCCTACGCTTCGGGCAGGTGTTGTCCCCGGTGCGGTAATGTCATTTGAACCGGGCGCTGTTTCCCGTATCGGCGGCCATACTGATGAAAACTTAAGTGGATCTCTCCGTGCAAACATGGGAGACAACCAAACCGCTGTCGCGATTGAAAACCATCCCACGGACGGCCGGTGCAAAATAGTAACAGACGGAAAAGTGCAGACTCTTACCTCTCGTATGGGTACAGGTGGGATGAATGTTCCGCTTGTGATGGGCGAAAAGCCAAAAACACTCAAAATCCGTTCCGGCTGTGAAGGTGGCGGAAAAGGCGCGCTGGTGCAGGAGAATCTATCTGCAACCCTTGGATGCAATAACGACCAGACTGTTTTCGTGCCTACCGCTTACGGGATTTGTTCTAATGACAGCAACTCTATGAAGTCGGACAACCCACATAGCGGTATTTATGAAGCGATCACCTCTCGTACCATCGATGCCAACGGCGGGAATCCTGGGTGCAACCAAGGTGGTATCGCCGTCGTCGCACTCCAAGGCTCCATGATCGGCCGTGATGACAGGAACGGTCCCCAGGGTAGCGGCGTCAATGAGGACATTAGCTTCTCCCTCACCGCCGCAGACCGCCACGCCGTCGCATATGCCATGACTACGGGAGGCTTTGCACAAATCGAGGAAGGTGTCTCCCCCACATTGCTGTCCAGGGATTACAAGGATGCACCCGTTGTTGGCCATCCGACTTACGGCATTGACCGCGCAGCATTCAACCAAGGGCAGAATGCTATGTATAAGCCAGCTATCGAGGAAGAACAGCAACCTACGCTCACGGCAAAAGGACCGGGGGCTGTGGCGCAGCCCGCTTCGTTCTACCCGCAGATGAAGGCTGAAAGCCAATGTTTCTGGCAGGACGGTACGGCAAACACACTTGTTAACGGAACCACCCCCGGCCATCATAACGGGGTTTTAGAACCGGGTTACATCGTCCGTAGGCTTACGCCAACAGAATGTGTCCGGTTGCAAGGTTTCCCGGATGGCTGGTGCGATAACCTTGAAACCTTAAATCCAACGGAGGAAGAAATCTCGTTCTGGACTGATGTATGGGAAACCCACCGTCTCATTACCGGCACAAGCAGTAAAACGAAAACAAGGAAGCAAATCATCAAGTGGCTTCTCGACCCGCATTCCGATTCTGCTGAATATAAGATGTGGGGCAACGGAGTGGCTCTGCCATGCGTATGCTTCGTGCTGATGGGCATTGTATTGTCTGCACAAGAAACCGCCGAATGACCGTATGCTATTCTCTACAGAAATCGCTCAAAATGACTTGCTTTTTACAGCGTTTAGAGTGATGTATGTAATACCGAAGCCGGAGAACCCGGCTCAAAGAAAGGTGGTATGAAAAATGCAGATTAACTACAATGTAACCGGCAGCGAACGCAAAAGACTGGTGACGTCCATCGCTGAAATCACGGGGTCTGAAGTGAAATATAAAGGCGCCCCGACTTTCGCCTATGAGGTGGACTGCTTCAATATCAACAAGAACGGTGTCCTTGCCTTTGATGACCGTGCTGACAGAGGAAAAATCAAGAATATCATTGACAAGCTCGCCGAGCGCGGCTTTGAGTGTGTGACACAAGATAATGCTGAGGATAGCGGTGATGACATTGGCCTGTGCGTCGAGATGCCAAGGTCGTCTTTTAGCGACACAGCCCTTGAAAACCTTAAGCGGCTGGTGGAAAGCAAAGCAGCACTGTTCAAGAAAGCATTCGGTGTTCCAACCCTCGCCCTTGTGATTTTGGAAGACAAGGTCAGGTTTCCGTGGTTTCCTGACGGGACGGACGCTGAAGCGGTCAAGGCTTACACTCACTTTGTTACAGCCCTTTGCGAGATGGCCAAAACCCAGAAAAGGGTCAACGCAACCGAAAAGTCAGTGGACAACGAGAAGTACGCCTTCCGCTGCTTCCTCCTCCGACTTGGTTTCATCGGCGAAGAATATAAGGCTGAAAGGAAAATCCTTCTTTCAAAGTTGACCGGTAGCTCGGCGTTCAAAAACAAGACTTCAGGAGGTGGCCATGATGAGTAATTTCCCAGCAAGAGAAACTGTTGAGCGCCTGCGGAAACAATACCCAATCGGCTGCCGTGTGGAACTTGTCCGTATGAACGATGTTCAGGCACCATCAATCGGAACGAAAGGCACCGTTGTCGGCGTCGACGATGCGGGCAGCATCATGGTCCGCTGGGATAACGGTTCTTCCTTGAACGTAGTTTATGGCGAAGACATATGCCGGAGAATCGAGGAGGACAGCCATGGACAGTAAAGTTAGGGAGCAGATACTCGCCATCCGCGAAACGGGTGAGACTAATATGTTCGATGTGCCGAAGGTGCAGGAAATCGCATTACGTGAAGGTTACCACGAACTAGCTGTTTATCTTGCGGAAAACAAGGCAGCATATGCCCGGTTCATCCTCACAGGCGATGAGGAATAAATAACAAAACGCCAATAAGAAAACAGTGCCGTTAATTGCCTCTTCTGAAGGAACGGCTCTGTTTCTCATACTGATAGGTTTTAAAGGCTTGCTTGATGCAGGTCTATTTTTATGCCCGAAAGGAGGCGGCGGCTATACGAAAACTCAAGAAATACGCACCCACACGGTTCAAGTCTGCGGCTTCGGTATATGACAAGCCTGCCGCCGACTACGCTGTGTCCTTTATTCAAGCACTCTGCCACACCAAAGGAACATGGGCGGGAAAGCCCTTTGAATTGATCGACTGGCAGGAGCAAATTATCAGAGATGTGTTCGGAACATTAAAACCCAACGGTTATCGGCAGTTTAACACGGCATATGTGGAGATACCCAAGAAGATGGGCAAAAGTGAGCTTGCGGCGGCTGTAGCCCTGTTGCTCACCTGCGGGGATAACGAGGAACGCGCCGAGGTTTACGGCTGTGCCGCAGACAGGAACCAGGCTTCCATTGTTTTCAACGTAGCGGCGGATATGGTGCGGATGTGTCCGGCATTATCCAAGCGCGTTAAAATCCTTGATTCACAGAAAAGGCTTATCTATCTGCCGACAAGCAGCATATACCAGGTCTTGTCAGCCGATGTCGGGAACAAGCACGGCTTCAACACCCACGGCGTGGTGTTCGATGAGCTGCATACCCAGCCAAACCGGAAGCTTTACGATGTCATGACCAAGGGAAGCGGCGACGCCCGGATGCAGCCACTTTATTTCCTGATTACAACCGCCGGGGACAATCAGAACAGCATTTGCTGGGAAGTACACCAAAAGGCTCTGGATATCATAGACGGCAGAAAGAATGACCCCACCTTCTATCCCGTCATTTACGGTGCCTCTGCCGAAGACGACTGGGCGGACCCAAAGGTGTGGAAAAAAGCAAACCCGTCGCTCGGTATTACCGTCAGCATGGATAAAGTCAAGGCGGCGTTTGAATCGGCAAGGCAAAATCCGGCTGAAGAGAACAGTTTCAGGCAACTGAGATTGAACCAGTGGGTAAAGCAGGCTGTGCGCTGGATGCCGATGGACAAGTGGGACGCCTGTGCCTTTGCGGTCGATCCGGAATCCCTGCGGGGGCGTGTCTGTTACGGCGGACTTGACCTCTCCTCTTCTACCGACATCACGGCGTTCGTTTTGGTCTTCCCTCCCCTTGACGAAGAAGACAAGTACATCGTACTCCCTTTCTTCTGGATACCCGAGGACAACATCGACCTGCGAGTCAGGCGAGACCATGTGAATTATGATGTCTGGAAAAGGCAGGGGTTTTTGAAAACCACCGAAGGCAATGTGGTTCATTACGGCTTCATCGAAACATTTATCGAGGAACTCAGCATGAAATATAACATCCGTGAGATTGCCTTTGACCGTTGGGGCGCGATTCAAATGACGCAGAACCTTGAAAACCTCGGTTTCACGGTCGTGCCGTTCGGACAGGGTTTTAAAGATATGTCCCCTCCCACCAAGGAACTGATGAAGCTGACCTTGGAACAAAAAATCGCCCACGGCGGGCATGCGGTACTTCGGTGGATGATGGACAACATTTATATCCGCACCGACCCTGCCGGAAACATAAAAGCCGATAAAGAAAAGTCCACAGAGAAAATTGACGGTGCTGTGGCAACCATAATGGCGCTCGACCGTGCTATCCGCTGCGGCGGAGAACCAGGTGCTTCCGTTTATGACGGTCGGGGGCTTCTTATTTTGTAACAAAGGAGAGTGATGCATATGGGGCTATTTACAGGCATTTTTAAAGCCCGTGACAAACCGCAAGACAGAACTACAGGTAGCAGTTATAGCTTCTTTTTCGGAGGTACAACAAGCGGCAAACCGGTAAACGAACATACGGCAATGCAGATGACTGCGGTTTATTCCTGTGTGAGGATACTGGCAGAGGCGGTGGCGGGGCTTCCCCTTCACCTGTATAAATACACTGCGAGCGGCGGTAAGGAGAAAGCACTCTCTCACCCGCTGTATTTTTTGCTGCACGATGAACCAAACCCGGAGATGAGTTCCTTTGTTTTCCGCGAGACGTTGATGACCCACCTCCTGTTATGGGGCAACGCCTATGCTCAGATTATACGAAATGGCAAAGGCGAAGTCATCGCACTATACCCGCTGATGCCAAACCGTATAACGGTGGATCGGGATGCAAACGGCAAGCTGTATTACCTCTACTCAAGGACAGCGGAGGATGTACTTATCTTAAGCAATCAATCCAGCCAAGTTGTCCTAAGTCCGGCGGATGTTCTGCATATACCGGGTCTTGGCTTTGATGGATTAGTTGGCTACTCACCCATCGCTATGGCCAAGAATGCTATCGGAATGGCAATTGCCTGCGAGGAGTATGGTGCGAAGTTTTTCGCCAACGGCGCCGCTCCCGGTGGTGTCTTGGAGCATCCGGGTGTTGTAAAGGACCCGGCAAAGGTGCGCGAAAGTTGGAATACGGTCTATCAGGGAAGCAGCAATTCCCATCGGGTGGCTGTCCTGGAAGAAGGCATGAAGTATCAGGCAATCGGTATCTCGCCGGAGCAAGCACAGTTTTTGGAGACAAGGAAGTTTCAGATTAATGAAATTGCCCGGATTTTTCGTGTACCCCCGCATATGGTTGGGGACCTCGAGAAGTCAAGCTTTTCTAATATTGAGCAGCAGTCGCTGGAGTTCGTGAAATACACCTTAGACCCCTGGGTGATTCGTTGGGAGCAGGCAATCAGCCAGGCGCTTCTGCGGGCTGATGAAAAGAAGCTCCATTTTGCCAAGTTTAATGTGGATGGGCTGCTCCGAGGTGATTATGTTTCCCGGATGAACGGTTATGCAACCGCCAGACAGAACGGTTGGATGAGCGCCAATGACATCCGGGAGCTGGAGAACCTTGACCGGATACCGGTTGAGTTTGGCGGAGACTTATACCTTATCAACGGCAACATGACCAAACTCGCGGATGCGGGCATATTTGCAAATAAAAAAGGATTGGAGGAAAAAACCGAATGAAGAAGTTTTGGAACTGGGTGCGCGATTCTGATACAGAGTCACGCACCCTCTACTTAAACGGTGCTATTGCTGAGGAGAGTTGGTTTGAAGATGATGTAACCCCTGCGGCCTTTAAAGCAGAGCTTATGAGCGGCGAAGGTGACATCGTTGTTTGGATTAACTCTCCCGGTGGCGATTGCATTGCGGCATCACAGATTTACACCATGCTGATGGATTACAAGGGCAACGTCACCATAAAGATTGACGGTATTGCAGCATCCGCAGCATCAGTCATCGCGATGGCAGGTACGGAAGTCTTAATGTCCCCCACCTCCCTCATGATGCTCCATAATCCCTTCACGATAGCCATTGGCGACAGTGAGGAGATGCAAAAGGCAATCGGGATGCTGGATGAGGTAAAGGAAAGCATCATCAATGCCTATGAAATCAAGACCGGCTTGTCAAGGACAAGGCTCTCGCATCTGATGGACGCAGAGACCTGGCTAAATGCCAATAAGGCAATTGAGCTTGGATTCGCCGACGACATTATGTTCAAGCCGGGCGAAAGCCCACCGCAAGACAGCTTTGTATTCAGCAGAAGGGCAGTCGCCAACTCGCTGATGGATAAGCTGAAAAAACCGAGTTTAAAACAGTCGACCGAGCCGCTTTATGAGCGGCTTAATTTATTAAAATATTAGGAGGATACCAAAATGAGTAAAATTCTTGAACTGCGTGAAAAGCGCGCAAAAGCATGGGAAGCAGCAAAGGCATTTCTTGATTCAAAACGCGGCAGTGACGGGCTTGTTTGTGCAGAAGATGCCGCAACCTACGACAAAATGGAGGCAGACATTGTTAACCTCGGCAAGGAAATCGCCCGCCTGGAACGTCAGGAATCCCTTGAGGCAGAGCTTAATAAGCCTGTGAATATACCCCTTACCGGGAAACCTGCTATGCCCGGAATGGATATCAAAACCGGTAGAGCCGGTGATGAGTACAAAATGGCATTCTGGAATGTCATGCGCAGCAAAAACCCCCGACACGATGTGTTAAATTCTCTATCGATTGGGACTGATTCCGAGGGCGGATATCTTGTTCCCGACGAATTTGAACGCACCTTGATCCAGACCCTTGAGGAAGAGAACGTGTTCCGTAAGCTTGCAAAGATTATCCAGACTTCAAGCGGTGACCGGAAGATTCCGGTTGTGGTAACAAAAGGTACTGCGGCTTGGCTTGATGAAGGTGAGGAATTTGACGAGAGCGATTCTGTTTTCGGGCAGACATCCATCGGGGCCTATAAGCTTGGCACCATGATTAAGGTTTCTGATGAACTCCTTAATGACAGTGTGTTTAATCTGGAGAGCTATATTTCCACTGAGTTCGCCCGCAGAATCGGTGCAAAGGAAGAAGAAGCATTCCTTGTCGGGGATGCGGACGGAAAGCCTACTGGTATTTTTGCCGCGACCGGAGGTGCGCAGATTGGTATTACTTCGGGAACTGCAACAGCCATTACCGCCGATGAGATTATCGACCTTGTCTATTCGTTAAAAGCCCCGTACAGGAAAAATGCGGTGTTTTTGATGAACGATGCGACGGTCAAAGCAATTCGCAAGCTTAAAGACGGCCAGGGGCAGTATCTGTGGCAGCCTTCCCTGACTGCCGGAACACCGGATACCTTGCTGAACCGCCCGGTTTATACTTCCGCTTATGCACCGACTCTTGAAGCCGGAGCGAAGACCGTTGCATTCGGTGATTTCGGGTATTACTGGATTGCCGACAGGCAGGGGCGTTCCTTCAAACGTTTGAACGAGCTCTTTGCAACCACAGGTCAGGTTGGCTTTCTTGCCAGCCAGCGTGTGGACGGCAAGCTTATTCTTCCCGAAGCCATTAAAGTGCTCCAGCAGAAGGCGTAAATGAATATCGAGGCAGGCAGTCTATGAAGGCTGCCTGCCGGACTTTAGGAGGTTAAAACAATGGGATATAACACGAAGAACTACACCGAACAAGGCGGAGAAAAGACCGTTATCGGTGGTGAACTAAAAATTAATACGGGTGGCAGGGTCACTTTCGGCGGGACATCCATGAAACCGGTAGCCGGTCAAGCCGACAGTGCTGCAACCACTGTTGCCGGTCTAAAAGATGACTTTAATGCTCTTCTGGCAAAGTTACAAGCCGCAGGGCTTATGGAACGTGCCATTATTTCAGTGGCAGAAGACAGTGTTACGGACAATAAAATCAACACCCTTACGACCTATACCAATGTCAGCGGGTTTTCAGACCACTGGGTCACTGATGCCATCATTGCCTTGTCGGAGCTTATCCCCGCAGGCACAAAAGTTACTATCAACAACCCTGCTATCGGCGGTACCCATTATACCGTTGCCGCCCCCACTCGCATGCTTTGGTTAAGTGACGTAATTAAAGGGCAAAACGAAGCGGTGGCCACCCGAAACAAACTTAATCTGCATACAACCCAGGCTTTTGACTTTACCGTCAGCGGATTGGAAGAAGACCTTACCACAGACATCACATTCCAGGTTGTCATAGCAGCTGGCTCGGGCCTTGCCGGAACACAGCAAAGCCAGAAAGATTTCGGGGATTATGTTGTGCTGACCACCGGCACTTTGGTAGGTGTGACCTTCAAAGCGGATGAAGACCTGTAACGAAGGGAGGTGGGCGCAGTGGTAGTCACACTTGAAGATACAAAAGCCTGGCTCAGGGTCGACACCGAAACGGAAGATGCGCTCATCGAAGGCTTGATTGAAACGGCGGAGGAACTGGTAGAAGGCATCCTCCGCTTTTCTTTGAGCGAGTTTACAGATGAAGTGCCCGAACCAGTCAAGCATGCCATCTATTATGCTGTTTCCAAGCTATACGAGGAGAGAAACGAGCTCAATAGCCATGAGCTGACCGATGTGCTCAAAGCCCTTCTCTTTTCCTACAGGAAGGTGGAGTGGTGATGAAAATAGGAAAACTACGGCATCGGGTAAAAATCCAAGCATACACCGCCGGTAGGGACAGCTTTGGCAGTGAAGAGCCTGTTTGGACTGATGTGGCAACGGTCTGGGCCAGCGTTACCCCTGTCTCCGGTAAGGAATATTTTGCATCCGCACAAGTCAATACAGAAATTTCGACAAAAATCACCATGCGGTATATAAGCGGAATCACCCCGAAAATGCGGGTAGTTTTTGATGCACGCATCTTTGAGATCATATCAGTACTGAATTTTGAAGAACGGGGTATCGAGCTTAATCTTATGTGCAAGGAGAGTGTTCCGGATGGCTAAGCGGGTACGTGTAAAACAATTAAAAACGCATATTGTCGGCATGGATGAAGTCATCAAGCTGATACAGAAAATGGGTGATGCGGCGGCGGATGCCTTGAACAAAGCTTCGAAAGCCGGAGCAGACATTGTTCTGTCCAAAGCCAAGCAAAAGGTCCCGGTTGATACCGGTAAGCTCAGAGACAGCTTGGTACTTAAAAAGAGCAAGGTTAAAAACGCTAACATCAAGAGCGAGTATTATGTTACGAAAAAAAGCGGTGCGAAGCATTTTGTGCCGGTGGAACTGGGGACATCCAAAATGCAGGCACAGCCCTTCCTCCGCCCGGCTGTTGATGAGAATAAAAGCAGCGTGGCAAAGAAGGTAAACGAAGAAATGTTAAAGGCGATCGGGAGGGTTACGTGATGAGACTTGAGGAAGCTGTAAGCAGCTATTTACAAACTAAACTAAACAACGCGCTATACCCTTTTCTGCTGCCGCAAAAATGTGATCTTCCATCTGTAGTCTATTTCCCAGTTTCGGTGGAGCGGCTGCACAGCCTTATTGCGGATACCGGCTTTGTCAAGCAACGGCTGCAGTTTAACTGCTTTGCCAAGACCTATAAGAAAGCAGTGGAAACAGCAAATATAATCCAAACAGCGCTGCAAAACTACTCCGGCGATATGTCAGGACTGAATATCGGCGGTGTGCTGATGTTGGATGAATCTACAAACTATGAATCGGATACCAAAGTTTACTCGGTATCCTTGGAATTTGAATTTCAATTTGAGGAGGTATAACAATATGGCTATAGCAGGAAAAAGCGGTAAATTGGGGCTTGGTGCCAACACCGTCGTTGATGTCAGCAGCTGGTCATTGGAACTGGGTGCGGACACCCTCGATGTAACTGCCCTCGGTGATGATTGGAAAAAGTTCATCGCCGGACTAAAAGAATGGTCAGCATCGGCAGAAGGCTTTTATTCGGTGCACACTGATGCAACCGGACAAAAGGCACTGCAGGATGCTTACTTAAACAGCACGGAAGTGTCGCTCAAACTCTTTGTAAATGCCACAAACTATTATTCCGGGAGTGCCTATATTTCAGGAATGTCCGTAGAAGACCCGGTGGATGATACAGTGAGCATTTCCTTTGAGTTTCAAGGCACCGGTGCTCTTTCTTACAACTAAGGCGGTGATGGATTATGGCTATTTCAGGCAAGGTTGGCGCTGTGTTTCTTCAAACCGAAGAAGCACCGGCAGCATTTATTAAGGAAGCAACCGTGGCAAATGCAGAAAGAACGATTTACACCATTGAGAATGACGACTGCAGATATTTGGACAAACACTCCCCTGTTTTGGTGTATGTTAACGACGTTGCAATAAGCACCGGATATTTGGTGGAGCACCTTGGCGGGGCTGTGAGGTTTACATCTGCGCTGGACGAAGAAGATGAAGTGACGGTCAGCGGCAAAAGCATCGAAGTGGATCAGGCCGGTGGCTTTTTTAACTGGAGTGCTGAACTATCGGCGGATACTGCCGATGTTACCACATTTGAAAGCAGTGGCTGGAAGAAAAACCTGCCGACCATGAACGGATTTTCCGCTTCTGCGGAAAGCTACTGGGCGGATGAGCGCTTATCGGTACGGCTTGGCCAGGAGGTAATCGTGGCTCTGTATCTTGATACGGGCACCAACAAAAAACGGTATGAGGGCTATGCACTCATTTCAGGTGACAGCATCGAATTATCGGTCGACGATGTGGTCAATGAGAGCATTGAGTTTGAGGGCAGCGGCCGGCTCTATTATAGGGAGGATTAAAACCATGAAACAAGGTATAACCATAGAACTTGATAAACCAAGGACGCTTCGGTATGGAATGAACGCTTTGATTAAGATCGAGGAATTAACCGGGAAGAATCTCACGAAGCTTGACCTCGATAATATATCCATCAAAGACCTGCGGACTATAGTCTATGCAGGTCTTTTTCATGAGGATAAGGATTTGACCCCGGAGAAATGTGCGGATCTGATTGACGAGTACAGCGATATCGGAACAGTTGCAGAGAAACTGGGTGAAGCCATGACCCTGGCATTTGGTGCAAAGTCGGGAAACCCCAAGGCGATGGAGACGGCAAAGAAATAGGCTTTGACGAGCTGTTTTCCATCGCCACAAAGAAATTAAAAATGCGTCCGGCTGATTTCTGGGAATTGACACCCCTTGAACTGAGACTCCGGCTTGAGGGTTATGCAGAGGAAAAAGCAGAGCATAGACAAGAGCTTTTATATCTTGCCTGGCATATAGAAGCCTTTGCAAGACAAAAGCGCCTTCCCGGTCTTAAGAAAATACTTAAAGACAGCGGGATAAATAAAAAGACACGAAGCCGTCTTTCGACGGAGCAATTAATGAAGATAGCTCAAAGCAAGGGGCTAAAAGTACCAATGAAATGGAGGTGATGGGATGGCGGTACTTCGTAATGTCGTAGTAAAAATTGGTGCGGATATATCAGAGCTACAAAAGAGCTTAAATGAAGCTTCAAAGAGCCTGGACAAAGCGGGTAAAACTCTAACATCTATCGGTGGGACATTAACGAAAGGTCTGACCCTTCCCATCGCAGCCGCTACCACAGGGGTCTTTAAGCTTGGTATGGATTTTAAAGACTCGTTCGACAAAATCCGCATCGGGACCGGTGCAACCGGGGATGCCTTGGAAGACTTGAAAAATGATTTCAAGGCGGTCTATTCATCCGTCCCAGCTGGCATGGCTGATGTAAGTACCGCCATTTCTGACCTTAATACGAGGACAGGACTTGCCGGAAAGCCGCTACAGGAGTTGTCGACCCAAATGCTAAACCTCTCCAGGATTAGCGGTGAGGATTTATCAGGCATGATCGCAAACTCCTCCCGCCTTTTCGGCGACTGGAGCGTTGCGGCAGATGATACCGCAGGTACCATGGATTATCTTTTCAAGGTATCTCAAAGCACCGGTATCGGCTTTAATGATCTGAACGCAAAGCTCGTGCAGTTCGGTGCTCCCCTTCGCCAGATGGGCTTTGACCTCGAAACTTCTGCGGCTATGCTCGGTAAATTTGAAAAAGAAGGTGTCAATACCGAACTGGTTCTTGGTGGTCTTCGTATTGCTTTGGGGAAGATGGCCAAAGAAGGCATTACGGACACCAAGGCGGCTTTGGAGGAAGTCACCAAAAGAATCAAGGACGCAGGCTCTACCGGTGAAGCAAATGCCATCGCCCTTGAAATGTTCGGTGCAAGGATCGGCCCGGATATGGCGGCAGCCATCAGAGAAGGTCGGTTTGAACTATCAGAGCTTGTTTCCACTCTGCAAACCAGCAGCGAAACCATAAACGGAGCTGCTTTTGAGACAATGGACTTTACCGAGCAGCTTACCCTGATGAAAAATAAGGCGGCAGTTGCCCTTGAGCCACTGGGGTCTTCCCTTATGCAGGCCATTAACTCGGCAATGCCTGCAATTGAGAGACTCCTCGGCAAATTAACCGGGTTGGTTGAATGGTTCACGAACCTTGACAGCGGATCACAAAAGATGATTCTAACCTTCATTGGTATTGCTGCAGCGATAGGTCCTGCTTTGACTTTGATTGGAAAGTTGACAAGCGGTATCGGTTCAGCAGTCAATGTAGTGAAATGGCTGGCCGATGCCAATAATCTGGCGACCATAAAAACCATCGCCATGACTGTTGCACAAAAGGCTGCGGCGGCGGCACAGTGGCTTTTAAATGCAGCCATGTCGGCAAACCCAATCGGTATTATTATTGTAGCTATTGCCGCTCTGGTTGCAGGAATTATATATCTTTGGAACACCAATGAGGGTTTCAGGAATGCAGTGATTGCCATCTGGGAAGCAATAGTCAATGCCTTTAAGGCATCAATTGACTGGATAATAGGAGCCTTTAACAAAGTAGTGGATTTCATTAAAAACAACTGGCAGGCCATTTTGCTGTTTATCATCAACCCCTTTGCAGGGGCTTTTAAGTATCTGTACGACAACTGTGAAGGATTTAGGAACTTTATCAATAACCTGCTTGCTTCCATCGGGAAGTTCTTCACTGACCTTTGGAACAACATCAAGACCGCTGTTTCAAATATCTATACCGGCATTAAAAACACCTTTGACAACATCACAAGCTTTGTGACCGGCTTTATAAAAAACGCCGCGCAATGGGGTTTGAATCTGGTCAAGGGCATTGCTGATGGGATAAAAGCGGGTGTTAAATGGGTACAGGATGCCGTTTCCGGTGTAGCGGATGGGATAAAGAAATTTCTCGGCTTTTCATCTCCCACAGAAGAAGGTCCCGGTTCGAAATCCGATAAATGGATGCCTAATCTTTTTGAAATGTTGCAAAAAGGAATCAATGCAGGCATACCGGAGCTTAATGCATCTTTATCAGCTGCGATGAATCCTAATATTAGTGCTTCTACCGCCCTTGCAGTTCCCGGTGGCGGTTTAGGAGGAAGCATAAACATTACCATCACAGGCAACTACATCAGGGACGATGACGACATAGATGAAATTGCTGGGAAACTGGTCAGGAAACTAAAATTATTAGGAATTGAGTAACAAGGAGGTGGCGGATTGTTTTCATTACATGTGGCGGGAGTTGATAAAACAGGACTGATCAAAGCCCACTCTCTTCGCATCAAGCGTGCGGCAGAAGGACGAAACGAATGCGGATTTACACTCATCGCTCCCTATTCTACTTACAATCCTGCCATCGGTGCCGAGGTCATTGCAAGGCTTGACGGTTATGTCGTCTTTGGCGGTGTGATTAAGGAAAGAAGAATCCAAAGGCTAAACAAAAACGGCGTCATCTATTCTTCTGTTCAAGTCACCTGCCAGGGCTACAATCACATCCCCAAAAGAAGAACGGTACAGTATCGCCCGGACAATGTTTCAGCCGGTCATGCCGTACGCTACATGCTTGAAAATGTCCTATCGGATGAGGGTATCACCGAGGGGATTATCGAGGATGGAATTGCCTTGTTTGGCTATGATGCAGAGCTTAAGTCTGTGCGGGACATACTGGATGACCTTGCGCAAAGCTGCAGTTTTAAGTGGTATATTGACGACGAAAAGAAGCTGTTCTTCTTAAAGAGCGATACAGTTGATGACGCACCTTATCAAATCATAGAAAGCGGCGCAGAGTTTACCGATTTTTCAGAGGTGGAGGTTACAGACACCCTGGAAGGTTATCGTAACAAGCAGTTTGTCAGAGCCGGAGACCGCATTATCGTAAAGCAGAACGATACGGAAATATCGGCAAGGGCCGCGGTGGAAGGCGGTACCGGTGTCTATGGAGAGGTTGAGGAAAACACCAACGTTCAGGAAAGAGCGGACGCGGAGAATTTGGCTGAGGAGCTGCTCTTCAGATATGGCTCCCATGTTCCGGCAACCTTGCGGTTTAAAACCAACACTCATAGCTTTGATGCCGGGCAGCGGCTCTATGCAGACCTCCCCTCCTATGGTGCAATAGGGAGTTATTTAATTGAACAGGTGGATATATCGGATGCCGGAAAAGGCAGTTTACAGTTTCAAGTGTATGCCGTAAAAAAGAATTTTGAGAAGACCACAAAAAGGAAAGATACCTGGCAGGACTATTTTCAAAAGCTTGTGAAGAGTTCGCGTTATGGCAGCGGCAGTAACGAGGAAGGCGCAATCATCTATTCCAGCGATCCACTGGTTATCGATACTAATGAAAAAACGACACTAAACCTTTCCCCTACCGTATCTACGACCACCCACTTATACCTTGCTTTTACCATAACAGGCAATGCTACTGTTTCTTCACAGCTTCTAATCAAGCTTCAGTTTAATGGGGAAACGGTGCGGACATATAAGCACGTGTTAAACCAAGGCAACAATACCGTATCCGTCAGCACCATTATCACATCGGTAAGAGCCGGAAGCCACTCGGTCAGGCTGCTTTTGAGTATGGCCAGTGGAAACCTGACCATTGCCGCCGGAGAGCATGATGGCTATATACGCGCCGTGGGTATGGCTGGTATTGGTACGGCACCACCGGAAGCAAACTGGGTAGAACCGGTAGCCTATATTGATATGCAGGGCAATGTTCAGATCATCGACAGTGTGGTATTGCCACCTCCTACCAATCAGGAATACATCAAGCAGGTGGCTTATCAGGATACGGCACGAGAGGTTTTAGAAGATTGGGATATTGATACAACCGGTGTTGACAACTGCCTTTGGTTTAGGTATCCTTTGGCACTTTCCTTTCATGGCAGAGCTTGTGTTCCGTTCATTATTGTAGAGATAAAGATAAGCATGGAGCCTAATACTTTACAAGCGATGGCTGAAATCAGACCGGCGCTTCTTATAATAGCCCAAAAGACAGCAGTTAACCCCGAAAGCCTTAGGGCTACGGCAACGATAAACAATGCAAACGTGGAGGTGATTTAAATGCAGGCAACTGCAAACTGGTACCATAGTGCGATACTTCGTATTTTCAATAAGGAAATTTCATGGATGAACGATACCATCCGGGTCATGCTTGTAACAGACAGTTATACCCCGGATAAAACAACACATCAATTTAAGAGCCAGGTCATTGGCGAAGCAACCGGTACCGGCTATACTGCCGGAGGTGTTGCGCTTACAACAAAGACTGCGACCATTGACAATGTAACAGGGGTTTTCACTCTGGATGCGGCAGACAGTGTATGGGTCAATGCTACGTTATCCAATGTCAAGTACGCAGTGATATATGATGACAGCCATTCAAGTGATGCCCTGCTTGGATATATTGAATTGGATCAGGCTGTCAGTCCGCTTAATCAAAACATCGCCATTGAGTGGCATACTGATGGCGTGTTCAGCGTCACACTGGGAGGTGGAAGCATATGAGCAATTATGTAAGGAATTTTGAAACCGGGGAGATTGTGACGCTACCAAAACTTAAACCAGCACTACAGGTCAAAGGCAAAGCACTAATTGAGCTTTTCAATGAACGCTCTGGGAAAAAAGTGCTGGAGGCAGAAACAGAAAATGTAATTAATAACGTATTGGCCAAGGATGCTTTTATTTCTGGGTTTGACAGTTTGATAGGATGGAACTCACACAATCAATCGAGAAACTCTATGTTTCAGAATATCGTGCTTACCAATCACACCGGACCTGAGGACGCGGATGCTTTTTACATTAAAGGAGATACCATTGCCTGGGCCGGAAAGATGTCAGGATATATAGGAGCTGATGTCAAACGGGGCAGTATTAATATCGCTGAATCCTCCCGTGACTACGGAGAGTATAAATTCGTGTTTGACTGGCCCACTCATTCTGGAAATGGCACATTTCGTTCTATTTGGTGGGCGGGAGTCAACGGATATGAGCCGACAATAGACTTCAACTATTTAGGCTCAAACTCAATTTCAGGAACAAATACGACATCATACCGCCATTGCATTGGCCCGCAGTATTCTGTATATATCCCTCAAAACACAGGCATATTGGTTGTTAAAACACCTACCTATAACGGGATGACAAATCCAACATCTTTTAGCAGCCATTCTTCGGATACAATTGATTTGAGCTATATAGACACGAGAATTCAGGGAATATGGTGGGATGGAGAGTTCTTTTGGATCTATGGGGATAACAACCGAAAATACTATAAATGCGATGGCAATTTCAGCGTATTGCTTGAATTTGATACCCCAGCAGCGGCATCCAGTGCAGCATCAAGATATAACTTTACTACCTTCAACGGAAAGTTTTTTAGCTTTACGCAGGAATCAAGTACCGATTGGTCGTTAAGGCGCTATAACTATCAGGGCGTATTGGAGAATGAGTTTAACCTATATGGGCAAGAAGGCATTACCTCACCATCATCAATGCACATTGTGGGGAATGCAAAATCGCTCGTTTTCCATGAAGCGAATCTAAGCAGGATCGCTCTGGTGGATGCAAACGGGAACACACTTAAATTTGCTGTATATGCAAATAGTCATGTTTCAAACACTGATCGTTTTTATCGAAATCTGCTTTATGATCATAAGAGAAACATTTATTACGGAAGGTACCAATATTCAAGCAGTTACTCAAATTACCATCTTCAGCCGGTATGGTATCCGGGGGCACAGACCCTCCTTGCTTCTCCGGTTACAAAGACAAACTCGAACACAATGAAGGTGACATACACCTTTAAAGTGTCACTTCCCCAGTTTTAAAGAATCAACAAAACTGCTTTAGCACCCCCATCTTCAGGGGTGCTTTTTAATGCAAAAAGAAAAGAAAGCGAGGAATATAAACATGAAATCAATATGGATGTCTATTCAATTAGGCTTAAGTGCTGTAGGTGCTTATGTCGGATATTTCTTAGGCGGGTGGGATGGGTTCTTGTATGCCTTGGTCACCTTTGTCGTGATCGATTATATAACCGGGCTGATGGTTGCGATTTTGGACAAAAAACTATCCAGCGACATCGGATTTCGTGGAATATTTAAGAAGGTGCTTATCTTTGTGATGGTAGGCATAGGACATATATTTGATGCCCAGTTAATCGGAGATGGCAGCGCTCTTCGGACTGCCGTCATCTTCTTCTATATTTCCAACGAAGGTATCTCCATACTTGAAAATGTTGGTCGGATTGGATTGCCTATCCCCCAGAAAATTAAAGATATTCTGGAGCAGCTTCAAAACAAAGGAGGAAGCGATTCATGAACTTAAAAAAACTTATCTTTACCCAGAATGCCTGTTACAAAGCAGGCAGGACTATCACCCCAAAAGGAATTATGGTTCATTCCACCGGGGCAAATAATCCTAATTTGAGGAGATATGTCGGGCCGGATGACGGCTTGCTCGGCAAGAACCAATACAACAACCACTGGAATCAGGACAGGCCGGATGGCAGGCAGGTATGCGTTCATGCCTTTATCGGGAAGCTGGCCGATGGCTCTATCGCTACTTATCAGACTTTGCCTTGGAATCACCGAGGCTGGCACGGTGGTTCCGGCCCGAAAGGCTCAGTCAATGACACCCATATTGGGTTTGAAATCTGCGAGGATGGGTTAACCGACAAGGTCTATTTCAATGCGGTCTATAAGGAAGCCACTGAACTGTGTGCATATCTTTGTAAAGAGTACAAGCTAGATCCATTGGCGGACGGGATTATCATCGGGCATTTCGAGGGACATCGGCGCGGTATTGCATCCAACCACGGCGACCCGAACAACTGGTTCCCAAAGCACGGCAAGTCGATGGACACATTCCGCGCCGATGTCGGAAAGCTATTGGTAGCCTCTACACCTCCTGCACAAACACCAACCGTTCCAAAGAAACTCTATCGGGTTCAGGTAGGAGCATACAGTGTCAAGGCCAATGCCGAAGCCATGCTTGCCAGAGTCAAGGCGGCTGGATTCAAAGACGCTTTTATTGAAACTGATTAAGACTGCCTATCCAGTACGCAAGCACCCCTCTTCTGTCTGTAGACGGTAGAGGGGTGCTTTTCTTTTCCCACCTTGATCAGATGTTTAAAAAGACGGGAGTTGTCCGGACTCAAACCAGACTTTTCTGTCCTGTGGTTGGTGGAAGGGTTAAACGCCCTCCGATTGGAGGAAATGAAGATGACAAATTTTACAGAAGAAAAGTCGGAAACCGGTTATAAGAAATACCCTGTTACACAGGAGCAGCTGCAGCGTGAAGTCAATTATGTAATGGCGCAGAGAATCCTTGAATCCTTGCTTGATAAAGGATTAATTTCCCTGTCAGAATTCAACAAGATAACCATACTGAACCGCCAATCTTTCTCCCCCGCTCTGGCTCCGATTATGCCAGAAAATCGTTGATATTACTTGGGTTCAGAGGTAATATGTGACACTGACAAGGAGGTGAGAACTTGAAAAAGGTAACGAAAATCGCTCAAAATACAGCCGATTTTACAGAACGCCCTAAGCTGCGTGTTGCGGCTTATTGCCGTGTATCCACCGATAGTGATGATCAGCTGGTAAGCCTTGATACACAGATAAAACACTACGAATCCTACATCAATGCAAATCCCGACTGGGAGTATGCCGGACTTTATTACGACGAAGGCATCACAGGCACCAAAAAGGAAAAACGGCCTGAACTGCTTCGGATGATTGCTGACTGTGAAAGCAAGAAAATTGATTTCATCGTAACAAAGTCCATCAGCCGATTTGCCAGAAACACCACCGATTGCCTGGAACTGGTCAGGAAGTTGATTAATCTCGGCATCTTCATTTATTTTGAGAAGGAAAACATCAACACCGGGTCAATGGAAAGCGAACTCATGCTGTCAATCCTAAGTGGACTGGCCGAAAGCGAGTCGGTCTCCATTTCAGAAAACAGCAAGTGGTCGGTAAAGCGCCGCTTCCAAAACGGCACCTTCAAAATCTCCTATCCCCCCTACGGCTACGATGCCGTGGATGGGAAGATGGTTGTGAATGAATCTCAGGCAGAAGTCGTCCGCTTCATCTTCGCTGAAATCCTGTCCGGCAATGGCACACATAAAATTGCTGATGAGCTGAACCGCCGCAATGTGCCAACCAAAAAAGGCGGCCGCTGGACGGCAACAACCATTCGTGGGATGATCGGCAACGAAAAATATACCGGTGACGCCATTCTCCAAAAGACCTATACCGATGAGCATTTTAACCGCCATACCAACTACGGTGAAAAAGACCAGTACCTGATAAAAAATCATCATGAAGCGATTATTAGCCATGAAGATTTTGATGCCGCACAGAGAATCATTGAACAGCGCGGCAAAGAAAAAGGTGTGGAAAAGTATCAGGGTAAGTACCAAAACCGATACACATTTTCGGGCAAAATTATCTGCAGTCAGTGCGGCGGCAAATTTAAGCGCCGAATCCACTCCACCGGCAGACATAATATCGCATGGTGTTGCTCCACTCACATTACCGACATAAAGAGATGCTCCATGAAATACCTATCGGAGTCCGATTTTGAATATGCGTTTGTCACCATGATGAACAAACTCATATACGGGCACAAGACGGTTCTAAAGCCCTTGCTCGAAAGTCTGGGTGGCATAAATTCCAACGACAGCCTGGCAAGCATACGGGAGATTGACAGGAAACTCGAAGAAAACGCTGAACAGCGAAAGGTACTGGTGAGCCTTATGACCAAAGGCTACCTTGAGCCTGCCGTTTACAATAAGGGTAACAACGAATTGCTCCAAGAAGTCGAACGCCTGCAACGACAAAAGGAATCCTTGATTCGCTTCATAAATAACGACAGCCAAAACCTTAATGAAGTCAATAAGCTATTACACTACACCACTAAAATAGCGATGTTTACCAACTTTGACGGAGATATTTTCAATCGTTTTGTGGAGCGCATTATTGTATATTCCAGGTCGGAATTAGGATTTGAACTCAAATGCGGCATTACACTGAAAGAAAGGCTGGTGAAATAAATGGGACACACACCCTTTGGCTACCGAATAGAAAGCGGCAAAGCCGTGATAGACAACGAAGCTACTGATCAGATAAGGACCTTGTTTAATTCTTATCTCTCCGGTAATTCATTGGATACTGCCGCCAAAAAAGCTGGAATCAAATCCTTCCATGCCGGTATCGGCAGGATACTCCAAACTGCTCGTTATCTCGGTGATGAGTATTATCCTGCAATTATTGAACCGGATACTTATATGGCCGTACAAGCAGAACGTATCAAGAGGGCTGAAAAACTCGGCCGCATCCGAGAACCAAAAGAAGAAAAAAAGGTCGTCTTCCCCTCTTCATTCCGAATGAACGAAGGAATACAGCGGTATGACGACCCATTCCAGCAGGCGGAATACGCCTATAGTCTGATAGAAAGTGAGGTGCAAGAAGATGGATGTCAGTAAAAGTGTCACCGTGATTCCGGCGAGAAAACACAATCGCAAGAATAAAGATGAAGAAAAACCAAAACTCCGTGTAGCTGCATACTGCCGCGTTTCTACAGATAGCGATGAGCAAGCCACCAGTTATGAAGCGCAGATTGAACATTACACAACCTACATCAATGGACACCCAGACTGGGAGATGGCTGGGATATTTGCGGATGACGGCATTTCCGGCACAAACACCAAAAAACGTGAAGAGTTCAACCGCATGATTGACGAGTGCATGGCAGGCAGCATTGACATGGTCATTACCAAGTCTATCAGCCGATTTGCCAGAAACACCCTAGACTGCCTGAAATACATCCGCCAGCTGAAGGACAAGAACATTCCCGTATATTTTGAAAAGGAAAACATCAACACTATGGATTCCAAGGGTGAAATCATGCTCACTATTATGGCTTCCCTCGCCCAACAGGAAAGCCAGTCCTTAAGCCAAAATGTGAAGATGGGCCTGCAATACCGCTACCAACAAGGTGAGATTCAAGTAAATTGCAACTGGTTTCTCGGTTATACCAAGGATGAGAACAAGCGACTGGTAATTGTTCAGGAGGAAGCCGAAATCGTAAAACGTATCTACAGAGAATACCTTGAGGGAGCCAGTATGCTGAAAATTGCCCGTGGCTTGGAGGCTGACGGCATTTTGAACGGTGCTGGTAAGGAAAGGTGGCATACCAGCAACATCAACCAGATTCTCCGAAATGAAAAGTACATCGGAGATGCCCTCCTGCAGAAAACCTATACCGTTGACTTCCTAACGAAAAAACGGGTCAAGAACAACGGCCTTGTTCCGCAGTATTATGTGGAAAACAGCCATGAAGCCATCATCCCGCGTGAAATTTTCATGCAGGTACAGGAGGAACTGGTCAGGAGACGGTGTGTTCATCTTAGCAAAAACGGAAAAAAACGCAGTTTCAGCAGCAACCACTGTTTTTCCAACATGGTCATCTGCGGCAACTGCGGCGAGGTGTTCCGCAGGGTTCACTGGAACAACCGTGGGAAGAAATCCATCGTCTGGCGGTGTGTCAGCCGCCTGGAAAACACCGGCCTGTTCTGCGATGCCCGCACAGTCTTGGAAAGCACCATCGAGCAGGTACTAATTTCAGCCATCACCAAAACACTATGTGACAAGGATGCTTTCCTCACCACTTTGCAGAAAAACATTGAAACTGTTCTATACCATGAGAATGACAAGACCCTGGCGGGTATCGATAAGCGGCTCGAGGAACTGCAAACACAGCTTTTGAAGCTGGCCAGCTCAAAAACCGACTACGAAGATATCGCTGATGAGATTTACAGTCTGCGTGAGCAGAAGCAGAAGGCTCAGGTGGAAAGCGCCGGACGGGACGAACTTCGCAAAAGGATTGACGACATGGGTATTTTCCTGCAGGAGCAGCCCACCGCAATTACCAAATATGACGAGTCACTTGTCCGGCGACTGATTGAAAAAGTTACCGTTCACGAGGACAAATTCACCGTGGAATTAAAGTCCTGCGTGACGGTGGGTGTTGAAGAATAAGAAACACAAACAAGCCACTCTACAAATTTGATGTAGGGTGCCTTGTTTAACTAACATCCTAAAACCTTGTAAATCTGAATTGAACTAAATGTTTCTTTTATTCTTCATTATCATTTGAATTGTTTTTTCTCATTACTATTGAATAAATTACCCCTTGTGATACAAAGGATATAAATAGGAGAACCAATAGAATCCACCATCCAATCGACTCAAAAATATCCTCTGGAACCATTAATGTATATCCCATATAAGTTAAAAACAATGCACCTTGAATAATTCTAAATGCTTTTGCATCTGCTTCATTCTTTAAGGTGACGATTCTTTCATCATTCTCGTTAACAAGAATCTTACGCATTTTGTGTGGAGATTTTTTTATTCGCGTGAGCTTAGTATAATAAACAAAAGCTACACTCAATGGGATAAATGATAACCCTACAATCGCTTTGTTGTTTTTTATTAGATTGATGTCCAGCAGACTAAAAACAATCCCTATTGCGAGGAGAACCAAACCAATAGCAAGTGTTACTAACATAATCACTTTAGATTCTTTCATAATTTTTTCAGTATTCATAAATTATTCCTCCCAAAATAAGTCATTCAACGTCTTATTGAGCGCCTTGCATATTTCAATACATAACCTTAGACTCGGGTTGTAGTTACCTGACTCAATTAAATTTATCGTCTGTCTCGTTACTCCTACTATCTCAGCTAATTGCTCCTGCGATACTTCAGATTCTATTCTGGCGATCTTCATTTTTTTGTTTTTCAAGAAGTCTTCACCTCCATTTATATTATAGCACGTTACATTACATATTGTCAATTATATATTACATTTTGTAATGCGCTATTATGCGTGACTTTGAGCAATCAAAAAGAGCTAGAGATTTTACTCTCCAGCCTCCCTCTTAATATATTCAAATGAGAGAAATATTAAGTTTCGCTACGTTATCACTGCGCTCAACTAATGTAACCGGTACCATACAGTTGTACTGTTGCGGCGTGACGGTGGATGTAAATGAATAAGATTGAAAAGTAATCAAGGCACTCTACGTAATTGCGACGTAGGGTGCCTTACGCTATATTATTCTATATTTTTACATCGGCTTATTAGTTCTTTCATAAACTCTTCACGGTTCATAGGCGATATATATGTCGTACCTGTAATAAAACCCTTACCATGCTGCCGTATTTCAATGCGTTTCGTTGATAATGCCATTGAAGATAGCATGTTCTGCGAAAGTTTCACCGATTTAATTTTCTCGTAGACTATTTTTTCAACGAACGGACCACTCCTGCATTATAGGTATTCACCCCTGAACTCATAAAAAGTGCCAAAGTATATCCAAAACATAAAGCATGTCATTGGAACACCAACTAAATATCCAATGATTTTTTCATCTTGTGGCACAATCATCATGCTAACCAACATTATCAATACCGTTCCGAATATTATAATTTTTAGCCAAAAGTCAATCTTTGATTTTACTCTCATTCAATCACCTCTTTGTTGGGTTTCACTTAAATATCATCCAACCTGACTACACAACCTCGCCAAATCCAAAAAACATCTAAATCGACCACTCGCGAACCCCTGACATCTAACCTGACCACTCGCCAAGCACCGACATCTAAATTGACCTCTTGCAAGGAAAAACGCTCGTTTCGACTTGTTTCCACGAAGTGAAAATTCATAGATTTTCACGCATCGATTTTCATGCATAAAAGCCTAAAAAGGCTTGATTACAGGGTTTTTTACACACTCACTCATTTACCCTTGTTATCAATACTACCGTCTCAACGTGTGAAACTTAGGCTATTTCACACTTTTCCTGAGAATC
>CAZRKC010000037.1:0-24392 GCA_964600665.1 uncultured Candidatus Sumerlaeota bacterium
GTGTAGTCTTGAATTTTTGTTATTTCAAGTGTCTACTCAAAGGGGAGCATATCATTGTGTAAGGGCTCCCCATTGTATTAAATTTGAGTCTATATTTGTCTGATTACCTAAATGATAATACAATATAGCACCATACGATTAATGTCAAAAAATATAATCCTCTAATAGATTACGAGTAAGGCTAAAGAAATGTCTTACACTGATTCGATTACACCCATGTTAGGCGAACCAATGAAGCCCCCTCCTACAAATGGAGGGGGCACCATAACTTAACTGAACATTTGTGGACAAATATCGGTCAATCAGAAACTTTCGGCTGTTGCCAGCCGCTTGTATGAAGCATAGCGGTCCTTGGAATCCTGGGTTGCTTTCGCCATAATTTCGTCAACTTTTTCGCTGCTGTACTCATTAAACAGGACAGAATACCGAACTTCACTCTTGAGGAAATCCACGAAATCGCCTTCTGGCTCCTTGGAATCCAATAAGAATGGATTCTTGCCGTCTATTTTGAGTGCTGGGTTGAAGCGATACAAATGCCAATAACCACAATCAACAGCATTCTTTTGCTGTTTTTGGGAAATGGTCATGCCGGCCTTGATCCCGTGGTTGATACATGGCGAGTAACAGATGACCAAGGACGGGCCATTCCAGGCTTCAGCTTCAGCAATTGCTTTCAGCGTTTGGGCCTGACTGGCACCCATGGCAACCTGGGCCACATAGACGTAGCCATAGTTCATGGCCATCATACCCAGATCTTTCTTTTTGATCGCTTTGCCGCCTGCTGCGAACTCGGCAACAGCTCCGGTCTGCGTCGATTTGGAGGCCTGTCCGCCTGTGTTGGAGTAAACTTCCGTATCAAGAACCAGAACATTGACATCCTCACCGGAGGCCAATACATGGTCAAGACCACCATAGCCGATGTCGTAAGCCCACCCGTCGCCGCCAATTATCCAAGTCGAGCGCTTGATGAAATAGTCCTCAAGACTGATTGTCTTGGCAATCAGGGTCACAACGGCAGCATCGCGACCAGCATAGGCCTTGAGTGCTTCTGCCAAAGCATCGCTGATTTCACGGGTTTTCTTGCCGTCATTCATGGTATCGAGCCAGGCTTCCGCAGCTGATTGAATGGCCTTACCGGGATCAAGTGCAATTAGTTCCTTAAGATAAGCTGCGATCCGGGCACGCATCTGCTTGACGCCATAATGCATGCCAAGGCCGTGTTCAGCATTATCTTCGAACAATGAATTACCCCAAGACGGTCCTTGTCCCTTACTGTTCATCGTATAAGGCATTGATGGTGCTGAACCGCTATAGATTGATGAACATCCTGTTGCATTAGATACCTGCATGCGGTCGCCGAACAGCTGGGTAACCAGTTTGATATAAGGTGTTTCGCCGCAGCCGGGACAGGCACTATTGAATTCGAAGAGTGGTAACTCGAACTGACTGCCCTTGACTGTGCCTTTACTCATCGGATTCGACTTAATGGCCAGTGTCTGGGCGAATTCCCAGTTATCGGCCTGAATGAAGTTCTCACCAATCGGCTTCATGGTCAAGGCCTTTTCAGGAGCCGGGCAGACATTTGCACAGGAACCGCAGCCGGTGCAGTCCATAGCTGAAACCTGGATACGATACTGGTATTTGTCATACGGCTTCATACCCTTTTTAGTCACGAAATCCTTTGGTGCCTTGGACGCTTCTGTTTCGTCAAGCAGGAATGGGCGGATAACTGCATGCGGACAGACATAGGAACACTGATTACACTGGATGCATTTGTTCTCATCCCAAATTGGAATCTGGGTCGCAATCATACGCTTTTCATATTGGCTCGTCCCTTGTGGAAAAGTGCCATCTTCGCGGCCGCTGAAGGCGCTTACCGGTAATTTATCACCTTGCTGGGCGTTTATGACTTCAACGACATCATGGATGAAAGAGGGGACAGATTTTCTTTGAACCGGGACTTCAACCGCTTGCGCCCAAGATGCGGGGACATTGATTTCCTTCACATTATTGACTCCGGCATCGATTGCGGCATAATTCATTTTGACAATTTCATCGCCCTTGGAACCGTACGACTTGACGATAGATTCTTTCATGTAAGTCACAGCTTCTTCCACCGGGATGACTTTGGCGAGTTGAAAAAAGGCTGCCTGGCAGATGGTGTTGATCCGGCCACCCAGACCAATTTTCCTTGCCAGTGTGGCTGCATCGATCGTGTAGAATTTAATCTTATTCTTGGCCAAATAACGTTTCATGGCGGCAGGCAGGTGCGCGTCCAACTCTTCAGTGCCCCATAGTGTGTTGAGCAGGAATATGCCACCCGGTTTAAGCGGAGTCAGCATGTCATATTTATCGACATAGGATTGGTTGTGGCATGCAATGAAATCAGCTTTGTCCACCAGATAAGTTGAGCGGATCGGACTCCGACCGAAACGCAGGTCTGAGATTGTGACACCGCCGGACTTTTTGGAGTCATATGAAAAATAGGCCTGGGCATACAAGTCGGTATGGTCACCGATAATCTTGATGGAATTCTTATTAGCTCCAACAGTGCCATCAGCCCCTAGCCCCCAGAAACGAGCGGTAATTGTCCCCGGTTGTGCAACATCAATTGTTTCGTCAAGGGGAAGTGACAGGGTGGTCACGTCATCAACAATACCGATCGTAAAGTTGTTTCGGGGCTGTTCGGCATTGAGATTCTTATATACCGCAAGGATCTGATCCGGAGTTGTGTCTTTAGAACCCAGACCATAACGACCGCCAACGATGATTGGGGCGTCACTCTTGCCGGTGAAAACAGCGCAAATATCCATATGCAGCGGTTCGCCCTGGGCGCCAGGTTCTTTTGTCCTGTCGAGGACCGCGATTTTTTTGACGCTTTTTGGAATGGCTCCCAGCAGGTGTTCAACCGAGAAGGGCCGGTAAAGATGAACTTTTACCATACCGACTTTTTCCCCTCTTGACTGCAGGAAGTCAATCGTCTCTTCAATTGTTTCACAAGCTGAGCCCATGCAGATGATGATCCGATCGGCATCAGGTGCACCGTAATAGTTGAACAGCTGGTAGTTACGACCGGTGAGTTCATTGATATCAGCCATGTACGATTCGATGATAGCCGGCAGGCTGTCGTAAAAGACATTGCTCGCTTCACGGGCCTGGAAGAAAATATCCGGATTTTGTGCGGTTCCGCGCAATGTCGGATGGTTGGGGGATAAGCTGCGAGCACGGAACGCTTCTACTGCATCCAAGTCCACCAGCTTAGCAAAGTCCTCATAATTGGGCACCTCAATTTTTTGGATCTCGTGAGAGGTACGGAAGCCGTCAAAGAAATGAATGGCCGGTACTCTTCCTTTTATGGCTGAAAGATGAGCCACTGCTGCCAGATCAATCACCTCCTGAACGCTAGAGGAGCAAATCAGAGAAAAGCCGGTTTGGCGGCAGGCCATAACATCACCGTGATCGCCAAAGATCGACAGAGCGTGGCTGGCAAGTGCGCGAGCAGAGACATGGAAAACGCATGGCAACAATTCGCCGGCTATTTTGTACATATTGGGGATCATGAGGAGTAAACCCTGTGATGCTGTATATGTTGTGGACAGGACACCGGCGGCCAGTGAACCATGCACAAATCCAGCAGCTCCTCCTTCAGACTGCATTTCTACAACTTTGACCGTCTGACCGAAAATATTCTTCCGTCCGTCCTGGCCCCACTGGTCTATGTAAGCGGCCATCGGGGATGATGGTGTGATCGGGTAAATGCCGGCAACCTCGGTAAAGGCATAAGACGTATACGCCGCAGCAGTGTTGCCATCCATAGTCATGTATTTTTTTTGATTTGCCATGAGACTCTCTCCTTTAATCTTATTGCAATATTTGAAAGACGGGGCTTTCGCTCCCTTTCACTCATATTAACGCAGCTTGTTACTTCAACTATCCTACGGCAACGCATTCGTAACGCAATATACCAAATTGCGTGGCAAGCTTGCTCTATGACTTGCCTTGAATAGTGTTCGAAGTTTCGCATCCTCTTGTAGTCGAATACCCACTAATTATTCGCTGAAAATTACAGAAGATCAGCTCCTTGGCAGGCTCATTCACCTGAAATAATGCTGTTGTATGGATTTCGGTTGGTAAACGACTCTCGAATCTCAATACTCTTTGCGTAAACCGAATTCGGCATCTTCCACCCATTCTCTCGGTCTCCTCAGCAAAGTAATCAATTCATCAAAGAATGCATAATGATCCTGCTCCTGTTTGATCAGAAACTCAAAAAGCTGTCTGTTTGGCTCATCCTTGGTGTCGGCTAACAACTCCCGGTACAGACTGATACTCTTCTGTTCCATGTCGAGTGCGACAGCATAAACCTCCAACTGGCCTGGTACGACATCATCATCCCGCTTGTAATCAGCTTTCCCTGAGAACAAGCTATCTGATTCGGTGGTTGGTAAGTTACCAATAATTGAAGTATCTGATTCAGTAAACTTTCTCCTTAACAATTCAGCATGTTTTTTCTCAGCCTCAGCCAGCAAAACAAATGCTTGATACAACGCAGTGCCTTTGTTATTCTCAGCTTGGCTTAAGTAATACTGTTCTCCATCAATTTCCATTTGAATGGCAATGGTCAGCTTACTCATTACAAAATTCCCCCCTTATCACAAGACTTTTCATTGAATACTTCCGCATTATCATAAACCTATTATACCATTATTTGACTTCATTCATATTGTATCAAGAAAATGTACTGGAGATTATTAACACTTTCTCACAATAAAAATGTTTCCATGTCATAAATATTTCTGTTTCTATTGTGTCAAGTCATATTCTTCGATTTAACCATGAAAACAACCTCTAAATATTGTTAATAATTCTATAGCCTAATCCTATTGCAGCATTGGCATTGTTCTCAGAACCATCTGATTATCTTCAGCGCAACACTAAGGGGGCATGGGAGTCAAGGGCGAGCAAAGCAAAGCGCATATTGACCCTTGATACCCTATAGCCCCAAATCATTTTATAGGCGGCCAGTTCAGTCGAGTCACCTGCTCCTGCGAAGACAACACAGGGATAGCACCCTCAGTCTGCATGCTTGCGCTCGGCTTATATATATCCGATTAGATCGGTGCAAGAATCAGGAAAAGCCAACGATGTAACAACCGTTATGCATGAACTTTCCTAACACTTAAGACGAATACCCGCGCAAAAGCAACTACGATGACTTGCAAAGTACTAAAGCACGAATAAAGCAACCGCCAGAAAATGTATCAACGAACCCAACAATATAAATAGATGAAAGATCTCGTGAAAACCCCAACCCTTTGGGTAATTTGGTTTCTTGAAAATATAGACAAAGGCACCGATCGAATAGAAGATGCCTCCTACGGCGACCAGGCCGAGACATGCCACTGGAATGTCTTTGAAAGCCCGATAATCAAACACAGCCGCCCAACCCATAAGCAGGTAAAGACTCGCTGACAACCAGCGAGGAAACTTAACCCAAAAGAGTTTTATGATGATACCCCCTGCGGCTACCACCCAAAGAATCCCTATGAAGTAGAACCCGTGGGGCTGGTTCATAAAGGTCAGCGATATGGGTGTATAACTTCCGGCAATCAGGACGTAAATCATTGCGTGATCTAACTTCCGTAACCGGAGAAGGCGCGTGACATTGGTAGGATCTACATAATGGTAGATGGAACTTGCGCTGTAGAGGGCGGTCATGGAAAGTCCGAATATAACTGCACCGACAAGTGATATTGGTGTGGTATCTTTCAATATTAGTCCATAGGTCAGCATAAAGATGGTACCCAAAGCTGAAACGATGGCACCGATGGCATGAGTGTAGCTACTTATAGGATCTCTCGCCCTCTGAAATAATGTGAACATAAAAACTGCCCCCTGTTTTTTGTCAGCTTTCAAGATAGTTCTTTGTACTCTTTCTGAGCAGTAAACTGTTCGGGACGTGCGTGCCCGTCCCACCATCATGCACCTATATTTTAGTTTCAGATTCTAAGTTAGTTTTAGAGATACAGTCATGATTACCTACGGAGCAGGAGGTCTATAACCGAGTGCACGATGGGGGTTTATTCAATTTTCCTCTAGTATCCATTTTCTAGTCAGCACCGCGACTTCTCCATGATGTCAAAGACTTCTTGGTTTAGAAATTTTTCGCGCATTTTGCCGGCAAAGCTTTCACATTACCATTCTCCCTGGGACTGCAAAGTTCAATCTAGTCGGTTATCGCGCCACTGGTTTCAGCCTAGTTTCATCGTACGACCGGGCGAATACCCGAACGGAAAAGTGTCACCAGATTTTTATGTCTTTAGATATTCCATGAAAAGAGTTTTATTCTCAATAGGGGTATTCGTGGGTCGCCCCAAATTTTCCCTTGAACCGATTGCTGATTTTACTTCAATTAAAGTAGGACCTTGCTTCCCATTGATTTTCCGTAATACTTCATCCAATTCGGTGAGATTTTTTGCACTGTATGCACCTCGATATCCACAAGCCAATGCTATCTGATTAAGATTAATGCTTTCTGCAACTGTCGGATACCCTCCTACGGAATCATGTGCTCCATTATTGATGATTACATGGATAAAATTGCTGGGTGATTTAGCCCCGATGACCGCCATGGATCCCATATGCATTAAAGACGCACCATCTCCATCGATACACCACACTCTACGATTGGGTTCATGGATTGCAACACCCAATGCGATTGAAGCACTATGCCCCATAGATCCCACAGTAAGAAAGTCAAATTTATGAGACTGTCCATTATTTTCCCTTGTTTCGAATAATTCTCTCGACGCTTTTCCCGTCGTTGAGACAATGACATCCTCGTGAGCTACCTGAATAATGTGTTGGATTATGTCTTCACCGAGCGCGCAATAATCATTTTTGAACACAACCTTCTTATCATAGTAAAGGCCACCCTTTTTCACAACCAAGGCTACATTTTTCCCTGAATCAAGCAGTGACATGAATCCACTCATCCAGTATTCCAGATCGCTGTTAGTAGTGTCTTTATCAACGATTTTATACTCAATATTCATTACTTCCAATAGTTTTAGGGTAACCTCTCCTTGGAAAATATGTTGAGGCTCATCAGGCAAACCCGGTTCACCTCGCCATCCCACTATAAATACACACGGAATACCATATACTTTGTCAGATAACAACGAAGCAACAGGATTAATGATATTACCAATACCGCTATTCTGCAAATACACACAAGGGACTTTCCCGGTGGCCAAATGATAACCTGCTGCTAATGCAACAGCATTACCCTCATTGGCAGCAATAATGTGATTATTGGATATCCCATAAGTCCTTATTAAATAGTTGCAAAGTGGTTTCAGTTGAGAATCTGGGACCCCCGTAAAAAAACTGATATCATGTTTCGTAAATTGTAGAAATAAACTTGATACATCCATCGATTTATTCCTCCGTTCACATCGCCATTCAAACATCTTTGTCTCTATATTGACATTGATTAGTAAAATACTGAATCTGGGGATATGAGTACCCGGTCTTTCTATGTTGCTCTCGCTATTCCGATTTTTTGCAACTCAGTAATGGTTCCCTTTGCATCATTGGGACTGCCTTCAACTCATGAATCGGCTTACACCAATGTCATAAATGACAGCAAGTCAGATACGGTGATCGTTTTCTTAACGTTATCCCGCCAACTCGAACTGGCTGTTGTAGAGATCTGCATAGAACCCGTCTTTTATGATCAAATCTTCATGATTTCCACTTTCGATGATATCACCGTCGTTCATCACCAAAATCAGGTCGGCATTTTTAATGGTGGACAACCGATGAGCAATCACAAACGAAGTGCGCCCTACGGTCAGCTTATCCATTGCCTCTTGAATCAGGACTTCGGTACGGGTATCCACCGAGCTGGTTGCCTCGTCTAGAATCAGCATAGGTGCGTTTTGAATCATCGCCCGAGCAATGGTGATAAGCTGTTTCTGCCCCTGTGAAAGATTTGCTGTGTCATTCAGCGGAGAGTCATAGCCTCCCGGGAGTGTACGAATAAAGTGGTGCAGTCCTACCGCTTTGCATGCAGCTTTCACCTTTTCGTCACTCACTCCTTCCTTACAATAAACGATATTCTCTTTAATTGTCCCCTCAAACAGCCAAGTGTCCTGCAAGACCATACCAAACTGCTCGTGGACATTCTCTCGCGGCACTTCACTGGTAGGGATACCGTCAAGTAGGATTCCCCCTCCGTCAAGTTCGTAAAAGCGCATCAGAAGATTTACGATCGTGGTTTTACCCGCACCTGTAGGTCCTACAATGGCAACTTTCTGCCCTGGCTGAATGTGAGCGGAAAAGTCATGGATTATAATTTTATCAGTCGTATAGCCAAATCTCACATTGCGAAATTCCACGTCGCCTTTCACTCTCTCAAGTACCTTAGCCTTTTGGCTCTCGTCCACCATTTCTTCCTCGTCAAAGAACTCAAATACACGCTCGCTGGCAGCGGCCGTTCGCTGCATGTTCTGTAAAGCCTGGGCCAATTGCGAAAGTGGCTGTGTAAACAGACGAACGTACATCATAAATGCCACGATCACACCAAAACTGATACTCCCGTTCTTCACAAGCACGGCCCCAACTACGCTTACCGCCACATATCCAAAGTTTCCAACGAATGTCATCAGCGGCATCATCAGACCAGACATAAATTGGCTTTTCCAACCGCTGTCGTACAGCGATTCGTTTACTTCCTCGAACATGCGGATTGCTTCCTTGCCTCCATTATATACTTTCACGACATTATGGCCAGAAAAGACATCTTCCACTTGGCCATTTGCTACGCCAAGGTCGTTTTGCTGCTGTCTGAAGTATTTCTGTGATTTTCCCATGATAGTAATCATAAGCGTAAACCCAAGAATGCTTGACACAATCGCAACAAGGGCCATGATCCAGCTATTGTAGAACATCATCATGATTGCTCCGATAAACATGGTGACAGAAGTAACCAAAGTACCGATACTTTGGTTCATCGTCTGCCCTATCGTATCCACATCATTTGTCACTCGACTCTGAACATCGCCATAACTCACGCGGTCAAAATATTTGAGGGGTAACTTATTGATCTTTTGCGAGATGCCCGTGCGCATATTTCGGCTTATTTTTTGCGTGACAGTCGCCATCATATAGCTCTGCACAAAGCTGAGCGACATAGAACCTGCGTAAAAACCCACTAACAGGTAACCGATTTTTGTGATTGCCGAAAGATCAATCGTTGCTAACACCGGTTCACCGTTCACAATCGCAGGCAGGCCTTTCATAATCTCGTTGGTCATATCTTTCAACCTATCCGGGCTGATGATTTGGAGCAATGTTCCAAAAGCCGCCAAAACAAGCGCTATCATTACGGCAGGTAGATATTTTTTGCAGTAGGCAATCAGCCGTCCCCACGTTTCTCCGAAATTCTTCGGCTTTTCTACGAATCCATGCCCCATAGGACCTCCACCCATATGCCCTCCGCCCATCGAGCTTCTGCCAATTGATATTTGATTTGCTTTCTGTTCGCTCATGATGCAAGTTCCTCCTCGCTCAATTGGCTCAAGGCAATTTGCCGATATACCTCGCAGTTCTTCAGCAAATCTTTGTGTTTACCGCGCCCAACAACTTTCCCTTCGTCAAGTACAATAATCTGGTCAGCATCCATAATCGTACCGATACGCTGTGACACAATCATGGTTGTCACACCTGCTGTTTCCTTTTTTAGCATATTGCGAAGTACACGATCTGTTTTGTAATCCAGTGCTGAAAAGCTGTCGTCAAAGATATAAATCTCGGGCTTACGGCAGACCGCGCGAGCAATGGCAAGACGCTGTTTTTGCCCACCGGACAAGTTTGCCCCACCTTGGGCAATGTGCGCGTCATAGCCACCTTCCATGCACTCCACAAAGTCCTGGCTTTGGGCTATTGCAACTGCCCGTTGAATATCTTCCAAGGAAAATTGATCTTTGCCATTGTCACCATACCCCACATTGGAGGAGACTGAGCCTCTAAAGAGAACTGCCCGTTGTGGGACATAACCGATTATATTGTGCAGCGCTTCCTGCGTATACTCTTTAACATTCAAACCATCAACCAGTATTTCTCCCGCGGTTGCATCATAGAAGCGCGGCACAAGGTTAATTAACGTAGATTTGCCGCTGCCCGTAGATCCGATAAAAGCAATGGTTTCACCTTGTTTTGCAGTAAAGCTCACGTCCGTAAGCACAGCTTCTGCTGCGTTGGGGTATCTGAAGCTGACGTGATTGAATTGAATCTCTCCCTTAATTCCTTCCACGCCCTTTGTTCGCGTACCATCGAGTATTTTGGGTTCGGTATCCAGTACCTCGTTAAGTCGGTTTGCGGAAACGCTTGCGCGAGGCAGAATGAAAAAGATCATCACAAGCATCAAGAATGACATCACAACCTGCATGGCATAGCTTGAGAAAACCACCATGTTGGAAAAAAGTATCAACCTATCTGTCACACCGGCAGCGTCGATTAGATATGCCCCAATCCAATAAATTGCCAGTGACAGCCCGTTCATAATCATCATCATGACCGGCATCATAAACGCCATGGCTCGACTGGTAAAAAGCTGCGTATCCGTTAATTCCTTGTTCGCAGCCTCAAACTTTGCTTCTTGGTAATCCTCCGCATTATAAGCTCGCACCACACGGAGGCCTGTTAAGTTTTCACGGGTTACGCGATTCATATTATCAGTCAGGGTTTGCATTTTTCTAAACTTCGGTAGGACAAAAACCATAACTAAACCAATCAGAATGACCAACACGCCAACTGCCACGGCTGTGATAATCGTCCATTCGAAACCTTTCCCAGCAATTTTAGTAATTGCCCACACAACCATAATCGGCGCACGCAGTATCAGCATCAGTCCCATCGTGATCAGCATCTGCACCTGCGTAATATCGTTGGTGGAACGAGTTATCAGGCTGTCGGTAGAAAAGTTATTGATTTCCTCCATAGAGAAAGACTCTACCTTGTTAAACAACAAACTGCGCAGCCGTTTTGAAAAAGCAGCCGCAATCCGAGCAACAAGAAAACCGATAATCACCGATGCCACAATACTTCCCAAGGTGCAAAGCAGCATTTTACCCCCAGCGAACCAAATCTCGTTCAATGCGCTGCCGGGTGTTTGTGTAAGGATTGTGATCTCTGCCATGTAGTCCGGCATTTTCAAATCCAACCAAACCTGCACCACGACAAAAACCAAAACAAAAAAGGCCATCTCCCATTCTTTCGGCATGAGATATTTGAAAATCCTTAGCATTGGCCAATTCACTCCTTATCATCCTTCATATCGAAGCGCCTCAATGGGGTGCTTCCGTGCCGCCATGTTGGCTGGATAAAGCCCAAAAATCAAGCCGATAGCAGAAGAAAAACCCACGGCTATTGCTACCACGCCTACTGACATACTAAACCTGATGGAGCCTGATATCAATGATACAGTGGCAAGGATTCCCCATGATAGCAACAAACCGAATATACAACCGAGCAGACTGAGCATAAGCGCTTCAATTAGAAACTGCGTCATGATACTCTTTCTGTCAGCACCGATTGCTTTGCGGATACCGATTTCCTTGGTGCGTTCTGTCACTGAAACCAACATAATGTTCATGATCCCAATACCACCCACTAACAAAGAAATCGCTGCAATACCGCCAAGCAGTAGAGATAGAGTAGCAGCGATTGTTCCCATAGCATCGGAGATGCTGGACATGTTGACCAGCGTAAAAGCATCCTCATCATACTTGAAACGCTTTAGTAAGTAATTTTCAACAGCAATCTGAGCAATATCGATATCATGCGCAGCGGAGACGGAGAAAGAAGTGATATATGGTTGCCCAGCTATTCTGGCGTGAACCGTAATGGGAACATAAACAGACATGCCTTCCATCATGCCACTCATCATGGAAGTATCCTCGGCAAGCACACCAATCACTAGAAAATTTCGCCCATTGATTGAAATTCTTTCATCCACGACGTTATCCCTGCCGAAAAGTTCATTGACCACATCATACGAGAGCACAACCACATAGGTACTGTTATCAACATCCGTTGTCTTGATAAATCTTCCGTATGATAACTCCAACCCTTGAATTTCATAGTATGAAGCTGTGGTACCGTAGACAGTCACGGAAGCATCGGAGTATCCATTTTTGGCAGTCGCAATCATAGTACCGGATGGCGCAATCTGGGCAATTGCCTCATCGGATGCTATCTCAGCAAGATTATCGAGTCGTAGTGGTGAACCCATATCCTTTCTGATCGTAACGCTGATCATATCATTACCAAGAGACTCAATTTCATTTGTCACAGCGGCTGTGGCACCATTAACCAGTGAAACCAGCACCACCAGTGACATTACTCCTATGATGATGCCCAACATGGTTAGAAAAGAACGCATTCTATTTGCGGTGATAGCAGACCAAGCCATCTTTACTGATTGTGCAAACATCATTCCACCTCGCTAACGCGCCCGTCGATGATACGAATCCGGCGCTGAGCTTGATTGGCGATTTCCTCGCTATGGGTAATAAGGACGATCGTATTGCCCGCCGCATGCAATTCGTGCAATAGCGAAATAATATCCGAGCCTGTCTTTGAATCCAGATTTCCTGTCGGTTCATCCGCAAGTAAGATAGTAGGTTCTGTTACGAGAGCTCTGGCTATCGCCACGCGTTGCTGTTGACCGCCGGATAATTCGGATGGCTTGTGATGCCCTCTATCGGCTAAACCAACTCGGTCTAAAGCAATATTGGTCTTTTCTTTTCTTATACCTAAAGGCAGTCGCTGATAGATTAGAGGGAGTTCCACATTTTCTCTTGCAGTCATCCTTGAAAGTAGATTGAAGCTCTGAAAAACAAACCCAATTTTCTTGTTGCGTATACCCGCCAGTTCCTTATCAGAATACTTTTCGATTGATTGGCCATCAAGTATGTACTCACCTTCGTCAGTCACATCTAGGCAACCAATGATATTCATCATTGTGGTTTTTCCGCTTCCAGACGGGCCGATAATGCTTACGAATTCACCTTCATAAATAGTGAGGCTTGCACCATCCAATGCCCGCACTTCCTCACCACCGACATTGTATATTTTTGATACATTTTCCATGATGATTATGGGTTTAGATGTCGCGGACATCATTGTCCACCTCTCGTAAAAGGATTGCGATTACCGCCGCCTGGCATAGGTATTCCTCCTGGCGCCTCGGTACTGGGCGAACCTACATCCATATATTGAATCACATCACCTTCGGATAGGCCGCTGATTACTTCCACATTAATTCCATCTGAAATTCCTGTAGTAATTTCGACTCGCGTTCGTTTTTCACCACTCACAGTATAAACATATACCCCCGTTGAATCCTCATAAATTGCTACGATCGGAACCAAAAGTACGTTCTCGACACGCTCGACCATGATCACACCGTTGCCATTCATCCCTTCGAAAAAGTGTTCGTTATAATCCAAAGACAATTCTACCGGGTAAGTCGTAATGTTTCCTGCCGGTGTACCGATTTTTGAGATATGAGCTACCTTTGCAGTGTAGGACTCGCCCTGGAATGCATCCAAAGTGACAGTAACTTCCTGTCCCAAGACAACGGAGTTTATATCAAGCTCGTCCACATTGATATACATTTTAACTGCTCCGCCCGTATGTATGGTGAAGGCAACTGAGAATCCAGAACCAGACTTTGCACTGGCACTGCTTGCGTTCCCACCTCCAGTTATAACATGATCCGAGATCATGACCTCACTAATCAAACCATCATAGTTCGCTATCATTTTGGAGTTACTCATATATAGCAAAACAGCCTGAAGTTGTTTTGCAATGGTCTCTCGTTCTAACTGAGCTAATTGATAACGGTTAGTCACCACAGCATCATTTAAAGTAAATAAAATGCTGCCCGCGGATATATATGCGTTTTCACTATAATGTACTTTTTTTATTTCCCCACTATTACCGTACACTGTGATCGGTGCATTAATTTTTGTAATTCCCTCACCAATCAGGGATTTCCCAGCGAAGACCTGCGCAGGTTCATTATATGGGGACCCTTTATCTGTAAAGGTGATCACATACCCAAATGCTGTTCTTCTTGCAACTTCTCCCGTTTTTGAGGTACCAGGAAATTTCACGGTAACCTCTGAGTGCAAAGCTAGCTCTTGTTCTGTCGTTATCTCAATCTTCATCAAGCCATCCGTCGAAACAATCGCCAAAGCACCTTGTTCACCAATTACTCCGACAACATCATCACCTTTGGAAACAGACAAGTGTTTGATACGGCCTGCCACAGGAGAGTAGATGTATTTTGAAGTCTCTCTGCGGCGGATGGCTCTATCCACCGTGGCAAGTTCATTTGAGAGATATGCCGCGCGATTTACAAGTGAGTTATAATCAAATGTTGCCAATATGTCGCCTTTCTTAATATTATCGCCTGCTTTGGCAAGTACTTGAGATATTGAGATACTATCCGGCAGGTCAATATTCTCCACTTCTTTTGCTTGTAGCGTTCCGCCTCCTGTAATCGTTAATTCTACATCCCCACGGGATACTGTATAGGATTGGAAAGGAGCACTTGATGATCTTCCCATTAGGTTGAGAAAAAACGCGACAACCACCACTAAAACAACAGCAGATACCACTACCCAAGGCCATATTCTCTTCTTTCTATCTGTCTTGTTCATTTGCATAAAATCGCCTCCTTACACTTTTATTTGGAAAATCCTGATCATTTTGAGTCACTGTTCTAATAAATGAGAGCCAGTGCTCCGAGCTCATTGAGCCACTGAATCGACGTTATCGCAATTTTTTATACAGCCTGCCTAAATGAACCCCTGCACCCCATCTCAAGCAGCTTCCGTGGCATAAACGCTAGTGGCTTTCTAGCTCAAAATAGTGGCTCCTCCCCCCAGACGGGTGGCTCAAACACAATCAGAAAAGCGGCGCTATTGAGCCGGTATATGCATGAAAACATTTCTCGCCAAAAGAATTCACTTCTCGTAAAACCTAGCATCCCTCCGCTTGCTTTTACAGAAAAAGGATATCTCTCTTTCCTAAACTGAATCTAAACAAAACACACTGCGATTGCACACGCAGCGTGTTTTGTTTATCATTTCTGTTCGATATTAAAATATGGGGAGTTCAATATTGAATACAACATAATTCAGACCACTGATGACACGAATCTCTCCTCTATGCAAATCAACGATTCTCTTTGAAATGGCGAGACCGATTCCTGCTCCTTCCGAGGAGTGAGAGGTGTCACCTTGATAAAACTTATCAAATATTCTCTTCTCCATTTCGGTACTGATTTCACTACCTGTATTTTTAATAGAAACATGAATTAAATTTTGATCCTGATTGATTTTAACCTCAACTAAGCCTCTTACGTTTGCGAATTTTATCGCATTATCCAGGATATTAATCCACACCTGCTTAATCAATTCTTCGTTAGCAAAACAAAAGAACTCGTCAAAATCGGCACTTATATGCAAGTTTTTATCTGCCCATTTTTTCTCTAAGAGCAATATGCATGTTCTGATCTGTTCCGAAATATTGACTTGCTGAACACTGGTAAGAATACTCTGGTTTTCAACCTTTGCCAGGTTCAGCACATTCGTTGAAAGCTCAGTAAGCCGCCTGGATTCATCAATAATGATATCTAAATACTCTGTCCGTTGCTCGTCCGAAAGATCTTCACGTTTGAGGAGTTTTGCAAATCCGCGTATGGAGACGATGGGGGTTCTGAATTCATGTGAAAAGTTATCAACAAAATCAGAACGCAACATTTCCGTGTTTTGCAATTCACTAGCTAATGTGTTAAAACTGTCTACCAGTTCTCTTGTGATACTGTGCTTCCCCAAATCAATTCTTGTTTCGTAATGGCCATTTGCAAGGCTATTTAGTGCCTCAATAAACTGGTCAATCAGCCTCGTGGGAGGGCGTCCGATCATAATCGAAATCCCAGTACCTATAAAGATACTGGATAACGCCAAAACAGTAATTGGCAGAAGTATATTTGGCTGCTCAATACGCGTTAATATGCCAAGTCTAAACAACGCGTATATTACGGAGGCGATGATTAACATTGTTATAACTAGTATGACAAACACAAAAATAGCGAATAACAAACTCATCTTGCCAAGTCCCAATGCCCTATTTCTTTTCATTCTTTTTCACCGCCTTATATCCCAATCCCCTGACAGAAACAAGGTCAAATTCATCATATTCCTCAAATCGTTTTCTGAGTCGATTAATGTGTACTGTTATCGTCTCCCAACCAGTATCACTTTCCATTCCCCAAATCTCATCCATGAGTTGAATCCGAGTAATAATGGTTCCGGGGTAGGAAAGCAATTTATAAAGAAGCAGAAATTCCTTTTGTGGGAGTATATGAATGTCTGAACCTTTGCTAACCGTATATGAGTTATAGTCTAAACAAACATCACCAACCATTATCTTGCGCTCTGTTGCAATTTGGGCACGCCGGAGCAATGCCTTAACATGCAATACTAATTCCTCTTCATCAACCGGTTTTGTCATATAGTCATCGATTCCTACAATAAACCCCTGTTTTCTATCCACTGGAAGTAGTTTGGCGCTAACCATTAAAATTGGAAGATCGTTATTTGTTTGCCGAAGAATTTCTGTAAAGTCATAACCATCCATAATCGGCATCATAACATCTAAGATGACGAGGTCAATGTGTTCCTTATCCATAACCCCCAGCGCAACATCACCATTTTCTGCGGTTGAAACAGTATAACGCTCTGCTTCCAGCACGGCGCGCATAAGTTTTCGCGTATTCTTATCATCGTCTACGATTAAAATATGGAACATAGCCGTGCCTCCTTTCTCGTTAATGCTGTGTGACCATCCTCCAAAACGCGACCATATCTTGGGGGTAGGAAATCGTTGGTGCCAAAACATCCAACAGCAAGTAAGTCTGAGTTTTACTTCGATGGTATGAAACTCAGATCAGAACCTGGACTCTTTTGTTTTTTCGGAGCCATAAACGTCGGGCTTATGCATACCCGACTCAACATTATTCAGCAATCTCCCCCAAATAGCGTTGAAGTAATTGCCTTGGGCTCAGATACCCTTGCGATGCATGTATACGAATCCTCTCTTCTGGCTCCCAAAAAGTGATAAGGTTACATTCTCCTGAACCTGAAAAAAACCTTGTTTAACCACGAGATTTCGTATTGTATCAATATTTGAGTTTATATTTATCCAATCACTCAAATATTGATACAATTCTTTGGCTAATTGATTAGCGCCTTAACCACCTATTCAGTTCTGAGGCTCATCGTATCCTCCCGGGTATACCAATTGCTCTGTAAACCTTAATAATCAGCTCATTCTTCCTGATTGGCATATCATGTTTTATGTTACTCCAAACTCTTCCCCCATATGTTACCATTTCGCAGTTTGTCAGAGGTAATTGACTATTCCCTTCCGAAACTCCTTTGTATGTTCCCAGTTAGGACATACTTTGGCCTTCCACCTTCTCAAATCATACCGTCTCTCTTTGTTCAGAGAAAATGACAAGATTCCAAACCAACATGTTAAAATAATGTTGACAGTATGATATCATAATGATATCTTTATAATATAAGGAGGGATTGTGATATGGAAGAAAAGCGTTTAAAGGCTAAACCAGGTATGCCAATCTTACTTGGAAGCATCGCGATGTATGCATTAGCGTTTGCTTTAACCATCTATGGTGGTGTCTTACTGGAAAAGGGTTTGCGCATGGGTACCTTCACACTCGTATTTGGCATTACTTGGCTTATTATCGGGTTTATTCCCTTCATGGGTTTGAAAGTCATTAAGCCCAATGAGGCACTTGTCCTCACGCTCTTTGGAAGTTATACGGGCACGCTTAGAGAAACAGGGTTCTTTTTCGTGCATCCATTCAGCACAGCCATCAATCCTGCTGCAAAAACAAGACTAGGGCAAAGCGGTGATGTGGACGGAGGCCAGACTCGTAGCGCCAACCGTAAATCAGCCGAAAGTACAGAAGCTCGAGAAACCATGGGAGATAAAAAAATATCACTTAAGGTCATGACACTTAATAATAGTAAGCAAAAGGTGAATGACACCTTGGGCAATCCGATCGAAATCGGCATCGCAGTCATGTGGCGAGTAGTCGATACGGCTAAGGCGGTCTTCAATGTGGATAATTACAAGGAATACCTATCGCTTCAATGTGACAGTGCTTTACGCAACATCGTTCGCATTTATCCTTATGATGTGGCACCTAATGTCGATACCACAGGTGATGGCCATCCTGATGAGGGTAGTCTCCGCGGTTCCAGTGCTGAGGTAGCTGAGCGAATCCGGACCGAGATCCAGTCGAAGGTTAAAGACGCAGGGTTGGAAATTTTAGAAGCACGTATTACCTATCTGGCTTACGCACAAGAGATTGCGGCAGTAATGCTGCAACGCCAGCAAGCAAGCGCCATCATCGACGCGCGCAAGATGATTGTGGACGGCGCCGTCGGTATGGTGGAGATGGCCTTGCAAAAGCTCAGTGAAAACCAAATTGTCGAATTAGACGACGAGCGTAAAGCTGCCATGGTATCCAACTTGCTAGTCGTATTGTGCGGCAACAGGGATGCCCAACCTGTTGTGAACAGCGGCAGCTTGTACTAATGTCCAGCGGAAAGAAGCAGATCCCACTACGCCTTTCAGCCCGTTTATACTCCCAGATCGCACAGTGGGCTGAAGCGGACTTCCGATCTGTCAATGGACAGATTGAGTACTTACTAACTGAGTGCGTACGCCAACGAAACAAGAACGGGAAAAACATCCCTGATGAATTTATCGAAACAAACGATACCGAATCAGAGAAAGTATAGAAACTCGACGATGCACATCTTGAACTGCACCCCTAAAGTTTGACAGTATGATATACTGAAATAACTTTGGGGGTGGTTTTTTGCAAAAGGAGTGCCTTCCAAACAATTTTCAGGGGAATATTTGCAAAAAGCGATCGAAGATATGAGATGGAACAAGCTGAGCAAGTCCGAAACCGCAAAGAAGTATGGGCCAACGAGGTCTATGATACAAAACTGGGAGCGCTTATACCTTGAGGAAGTTTCAACAGGGCTGAACACTGAACAACACGGACGAGTCGTTGGCACGAGAAAAGGGCTTATCTACCTACCTTAAACGGACAACAAGCCCTATCGTCGCTTAAGCTCATCTTTGTTTAACTTTTTGAGGTCACTTCAATCTTGCATCGACGAGTTTTTTCTTTTGTTCTTTCAAAATAAGTGCAGTATGGAAAAAGTGCACTTCTTTCCATACCAATGTATTATTTTACACGCTCTCAGCATCGGTTCAATTCTAGTTTATAGCGATTCGATCACATCATACTCAATTTAACCATCCTACCAATAATCAGAGGACGAAGACCCCCTAAGATATAATATCGTGCGTCTTCCCCGTGGGTTATTTATAATAAGATAAAAATCAAACTCATTTAAGTCCTCGATCATACTGCTTTATGCAATAATTTCAATAATGTAAATACGCCCCTCTGTAAACCACTGATACATTACCTACAAAGAAGTCTAACCTCATTGTTCTAGCTCCGTGTATTGTCCCAGCTTCAAATTGAGTCCAGGATGATGCTGACACACATAAACCTGGATCAACTATTGAGGGGTATGCCATCCAAGTCCCACAGATTCAAGGCGATTCATCCGCCATTTCGGTTAATCATCCACACATCAAATCGCGCAAATTCATCTATAATAAATTCTCCAATGCTTTGCGTGTTCGCATCAATCGGTCATTGATTTCTTCCCCCAAAGGCAGCTCGGGTGCGCCCAAAGGATACTTAACACTTTTAGAGGCAAAAATTCGTTTAACCCCTACCGAGTTGGCCACGGGGACCATGTTGCAAATCTGCACGGTCGGGATATTAGCTTTTTCCAGTTCATTGGTAATCACTGCACCGCAGCGCGTACTGGTTCCTCAGGTTGAGGTAAGCACGGCTGCATCAATGTTGTTCTTCTGAATGTATTCTGCCATCGCTCTGCCGATTTTGCGGCTGTTCTCAACCGTTGTGATCAAACCAGTGGTTCCCAGGTAGAAATCATGCAGCTTACCAATCACACCATCTCTTTCTAGCTGCCGCATGGCATCCACCGGCACCAGACGGTCAGGATCTGCAAGAATAAAGGATGAGTCGTAACCATTATGGCAGATGGTCCAGTCACCCTGTTTTAAATCCTCCAACCCTTGAATGGAATATGAATGAAATCGATTTGGATTTGCCGATGGCATCCGGTCCGGGTTTCCTGCCGGATACAACCCGCCATCTGTAATTAGTACGATGGTCGCCTGTGAAAGGTCTTTTCCAAAGGGTGTTCGCTGTACATTATCATGAACCGGTAGAATAACTTCGGTTTCATAAGGACGCCCATTGATTTTGTCCAGGAGCATATCCACCAAACGCTGCGTTGATGGTTTATCCGAGGGCACATTTCGAATCAGTCCTCTTCTGTGATAGCCTTCTGCCTCTGGACTACCAATCTCTTCACCCTGGATCTGTTTGCGGACAAAGACAACCATTCTTTCGATATCTTCACGCATGTTTCTGGCATTGATCCCGCTTTTTAAGATAAACAGCTCTCTTTTATACAATTCAACCCCGGGATTTTCCTCATGCATGCTGGTAATCACCGGGATCCCCAGCTCTCTATGCACAGCACTACAAACAGAACCGCAGGCAACACCGTAACGACCTGCCTGATAAGCCGGTCCGGCAACAAACAGATCCGGTTTGAATTCTACCGCAATAGCCACAATTTCCTTTGTGACCTCCACCAGATTCTCTGCGATATGATCATCACCGCAGATCACAGTGGCCACAACTGCACCAGCTTCACCAAAAGCTTCCTGAAGATACAGACCCGGTCCAATGGGCCCTTCTTTCACTTCAACCCCCATGCCAGCTACACTTTCACCGCCATACTGGCCGAAAAACTGATTGATATAATGAACGATTCTGGTTGTCATGCTTCTCCCCCCTGCTCTCCTCTGTTAATATTTAGTAGAAGTATACATGGTGCCGCCCAGCTGGCTTGTTGCCCCTCTGGACTTATGGTTATACAGAATGAAGCCATTATATGGATCGACTTTCCCTAAGTTTGTCAGATTCGGAATCGCCGTCGACCCGATGACTCGCTGCACCGGAGGGCAGGCAATCAACTCCAGACAGCTGGAAGAGACCATAGCGTTAGCATTCCGGGTCGTAAACAGGACCGATTCATCGGCAGCATTGTCCGGGGACAAAAATTCCGTAATCAAAATGGCTGATTGCATGCCCAGGTTTTCACATAAATCACAGGTCATTCCCATGTCAATCTGCGGGTGACCCCCGCCTTCTTTGGTAATCACCACCGCATCAGCGTGTAGGTGGTAATGGGCTAGATTCGCTGCCATCATGGCATTTCTTTTTTTATCGGTCAACTCATGGGGCGTATTGTGGAGGATAACTCCTAGGAAATTTATATCCACTCCATGGCGGCGGTAAAGCTCTAAAATCAGCGGCTGGTTCTGGTATGAGTAGGTCGGATCGGCATTGGTCATCTGAAAGTAGTTGCGGTTGGTCAGCGCCCCATCCAGGATTTCATTGGGATGAATGATCAGAGGCATCATTTTCGTGCAGTCATCCCCGTAGTAACGCGTGTCTGTATAAGGTGCATGGGAGAAAATCTGAAAGATATAGGCAACCCCGGGTAAACCAGCCACCCCTTCCTTCTGCAAGGTAAATTCCTGATCGGCATCGGGCAGACAGTCTTTAGCCGCTTTCCCCAAGTAGCGAGCCACTTTTTTGGACGCCGTATTCACTGCATCGAAATAGTCATGTTTCGAAACTCCCTTCGCCGGGAAGGCATCGATGGTTAAGTTAATGGTTTTTGAAAAAGGTGTATGGGGTGCAGCCGGACCGGACATATCCACAAAGGTTCCTAAGGGAACGTCCATTTCCAGGATTTCTACGACAGCCAATCCCCCCATTACCACGGATGGACCTTGACCCACTGTGCCGATATCGTCAACCACTCCCGGGAAAGTGACCCCGCCATCAGATATCTTATAGATCGGCTGCACAATATCACCGACGTTCATCAGTCGGCAGTCCTCTCCGGGAAAAGCCAGTTCTATCTCAACATTTGAAAAACGGGAATCAAAAATCACTCCCTGAAGCTCTTCTTTGCAGATGTGCAGTATATGTCCCTCTACATAGGTTTTTGCATCAAAGATCGCATGTTCAATATCCACAATCTGTTTGTGCAACTGCATGATGATAGCCTCCTTATTGAAAATCAGGATGAGTGAAATACTTACACGACTCCACGTGAGCTTTGATGTATGGAATGGCTGTTCAACCCCACCCTATAGGATTATTCTAACGGAACGGGATGTTTTTGCATAGGGTCTGCGATGATTTCCGCTTTGAGATTGTTGCTCAGTGTATTGCCTAATTTATACAACCTAATCCGGGCAAAGCGAGAATGCATTTGCCTATCATTCAGATATGTCTTATCATATGTCTTTCTTCTCCATCGCTACAACTTTCATTCCTTCCAGAATTTTGTCAATCGAATAGCGCATTGCTTTTTGCAGCATCTCTCCCTTCTTAACCAGTGCATGCATGCTAATCTCTTCTTAGATGTCACCCTATTGAGTCCCCGTTTCTAAGCTTTGTTAGAATGCAATGGGCTCGCCCTTATGCTTTTTTCGAAGTCGAAGATGTCGAGCGTATGCGCACCTGACATCCTATTATGCACTAATCTTTTGCAAATAGCGTTCGCAAAATTGCGTAGGGTTCATATACCCCAGCAAAACTGCATGCACGTCCTCTCAACTGACTCCGAAAAAGTGGTATGGGTCCAATCAGGTTTACAGCATAAAACACCTCTGCCGAGGTGTTTTAATGTGTGCAATGAATCGCATTTTCAAGTCATGATATTCCAGTACCGTCTAAAAATATGTACTACAAGTACACCCCACCATTGGCTTCGCCATCGATTATACATAATTTCTTCATAGTTTTAATATCTGCTACTGCTCATCCTTGCCAAAAGGGGGGCGATTTTGATTCTCCGCCCCCCTTTTTATATTTAGCCGATTGAATAAATGAAAATCTTACTTTATTTTGCTTTTCCCGGGAGGAGTTTTCCCGGTGTCACCACCATCAACATCATCTGTGTATTTCATATCGATATTACCGCCTTTAAGGCTGGTGGGGGAAGAGTTGGGCAATATGGGTTCATCAACGCCAATTATGTAGTCTATGTGTATGCCGAATGAATCCGGTGTAGTGATTTTGATTTTCTTCACTGTTCCTCCACCCGCATTATCGACAAAACTGATGGTAAAGCTAACTTTGTCATCGACCATAACCCAATCCCCAAGGCCTTCATTCAGATCAGCATCCCATCGATATAGTTTGCCGGTACCGCTGGCGGCCCCTTCATTGTTAACTGCAATATAATCATGCAGTTCACCTTTCAAACGCCACTTCTCATTATTGATGAGAAGTATTTGTCCTTTGTACTGAATAGGATCTGTATCAGGCACCTTCCGGACTGTAAAACCAAAGTTAACACGACCTGATCCGCTTAAGGTATACCACCCGCCACCAGTAGCCGTATCCCCCGGGTCAGCAACGGTGAAGGTAGCTTCATCTTCTGCTATGGTTACATTGGCATCACAGGTTCTGGCAATGATTGTATATACCCCGCTGGCCCAGTTATCTGTATCAATGGCAGCCAGCGTCACAAAGCCGGATCCATCGGTTGATCCTTCCCCGAGTTTCCTTTCTCCCCCCTCATCTTCGATGAAGAAGCAGACCTTGATATTGGTGATACTCATGGAGTTCGATCCGATAAGCTGCGCCTTAGTAACAAAAGTATCACCTAATTTCACTATCTGATCACCATTGTAAAGGATTTTAACAACTGCTGGTGTGATGGAGAAGTCTGCGCCCTCATAGGTCAATGCATAGTTGCTGCTCAGAGCCAGTGTTCCCTGCTGGATGGCGTATGGGCCGACATTCTCGCCGGTTTCTCTCGATAGTGCCCCGGTAAAGCTGTCACCATCGACCAGCACGCCGGAAGTGATCTGGTAGGTCAGTGCCGGGTCAGTCTCTCCGTAGACTTTTGTCTTGCCATCCGCCTTCACTATAATGGGTCGAACTCCTATCACCAGGTTCGCACCCTCATAGGTCAATGCATAGTTGCTGCTCAGAGCCAGTGTTCCCTGCTGGATGGCGTATGGGCCGACATTCTCGCCGGTTTCTCTCGATAGTGCCCCGGTAA
>CAZRKC010000038.1:0-23840 GCA_964600665.1 uncultured Candidatus Sumerlaeota bacterium
TTTCTAATATCACCAATTTTCATTAATTGCTCCCTCTCGAGAAGAATATTGGATTCGTATATGCTTTACCGAAATACTCTGGGGCGCCGGAGAAAGCAGTATGGATCACTGTGACTTCAATCCGGTAATACCCTTTCGAGTTTGTTCTAGGGTACATGGAATGTGTGCTGGAAAAGGATTTACTGGTGGAAGTCGATGTGGAAGGAGCCATATCGTAAGTCCGTACCGTATTATCTACCGTATCATATTTTACAATTCTGACATTGGTGATCTGGCGAGTGTATCCTCCAATCGCTTCGTGCTGAATATTCAGTGTGATTGTGCTGCCGTTGATCACACCGTTTGTCACGCCCATTGCATAGGTGGTTGAGTTGGAATTTAGCGAAAAGCTGGACCAGGTATGAGTATTTAAGGCAAAACTAACCTTCCGGGAGTTGACGGCAGTCTTGATGCTGGATTCGCTGGATGTCACATTATACAGCCAGGTGACTCCTCTCCCAATTGGAGTTGTACTATGAGCATCGCTTCCTCCCAGACCAATCTCATAGCTGCCGCTGGGAACAGTGGAGTTGATCCCAGTTTTAAGCATAAGATCCCAATCATTGATGTTTCCCTGAAAAGGAACACCAGAGTCACCCAATTCCGTTGCTTTCATCCCGCTGGTCTGCAAATCTGCATCACTCCACGGATATAGTAAATGGGCTGGGTGTGCCGGTCCACCAATAGCTCCTTGGGTATTCAATGTAGATATATAGTTTGAAAGCGTATTCGTTCCTGGGATAAAGCTCGTTAATCCCACAGTTATCATATGGTCATTCGTTGAAGATGTAGTGAGCTCAAGATTCTTTCCTTCCGTCACATTAGGATAATTAGACTGCTGACCATCGATTTCATTATTTCGATCATTCCATTCCGTCAGATTCATTTGATCGTTATGGTCTGTAAAACTGATGGTCTTCCTTTGGGTCGATGATCCTAAAGCAGTATTTGCTGCAGCTATCATCTCATCTACATACGAGTTAGAATCATTGCTGCTTGGGCGGGAATGCGTATGCATATCCGCTCTTGACCAACCGCTGGGAACTGCAAGAATCATATTCTCTCCCAGGTCGGCTTCTTCCTCCAGGAAAGCAGGTGCCTCGGCATAGTATCCGCCAGACTGATCCTGCGCTTCATAGGTTTTATCGTTCATTTCATAAACAATGACACCTTTAATCCGGTACACCTGATCCGGACGCACATCATCCAGAAGTTCATCCATGGGGATGGTCACCATTTCGTAATATGTAAGCCCCTGGTTTTCCGACATGAAGTCTTCTGCTGTTTTTGCATCTTCTGGCAGTTCCACTCTGGAGAAGAATGCAGATTTGAATTCAGAAGTCGTGTAAGGAACATTGAGTGGTTTCAATACCGCATCTACAGGAATACTTGTGAGTAATGTATTCGTATCTTCCCGGAATAGGTCAATCCTTTGAATGTAAATATCAGCATCGTTATTGTTACCTGCGACCACATCGACACATACATAATCCGAAGGATGCTCAATGTAATCCTGTACCTGGGCACAAAACATGATTTCCGGTTCTGACCCGAGCGTCGTGCCGATGGAAGGGAACAGTAAGAAGGCTACCAACATAACAATCAATACTCTTTGCATGGTGCTCTTCATGCGCATCGCGCCTGTTATTGCTATTGAGTGCCATTCATTCCATGCACATATTTCTATCATTACTAAAATATTCCTTCAACAATAGTCAGAATTTTTCAACTATTAAAGATCACATCCACAATCACGCAGAACTTGAATTTGAAACCTTATCACTTTTTCGGAGTCAGAAAAGTGTAAAGTTCCAGTTTAAGGGTTAGATAGTAAATGCGTAAAACCAAAAAGCAAATTATATGTTTGAAGAGAGTATTATTGCAAATTGGTCAAATAGATTAGAACAAAAGTGTCAAATGAAATATTGCAAATCTGTCAAACGAACGCTATAATATAAGAAATACATTATTTAGCGGGGAATGTGATATGGATTATTTTAAAAGAATAGCAGATGAACAATTACGGCTGAAAATGGAAGCATTTGGTGGTGCTTTGATTATTGGCCCTAAAGGTTGCGGTAAGACAACGACCGCTAAGAGGCAAGCAAAAAGCTATATTGAATTTCAAGATGAAGATGAACGGGAAAACTATCTGCTTATTTCAAATACGCATCCTTCAGATTTGTTGAAAGGTATGAAGCCGCGCCTGTTTGACGAATGGCAGGATGCTCCTAAAATATGGGGAGCAATTAGAAAGGATGTGGATGATTCCGGCGAAGTGGGTCAGTACATACTAACCGGTTCAAGTTCTGCGGCAGTTGATACTCCACATACCGGCACACTCAGAATATCTCGAATGAAAATGTATCCGATGAGTCTTTATGAAAGCAAAGAGTCAAATGGGGCAGTATCGCTTCTGGAATTGTTCGAGCACCCGGATTCTTTTGAGACATGTAAATCGAATATGTCTATTGATGATATAAAGTTTGCAATATGTCGGGGCGGCTGGCCGGCTAGTCTTAGAGGAAAAGCGGATAAAGCCAAATTATTGATAGCAAAAGATTTGTTCAGTCAGACTTGTGCAGTGGATATATCGAAAATTGATAATGTGAAAAGAAATACAACTTGGGCAAAAACGATTTTGAAGTCCTATGCCAGAAACTTGTGTACACTTGCAGATGCGAAAACAATCCTGGCAGATGTTACAGCAACGTGTGATATGTCAAAACAAACATATTATGACTACATTAATGGATTTGAAAAGCTGTTGATTATTGATGACATTGAGGCATGGTGTCCGGCGATACGTTCCAAGACATCAATCAGGTCATCAAAGAAAAGAAATTTTGTTGATCCATCTATTGCTGCTGCAGCGCTTGGGATTTCTCCCGAATATTTTTCGAGCGATTATAAAACATTAGGATTCTTGTTTGAAAGTTTGTGTATTCGAGATCTAAAGATTTATTCAGCTTCCGCCGGAGGAAGTGTTTCATATTATCATGATCGACTGGGACTGGAAGCGGATGCCGTCCTTCATCTGGAAGATGGCAGATACGCATTGATTGAGATTAAATTAGGACAATCTGAAGTTGATGATGGGGCAAGACATCTTTGCGAGATTGAGAGGCTGATTGCAGAGCATAATAAAACGGTGAAACAAGTGCCGATAAGGATGCCAGATTTAAAGCTAATAATTACTGGAACACAGTATGGATATCGCAGAGAGGATGGAGTAGTTGTCATTCCTATTGGTTGCTTGAAAGACTAATTAGGTGCATTGATATGTTCCCGAGAACCTTAAGCGTGTTGACATGTTTCTGCACACTAAAAAAATAGAAAAAAACGGTTGATATCAATGCTATTGCACGAAGACACATTGAGACGGTAGTATTGATGTCAAGGGTGAAAGAGTGAGTGTGTGCAAAAGGCTTGAAATAAGGGATTTTCGAAGTTTGGGAGCAAAAATCTGATGTGTAAGAATCGTGAAAATATCGGTTCGTGGGAACAAGTCCAATGACATGATTTTGAATGTGACAGAGCGGTTTAGATGTCGGTGCTTATCGAGTGGTCAAGATGAATATCAGGGATTCATGAGTGATCAGTAAGATGATTTTGATGGGGTTGTGAGGGTAGTCTAGAGAATATGATAAATAGAGGTGTATCTATGGATGAAAAACTGATTGCCCCTTGTGGGATGAACTGCAGTTTATGTATCGCTTATCAATTCAAAGAAAAGGATATAAACAAACGAGGTTTTCACAAAAAATATTGCCCTGGGTGCATTCCAAGAGGAGAAAACTGCATGCATATGAAAGATGCGTGCGAATTGCTTGCAAAAGGTAGCATCCGGTTTTGCTCTGAATGCACAAGCTTCCCATGCAAAAGGTTAATAGCATTAGATAAGCGGTACCGTACAAAATACCGGATGAGTATGATAGAAAACCTCAACTACATCAAAGATTTTGGTATGGAAGAATTTTTGAAGAGGGAATGTGATATCTGGCTCTGCAAAGATTGCGGAGCAACTATTTGTTGCCATAACGGACTATGCTTGAATTGCAATATTAATACATTGCTCATGAATAAAAAATATCGTTGGGATGAGGGACAGAATGATCGATAATATATCGATGTGATATACGGAGGAAGGTGTTCCATCGTATAATCGGAAAAAATAAGTTGGGAGGAATGTTCGTTGAGAAGCAGATATCGAAGAAATATTATCGCGCCGTTATGAAAATGGGGCAGGCCTCTGGACGACACCTGAAAATCGTTAAGTAAAAGGTGCGCTGTTCTCGACTCTGGAGTGCGCAACATACTTATTGGAATTAGGAATGAAACCTATGGAACCATTAGGAGAAGAAACCACTGATTTGATATTCAGTACTTGGCAAGAGGAGGAACGTTTTTATTATACCCATAAGGATCAATGCATCCATGGTAGACAATAAAACCACTCATAAGCTTACAAAATGGTGATTCCTCGATGTCAGGCTGTAGAGAAATCCCAATTCATATTAGGTACCTCGTTCGCCGATGGTGGAGCAATATTTTCGGTTTTGGATGAGGTCCTGAAACCGGATATTCCAACCTTCATCACCCTGGATGCGTTTCGTTTTAGGAGTTGTTTCAATAAAGAATCCGCTCTGAACAAGGCTGTGGATTTTTTTGGAGTAGTGGACTATTCGAAAACCACATGGAGCATGCCGTTATGGTATCGGTGTTCTGTCGATGCAGGTCGAATATCACTCCAAAAACTACAATTTTAATGTCTATGTATATGTTTTGTACTTTTATACTAGAGCAAAGAGAAATTTGCGTTTTCTCGAAGCTTTGGAAATATTGAAATCATAAATGGCTAATGAGCAAATTGTGCTTGAATGCGTTGTCTCAAAGCTTGCAGGGTGGTCTCTCTGCAAAAAGGCTGTCCCAGAGCTTTGGGTACGAAACACTTTTCCGAAATCATGCAGAATCTTGATATATGAGATGAACGTACTGACTCTTAAAGGTGTGATGAAAAAGCAGCTTTGGGGAAACTGATGACTTTTATGAAATACAGAGTAAACACTGTTGAAGTGTATATCGCGGTTTGACTGGAGGATGTATACCCTTTTCGACAAAGTATCCGGGAACTATTCGCACCGCTTACTTGAAGCCACTGAGAAAATCTGATGACAGATACCGACTTATTGGACAAGCAAACCATCATCCATTTCACGGCCTTCAAAAAGTTCAACGGGTTATACCCCGTACCTGAGGCAATAGAGAATTTCACTGATCGATTAATAGGGTGTAAGACTAGTAAAGGTACAGAGCCTTTCTCCAGTCAGCCGCTTCCATTGGAGCTAATCTCCACATTGCGATCAGGCGCTATGAAACAGGAAACCATCCTTAATTGTCATATAAGGGAAAGAGAAGGCATTCAGAGCTGGAGGTGCCATTATGATCAACAGACTTAATCATATGCGAAAGTTGTCGTTGGATCGACGTGAAGATCTTGTTAAAACTTTGAAAGCCCGTTTTGATAAAAACATGAACCGTCATGAAGGTATAAACTGGCTTGATGTACAAGCGAAGTTAGAAGCTAATGTTGAAAAGCTTTGGTCGATTAATGAAATGGAAATAACCGGAGGCGAACCGGATGTTGTTGGTTATGATAAAAATGAAAGCAAATATGTTTTTTATGATTGCTCAGCGGAAAGTCCGGAAGGTCGAAGGAACGTTTGTTATGACCGGGCGGTATTGGAATCAAGGAAAAGATTCAAACCACAGAATAATGCTATTGATATGGCTACCGCTATGGGTATTGAGATTCTAACGGTGGATCAGTACCGGGAATTGCAGAAGGTGGGGAAATTTGACACCAAAACGTCGAGCTGGGTAAGAACACCTGATGATATTAGAAAGCTTGGTGGAGCACTTTTTTGTGATCGCCGCTACGACACGGTCTTTGTTTATCATAACGGAGCGGAATCATATTATAGCATCAGAGGCTTCCGCGGTTCTTTGAAGGTATGAACTGACTCTTTGATTTTACGAGAAAATGCCAATAAGTGGAAAGGGAACGTCTGTGAACCACTCATTGACAATATTGATATTTTCATTCTATTTGAAAGGGATGGCAAAGGCAATAAAGCTGGATTTTAGAAGCATTATCGTCTTAGTCCCACTGAGTTTCGAAAAGAGCAAGAAAGGAAACAGTCCATATGGTGTCGGAAAAACAGATTAATGCTGTCCTATTTCTAGAATAGTGGCCCTGCCGCCAGATTCCCAGTAGGCTTTCACGACATCATAGTTGTTTACTCAAGGGACGTGAAGACTGTTGTATTGATGTTAAGAAATCAAAAACATAAGTTTGACGAGGTGGAATCATGCTGAAAATTGCATTGCTTCAAGTTATGCCTGCAGAGACTATAGAAGGAAATCTCAAAAAGGGAATAACCGCTTGTAGAGAAGCGAAAGCGAACGATGCTGACATTGCGCTCTTTCCCGAAATGTGGAGCAACGGATACTGTATTCCTTCAGATGCTGATGCGCTACGGAGATTTGCTGTTTCTGCAGACGGCGATTTCGTTAAACGCTATCAGGCTTTAGCGTTAGAGCTTGATATGGCTATTGCAATCAGTGTATTGGAAAGCCACGAACCAAAACCGCTGAACTCAAGTATTCTCATTGATCGCCACGGCAAGCAGGTGTATAAGTATTCAAAGATACATACATGTGACTTTGACGCGGAGCGTATGCTCGATTCAGGAGCAGATTTCTATGTAGCCGATTTGGATACTCGGGAAGGACCTATCAGGGTCGGGACGATGATTTGCTATGACCGCGAATTTCCGGAAAGCGCACGCATTCTGATGCTTAAAGGTGCAGAATTACTGCTGGTACCGAATGCGTGCCCCATGGAGATCAACAGGCTGTCTCAGCTTCGAACCAGGGCGTTCGAAAACATGGTGGCGATTGCAACATGCAATTATCCGTCACCTAAGCCAGATTGCAACGGCCACTCGACTCTCTTTGATGGTGTGGCCTATCTTCAAGAGTTTCCGGGTTCAAGAGATACCTGTGTGTTTGAGGCAAATGAAGAGGAGGGAGTGTTCATTGCCGAGCTGGACCTTGTGATGCTTCGGAAATACCGCAAAGAAGAAGTATTCGGAAACGCTTACCGAAAGCCGGGGAAATACGGTTTACTAATTGACGAAACAATCAATGAGCCGTTTATCAGAAAGGATAGAAGAGTCTAGATTATTGTGATTGAAATATATTCAGTGCCGAAGGCATTTTGCCCACGAGTTGCTTTTGCGAGATGATTTATATCAGCGTTTCCTGGCCGTGAGATCCTTGAAGATGGATGAGAATGACAGCAGTATGATGGCTAACTCATTTGTGTGCAAGGGATTGATGTCAAGGGTGAGAGAGTTGATGTGCACAATGGTTGTTATAAGATGATTTGAAGATTTTTTGAGAAATAAATTTGAAAGAGCAGGTAGAATTTCGTTGGGCGTCTGAGGTTGAGAGTGGCGGATGCATGAAATCGTTTTTTGCTGGGTAATCCAGCATGAATGAGGTCAATTCGATATGCTGACATGCCATAACCGTATAAGATAATGAATTCAAATACATATTGACAACAAGCGTTCAAAAAATTGCAATTCGGGGGGAGGGTATGTGTGAAAACTTTAAATCAGCTTATTGACAATTATACTTGTCATTTGCAACAGGGAGAAATCCAGTTTGCCTACAAGGGAATACTTGAGTTTATCGGGAAATTGCGAGCTGATTTTATTAGAAAATATCCGCATTACGATATTAGTAGCATATATCAGGGTTATTTGGATATGTCGTATTTTTCGATAACTACCAAACCTTTGAAAGATAAGGGGCTTAAAATAGCTATTGTTTATTTGCACGAAAAAAGACACTTTGAAGCATGGCTTTCCGCACGAAACAGAGAAATATCCAAGCAGTATGAGTCTGTGTTTTATAGAAAAATTTTCGATGAGACAATTACATTTCATGATGAAACTAATCAGGACGCCATCATCGAATGCGTATTGAATTCTGCACCAAATTTTGATGATCAGGAATTATTGGCAGATATTATCGAGCAAGGAGTCGAACAGTTTCTATCCAATATCTGGGGAACAGTTGATACATAAAAGGGTCTTACTGATATTGATATTATTGATAATATCCGCTTTATTATCTCAAAATGAGGTAAGCCTATGGATGAGACCATCATATGGCTGATGAACGGCGATGTGTCAGTTCAATACATGACGCATAAATGTTATATTCAGATCAACTAATGATTGAGCAATTGCAAAACAGAATTGCGGTTTTCAATCAATAACGAATTTAGTTTATGGGACAATTCCCTCTGATTGAATTACATAAGTGCTAGAAGGATGAAAGGATGATCATTCATGACAACGGGGAAAGCCCCTGAATATCAAAAAAAAGTTCGGTGGCGTACTTTTCTGAAAGACGTTTTCATTTGTTCATTGGGTGCTTATGGAGGGCCTGAAGCACATTATGGTGTTTTTACAGATCAAATGGTAGTTAAGAAAAGATACTTATCTGAGGAAGAATTAGTTGAGCTGATCGCATTAACTGGGATTCTACCTGGTCCAAGTAGCACGCAGACTATAGTTGCAATCGGGTACAAAATGGGTGGGCCATGGTTGGCATTCTTAACGATGCTGGTGTGGGCATTACCAGTTCTTGTACTGATGACATTGCTATCCTTCTTAAGTCAATTTCTAAGCAACATGAATATTTCGCAAGATGGTTTACGTTATATTGGTCCTATGGCTGTAGGATTTATCGTTGTCGCTGCTTATCGCATTAGCCGTAAAGTAATTACAGATAGGGTAACCCTATTATTATTACTCATGGGTGGGACAACAACATACATGATTCGAGAGCCTTGGGTTTATCCGTTGGTTTTGATTATTGGTGGTGTCGTAAGTATCACGATTTCAAAAGAAAAAAATCTCTGGAACCGTGTCACAATAAATCCCCCCTGGCAATACTTAATTGCCTTTAGTGTATTTGCAATTGGAAGTCTTCTCTTAACATTGATATGGGACAACAGAATTATTCATCTATTTGAAAGTTTCTATCGATATGGTTATCTGGTCATCGGGGGAGGTCAGGTGGTAGTACCCTTGATGTATACTGAATTAGTACTGGTAAATCAGTACATGTCTAACCAAGAATTTTTGACGGGTTTCGGGCTTGTGCAAGGGTTGCCTGGTCCAATGTTTAGTTTCAGTGCATATGCTGGGGGCATGGCAGCTCGCGGTGGGAGTGTACTTGGGCAAATTATCGGCGCTGCCGCAGGGGGTATTGCAATATTTTTGCCTGGATTACTACTCATTTACTTCATATACCCAATATGGGAAAACGTGAAAGGAATTAAAGGAATCAAGGTATCATTGAAAGGTATCACGGCTGTCGCGGGTGGATTAATCGCTGTGGCGGCAATCATCCTGATGCAGCAGAGTGGCTTCGTACTCGATAATATTTTAATCATGTTGCTTACGGTTTTGCTTTTACTAACAAAAAGAATCCCAGCACCGCTAATTGTACTAGGCGTCTTGGCTGCGGGGTTTATCATATAAATAATTTGAAATAATTCTTCATCCACTCAACAGTATCTTAAATGTAACCAGCGTGCTCTAAAGTAATAAGTGAAGATACTGATCATCCGTGGACATGATGCAAAACTTAATGATCTATTGGAGGGAAAAAACATGGATCCGGGACCTTTTTATCACGGCACAAAAGCCGATTTCAATCGTGGAGATTTATTAGTACCTGGCCACAACTCTAATTACGGTGAGAAAAAGAAAGCTAACTACGTTTATCTGACTGCGACAATCGATGCGGCGATATGGGGGGCGGAACTTGCATCAGGGGACAAACCTGGTCGAATCTATCTGGTGGAACCCACGGGTCCCATTGAAGATGATCCAAATTTGACGGACAAAAAGTTTCCAGGGAATCCAACAAGATCCTATAGAACTCAACATCCCCTTCGAGTAGTCGGTGAGGTCCTGGAATGGGAGGGACACTCGCCAGAGGTACTCAAAGCCATGAGGGATCACCTTGCTGAGCTAAAGCGGCTTGGTATCGAGGCGATTAATGATTGATTTCGTGATCGTTGACAAATCTCGCCGGGTCTGATTGGTATACAGTCAGATGGCACTCGTTTCAGAGGGCGAAGATTGAACGGTTATGGTCCCACTGCCTCTCAAAAAAGCGGGGATGATTCGTTTCAAGCGCGATCAGTTCAGTCGCCATTCATCTGCCCAGTCGAGTGTGTGGAGCGCGCCAGATTGAAGCGAGGATGAATTGGCGAGTGTGACAAAATCAATGAAGTACACTTTTGGATAATTTTTCTGTTTGCTTTGCAGTGGATAATGGATTCGAGATTGCTTTATGACAAATAGGGTAAAGGATGCGCAATGATGAGTTATTGCGATAAGATACCAATAATCGGGGTCAGTATCATTACCTGTAAGTAAAAAGTAAATCTGTAAAAAGGGAATGCAACTACAAAATGGTGAATTAAATGAAATGTAATCTTGCAAAGCATAGCAAAACAGGTTATGAAAATAATGAATGCGAGTGTCAGATAATTGGATAAAAGAGATTACCCAGATGCGTGGTTTTGTGTCCTGACACGTGACCCGGTTATTTGTAAAATGTGTTTTGATCTCTTAAAACAAGATAGGAAAATCAGTAAGATTGTCTTAGCGTGAATAATTGGAAAGCAGGGATCAGACGTGAAAGAATTAACAGTGATGACCCTTGAAGAACTGTGGCAGTTGTTCCCGATAGAACTGGTTGAGCACAATCCAGCGTGGTTTGATTGGTATCTGGAGGAGAAGACCTCACTCCTTGCTGCCTTAGGAAGTGTTGTAAAAGATATTGATCATATTGGTAGCACTTCAGTGGATGACCTGATTGCCAAACCGATCGTAGACATCCTCTTACAGGTCACACCTGAATGCGACTTTGCATGGTTGAAATCGACCCTTTTGGACAATGGGTGGTTGTTGATGTCTGAGGTATTCGTTCCTGATTTGCAGCTAGACTGGAATAAAGGGTATACCCCGGAAGGATTTGCACAGAAAGTATTCCATCTTCATGTCCGGCATACTGGCGACTGGGATGAGCCATACTTTCGTGACTACCTCTGCAACCATCCTGCAATTGCCATGGAGTATGCAGCGCTTAAGCAAAAACTGAGTATCGAGTATAAATTCAATCGAGATGCCTACACGGATGGTAAAGGCGAGTTTGTTCGATGGTTTACAAAGCAGGCACGAGTTGAGAAAGAGGGGAAAGGAGCCTGATATTCAGATAGCATATTGATTGATATTGAGCCGGAAGCCAGTGATTCATTCTACGGAAGATTGACATCATCTTACTAGATTCTCCATAAAAATTTCGTATGACGAAGTCACTAAGGTTTTCCTGCAGTCTGCTTATGGCCATGTATTCAAGCATGTATTTGCGGTCAGGATGATTTTGCTCTTTGTGAAGATATCGTAGCATCATCAAATCTTGATGCAAAGCAGCTTGAACTTTCGGATAATGAATTAATCAATGGGTGAATGAATGCTAGATACCCATTCAAATTTTACTTAGATGAGCAAGATGATCCGAATTGTTAAGATCATAAATGAGGCAGGGTGGACTGGATATTTCACGAATACAACGATTAGATGGATCGAATCTTTTGGTAATCAAATAACTGACAAATTCTCCGGTTAGATTATTGTTTACGAATGGAATGATCATAACTCATGAAGAAACTGTGGACTGCTTTGGATGGACTGAAGGATATGAACGAATATGCCCAGGTTAATGTGATACGATTTGATTAGGAGGTTATATGGATAGGATAAAGCTGGAGGGGAATCAGTACGAAGAGAAATGGCATAGTGTGAATGAAATGGAAATCATCAACGAATTAGGGAGCAGCCGGGAAGGGCTTCCATCGGCCGAAGTTGCAGAGCGCCTTAATTTTTATGGGAAAAACACATTGCCGCTCCGAAAACCACCAACGGTATGGGTGATCTTATTGCACCAAATTAGAAACCCATTAATTTTTATTCTTATTGCTGCCGCATTGGCTTCTCTGACAATAGGGGAAATGACCGATGCCTTTTTCATATTGGTTGTCATTGCTCTGAATAGTGTATTGGGAGCTTACCAAGAGTACAATGCAGAAAAAAGTGCAGCCAGTTTACAAAACCTGTTGAAAATCAAAGCAAGAGTCCGACGAGATGGAAATGAAATTGAGCTTTACTCTGATGAGTTGGTACCAGGTGATATTGTTATACTGGAATCAGGTTTCAAGGTTCCGGCAGATATGCGTCTTCTCGAAACGAATAATCTATCTTCAGATGAGAGCTTCTTAACAGGTGAATCGATTGCTGCAATCAAAAAGGCTGGCTTACTCCCTTTATCCACTGTTGTCAGCGAACGCAATAATATGGCATATGCCGGTTCGAGTATTGCTTCCGGTCGAGGAATTGGTATTGTGGTGAGCACCGGGATTAATTCTGAAGTCGGTAAGATTGCGGAGAATGTCAATGAAGCTGAAAGCGCTAAGCCGCCCTTGATCATGCGGATGGAGCGGTTTTCAAAGCAAATCAGCATAGCGGTTATGGTCATCAGTGTTTTATTGGCAATATTGATGCGGTTTCAGGGATACGATGCGGCCTCGATATTTTTCATTGTTGTTGCACTTGCCGTATCAGCAATCCCAGAGGGTCTCCCTGTCGCACTCACAGTTGCACTGTCTGTAGCGGTATCCAGAATGTCCAAACGAAATGTTATCGTCAGGAAACTGGCTGCAGTAGAGAGTTTAGGCAGTTGTACCGTGATTGCCAGTGATAAAACGGGCACACTGACTGTTAATCAGCAGACGGCAAAACAGGTGTGGTTAAAGAACGGGCAACTCTTTCACATTTCTGGAGAGGGTTACAGCGGCGAGGGAATATTCGCTGAAGCATCCGGTAAGTCGCTAACAGATGATATGATTGCAGACCTTCGGAAAATGAGTGAGCTAGGTGTATTAGCCAATGAAGGATCGCTTACTCAAAAAAACGGTGAGTGGGTTCACCACGGAGACGCGATGGATATTGCTTTTTTAGCGATGAGTTACAAATTAGGTCTGAATCCCAGGGATTTTCGAGAAAAGAATCGCCTAATTGGAATCATTCCTTATGAATCTGAGAGTAAATATTCGGCGGCATTCTACTTCCATGAGGGGATTGCAACCGTGGCAGCAAAAGGGGCTGTTGAAACGATTCTTGATTACTGTTCATTCTCAGAATCCGATGATCATCAGAGTAGCCTCATTCGGGGGAGAATTGAAAAACAGGCTGAAGAAATGGCGAATCAGGGATATCGTGTGCTTGCCGTTGCTGGGGGAGAAAGCCCTGACTTCAAAAGCAAAGAGGTCTACAGTGCGGATGATTTACCTGAGCTTGTGTTTCATGGGTTGGTAGGATTTATTGATCCTTTGCGACCTGAGGTAATTGATGCGGTAAATCGATGTAAAGCTGCTGGAATCAAAGTAATCATGATCACTGGGGATCATCCTGGTACTGCACTGGCTATCGCGAGGGAATTGGGAATTGCGGATCAGAATGAGCATGTCGTTACCGGGCAGCAATTAAGTGAATCGGGTTTGCCGGATAGTTCGCGCTTCCAAAATTTAGTCACTTCCACGCATGTATTTGCCCGGGTATCTCCATCTCAAAAGTTGGAAATTGTTGAATCCTTGATTAATCAGGGGGAATTTGTGGCAGTTACAGGGGATGGCGTCAACGATGCACCGGCATTAAGGCGAGCAAATATTGGAGTCGCGATGGGTTCCGGTACCGATGTGGCCAAGGAAATTAGTTCGATGATCGTAATCGATGATAACTTTGCTTCTATTGTATCCGGGGTTGAAGAAGGAAGATTTGCCTACGACAATGTGCGTAAGGTAATCTACCTGTTGATATCTACAGGGGTTGCCGAAGTCATGTTATTAATGGCTTCGATCCTTATTGGCCTACCGTTGCCTTTGCTGGCCATTCAGCTACTTTGGCTGAATCTTGTGACCAATGGAATTCAGGACGTTGCCCTCGCATTTGAAGGCGGAGAACCCGGAGCGATGCAGCGCAAACCCAGAAAGCCCGACGAGAGGATATTTAATCCCCAGATGATCAACCAAACAATTATATCCGGTTTGACTATGGGTGTGATTGCTTTTGCGTTCTGGTACTTCCTTGTGGAGATACAAATGATGAATGAATTTCATGCCCGGAATATTGTATTATTGCTGATGGTTCTTTTACAGAATGTCCATGTTTTTAATTGTCGATCGGAATTGTCATCAATTTTTCAGGTGCCATTGAGCCGGAATTATCTTCTATTTTTTGGCGTGCTGCTAGCCCAAGGGCTGCATATTCTAAGTATGCATGTACCGTTCATGCAGCAAATCTTACGTCTGGAACCGATTACCCCTTTTGAATGGCTCGAGGTATTTGTCCTTTCATTACTTCTTCTATTCGTGATGGAGACATATAAAATGATTATCCGAAAAAAAGTCAAGGTTTGATTTGAGAAACGAATGATCGCAGTGGGGTATATTCGGATGATATATTGTCGAGAATAAGCACAAGCATATGATGATATGCATCCTTTTTTGCTTTGAGAAGAAGGCAAAAGCGTATAAAAGGGATATGCTTTAGTATTTCAGATGAGATTTGGGGAGCGATTAAACGGCGCTCGACAGGTGTTTAACTGCGAACTCAAAAGTATTGAAAAATCAGAGCGACATGCAGCGGTTATGAAAGAATGTTGCGATTTCAAGGAATTTCGTCGACTTCAGCGAACTTGGAAGGTAGCGATATTGATTCTCGAATTCCATGCTGGTTAGTAATCTTTGAAGGGCTGAAGGCAATTTATTATGAATTTGCCGAAGCCGCTGATTTTATCCAGTTGTTTTGTACCCTCTTTGGAGTTTTTGAGCCGTGAGAAAATGCTACTTTTCGTTAAAACGATGGGCGCGGAGGCTAAAGACTGATTTAGTTTGTGACTTTTAGACTTGAATATGCAGAAGTTCAAAAAGTAGAGGGATGAAGGGACTACCCAATGGCCAACCTTAGCATTCGTGAAAATCTCTTGCTTTGGTGTTGATTGTACAAGGAGATCAATGCAGAAGAATAGGTAAAGAAGACGAGCATTGAAGCCAGCGTTCTACTTTAAACTGCATTCGGGTCGTTTTTTATAAAACGTGCTTCGTTGATTGGAACCTGAAATATGGCCAAACTATTGAGCATAATGCAGATCCAACATGGGGCTTTCGACTGAATCCAATAAGAAATGAGTTTTTTGTATTGACGTAAATGATTCAGTGACATCATTCCTGCCATACCCTGGTTTGAGATCAGAGGTGAGTTTATGTCGACAATAAAAAAAGCGGTTTATTTCTTTTGCACGGATTCTAATATTGACCCAGTCGCTGGCCGGGTATTGAAAGCACTTTCAGGATTTTGCAGACTAGATGAGACAGAGATTGTCATTGACAGTCAACCGGTCCGAAGAATTGTGGATGAGGCCGGCAATATCTACTACTTTGTCAGCACGAACAAAGTGGTTTGCCATGATTACATGCATTATTTGCCGATCATGCAGCAATATTTTACTGATTTTGATTTCGCTGGGCTTGTGACATGGCATGAAGGACCAAATGCCCCGGATGAAATCTTTTCTATTCATACGACGGGGGATGTGGAAAGCGGATATTTTGGAAATGCGAACCCCCAATGCATGCACAACTTATTATGGTCCCTCGAACAAAGCAGATTACATAAAAATTTATCCAATTTTAGGGTTACCACGGAAGCAACGCACTGGTCGGGTATCATCTATCATGGTGGTAGCCCAGATTTGATTCCTCAATTCCCCGTCCCCCTTGTTGATATTGAGATTGGAAGTACTCCCAGAAGCTGGGCAGATTGCTCTGCAGCAAACGTAATTGCGAACACGCTTACGAGTGTTTTTTGCAATCAGCGTATTTCTATGAGAAATATCCTTTGTGTGGGAGGGGTCCATTTTGAGCAGGCATTTGCAGATGCCGCTTTTCAGACCTGGGGGAATCATGTCTTTGGGATTTCTCATATTATTCCCAACCATTGGCTGGTTTCTGGACAATATGAAGTTGAAAATGGACTCATGAAACTAGAAAATTGTATCCAATCCATTCAAGGCGGCATCACCGGGATTGCATACCATGATAATCTGAAAGGTATCTATAAAGACTTGCTGAGATACCTTGGTCAAAAACACGACATCCCTGTCTTTAAACATCAATTGCTGCGCCGGCCAATGGAGATTCACTGGAGAGAGAAGAATTGAAATTTGCAAATAGACCATGGAGGCATCTTCTTGGGGATCAACTTTAAAGTCGTGCTTTGTATGAGTATTGGTTTCTGAGGTTAACAATCATTAGTGCCAGCAGCTGTACATTCATTTTCACGAATAGATCAATGACGCTGTGTGGAGGGCGCAAGTGATAATTTATGATCAAAGAATTGATTCAAAAGTGACGATCTTCAGGCTCCGAAGTTTTGAAAAGGGTCATATCAATAATCATCAGTTTATTGCATGGAAATAAGAACACAGAGGAGGATTTTTATGCAACAAAATGTCTATTCAAAACTACGGAGGTTCAATTTGGTCATGGGTGGGTTGCACCTGGTTCAGGGTGTCATGATGATATTTCTTTCAACGAGCGTGATTCAACAAATTGCCGAATTTACACCTCAGATTACGCAGTACTATTTATTCTTCAATCAACAGACCCGGTCACTGGAAGTCGCCTCAAGAACTTTGTTTGAGTTGCCTTTTGGTATGCTGGTCGCTGCGTTTTTACTATTATCAGCGTTCGCGCACGCATTGATTTCGATCCCTGAAAAACTGAATCGGGTTTATAATGCTGATTTAGAAAACGGAATCAACAAGTTTCGCTGGTTCGAGTATGCGCTGAGTTCATCGTTAATGATTGTTCTCATCGCAACATTATTTGGAATTTACGACATCGTCTCTTTAATGCTGATTTTTATTGTCAATGCATCCATGAATCTATTCGGGCTGGTGATGGAGCAATTGAACTCTGGCAAAGCGAAGGAACATGTGATTTGGGGGCCGTTCATCTGGGGGGCTATAGCCGGGGTTGCACCATGGATAGCCATATTCGTGTACATGTTTGGAACAGGCAATTTTGATCGGGTACCGTGGTTTGTATGGGCTATCGTTGGTACATATTTTATTGCCTTTAATACTTTTCCCATCAACATGATTCTGCAATACAAAAGAATTGGAAAATGGAAGGATTATGTTTATGGTGAAAAGGTTTACATTATTTTGAGCCTTGTGGCGAAGTCTATCCTGGCCTGGCTTGTGCTGTTTGGTGCCATGCAACCGTGATGGTTCTCACAATCAGAGATTACACGCTTGGAATGGACTAGCCCGTTAGTAGAAGCATCTATATAAATCTGCCATAAGGAGTTGGCTAAAGATATGAAAGAAAAAGGGAGCGATTGGTACGCTAATCTTACGAAACCTCAATGGGCACCACCTGGCTGACTTTTTGGGCCTGTCTGGGCAGTTTTATACATTCTAATTATCAGCTCATATGGGAAAGTGTTGTTTATGTTGGTCCAGAATGAACTGACTTGGTCTATTGCAATTCCATTTATTCTTAATCTGATGTTTAATCTTGCCTTTACACCTTTGCAGTTTGGGCTAAGAAGCAATTTCCTGGCAAGTGTTGATATTTTGCTGATTTTAGGGACTTTAATCTGGGCGATGGTTGTGATTATCCCCATTGTTCCTTGGATTGCATATATCAACATTCCTTATCTCATCTGGGTCAGCTTTGCCACAGGATTACAGTTGAGCATTACATATCTGAATCGATAAATCAAAAGATTTGTCTGCATGAATATGCTCGCTCATTAAATGGCATAAAAAGAGACTCGATAGTCAAAACAGGACGCAGAAAGATTGCAATCGATTCTAAATTGCTGGTCACGATTATTATTACTTAGAAGTATATAGGATTTCTAGTCGTCTCAATAATACGTACCGAAAAGAGATGAATAGTCACCATTGAAGTGGAAGCTGTGTTATGAATGACTTGAGTTATCCAATGTCTGATCAGTAAAAATGTCACTAGAGAGAAGGGTTATCATGACTTATAATCCAGGTTTGTCCTCAGCGTTCAATGATACAAAAATGAGGAGTGAAAAAATTTCACCTTGCTCCGGTATGTGCTCGCTCTGCACTGAAGATTGTGCTGGCACGTGTGAAATTGGTTTATCCGCGGTATTGGGAAAATCAATCGTTTACCCAACCAATACGGGTAGCAATCAAGTAGCTGGAGAAAAAGATTATCCGATAGACTACTCTCATTTCAATATTAATGGGCGAGCATTTGGAGCAATTGGGTGTGAACCTGATAGCGATAAAGCAACCATTTTTAATGTGGGTCTTTCTAGGACTATCGGCAGTCGAAATCCCGTTCAGCTTACAATGCCGATTATTTTGCCCGCGCTCATCAAACTGAATTGGAAAGACTATTTTGCGGCTGCCGCAATGGCGGGCGTGTGTTGTGTGATTGGCGAGGGTGCTCCCAGCAAAGATCCAAATCTACAACTCAATGCCGGCGGCAAAATTGTTCAATTTGAGAAGTTGAAAGAAATGCATCATGCTTTCAGTCAATATTATCGGGGCTACGGGCAAATTGCACTCCAGTGCAATTTAGAGGATTTGAATATGGGATTAGATGAATATGCGATAACTCAATGCGGTATGGACGCAATTGAAATAAAATTCGGCCAAGCAGCTAAAGGGACTCAGCCAGCAAATCGGATTGCGAGTCTGAAAGCAGCACTGGCAATGAAAAAGAGTGGCATGATTGTTTATCCAGACCCGGAAGACCCTGATGTTATCCAATTATGCGAAAAGAATGCCAATCCAGAATTCTGGAGTTATGCGCGATTACCGATGTGGACAGAAGAGACTTTGAGCCAACGCATCGAACTGATGCGCTCATTTGGAGTGAAGAATATCTACTTTAAAATGGCTGGATTTGATCGGCGCGATATGGAAGAGGTCCTTCGGCTTGCAGTAATCATGGATGTGGATTTGGTCACCTTCGATGGAGCTGGCGGAGGTTCAGGTTACAGCCCGAGTAAAATGATGAATGAATGGGGGTTGCCCGCAGTATGCATTGAAAGTGCCCTGACGGAAATTTGCGAACGCATGAAGGCTAAGGGACTTTCTATTCCCGATATTGCCATTACGGGAGGGATTGCAAGTGAAGATCAAGTGTTTAAAGCAATCGCAATCGGAGCTCCCCATGTTAAGCTGGTTGGACTATGCCGAGCGACGATGGCAGCGGCAATGGTTGGTGAAAGGGTTGGTAAAGCATTGGCAAGTGGCTCAATCCTAAAACACTTCGAACCGTATGGTACAAGCAAGGAAACTTTGTTTCGCCATTTATCCGAGCTGAAAGGGATTTATGGAAAAGAAGCTGATCAAGTGTCTCCGGGTGCCATCGGCGCGTATTCCTATCTGCAGAAAATTGCTTTTGGAGTGCAACATTTTTCAGCGTTGAATCGAAAATTCGATATTTGCTATGTTAATCAAGATGACGTTATTCCGATGACACGGGGTGCAAAAGAGATACTCAAGGGGACCTGGTTTGATTAAACCTGAATCCTAAGATCGTCTTGGGGTTATGTGCCCGTCAAATGATTAATCGATGATCAGGTTATTTGAGAACAGTAATCAGATCCAGTGTATGACTGTGTAATTAGGGTGCATATTATTGAGCTGTTGAAATTCCACTCGATTATGAACTCAACTTGAAACCACATACTTGGATATAATCTCTCGACCTTTCAAGATCATGTGTTAAGTGGTTTGATATGCATAACATGGTGGGCAAGGAGATGGAAATGATCAAACCGATTATGAACGTAACATCACTTTTCATTTTGGGGGGAAGTCTGATTGGTTTATGGATCAGCCTTTGGTTTATTGCCATTGTGAAAGAGAACCGAAGCATGCAGAGCAAACTAATTGAAATGATCCTCAGACTGAGCAAAGTGAATCAATCGTTCCAGCGAACCAAAGTTGATGCTTATCTAGATAGATGTCGGCAAATAACCATTCACCCGTATGTGTTCCCCGAAAGAATGCGACTGGGAGTAGATGTTGATCAAGTGATGATAGATGATATGCAAGTGTATTTTCTTGGAGGGCGGGCCAGAAATGGACAACGCCATATATTCTATTTGCATGGCGGTGCATACGTGAATCAACCAACGATTTTACATTGGATGTTTTTGAGCCGATTTTTAAAAAGGTTGAATGCAAGTGCAGTTTTACCCATCTATCCAAAAGCTCCGGGGCATCAATATGAAGAGGCTTTTTCGAAGGTGCTAAGGCTTTATGAGGATACGATCAGTCAGATTGAGGCTGGGAATGTTATCATCATGGGGGACTCTTCAGGAGGCGGTTTTGCACTTGCTCTAGCCCAGCTGTTGAAGGAGAAAGGTCTACCTCAACCAGGGCATATTGTGATGATGTCGCCATGGCTGGACATTAGTATGGAGAACCCAGAGATTAGACAATACGAATCAATGGATCCGATTTTGGGGGTTGATGGCCTGATTAAAATCGGAATGACCTGGGCAGGGAGTCAAGATCCCCATAGCTATCTTCTGAGCCCAATTAATGGTGAATTAAAAGGGCTTGGAGCGATATCGCTTATTGTCGGAACTCATGAGATATTTTTGCCGGATGCCCGCAAACTTCGGGAAATTGCAGTGAAGCAAGGAGTCAAGATTAACTATTTTGAGCATGATAAGATGAATCATGTCTTTCCGCTGTTTCCTATTCCTGAGGCAAAACTAGCGCAACATCAAATCATTGATATTATCGAAAATGATCAATTCGACACAATCTTCTCCTGATTGGATATGCTAAACTCTGAGGAATGACAGTATCAATATCCGGATCATTTGTTGTTTATATGATGAAATCAGACATTTTCACAGGAACCCATGACAAGACAGAAGCCAGGGGTTTCTTCTAAGTTCCGGCTGTGAGAGTCACATGATTTGTACTGGATTTAATTGGAGGATAAAATGGATAATATCATCGCTTGGCTTCTGAATGGAGATGTCAGTGTTCGATATCTAACCCGGAAGTATTTGTTGGACGCGAACGAAGATGAGATCCAACAGGATCGGAAAAGAATTGCGTTGGAAGGTTGGGGAAAAGCTTTTCTCGAATCCCGGAATTCCAATGGGCACTGGGGTCGCGATTTTTACCAGGTCAAATGGATCAGCTCTCACTATACATTGCTTGATTTGAGATATATTGAGATTGAACCAGTTTATCAAATCACGGATACAATCAATTTGATCTTGGAACGCTGCAAATCATATGACGGCAGTATCAATGAAGCCCGTTCAAATAAGTCGGGAGATATCTGTGTCAATGGGATGTTTTTGAACTACGCTTCGTTTTTTGGAATCGCTGAATCAGAACTCCAATCCATTATCGATTATATTCTTGACAATCAGATGACCGACGGCGGCTTCAATTGTGAACAGAAAACGCGAGGTGCTGTCCATAGTTCGATGCACACCACAATTTCCGTGTTAGAAGGGATCAACGAATTTGCCCTTGCAGGCTACACTTATCGGGGCGATGAACTGATGGATGTCAGAGCGAGGGGAGAATCGTTTTTGCTAAATCATCGTTTATTCAAATCCGACAAGACAGGCGACATTATTGACCGAGGTTGGACCATGCTCTCATTTCCATCGAGATGGAAATATGATATATTGAGGGCATTAGTATACTTTACCCACGCAGACACGCCTTACGATCCACGCATGCAGGATGCAATTGACTTGATCCACGCAAAACGCAAACACGATGGGACTTGGCCACTGCAGGCAAAACATCCCGGTTTGGTGCATTTTGAAATGGAGAAATCCGGTACTTCCAGTCGCAACAATACGCTGCGAGCATTACGGGTTTTGCATCATTTTCGTAATAGTGACGCATACAGTCAATAGTCGGTACAAAGGTGCCCATAAACCCTGAACACTCATAATTAGATGCATAATCAATTCAAAGAACGATATAATTCGTTGGAAACAGGTTGCAAGGATGAATATTGCACATGCATGAGTTCAGAGTATACAATACGATAAGAAAAGGGCTGCATTCAGAAGGTATCAAAATCGTCATATATTTTATGACCAATCTGAGGTGTGCATCAGCATGCAGGCATACAATTTTTGAAAGGGACTTGGTATCATGGGTACATATATAAGCAAACTTGCTTCAAAAGGAACGGCCTTCTGACAGCAATTGCCTGCCTTCAGGCTAGTGTGGCTGCAATGAAAGCAGAAACCATTATTGTGAAACGGGATTTCAATGATGGAGAGTCACTTTATCCGGGAATTGAATCAAGACTACTTAGTTTGATTAAGATATGATCGCATTGACTCAATAGGCAGTTGTTCAATTGATAATGCAAGATTATTGGTTAAGCTGATGACCGAACATTTGTCTGATGTGATAAAATGTGAAGATTTATACATGTCTGATGAAATCCTTGACCTTTCGCTCATCCGATTTACCTATGGAACGATTCGGGGAAATGATCTAACTATTCAACCATGATCTGACACAACCACAGCTAATTCGATAAAAATGTGCCAAAAGAGTTTCATTCAATCCACTCTTCAAACCAAGATTTGTGGGAATAAATGCAAGGTGAGTGAAATCGAGGTTGAAGGTCACTTTAATAGACAAGGATGGATGGAGGTGCATTCATGAATAGTTTAATAAATACCTTTATCCGAGATCATTCAACATGTGTTTTATGCTCAACTAATGGATCAAGTGCTTACGGTTCTTTAATGGGATATTATTATCAATCAGACAAAAACATCATATGGATGGCGACCTTAGCTGGAACCAGAAAGTATGAAAATCTGCTCAGTTATCCACACATTGCATTATTAATTGATAATCGTAGCAGACATGACGGACAGTCAATCAAATCGTTGACAGTTGAAGGAGAGATAGTTTTAAGAAAACCCATGGACAATGTCGAGATCAAAGAGCAGATCATGGCAGTAAATCCATTGTTGAGCGAACTACTGGTTCACCCAGATTGTGTTTTGATTCAGTTTAACCCCAGGACATTTATCTGGGCTGATGGTCCAACAAGGGTCTTTCGGGGGCGCATAAGTGATGCAGTTGACAGAGATTATGAGGGAAATCTGATTGAATAATTGGGTGACGCTACTATCCAATTAAACCACGAATTTCTCATAATTTCATCATCTGGATGGAAACGAATATTGGTCATAGCTGGGTATGAGGATGGACAGATCACGCGGTGGCTTCGGCTTTTTATCTACGAACGTAATCAGAAAATGAGGGTCGTGCATGATTCATTGCATTTTCAAGGGCATGAAATGAGTCTTTAGTTGTTACCCTTAACCGAATTGGGTATTGTCACATAGGGATATGATTATAAGGAAGTTTTACAAATGCTAAAAAAGGGAAATCATAATCAATGATTAATTATGAAGTCATTAACTAATTAAATAGCGGGGCATGCAATCCGAGTCAAGTCCGAATTAGTGGGTAAATTCCTCGGCACATATTTTACGATCTAGATT
>CAZRKC010000039.1:0-21007 GCA_964600665.1 uncultured Candidatus Sumerlaeota bacterium
CCTTGTAGATCATCTTTAATGAATTCGATGGTCTACTTTGGGAGGGTCAGTTCATTCGTGGTTCTCTTTTTGTTTGGATGAGATCGAGTAGAAGAGGCGAGCCACATTTCGACTACTTGGAGGGAACGGACGTAAATGCAGGGTTCAACCTCGATTTGCCAATCGTGAATAACCAAAGCCTCGACTTGATCGTCGAGGCTTTGAAGTGGGATCATATTTGGTATTCTGCTTTCAATTGTTAGTTATTGTCTTTCTTTTGGTCATGCATCCGGTCAATACTGACTTTCAGCCGGTCAACCCGTAGATTGTCCATGGCTAAGACGGTGACTGTGATGTTTTCATATTGGAATGTATCCCCCGGATTTGGGAATCCCTCTTTCATTTCGATGCACCAGCCGCCGAGGGTGTCAGATTCAAATTCAAAATCATCTTCATCCCAGTCAACCAACTCAAGAAACTCAGAGATACTCAAATCGCCGTCCAGCTCGTAGGTATTTTCATCGACCTGCCTAATTTCGTTATATACGACATCATTTTCATCCCAAATTTCGCCAACGATTGTTTCCATGATGTCTTCAATGGTGATGATCCCCATATTCCCGCCATAATCATCCGTAACGATACCCATGTGAATCTGTGATTTCCGGAGTTGATTCAATGCCGCGGGCATCTTGGTTGTCCTGTAGAGATAGATAGGCTCCATGAGTATTTCCCGGATATCTAAATCTGGATTGTCGATGATGCGCCGGTAGAACCGGTTGACAATCAAGATTCCCATGATGTTGTCCACGCTTTTTTCGTAAAATGGAATTCGAGAGAACGGAGAGTTCAGAATCTGTGCAATAATCGCATCCCGTTCATCATCCAAGTCGATGGCATACATATCCACCCGGGCAGTCAGGGCTTCACTCACAGATCGTTCAGCAAAAGAAAGCGCCGAATTCATGATGTTTCTGCGATTCTCATCGATAACGCCTTCATTTTCCACGGTATCCAAAAGATCCAGCAATTCTTCCTCAACGGCTTCAGACTGCATTTCTTCATCAATCACATCGCCGCTGAAACGCCGTCCCACGAGTCCTACGATGGGAAGAATGACGAACAAGATCGGTGCGAACAAAATCATCAGTAGTTGCAGGGGTCTGGCTGCAGCTAAAGCAAAGTTGAGGGAATTCTTCGAGGCGAATATTTTCGGGGAAGTTTCACCGAATGTGAGAATCAACAGGGTCATGACCAATGCGGCGTAGGGCACTGCACGATCTCCGACTAAAGTGATGGCCATGAAAGTTGCCAATGATGATGCCCCGATATTGACTAAATTGTTGCCAATTAAAATGGTGGATAGCGCTTTTTCGAAATTCGAGTAGATATGAAATGCAATTTTTGCCCTCGGATTACCGTCTTCCATCATATTTTCCAACCGCACGCGGTTGATGGAAGAAAAAGCGATTTCAGAGCCCGAAAAGAAGGCTGAGAAGCAAAGCAGCAACAGGATATATGCGGCATATGGCATCATAGTTCCACCTCCTTGTCCATCAAAGAGATGGGTTCTGTTTTTTTGATTCTGACGGTGGTAACCCGACGTTTGTTCATTTTGAAGACTTCAAATACCAGATCGCGGAAAATGAAGCGATCTCCTTCTTTAGGGATGCGACCCAATGTCTCATAGGTCCACGATCCCAGGTTGGTGTGAGCAAACTCCTCGATGTTGCGAACATTATAGTCCAGATAATCGAAAACATCCTCCATGAGAACGGATGCATCAATTTCATATGTGCCATCGGGCAGGGTCAGGTAATGCTCGATGGCGACATCGTCTTCATCCCAGATCTCACCCACCAATTCTTCCAGAATATCTTCAATGGTCACGATCCCTAATGTGCCCCCGAAATTATTCGTCACAACTGCTAGGTATGTTTTGTGCTTACTCATCTCCGGGAGCAGGTCATCGATGAAGGTTTTATGATGCGTGAAAAAAGGCGGGTCAAGGAGGTCTTTGAGAACAGGGGGAACCAGATTCTGATAATACAGACGGAAATATCGCCGTATCTGCAGGATGCCGATGACATTATCGATGGTGTCTTGATATACGGGTAGTCGCGAGTGGTTGCTTTTTTTGACGATTTCCAGAATCTCTTCCGGGTCGTCATCAATATCGATCATCAGGACATCAGTGCGAACCGTCATGATATGCTCGACGGTGATATCGCCAAAATTCAAGGCAGTATGGACCCATTCGCCTTTCATGTTTTCCATGGCGCCTTCTTCTTTAATGGATTCGATGATTTCATAGAATTCTTCTTCTGTGACGGTGGTTCCCCGATCACCTTTCAGGACTTTGACAATGAGATTGCCGATGGTATAAAAAACAAAGGTGAAAGGAGTCAAAACGACCATCAGGGCATAAAGGGAAGGGGCCACCGCGAGAGAAACCCGTTCGCTATAATTTTTAGCCAAGGTTTTTGGCAGCATTTCGCTCACTAAAAAAACGACAATCGTGGTGATGATAGTCGCATAAAAAACTGCACCAGCACCCCACAAGCGCACCGTAATCAAAGTGGCCAGAGATGCGGCAAATATATGGGCAACATTGTTGCCGATCAAAATCGTACTGATCGCTTTGTCAAAACTGTCCAAAATAACCAGGGCTTTAGTTGCGTTTTTGTCCCCTTTGTCTGCTCGAATCCGGATTCGTGCCTGATTGACAGATGCCAGGCTGATTTCACTTGCTGCAAAATAACTACCGAGGAATATGAAGAACAGGAGCATGGCGTAAAGCCACCAACCAACCTCATCCATATGGAAAAACCGACCCCCATATACAAGCTCATATTTTCTTGCATTCATATCACTTGTACTACCTCATAGTTTATATAAATCCCATGGAAATGTCAAGAAACGACAAGGATCTATGCGTTTTCGGAAGATTGGTCCATGATCATATGGTTCAGAGCAGACATCCTTCCATCCAAAAGTCGCGGTGTATGCAAATGGGATGATTTTACAATGTGCGCAGGCGGGATGTTACGGAAAAAATTCTCTGAAAAATTGTTCGATTTGTTTCGACAAGTTCAGTGAACAGGTAGGTTCGATATCCTGCGGTCAATCAGGGTGATAGGACGACGGTTCTCGTGTCATGGGTTGAAATATCCATCCACCCTGAAACAAGCAACTCATAAATATTTGTATAAAAAGAAGATGGTGTCTGTCGAATGAAGTCGATTGAACGATTTTGCATCAAATCATGTCGATTTTTTGCGAAAGGGGAAAACGGGATATCCCAGAAATGATAAAGGGAGACCATGTATTTAAAGGAGGCTTTGCCCGTGCAATTGAACAAACAAGAACGTCAGCTCCTTATACTCATCATGATTGCTTTGATAACGGGCGCTGGAATCACCATCTACCGAAATGCCACGGATACGTATGTGGAAATCCAACCGTCATTTCCGGGAGGATCCACTCCGCGACCCGGGGATGATACACCAAAGGAACCGACGATGATGGTGGTGCATGTGACAGGTGCTGTTTGTGAACCCGGGGTGTACACCTTATCCGAAGGTTCCAGGTTAGCAGATGCTGTGCATGCGGCAGGGGGGTTGACAGATGACAGTGACCCGGAGCGGATCAATCTGGCGGCATTTATCGCTGACGGGCAGCAAATACTTGTTCCCAGGAGAAAAACAGATAATGGAGGGACAACGGAGGAACCGTTGCCGGGGGACGGCAAAATCCGGATTAATAGTGCCACAGCGAGTGAATTGGAAACACTCCCAGGAATCGGGCCGGTGCTGGCAGAACGTATCATTCATTACCGTAATCAGTACGGACCATTCCGGGATATCAATGACTTGCGGAAAGTGCCTGGAGTTGGTGATAAGAAACTGGCAGAGATTGCACCATTTGTGGTATTATATTAATTGTTCAGGGAGGTCGTTTAGGAGGGGTATCTATGGGACGGAAAAGCGTTCGTTTTGTAATCGATCTGGTCCAAGTGTTTGTGATTGCATTCCTGTTGTCGATGGTGATCCGCACATATGTCGTGGAAGCTCGAATCGTACCCACCGAGTCGATGGTCCCAACGATCCAGGTTGGAGATCGTCTGATGTTTGATAAAGTATTCTATAAAATCACCGATGTGAACCGTTTTGATATTGTTATGTTCGATCCCCCGGAAGCGGCGCAAAATGTGGGTGACCAGTTTTATGTGAAACGGATCATTGGCCTCCCCGGGGACACGGTTCAAGTGATCTTCAAGGAGCAAGAGAGAGAGTACTTGGGAACCTATGTCAACGGTGAAAAATTGACAGAGACTTATTTAGGTAGCGAACCTAATTACAATTATCCTCCCACAGTCGTTCCGGATGGGATGCTCTTTGTCCTGGGTGATAACCGAGCCCATAGTTACGACAGCCATATGTGGGGGTTTTTGCCCATGGAAAATCTTAAAGGGAAATTATTGTTTCGATTCTACCCTTGGCGTTAGTTTATGCGATAGCAGATTATGATTGAGAGAGGGAATGGCACATGATATTTGATCTGGTGATTGTGGGAGCCGGCCCAGCCGGTATTTTTGCGGCATTGGAGGCAAAAAAACTGGATCCGGGCATACAGATCTTGATGCTGGAGAAAGGGAAACCGATTGAAAAGCGGATCTGTCCCAAGCGGATCACGGGGATATGTGTCAATTGTAGTCCTTGCCATATAACAACAGGATTTGCCGGCGGGGGCGCATATTCTGACGGCAAACTCTCCCTTTGCCCGGAAGTGGGCGGCATACTGCCAGAGTATATCGGCTATGAAATGACGGCCGACTTGATTCGTTATGTGGATGAAATCTATCTGAGCTATGGTGCTGACCGTCAGGTTTACGGGCTTGGCCATCCGGAAAAAACCGAACATATCCGCCGAAAAGCCATTGAAAGCAACCTCAAGTTGATTGAGTGCCCGATCCGACACATGGGTACTGAAATCAGTTATGAGATTTACCAGAAACTTCAGATTGATTTATTGGCCAGAGGCGTGGACATTCGTTTCGAAACGCCAGTCGTGGATCTGGTCGTCGATGAACATGGTGTTCGCGGGGTGGTGGCAGATCAGGTCTACCTGGGGAAAAAAGTGGCCGTTGCCGTTGGTCGCGAAGGTTCACAATGGTTTCAGGGCATATGCGAAAAGTATCAAGTGAAAACAACTGCCGGTACCGTTGACATTGGTGTACGGGTAGAGACCCGGAATGAAGTGATGAAAGAGCTGAATGAGATTATGTACGAGAGCAAACTCATCTACTATACACCGACATTTGATGATAAAGTTCGGACATTTTGTACCAATCCAGGTGGAGAAGTGGTGGCCGAATTCTATGATGACAACCTGGCCGTTGTCAACGGGCATAGCTACAAAGCAGAAGAACGGAAAACCAGCAATACGAATTTTGCCCTTTTGGTGTCAAAGAATTTTACGGAACCATTCCGCTCACCCATCGAATACGGAAAATATATCGCCCGCCTGGGGAATCTGCTGGCTGGGAATAAGATCATGGTGCAACGGTATGGTGATTTTCGCAGGGGACGACGTACGACATACGAACGCTTATGTCGCAACAATATCACGCCGACTTTAAAGGATAGCGTTCCCGGGGATTTAAGCCTGGTCCTGCCGTATCGGATCATGAAAGACATTGATGAAATGATCATTGCCTTGGATCATATCACACCGGGACTGGCTAGCGCTGAAACGCTTCTGTACGGTGTTGAAGTTAAGTTTTATTCCAACAAAGTATCCGTGAACGGTAACTTTGAGACATCCATCCAGAACCTACATGTGCTCGGTGATGGTGCAGGCATTACTCGTGGTCTGATTCAGGCCAACTGCAACGGTGTCTATTTTGCACGGCATCTGCTGGGCCCCCATTGATATGACGGCCCTTCCTGCGTGGAAGGGCTTTTTGATCAAGAAGGATCTGACGGGAGACGTGGATGATGGATTACGATGAAATCATTCAATTGGACGGGGTCGTTGAGAAAATCCTCTATCGGGTTGAGACGGATCTGTTTACGGTCGCCTTGGTGCGAGCAGAAGAACGGATGGTGACTGTATGCGGTTCATTTTATGCCCTGATTCCCGGAGAAGAAGTAAGACTCCATGGAAACTGGCAGGATCATGCCCGACACGGAAAACAGTTTGTAGCCGTCCGGTACAGCAAATCATTTTCACCACATGTTGCTGACCGAGAAGGGAATATCCATCATTGGGCTGATATTGAGTCTTGTCTGATCAATTTGCAGTTTTTAGGTTTGACCATGGCGGAAGCATGTCGAGTTTTTGAGGTTTTGGGGGATGATGCATACCAAACCATTCGGCACAATCCCTATCACCTGACCGGGCAACCCATCAGACTGGCCTTTTCCACTGCAGACCGGGTCGCGATTGCAATAGGGACCCCGTTGGAGTCTGCATTCAGGCAGGAAGCGGCGGTAATGGAAGCATTGCACGATCTGCTGGCAACTGGTCATACCTGCGTCCTTTTGCCTCGATTGATCAAACAAGTGGAAGCACTACTGGATCGAGTGCCAGAACCAGTTTACCGGGACGACCAGGAACTGGAACGGCAGATCCGTCAGATGGAGGATAGCGGGGCGTTGATCATCGATGAAGATGGGTTTGTGTTTCGCAATGACGTTTATCGTAGTGAAGATGGCATCGCAACGCATATCCACCGCCTGCAAAGATCCTGGATACCCTTATTCATACCAGACATTCAAGGGGCATTAAGTATCGGCGAAGAACGGGCCGGCAAGACCTTGAGCATCCACCAGCGGGATATCCTGAAAATGGTCTTTGACCACGGAATCACTGTAATCACGGGTGGCCCCGGAACTGGAAAAACGACGATTTTGAAAGTCTTGCTGGAAGCCTGTTGTTATATCGATCCGAACCGAAGGGTATTACTCACAGCCCCTACAGGAAGAGCTGCAAAACGGCTTGCCGATGCCACCGGCTGGGATGCGCAGACAATTCATCGACTCTTAGGTGCAAAAGAGAGTCGAGACCAGGACATATTTGAATTTGACGCAGATCATCCCCTCACAGGCGATCTACTAATCGTTGACGAGTTTTCTATGGTGGATGGTTTTCTCGCAGATCACTTGTTTCAGTCATTACCAAATGGCATGAGCATCGTGTTAGTTGGTGACGTCGACCAGCTTCCCAGTGTTGGCCCTGGACAAGTTTTGCGGGATTTAATTGAAAGCAGTGCACTTCCCGTTGGCAGGTTATCCACTGTTTTTCGTCAGGAAGAGACTTCAGCCATCATCTTGAATGCGCACCGGATCAATCACGGATTGACCCCCTTAACGAAAGATACCCAAAATGAGTTCTTGATTCTCCGAGAGGATACACCGGAGGGCATCGTCAATGCCATTTTGAATGAAATCGCGATTCTGCGTGTATCAGGGTATAATATGAATGACATTCAAGTCCTCTGTCCTTTCCATCGCGGAGAAACCGGGGCATGGGCGTTGAACAGAATAATCAGAGAAATGGTCAATCCCAATGTGGATTCAGAAGATAGTATGCAAGGCATGTATGAAAACTTCCGATTACGGGATAAGGTCATGCAGACACGAAATGACTATGACAAGGGAGTATTCAACGGTCACATGGGGATTGTGGAGGAAATCGAGTTTGGTCATGCGGCAACACTTTGGGTGCGCTTTGATGAAATGCGCGTTTCTTATACATGGGATGAACTCAAGGACCTGAGCTTGGGATATGCCATTACAGTTCATAAAGCTCAAGGCAGTGAGTTCCCGATTGTAATCATGCCTGTGTTTTGGGGGGAGCGATCGCAAGTCAGCCGCCATCTGATTTACACAGCTGTAACCCGGGCAAAAGAACAGGTGATCTTGGTGGGGAGAAAAATGGATCTGACCAGAGGGATCCGCAATGACCGCAGTGCACGGCGAGTGACACGGCTGGTTAATAAACTGACAAAAAATTAATATTTATGCAGGAATATATGATTTTATGAAGAATTGGCTAACAAGCAAAGGAGGGAGAACGTATGGAGATTCGTTTAGCACCTAATCGGTATGTTCGAGAATCAGGGGTGATTCAAAAAGCTGGATCCTATTTAAACCATCTTGGTAAGAAAACAATGCTCGTCGGGGGAAAAACCGCGTTATCAATTGCGGGTGATGTCATTAAAGCGAGCCTGGAACGTGAAGGCGTCGAGGTATTGGGCCCTACATGGTATGGAGGAGAATGCTCGTGGGAGAATATCGATCATTTGGCTGACCTGCTGCATGCAGCACAGGTCGATTATGTGATTGGTATTGGGGGAGGAAAGGCAATCGATACAGTCAAAGGTGCAGCATTCAAGCTCAACCTGACGGTCGCAACAGTGCCGACCATCGCAGCGACATGCGCAGCGTGGACACCTCTTTCCATTATTTATAGTCAGGAAGGTCATTATCTGGATTCATCGCGGAAATCGCAGCAACCCAGCTGGATCTTGGCGGACTCCGATATTATTGGGCAGGCACCTTGTCGTTATCTGGTGTCGGGTATGGGGGATACATTGGCAAAATGGTATGAAACCGATGTAGCTGTGAAAAAAGCAGGGTACAATGCAGCGACGATGTCGGCACACAGCCTGTCGTTGCTGTGTAAAAAGATGATTCAAGACTACGGCCCTGATGCCATGGCCAGCTGTACGGCAAAAAATCCATCAGATTCTTTGGATCAGATTATTGATGCCATCATTGCTGTCAGTGGTATGGTTAGCGATTTAGGTGGGGACAGCTGTGCTTCAGCAGCCGCGCACCCGATTGCCGCTGGACTGACATTGATCGATGAGGTTCACCAACGATATCATGGAGAAGTGGTTGCTTTCGGTGTTTTGGGGCAGTTGATGCTGGAAGGGAAAGAATATGAGGTGGTGGATGATTATTTATCCATTGCTACCAAGTTGGATCTTCCTATGACACTTTCCCAGTTGGGGTTGCCCCAAATCTCAGCGGATATGCTGAAAAAAGTTTCTGAGAAGGCAGTGCAGGCAAGAAACATGTGTAATATTCCATTCCCGGTCACAGCGAATATGGTGGCGGAGGCTATCATGAAAGCAGATGGAGCGGGGAAAGCATATATTCAAGGGAAACAGGGGTGACCAGTTTGTACCCAACGGATGATTTGATCAAAAAGGGGCTCCGCAGTTTAGAGCCGTACAAGGCAGGTCTGCCGGATATGGCAATTCCGGATCTGAAGAATTATCTGGGTTTGAATCAAGTCGAGAAAATGTCATTCAATGAAAGCCCTTTCGGACCGTCCCCCGATGCCATTCGGGCGATGAAAGATGCATTAACGGAGCTTCATCTTTATCATGATGTGGATGAATGTGGTCTCAGAGGCAAACTCAGCACCATCCATGGGGTTGCACCGGAACAGATCCTGATGGGAAATGGTGCAGACGAAATTGCACAGATGACGGCAATGGCCTTTTTATCTGAGGGGGACGAAGCGATTATCCCTCAACCCACATACATCCAGTATGAAGTATCCACTTTAACGATGGGAGCAACTCCCGTTTTTGTCCCGGTCAAAGATTTCCAGATCGATCTAAACGGAATACTCCAAGCCATCACACCCAAAACAAAGCTGATCTATTTATGTAATCCCAATAACCCCACCGGGACATTAGTCGCGGGAGACGATTTGGCAGCATTTGTTGAAGCACTGCCTCCGTCAGTGGTTTTGTTCATCGATGAAGCATATCACGACTATGTTACAGATCCAGCATACAGGCCCAGTACGGAGTTCCTCTCGCAAAACAAGTTGGTTATGGGTGTGCGTACTTTTTCCAAGATTCACGGATTGGCTGCTGCCCGTGTTGGCTATGCCATCGGTCCCGAACCATTGATTCACACTGTGGCAAGAACGCGGATGCAAGTGAATGTCAATTACATGGGGCTTTGCGGCGCGTCTGCCAGTGTTGACGACCATGCTCACCGGCAATGGGTTCAAGCACAGGTTGAAAAAGGGAAACAGGACTTGTATGACACATTCAACCGCATGCATTTAGCGTATGTTCCCTCACAAGGTAACTTCATCTTTCTGAATACCGGTGTTGACAGCCGCATTTTGGTTCCGGCATTGGCTGAGAGAGGGGTCGTGGTGCGTCCGGGTCATCTTTTTGGGTATCCGTCATACGTTCGAATGACGGTGGGCACTGACGAGCAAAACAGGCGATTCACCAATGAATTGGCAGGATTCTTGGCTAAAAACGCGAACATTTAAATAACCGGTTTATTTACAGATTACCCGCGCCGGCTGATTAAGCCGGCGTTTCTGTTAGCCCGGCAAGGGGGTGACATGAATGGATAAGACAAAACGAACGGTTATCCTTGGCATCGTTCTTCTCGTCGTCGCTGCGATCCTCATATATCCAAGAATCCGACCCAAAGTCAATGGTGAGTTTTCCGTAACACCGGATCCCATTGGCGCCATGGCGGCAGCTGTCGCCAGCGACAAGCCTATTTTCATGGAATTCTATCAGGACGGCTGAGGACCTTGCATATCGATGATACCGGTGGTATCTTCTTTGAAAAGCCGTTTTGGACAAGATGTCGCGTTCATTATTGTGGATGTAAAGACCGCTGATGGTCGGGAACTCGCCCGGGATCAACGAATTTTCTACACACCGACGATATTGCTTATGGATGGGGATGGATTGGTCAAAGAGCGAATTGAAGGATCGGCTGAAGAAAGTGCTCTGGCAGATGCGTTAACCTTGCTGTTACAGCCATAAGGGGGGCGATGGGCCTTGTCGGCATGGATCGATGCGATTGTGAAATTAATGGAACAAGGCGGCATTCTGATCCTGGCGCTGGCGTACCTGTTGGGCGTGATCACCAGCTTGAGTCCCTGTACCTTATCAGTGCTGCCGGTTTTGGTGGGTTATATCGGAGGCAGTCGGGGGTTGACCCGTGGCAAAGGGCTGATGCTTTCTGTGGCGTTTGTCCTGGGCATGTCGATCACACTATCGATATTGGGGCTGTTGGCTTCGGTGTTTGGACAGGTTTTTGACTCTTTGGGGAGTGGCTGGTATTATGTGCTGGCAGCAGTGGCTATCGTGATGGGTTTAAACTTGCTGGATGTGATCCACATTCAATTCCCAACGCTTAAGCGGATGCCGACGGGGTCAGCATCCATTTGGGGACTCATTTTCATGGGCATGGCATTTGGACTGGTCATGTCCCCTTGTACAGCCCCTGTATTAGCGGTGCTTTTAACCTTCGCGGCAGCCCGGGGAAACCCGGCAGAAAGTATGATGTTGTTGTTTTTATACGGGTTCGGGCATGGGTTGATCCTGATTCTGGCCGGAACCTTCACCGCTGTCATCAAGAATTTACCTGCGTTGCGCCAACGGACATCCTTGATCAATCGGGTTAGCGGTGTGCTGTTGATTATGGCTGGTTTGTATCTGCTCACATTGACATGGTGAAACCATTTGTTAAAGCTTTCGTTCGACACGCGGTGGTCCATGGATTTCTGTCGAACTGGCATCACGGGTGTTTGGAGGGGAGGAATATAAATGGGGAGTGATAGTTGCAACCGTCCGGATTTGAAGCGGGTGCGGATTGTTACCGAGAAGAAAACCATTGAGGCAGATGTTGTCTTTGATGGACATGACATTTTGGTTCCATTGACCAGCCTGGAAGAAATCCTTGAGCATCGCTTCATCTTGGACAACGGTGCTGGTACGATATCTATTCAACCACTAACCAGCAATCGCCACGGGTTGGACATGGTTCCCGGGATCGACGAGATTTTGAAAGCCGTCGACATGCACCTTAGTTTGTTGACGAATGTAAGTGCAGATATTTTCAGTAACCCCGAGGTGGGTGATCAAGAATATTTCGCATCGACTATGCTGGCCGATATCCTCCGGGATGCTGGATTTTCGGTCCGACATGGACTCGAAGGCGTCAAGCCGCTGACCGGTGAAAAAGTTCAGCTGAAAACGGCATTTAAAGCGACGATGGAAGGAAGCTGCCCTGGTCCGACCTTAGCTTTTATGCTGGAATATGATGCACTACCCATGGGCCATGGTTGCGGACACAACCTGATTGCTGTTTCAGGGTTAGCGGCAGCATTAGGATTGGCGGGAATCATGGACCGGCTGCCCGGTCAGTTGGTGGTCCTGGGTACTCCGGCTGAAGAGGGTGGCGTTCTGGGTGGAAAGATTCCGCTGTTACACGGTGGCCATTTCAACGGGATCGACATTGCCATGATCACCCATGGCGGAGATCGCTGGGATACGGGATCGCCGTGGCTGGCCGTGAAAAGTGCTACGTTTACTTATAAAGGGATCCCGGCGCATGCAGCAGCTGCTCCCCACCAGGGACGCAGTGCCCTCGATGCGCTGGTATTGGCATATCAGGGGATCGAGATGCTACGGGAACATGTCAGACAGGGAACCCGGATTCATGGAATTATCCGCAAAGGAGGTGCCGCTTCCAATATTGTTCCTGAAGAAGCGGTGGCGACCTATTCCGTTCGTTCACTGGACAACGCCTATCTCCTCGAACTCATGGAGCGGATTGAGCAGGTGGCAAAGGGTGCAGCCATGGCGTGCGGTTGTACGGTGGATATCCAGTGGGGGTATGGGTATCGCTCACCGGTGAATGTTCCGACGCTTGACGAAATGGTGTTGGGATTGGCAGATGATTTAGGTGCCGCTCCCATCAAATCGTGGACAGCGCTTGCATCATCGGATCTGGGCAATGTAGGGGAAATGCTACCAACGGTGAACCTCTGGTTTGCTGCGGCTCCTCTCGGAATTGAACTGCATACTCAGGAATTTATGGAAGCAGCTGGTTCACCGGCAGGGCTTCAAGCCGCCATCTTAGCTGGGAAGGTCCTGGCAGCTTCGGCAGCAAGACTCATGAGTCATCCAGATGAAGTGACCAAAATCAAGATTCAGTTTGAAGAGCTCAAAAATAAGAAATGAGGGGGAGATCAATGAGCAACGACAGATTCCAGGTGATTACCGCCTCCGGTACTCCGTATGAAATCGGTTATACCCATGGCCGGGAAGCGGCTGCAAAAATTGCTGTCAGCATTGAAACGTACCGGAATATGTTTAAAGTGTATGCCAAGGTTGATTGGGATGATGCGCTTCAGATCGCTTTGACTTACATGCCATTCATTGAGAAGTATGACCCCGACTTAATGGAAGAGATTCGGGGTGTTTCAGATGGCTCCGGATTTCCGCTGCCAGAGATTCTCGCACTCAATGCTCGAAGCGAGATTGCCCTCACTGATAAAATGCTACAGGGATGCACTTCATTCGCATTGACACCCGAAGCCACCGGTAACGAGACCTTTCTTGGACAGAACTGGGATTGGAAAGGATCTCAGCGCCAGTCCATCATCATCTTACGGATCCTGCAGAAGAATAAGCCGAATATCATGATGGTAACTGAAGCCGGGATTATCGGAAAAATTGGTTTTAATGATGCAGGAATCGGTGTGTGTCTGAACGCATTGGTTGCTGACCAGAACTGGCCAGGGACTCCACTGCACATCATTCTTCGCGGCATACTGAACAGTGAGATTCTTTCCGATGCGATTGCTGCAGTTGGTCGGACTCAAATTGCATCTGCAGCCAATTTTATGATTTGTCATCGAGATGGTGAAGCCATTGATATCGAAGCGGCACCGGCTGACTTTGATGTTTTAACACCGGATCGAGGGATGTTGGTTCACACTAATCATTTCACGAGTATGCGATTGACCGGTTTTAAGGACTTAGGTAAAATTGCATTTATCGAATCACCCATTCGGTTAGCCAGAGCAAAAAAGCTTTTTGAAGCAAAGCGGGGCAGGATTGGATTATCTGAGATTCAATCGGTATTACGCGACCATTTCAATCGACCGAAGTCCATTTGTCGGCATGAAGATATGCGGGACGAACCCGGCAGACGCTCTGAAACGGTATTCTCTGTCATAATGGATCTGAATGCGCAAAAACTGCATCTGACGGATGGGCCTCCCTGTGAAACTGAATACGACGAGTTGAAAGCAGACTTCTAAAGCCTGATCATGACAAATGATCGATTCGCACCACCAGACCGACTCTATTCGCAGAAACCATCGTGAAAGGAAGATCACTATGTCATGCTCTTTGATCATGATTTATACTGCTATGGTCGGAGGGATTCTCCTATCAGGTAGTACTTACGGGCTGTTGCTGGGGGGTTGTATCCTCCTGGCGACAGCCTTTTGGTTGATGAAAAGTCAGAAACTGAGTGATGTATCATATGTATGGCGATTAGCCATCGTTGCTTTGGTGGCAGGGTTTTTGTTAGGTGCCAACGCCCATCAGCAAGAGTCAAAATGGATGCGGTGGCCGACGAATGAAAAAATGATTATCGAAGGGGTCATTCGTGGGATACCGCAGCGAGGGCCTGGTGATTTCACAGCGACGTTACATACACCCAATGGGCTTGTTCATTTGAGCTATCCTGTGGATTTATCCCCGTTACACCATGGGGATCAAGTCACGATGACTGGCGTATTGCAACTACCATCAGGTGCTACCAATCCCGGTGAATTTGATTTTGCCCGCTATCTTCGGCACCGGGGCATCTATCGGACTTTGCGGATTTCCCATTCAGACCAACTGATTGCTGTTCGTCCAGGGAGAAACAGCATCCAACGATGGGCTGGGTTGCTTCATAGGCGAGCAGATCACTTGATTCAGCAAACACTTCAAGGAAACAAGGGCGCTTTGCTGATCGCACTGGTTTTAGGAAACAGGCGACTTCTCCCGGATGATTTTCATCAGGATGCTGCACAGTCGGGGCTTAGCCATCTCTTGGCAGTATCGGGCTTTCATGTGGGTTTTGCGGGCATGGTATTCTCCCTATTGGCACGGCTGATTGTGCCACAACCTCGCTATCGATGGTTACTGGTGGGGGGAGGGATTTGGTTTTTTGCCCTCATGGCTGGAGCAGGAATTGGTGTGACACGAGCAGCTTTGATGGTGACATTAGGCTGGACGATGATGACTTTCCAGCGGATGAAAGATAACCGAGCAACCATCTGGACAGCGGCACTGCTGATGACCATGGCTCAACCATTCATTTTTCTTGACCCCGGCTTTCAACTTTCATTTACTGCTACCGCTGCAATTGTCTACTTGATCCCGATACTTCAGCGCACAAAGGGATGGAATCATGCAGTCAGTCGGGTTATCATGATCAGCATGGTGGTGCAATGGGCAATTTGGCCTTTATTAGCACTCCATTACCATCGAGTTCCCATCTGGACACTGGTGTTCCAGCTTTGGTTGATTCCTTTTATGGGAATGGGAATATTCCTGGGGGTTGCAGCAATTTGGCTTGGACTGATTTTCCCTGCCGGGGGTCATATGCTCCACATATCCAACGGGTTTATCATGGACGGTATTTGGTCAACCGTTCAACTGGCGGGTAGCTATCCTGCTTTGGGCTGGAACACGGGGGTTCCTCACTGGTTCTGGCTTGCAGGGTGGTATTTAATCTTGATCGCCTTCTTTCGGGACAATGGATATTTACGGCCTGTTCGCTGGCGATGGGGATCTGCGGCGATTATCTGGGGTATCCTGTTTTTCTGCTGGCAAACGGTTGCCCCGTTTTCGGATCCGGTCCGGGTCACCTTTTTGAATGTGGGACAAGGGGATGCCATTGTAATTCAGCCACGATATGGACCGGCACTTCTAGTCGATGGTGGTCTTCGCAGTGACCACCAAGGCAAAATCACGGATCAGGGTATGCGGGTCGTTGTGCCGTTTTTAAGGAGTCAGGGAATTAATCATCTGCGAGTTTTGCTGACCCATGGGCATGACGATCATGTCGGGGGATTGATTTCGGTATGCAGCCGTATGCAGGTCATCCGTTACTTTGAACCCTCTCATACGGGTGAAACTCAGCAGTACACCAATTTAGAACAGGTATTGAAACGCAGAAAGATTCCTCGCCAGGTTCTTTTTGCCGGGCAGAGCATCCAGTTAGGCCCCGCAGCATGGATCGAGGTTTTAAATCCACAATTGGAAAACCCCGCTTTTTGGGGTTTAAATGACCAGTCCATCGTTCTACGATTACGGCATAAGGATGATGCGGTATTGCTCACAGGTGACATTGAAAGGGATAGCATCCGCTGGCTCTTGGATAGTGGACAGAATTTAAACAGCAAGATTTTGAAAGTCCCCCACCATGGGAGCTCTGGTTCGCTGGTGGATGGTTTTTATGAAAGGGTGGACATGAAGGCCGCCATTATTTCTGTGGGTGTAAATCGCTATGGACATCCCGCTGCCAGTGTGATCACCGGTTTGAATGACGCTTGCCAGATGGTATTTCGCACGGACCAAGATGGAGCGGTGATCCTGCGTTGGCGGGGTGCGTTGATGCACCTGAGAGGGTTTGCCAGTGGCAGGGTTTTGAATCTTTAAGGTGTGGATGTTCTCTTGCAACTGACTGTCCGGTGGAATATAATGAAGAGGACAGTAAGGAAAGAAAAGAGGGATGGACATGAAAGTTGGTATCGTCATTTTCGATTTAGTGGAAGTGCTCGATTTTGCTGGTCCTTACGAAGTTCTGGCGGGTGCCAGGGAAGGCGACCGGAGTCTAATTGAGGTTTCGGTGGTGGCGGAAAAATCCCCCGTGATCTGTCGAGGAGGCCTCACGGTGATACCCGATGCATTGTTTTCTGATGCGCCGACATATGATGTTCTGGTTGTGCCGGGTGGTCCTGGTACGCGTGTGGATGAAAGTAAACTTAAACCCGTGGTTGATTTTATTAAATTGACAGCGCAAAAGGCCCAAATTGTGGCTGGTGTCTGCACCGGGACGGTTCTGATGGCAAAAGCTGGGCTGCTTAGCGGATTACGGGTAACGACCCATCACAATTACCGGGAGCGTTTGCAGCAAGATTACCCTGATTTGACGGTGGTGCATGATAAGGTCGTGGACAACGGGTCGGTTATTACATCAGCTGGCGTCTCTTCTGGAATCGATATGGCATTGTATTTATTGAAACGACTTTTCGGCGATGAGGTTTCCAAACAGTCTCGCGAGACCATCGAATACGGAATACATATGTAGCAGAACCATTGGATAGGAAGTGATGGAGTTGCAAGACACAGAATCCATGGTGGTTCTGATACCAGCCTACAAACCCCAGCAACCCTTGTTGGACCTATGTGAGACGCTGATGGCAAGGGGATTCTCCTTGGTGGTCGTGAACGATGGCAGCGGAAGTGATTTTGACTCTCTTTTTGCACGGTTGCCTGCGGGTACCGTGTTGCTGACGCATGGTGTCAACCTTGGGAAGGGGCAGGCATTAAAAACCGGCCTGGCTTACATCAAGGACCGATTTGAGCAAGTCACCGCAGTGATAACGGCAGATGCTGATGGTCAGCATCTGCCGGAGGATATTTATAGGGTCGGGGAAGCCTTAACCAATTTGGAACAGGGTATCGTGATCGGTAGCCGGCGATTTCGAGGGAAGATCCCCTTTAAAAGCCGGTTCGGCAACACATTGACCCGATGGCTTTTTTCCATGGCGACTCGGGTCCGGATTTATGATACTCAGTCTGGATTACGGGCATTCCGACCGGCAGATATTCCATTTATGCAATCCGTGCCGGGAGACCGGTATGAGTATGAGTTAAATGTGTTGATGTGGGCGACCCGTCAGGGGATACCCATGCGGGAGGTATCGATCCACACGGTCTACGAGCCGGGGAATCCAACGTCCCATTTCGATGTCATCCGGGATTCGTATCGGATCTATGTGCAGCTGTTTAAGTTTGGTTTATCATCTTTTGGATCTTTCTGGGTGGATTATATTGCCCTCTTAACTTTGCGAAGTCTGCTGATTGGTCTGGGCCTTTCACAGTCATTGCTGGTTAGCTCTTTGGTTGCACGGATCATGAGTGGCGCGTTTAATTATTCTCTTAACCGTACATGGGTATTCCATTGTCGTGCCAGTGTGAAGAAGACGGCAGGGATATATATTCTGGTCGCATCTATGCTATGGTGCGCTAATTTTGCTCTTTTGTATGTGGCCCATATGGTGGGGCAAGTGCCATTGTGGCTAGCAAAACCACTGGTTGATCTGACGCTTTTTGTGTTGAGCTATAATATCCAGAAACGATATGTTTTTCCGGTCTATCAGGATTGAAGGGAGTGCCGGGTGGATGAATGAAAACCGACTGAAACGGCGATTGGCGAAGAGACGAAAAGCAACATTGATGCCGGGATGGATGATCGGTCTGATCGATGTTCTGTTGATCGGGGTTTGTCTGTGTGTATTTGCATTGTTTCATCATGTTCTTCCCCGCTCTTATGCAACGGATACACCTCTGGATCCAGTGATTGTTGATCCTGCAGACCCCGGGAAAGATGTGGATCCGGAGTCCGATTTCGGGTATCGTTTTCCCGACAAATTTAAATCGGGTGCTCCCATGATCAGTGAAGACCGGTATGTGAGCCAGCATGTTGATATTACCGTGACCCAGGTTCAAGAAGATGGCATCACTTACTATATCCAGGACATCTACATTCGATCCATTGATAGTTTTCGAACTGCGTTTGCCAAAGATACATTCGGAAAGTCAATCAACGAATGGGTCCTGGATATGGCAGTCCGAAATGAAGCGGTTTGTGCCGTGAACGGCGATTACTATGGGATCGGTTCTGTCGGTGTGGTGATTCGGAACGGGGTCATATACCGGGATAAGCCGGATGGCGATGTGCTGGTGCTTTACCGGGATGGAACCATGCGCATATTTGCTTCCGCCCGGTTTGATGGAACACAGGCCATGGCAGACGGTGCTTGGCAGGCTTGGTGTTTCGGTCCGGCGCTGCTGGGAGACCATGGAGAGGCATTGACGAAATTCAATAGTAACATTAGCCGTGCCAATCCGCGAACTGCAATCGGATACTATGAACCGGGCCACTACTGTTTCATCACAGTTGATGGACGTCAGCCAGGTTATTCCGATGGTATCACCTTCACCGGATTATCCAAAGTATTTGCAGATTTGGGCTGCAAACTGGCTTATAACATGGACGGAGGTCAAACCGCTGTGATGACCTTCCTGGATCAAGTCACCAACCAACCGTACGGTGGAGGTCGTCGAACCAGTGATATGATCTTTATCCGGGACCAATGACCCGTGATGAGCGCAGAAAGTTAGGTGATTAGGTTCATGAGGCGACTTATGGCGAGAGCAGTGCCCCATTTGAGCATTATTATCTCCGGGATGATGATCGTGTTTTTTGTCATTGATCGATACAACAAGAAAATGAGGTTTATGGAAGATGAAATGACAAAAGTGTTGATTCTGATCCTGAGTATCAGCGCGATTGTTACCGCCGTTTTACTCATCTCCCATCAACGTCGTCAGGATCTGCAACAAAAAAAAGAGGGGTAACCGATGGATTCTGCAACGATTTTGCGAGAAATGGAAAAAGAGGATGGACAGCGAATCTTTCTGATGTTCGGCCGGGAGTCTTTTTTGATTGAAGAAACCGTGCAGACTATTCGGAGTGAACTGCTTAGAGACGATGTCCGCGCATTTAACGAAAGCATTCTGGACGGAAAGGGAATGGATCTAGAGGATGTGCTCCAGATTGCACGAACACCGCCAGTGATGGACGATTATCGGGTCACGGTTGTTGAGGATGCGCCATACTTCAAAGGGGAAAAGAAAGAGAAGACCGGTTCTCGAGACTCCTCCAGCAATCCGTTAGAGCGATTCGCATTAGAGCGCGTTCCGTTCTCTTGTTTGATTTTTCGAACCGATGAAGTTGATCAGCGCCGAACCCTGTATAAATCAGTCATCCGCTATGGGCGAGCCCATGAATACGTCCCCTTGCGAGGGCGGGATCTGTTTACCTGGATCGATGAACGAATCCGCCGCGTTGGAAAAACCATGAGCCGGGATGCCATGCAGGTGTTTGTGGATATGGTGGGTTCAGATTTACGTTTGCTGACACAGGAAATTGCCAAACTGGCTGCATATGCCGGACAACAGACCGCAATCGGGCGGGCGGACGTGATGGCCGTATCCAGTCGGACACTGGATAACAATGTCTTCAACCTGGTGGATAGTGTTGGTCGGAAGGATCGAAATGCCGCTATCCGACAGTTGACAGACATGCTCACCATGAATGAGCCGCCGGTTCGGATTTTATTCATGTTGATCCGACAGATCCGCTTGATTTATGACTGTCAACGGTTGGCAGCAGAAGGGGCGAATGCAACTGTGATCGCCGGTTATCTGGACACACACCCATATTCAGTACAGAAAGCGATGGAGCATTTACCTCGATTCACGCGGGATGAACTGAAAAAAAATCTCCAGCGGCTTTTAAATGCCGATGAAGATATGAAGAGCGGGCGTGGTGACCCCCGTTTGATTTTAGAAACGGTGATCATGCAAATGAGTGCATAAAACCCTATTGTCGAAGGACAATAGGGTTTTGGTTTCGAAGATTATTCCTGGGCTTGCACCATTTTGTTAAATTGGCGTGTTAGCCGGGATTTTTTTCGAGCGGCCGCATTGCGGTGGATAATCCCTTTTGTGGCAGACTTGTCAATGACACGCACAGCTTTCAATAAAGTATCCTTGGCAGTCTCAGGGTTGGAACTTACAACTGCTTTGCGGAACTTCCGAATGGTGGATTTCAGCAGAGACTTCTGCATATTGTTACGCCGGTTTCGTAAGGCGTCAGTTTTCACACTTTTTATGGATGACTTGATATTGGGCACAGGTCTTCACCTCCTTTGATTCCAACACATTCCCAGAACGCGACTCAGTGCCGTCTGACAACACATTACATTCTACCATGATGTCTTTTAAATTGCAAGACAAGGGCTATGAATTTTACTGTATCTTTCACATGGTGAAATGAAAAATCAAGTGCAATAGAAAGTGACGACTCATAGGAACACCAGC
>CAZRKC010000040.1:0-19580 GCA_964600665.1 uncultured Candidatus Sumerlaeota bacterium
AGCAGCGGTTTTGAGCTATATTATTGGTTGTCTACTATAGCGAAACTGACACCAAATATTCCTGCCGGAAGAAACTGTTCATGATGATCAACGTGATCAGCACAATCAGGATCTCTACACCATTACTGTCAAAACGAGTGATGATCAGTAAAGAGACAATGACATACGTAATCAATTTAATTAATGTCAATAGTGCATTTGTATGACGCGCAGTGGCAGACTGCATGAAAACTCCTCCCAATCGCGTTACCTGTTGAAGGGAAATATCACCTTGAAAAGATTGCTGGTGCCAATACTCACGAACTTAACTTCACCGATCTGGCTGAAAGCCGCTTTTATTCGGGCCATTCCTTTTCCGCTTTTCAGAAATCGCTTTCCGCGATCTAAAGTCAGTAATCGCTGATAAAGCCAAGGGTTACGTCGACTGATCTGATCCGGCCGGACTGTGCGATGCAGGGTGGTCCCGGAAATGAGGGCGCCAGGGTTTGTAATCTCAAGCGTTCTATCATGAATGCTGACGGTAATCCCCCGGGTATAATCCAGATAATCCCGATGCGCCAAGGCGTTAGCCACGGCTTCTTCTACCGCCTGGTATGGATAGTCCTGCCGGTCCATCAACTGATGCACTCGTGACATGACTAAATCCAACAGCGGTACAATACTGCCGCTCAGAATCTCGGCGTCTCCATTTCCCTCAACCTTAACGTGCGCATGGGGGAGATAAACCATGGGGTTTTTGCCAAAGAGCAACATTCCCCCTACTGTAGGGGCTTTGCGGCCGCCTTCTCCATCCCCAATGATACCCATAGCATCCATGATGATTTCGTTAGGGCGATCAGAAAAAACACCCAAAGAGTCTAGGTACAGGCTGATCTGATCTTGATCCAAGCTGTCCAATCCTGCATTGCGTATCACACTGGTTTCATGACTGAAGACACCATTTTCCTGCATCATGCCGGCAATCTCGCTCCGGCGAGCGACATCGGTCGTTGATCCCCGACGAATGTAAAAAGTCCCATTGGACAGCATTTGATGCGGATAATGCATGCTGCGGTAGATTACCAAAATTGCCAGTGTTTTCTCTTGGTATTGCACAAAATCCAAACCGACCGTTACCGGGGGATCGCTCCGACTATAGATGATTTGTTGGATTTGTTCCTCATTAAAGTCTTCCCGTTTAACCCCAACCACTTTTTGCGTTTTATCTTCAATGCCAAAAATGATGTAACCCCGTCCTCCTCGGGAATTAGCAATGGCAATCACATCCCGCGTCAGCTCTTTACGTTCACTTTCAGTGTCCAGCTGAAGCTTGACCTTAAAATCATGTTTGGGTCCTTCATGCTTTCTCACTAACTGCCGGATTTTGCTTTGATCCATACCACACCTTCTCCCCGGTCAACGAATAAACATCAGTAGACTGACCGACATGACCATCATCCCCGCTAAAAGCCCATACAGGCTCAGGTGCGGCTCACCATATTCCCTTGCAGCAGGCAATAATTCATCCAAAGAAATAAAGACCATGATGCCGGCGACACTGGCAAAAAGCAGTCCGAATAAGGAATTGCTCAGATATCGAAATAGAAGGATGTAGCCAATAAGTGCACCCAAAGGCTCTGACAAACCCGAAAGAAATGAAATCCATAAGGCCCGAACCCGACTACCCGTGGCATAAAAAATGGGAACCGCCACGGCAATTCCTTCAGGGATGTTGTGGATGGCAATGGCGATAGCGACAGGAATCCCCAAGCTGGGGTCCTGCATGGCCGCCAAAAATGTCACCAGCCCTTCCGGGAAATTGTGTATTGCCACTGCAAGGGCTGTAAAGAGACCCATGCGCATCAACTTATCATCTGCAACTTGTTGGGGATCTATGTCCATATCTTCGATCATCCGCACCTCATGGGGGTTTTCACCAGACGGCACGATATGATCGATCACGGCAATCATAATGAACCCCAGGAAAAACGCCCCGGATGCAGCCCAACTGCCTTTAACCCGTCCCATTTCCTGCACCAGCATGGTCTGGGATTTGGCAAAAATCTCGATCATAGAAACATAAAGCATTACACCGGCGGAAAAACCCAATGCAACCGACAGGAAACGAGTATTCGTCCGCTTTGAAAAAAAAGCCAGCAGACCACCGATGCCGGTCGCCAGACCTGCACCCAAGGTCAAGGCGAAAGCAAACAAGACACGCTCAGGTATCATCGACTAGACCTCCTGTACCTTCCCTTTTTTCACTGGATGCCGAAGTATCGTTCGTTGCTTATCCTCACTGACCTTACGAGGATCTGACAAGTAGATCTCATGATGCCGTCCACCGAAGCCAACTAAATCCGTCCATCCTTGTTCCTGACACACTTTCTGGATTGCTGCCATGGTTACTGTTTCAGTTGCAAAGGGTCCCATATGCAATGCTTGTACACAGAATCCTTCTTCCCACGATTCGAGTCGAACCCCTTGTAGGGGTAGCTGGGGTTTCTTCTTGGAAACCTGCATCCGGATCGCTTCAAATGCTGTCTGATTCAAAAATTCTGGTTGCCGGATCATCAGTGTCCATAGCCAATTGTCCCGGGCCTTTAAATCAAAATGATCATCTTCGACCCACCAAAGCCCTTCCAGTGGTGGCACGACATATTCAAAAAATCCAGATGGCGCTTCGGGTTTTCCTTTACTCATGCGTACACCATAGGATAATGCATACAGCATCTCCACGCCCTGAGCAAATTCTGGGTTACCGTTAGGGTCTCCTTGACCATCGATCATCAAAAATGTTAGTTCCGGCACATAGATCCCCGTGGGGATAACTCCAGGTTGATACCATGCTTTGTCCTTCTTTTTATAATCTAGAGGAGCCACGATTGACCCACCATCCTCAGACCAAAGTGAAATTTAAATTAAAGATAACGGTAATGACCCGCCCGGGACGGAGGGGGCAAAATTCCGGTAATCATCAAAACCATCACGATGCCGATGAGGGCGGCAGACACCATTGCTGCCGTCACAACTTGAGCGTATTGACCGGTAAACTCCCCGGTGTGGCGCATATAGATTCCTGCTAAGGTCCAGATTGCAACTAAACTGAATGCCATATCCCGCTTGGTAAACAAGACGGCTAATGTGATCACCAGCGCTGCTCCGATCATGATCACAGTCCATGATTCAGGAGTCATGCCCAATCCGTTCCAGTCCAACTCCACCAGCAACGCCGTGATATTGGCAATGGTGGCAACGGTAATCCAGCCAAAATAAATACTGAATGGGACCCACGCAAAACGTCGCTCTGTATCCGGGGGACTGTCGGCTGCACGCAAACGAAGATAAATCACGAGCAAGCAAAGGAATAGTATTCCCATGACCAGAACAGACAACTCCACATATAGATAATGCCAAAGAACGATCCACCCGGCATTTGCAAGACAGGATAGAAAGAACCACCACCCGATTCGGGAAACCGTATGACTATGATCTTGAGTCCAACCTGAGAAAGCTCCCCATTGGTAGATGATGAATCCCAGTAACCCCAAGTAGATGACGAGCCAGATGGAAAATGTTAAAGGCACCGGCACGAAAAGATTGGGATAGAAATCAGAAATCTCACCTGTGTTGAAGCCATTGATCGGTAGAATATTCGCCATGGCATTGATGGCAATGACCAGTAAGAATCCAAGGGTATTGGCCAATTGGTACCTAGTGACATTGATTCGTGTTCTTAGCATGCGGCATCGCTCCTGTCTAATCATTATCTTCTGGCAATGGTCATCGCCGATGATTCCTAAAGCCATCTCCGATAAATCGCTCATAAAAGAATCGGAATGGGCTGGTTCACATCAATGGAATCGGGCAATACCGTGCAGTCATACGCCAGAATTGATACCCCTTTACCCACGGCTTCTCTGAGGGTATCCCCAAAAAGTGGATCCGTTAAATCATTAGGTGAAAATAGGCTGACTCCTCCCATTTGAATCACAAATGCCACAAATGCCAAAGCACCGGTCTCAGCTATCCGAATCAATGTGCGTAGATGACGGGATCCACGTAAAGTTGGCGCGTCTGGAAACCGCGCGATACAATCATCCTCCAAAGTCACGCCTTTAATTTCCATAAATGCACATCCTTGAGGCAATTCCAATCGAAAATCAAGTCGAGAATCTTCCCAAGCCACTTCCTGGCGTAATGATACCCACCCATCTAAAGCAGCTGGCAGTATGATACAACCTGACAGAAGTGCCTCTTGCCAAACCTTGTTAGGTGCCTGGCTATCGATATTGACGATCCTGCCGTTTTTCTCAACAGAAATCAGCGAATAAGCCGTTTTCCGGTAATCTAAGGCCAAAGCGGGAGCAAGGAATACATGAGCACCCGGTCGGAGCAGTTCGCGGCAACGACCTGTGTTCTTGACATGAACCATCACTTCCTGACCGTCCAGCCAACAAAATGCCACAAAACGATTTGGTCTTCGGATAAATTCTGCGGAAACAACCCCGGGGTATTTCATGGCTTGGTTAAGTTTTTCACACTTTGCAGATGATGATCCCACGCTGGTTTCATCGCAAGAATCTCCTGATGACCGGCAGTGGACATGAAAATCCGCTGATATCGCTCCAGAGCATGGGTATGCGCCAACGGTTCATCCCCACAACAGTCTGCCACCATATTGACCAGATAACCCTTTTGTGCTGCAGATGCCGTTGTCAATAACACACAGATTGAAGTGACTAAACCGGCGGTCAGCAAAAAACCTTTCCCTTTTGCCTTCAAATACGCGTCCAGTTCCGGAAGGCAAAAAGCATCGAAAGTCTTCTTGACAAAAACCTTTTCATGGCTTTGAGCTTCTGCCCAAGGGAGCGGGTTTGCACCGTCTGTCCCTTGGATACAAGGGATCCACCCTTTAACTTTGTAGGGAGCCATCCAGTCGGACCCATCCGCAGAAAAAACTGCACGAACATGAATGACCTCGATTTGTTTGCGCCGGCAGATTTCTAGAAGGTTCCGGGTATTTTCCGGAAAATTGGGAAACCCGGTTTTCACGTCCTCATCCCAAAAATCATATTGGACATCGATCAATAACAGTGCGTAGGCATCCCAGGAGTTCTGCATCAGTTTCATCATCTCTTTTCCTTGCGGTTATGATTGGCCCTCACAGTTCAACAGAACCAGTTGGATCAGTTAGTGCCTCACCGTTTATTCATATTGATCAAATGATACTCTCCAGTCCAAACATAGTCCACCTTATACCCCATGGCATCGAAAACAAATCGCAAAGGGATATAAATACGTCCATCTTCAATGACGCTCTTGGTATCCATGTACACCCGCTTCCCATTGACCCGATACCAAGTCGTTCCCAGCGGGACCTCGACAAAGATATCTCCATAAATAATCTCTGCCTGCTGCTTGCCCTCTTTCCAGTCAACAGTTGCACCGATGCTTGTAGCAATGATTCGCAGCGGGATCATAGTCCGATCATCCTGATTGATGTACGGGGAGCCAAGGTCCACCGGAAATTGAACGCGCGTGCCATCCACATTGATTGGAATAAACTCCTCAACAGGCAAGCCTGGCTTGGTAAATACCCGACCTCGATACTTTTTTGCCACGGCTTGCGCATAGGAGTAACTTTTGTAATCCTGAAAGTATTTATTCTCAACGAAAACCTTGTAATCATAAAAACCCGTACTGATTGTCCGCTCCATCACACGAAATGGGAGTAATCTGACCCGTTGATACTCTGATTCATAAATGGACAAAGGCGCAGGCGATCTGACATTGGTGGTCTCGACCGTCAGCGATGGTTTCTGTGTCAGGTTAACGACAAAATGAGACAGATACCCTGACCCCATAGCCGTTGGATCATAACGGGTGTCCACCCAGTAGCCGGTTACATTTCCTGCGACCGTCGCTAATGGTTTCAGAATCAGGTTATTGAATGTCAGTGAGAAATATTCTTTAATATAGAATATGACGCGTCCGCTACTGTGATAACTCAGCACCGCCCGAAAACTGTATCTTTCAATATATTTCTGGATTATCTGGGTTTCCACGGCTGAAGCGGGATAAGGCCCCATATATCCTTCCAGAGCAGGTTTTTGTGGAGTGTCACCCGCTTTGGTATAAAACTGATTGACCCAAGCTTTTGTTGTTACATTAAAATACTCGTCCCGGTAGTTTCGATTCCGATCCACGCCGTCGATTCCGGCTTTCAAAGTTGTGGGGTCTTTCGAGCCGAGAATGCTAAGGAACTGACTCTTTAATTTGGCATCGCGAATCGAGTCGACACCATGTTTGACCACATCATACCCGTCCGGATTAGAAAGGATCAAGAAATGAAATGTGCCTTTGGCGATGATGCCCGCGACGTTGATTTCTGGAAGAAAGCTGTTATCTTCCACATCCATACAGTAATCTTCCAAAGTCCGAATGGTTAAATATGGATTCAGTGTTTCCCGTGCATGCGTTCCTGATTCCACCAAAAGCTGATAGCGGCGAATAAAGAGTGATTCTTTGCTGGCAGTCTTGATATCTTTGGCAAGCACCACCACAAATAAGGGCCGCCCATCCAGAGACTGTCCCAAAACTTCGATGCGAAGCAATGTGGGATAACGCTCAACTAGCATTTGTGCTTTTTCGTAATACATATCTGCCGTGTAGAGATATGCTTCTTCAGATACGATGATCCGGCCGGAGGGTTCTTCTGAATCATCTTCAGACGGAACCACCTCCGCTGTCTGTAACTGTGTCTCATCGCTGTCGGAGATCGTATCCGCTGCTTCGAGCTCATCGGGAACCATAGCCGTGTTTTCCTGTTCAACATCCTCGGGTGCATCTTCCCATGCATCCGCCTGTGTTTCGGTCTCTCCAGACTCGGTCAGTTCCATCCCCCCATGGAAATCACCACTGGCAGACTGAGACAGGTCTGTTTCAAAGGCGAGAATCGGTGTCGGAAATGTGATAGCCCAAGTTAGGGTCATCACCAATAAAAAAATCCGGAGCCGCATGCCCTTCACATCCTTTCTCCTGTCTATCCAATTGTTATCCCATTAGTTCGAGACGAAACGCCTGTATCCTGCTTTTAATATCTGATTCAGGATGATTGAAAAATGAAAAACAGCTACACGGTGGCAGCTGTTTTGATCATGAATCATTTGCTCTAACGAAATTTTACATAAATTACAACAGCCCAGTCCGCCTTAGCTGCAGCACCTTGAATGGTAGGCCCTGTGGAGATAGTCTCGTCTGATGTCACAAAGGCCCATATGGGAACAGTTTCATCATTTGTAAAGATCAACCCTGTTTCTTGAGTCAAGAGACTGCTTCCGGTCAAAGCAGGAACATCCAGCCAAGTGTGAGATGCGCTATTGGCTGCACTTACGGTCATCTGTAAAGGCAACGTGTCGTTTCCGTCCGGATTTGACAGCCGACGGAATGAAATCCCCAGAGCTGAAGAGAAATCTGTTTCTCCCGAACCCTTTGGCAAGGGAACCTGCATGGATCCTTCTGTCTCTGCAATAGATTTCCCTTGATCCCACAACTCCCATCGGATTTCAATCACTTCGTAATTTCCCCGATATTCGATGTCGACAAATGAAGACCAATCTCCCAGATGAGATTTCAGGAGATTTGCTGATTCCTGATTTAAAGCCTGTGTCGCTAAGACTCTCCATGTTCCCGGCACCAACGTCGATTGACTGCATCCACTTACAATCAAAATTATAATCAATAAGAGCGACATTCTCCTCATCATATCCACCCCCCAGTGATAATTTATGTTAGAATTCCCCATAGAATATGATTATCCTTCTATATATGGTTTTTTTTGCTAATTTTCCAAAGGGGGATCCAAAGGTCCACCCCGATCCAGAGGCTTATCTGTCTCTGTTAGTCGATGCTCCCCATGGCATCCAGTAATCCTTCTTACCGTGCACCTGTTTTTATTACTCAATACCCCACCTTCCCGCACTGCGTATTCCTAATCGGTACATGGTCCGATGATACCCTTTGCAAAAGACTGTCCGATTCCTCTGGTGAGAAGGATTTCAGTATTATGTTGGGAATTATATCCGTAGGTAAATTCGGAACCAATAAAGGAGGATGACCCATGGAGCATTTCGAAAAATGGGGTGTGTTCTATTTAGGTCGCCATTATGACTTGCCAAACAAAAAACCAGCCGAAGGATTGTTACTCTATGATGCCAAAGATTTGGTCACTCATGGAATCTGTGTTGGCATGACCGGTAGCGGCAAGACCGGGCTCTGCGTGGCCTTGTTGGAAGAAGCGGCACTTGATGGCATCCCGGCGATCATCATTGACCCCAAAGGGGATATGACTAATCTTCTCCTAACGTTTCCAGGTCTCACCCCCGATGAATTCCGACCTTGGATCAATGAAGATGATGCTCAACGTAAATCCATGACACCGGAAGAATATGCCATTCAACAATCTGAGTTATGGACAAAAGGGCTTGCTTCCTGGGGGCAGGACGGGGAGCGTATCCAACAGTTGCGTCAATCTGCCGACTTCACCATTTACACCCCAGGGTCCACAGCCGGTACCCCTGTGTCGATCTTAAAATCTTTTGCAGCTCCTCCCGATGCAATCATTGATGATTCTGAACTGCTGCAAGAGCGAGTCGGCGGAACAGCCGCCAGCCTCCTTGGGCTTCTTGGAATCGATGCAGATCCAATCCGAAGTCGTGAACATATTTTGCTGTCTAGCATCCTGTCTTCCGCATGGAGGCAGCAGATTGATATGGACCTATCCACGTTGATCCAGCAGATTCAGTCCCCACCCTTTCAACAAATCGGGGTCATGAGCCTGGAAAGCTTCTTTCCCGCCAAAGATCGATTCCAATTGGCGCTGCAGTTAAACAATCTGCTGGCCTCTCCCGGATTTGCTGCATGGATGGAAGGTGAGCCGCTGGATATCAGCCGACTTTTGTTTACGGAAAGTGGCAAACCTCGCCATTCAATATTTTCGATTGCCCATCTGAGTGATGCTGAACGCATGTTTTTTGTGGCATTGCTGTTGAACCAGATTCTCAGCTGGACTCGAATTCAATCAGGTACGACCAGTTTACGTGCCATTGTATATATGGATGAGATTTTCGGTTTTTTCCCTCCCGTCGCCAATCCGCCTTCAAAAGGACCGCTCATGGCACTGCTTAAACAAGCCAGGGCATTTGGCGTTGGTATCATGCTGACGACGCAAAATCCTGTGGATCTGGATTATAAAGGCTTATCCAACATCGGTACATGGTTCATCGGGCGGCTTCAAACAGAGCGGGATAAGATGAAAATCATGGAAGGTTTACAAGGTGCAGCCGTATCACAGCAAGCTGTGTTTGACCGGCGAAAGATGGAAGAGACGCTCTCTGCACTGGGCAATCGGGTATTCTTAATGCACAATGTCCATGATGACGGCCCCAGTATTTTCGAAACCCGCTGGTGTATGTCCTACTTGAGAGGACCATTAACACGACAACAGATTCGCCTGTTGGCAAAAGGAACCAATCCTGCGGGTAATCCAGCTCCGACAATCTCTGGGAAAACAATGTCAGCACTCACCGTACCACCCGTTCTACCACCGGATATCCAGCAATACTTCATTCAGCCGAATGCATCAGTGGCTCCGGGGACCGACTTAGAATATCGTGCCGCTTTGACCGGTTGGGCAACGATTCAGTTTTCTGACCGGAAAGCAAATTTATCTCAATCCGCTGAAAAAATTTACTGGACTGATTTTCCGGCGACCGGTACTCCACCTGCATGGCAGTCCAATCAAACCCTGTTGATCCCAAGAGCAGAATGGAGCACATCACCAGATGAGCGGATTTCTTTTACCTCATTACCGGATCAAGCAACATTATCCCGGATGTATTCACAGTGGGGACGTGATTTGGCCGATTGGATCTATCGGAATGAGTCTTTGCCCCTATTTATGAATCCGACATGGAGAATCTTCTCAGAACCTGGTGAACCTGAGCGCGAATTCAGGATCCGCCTTCAGCAAAAAGCCCGGGAAAGTCGAGACGAAGCCATGGAAGCGTTGCGAAAAAAATTCAATCCCAAAATGGCATCATTAGAGGAGCGGATTCGCAAGAGTGAACAAGCGCTTGAGCGAGAGAAAGATCAAGCAAAACAACAGTCTATGCAAACAGCAATACACATGGGCACAACCTTGCTATCCTCTTTTTTGGGCAGAAAATCAGTCAACGCTACTAATTTAGGAAAAGTCTCGACCACTGCACGTAGTGCCAGCAGGATCATGAAAGAAAAAGAAGACATCCGTCGGAGTCAGGATACCATGGAAACATATCAGAGACAGTTATCCGATCTCGAGGCTGAATTTAAAATGGAAGCAGATCGACTGGGAATCGATCTGGACCCTATGCTCGTCCCAATCGAGTCCTACTGGGTACGACCAGCAAAGAAAGATGTCGCTGTGCAACAAATGGCACTGATCTGGCTTCCATATACGATTGACCTCCGTGGAGACCGTACTGTCGCCTGGTCGTGATTTATGCAATAGAGGCCCCATCCTGTTATGATGGGGCCTCTATTTATTGCTTCGTATAAATACGGATTGCTTCCCGCAAAAAAGACGCTGTTCCCGGAATTTCTCTGTCATAGTATGCAGTGAAGCGAGAATCATCCACATACATCTGAGCCAGCCCATCATGGGCCTCGGGTGAATATGAAGGCCAATAATGCATCAACCATTGTCGATGGAGATCTGCTGCTTTCTGTGCCAATGACCCGGCAGGATCTGCTGCTTCCATAGCTTGCTTCAGAGTATCCATGATTTCTCTGGCCAAGCGATTCCCTTCTTCCATTTGACTTTCCGACATGCTTCTCACCTTATCGTACGAAGCAGTCACTGTTTTTTCACCATACCGTTCTCGCACTTCCCGTCCATACAGCGTTTCATTTTCTTGCACCATCTTTTCTTTAAAGGCAGTAAACTTGTCTTTGTCAGCCATTTCTAACCCCCCTTTTTGGTGATGTATCGTTGCATCCACCAACTCTATGAGTCTATCGATGCGACTCCTTTTTTTTATCAAGGCATTCCGATGCTGTTTTAAGGATGTCAAGGTATCGGAATTCTCGTCCATGATCCGGGCGATTGCCTCTAAGCTGAGATCAAGTTCCCTGAATAACATGATTTGCTGTAACCGGTCCACTTCTGTCAGTCCATAGATCCGCCCTTGAACCGGATGAACAGCTAAAGGGTTCAATAAGCCGATCTGGTGATAATATCGCAAGGTTCTGGTACTAATTCCCGCCATTCGGCTCAGTTGATGGATTGAGTATTCCATGTTTTCACCTCCATACTCATTGTACAGGATGACGTAACGTTAACGTCAACCCCTAACGGCATTTTTTTCAATATTTGTTATATGGAACAAAAATACGCCCGCCTTCGTCATAGTGATGAAACACAGTCAAAAGATTATATCCTCTTCATCGAACCTCATCGGCACGAGTGAAATCAACCGGTTCGAAGGGTCGTGTTTGTGAGCACGAAAGCGTATAATATAATGGGTTGAATTATACTTATGAATTATACTTATGAATTATATTCTTTGGAGGAATCTCAATTGTTGGATTATCAACTAGCTTCAGGACTTCCACTTGACACCATCATGATACCCGCACAAATTATATTTTCGATCATCACTGCATATTTCTTCATCTTGGGTATATTTGGGTTGTTTCAGTTGCGTAAAGGCTCCGAGCACCCACCTGCCAAACGGTTTGCTTTGGTTGTCCCTGCCCACAATGAAGGGATGGTCATCGGGCATCTGGTAGATAATCTAATCTCACTTGATTATCCCTCAGAGCTTTATAATGTATTTGTGATAGCTGATAATTGCACGGATGATACAGCCGATATCGCCCGTTCTCATGGAGCGACAGTGATGGAACGCACCAGTTATGAAAATCGGGGTAAAGGCTATGCGTTGGAATGGTTTTTCGAGCAGCTGTATGATGAAAGTTCCCCTTATGATGCTGTCGTTGTATTTGATGCCGATAACCTGGTTGACGTCAAGTTTTTGCGACATATCAATAATCGGATGTGTGACGGTAGTCAGATCGTTCAGGGATACATCGACGCCAAGAACCCAACGGACACATGGGTCACAGCTGCATTTGCCATGTCCTTTTGGGTCTCAAACCGGATGGTTCAGTTAGCCAGGCATAATCTCGGACTATGCAACTATCTGGGCGGGACGGGTATGGCAATTTCACTGGATTTGCTCAAACGCATCGGTTGGGGTGCAACATCGTTAACTGAAGACTTGGAATTTAGCTTAAAAGCACTTCTACTGGGATACCGCACCACCTTCGCCTTTGAGGCCATCGTATATGACGAAAAACCACTGACATTCTCTCAGGCTTGGCGGCAACGAACTCGCTGGGCTCGAGGTCATGTGGAATTGTTTCGCGTATATAGTCTGCAGTTCCTGAGAGAAGCATTCAAACGACAAAGTATCGTTCTTTTTGATGCAGCGATGATGACACTCAAACCGCTTCTTGTGCTCATGATGGGAATCGGCACATTTTTCGGTGTTGTCGATGCATTGCTCATTAATATTTATACTCCGATTTTTGCGTTGATTTGGGATCCGGTTATTTGGCGGATTGTCTCATCATTTCACATTTTGTATCCTTTCATCGTTTTTTGGATGGACAAAGAACCCCGGGGTGTTCTCCGATGGATCCCGTTTCACTATCCCCTCTTTGTCTACAGTTGGATTCCAATCATTTTTATTTGTTTCTTCGGTAAAACCCGAGTCGAATGGGCACACACCTTACACACCCGTGGTATCCGCTATGGGGAAATAATCAAAAATCAGCAACCCCTTTAAACATTTAAAAGGGAGAGCAGCGACTCGCTGCTCTCCCTTTTTTTGTTTATTGAACATCCGTGACGATAGACTCGAGTCTTTCTTCAAGTAACTCGGGTTCTGTGAGGAGTTTCTTCATTAGCTGGAAAGAGTTTGAAAAATACAGACCATCGGCGATCCGCTCATCCATAACATATCCCACTTCACAAACATTTTTCACAACCACCTGATCTCCCTCGACAACTGGTATTTTCTTAACCCGCCCTAATGCAGCAAATGCCCCCGTGGTACCAAAATCATAGAGATGATGATAAATATAATCCAGTCGGATCGATTTCAAATATGTAAAAAAAATGCTCGTGTGAAAAGGGCTGGCATCGATGATGGACTGAGGTAATAGATTAACTCGATCTAGCCATTTCAAGAGAGAAACAGCCAGCCGAATCAATGGCCCAGGTAAAGACATGATCTGTTTTGCAATTTTGTCCGCCTCGTTTTCACTGCCGGCCGCCAGGTTTTCTGTAAGTGTCTTTTCGACGATTGCTGCCACATCATATATATTTTCTTTACCTGTAAATGTGAATTTTACCGTGGTTTCTTCACCATCATCTTTTAGTGATCGTTTAATCGCCATTGAGATTTGAACGTGGTTGCGCGCGTAGATGCGATTATTCATAATAAATCGATTTAATTGTGGCCTAAGTGCGATAACCCTGACATAGACCGCAATAAATAAATGAAGATACGTAAACGAGTATCCATCTGCTTTTTTACGCTTTAAATAGGCATCAATGCCATCGGTTTCGACTACCTGACGACTGAAGTTTTGGGCATCACTTCGTTGCGACATGATGTACGGAATCATTTTTGTGAATGGATCGATATTGCGGATCAGTCTACCATCCGATCGAGGCATATGTGCCCTCCTCACTTTGTCTGCTGATTTGAATGAAGTTTCGTCCTTTCATCATTGGTTCTTACGGTTCATGACGATTGTGGATAATATCACAAAAATCACAACAGAAAAAACCAAAACGAAAACCATTGTTCCTTGAGTCAATATGCCATTCCCCCAAGGGATCGTCACACCAAAAATCCTCATGAATTCTGCTTTTATGTTTGGTGGCGCATTCAGAAATACCCGATCCAACGCACCGGCCATAAAAATCTGCCGCAATAAAGCCGCACCATGAGTAGCAGGGATCAATCGGGTCATTATTTGCACCCCATCCGGAAGAATACCAACAGGAATATAAATACCTGTGAGAAAACCGATGACAGTACCAATCACTGTGGCAAGTGTGGAGTAGCTACCGGATGTGCGGACCCACATGGTCAGTAAGAATGTGATGCTCGCACCGGACGCAATGTTCAGTGCAATAATTCCTGTACTTTTGAGAATCGTACTCAACGACATCCATTGCCCTCCGTTAACCGCAATATATACCATTGCTATACCAAATGTTATCATGGATAGCATCATCCCGATCAACCATGCTGTAAGCAAATATCCAAAGACAATGGTCTGTCGACTAATAGGTGCCACTCTAAAACCATCCAGTCTTTTATTCGTATTGTCCTCCACCATCATGCCAAATACACCCATGGGAACCGTAATGGTAGTGACGACCAAAATCCCAGCCATAATCCAGCTATCCACAAGCCAGCGAATTCCATCGATATCGCCACCGGCCATATTACGTACTGATTGTGTTGTTGTGTTTCCTAAAAAAACTGCATAAACCAGTATGATGATAAAGACTGATAAGAAGGAAAAGAACAGTGCAGTCCGATCCCGCAAGAACACTTTTGAATTTCGAATCACCAGTCTACCTAATCCGCTCACTTATAACGCCTCCCGAATTCCATGCCCGGTGATGTTGACGAATACATCGTCCATGTTACCATGAATCACTTCGAATGAATCAAATGTTCCTTCTAACATTTTCAAAACACGGTATGCCTCCAAACTATCGCTCACTTTAATGTGATGGATACCATTTTGCACAATGGCAGGCAGGTTCATTTCCGTAAGTTTCTCTGTTCCTTGTTCTGGATTCTTTAATGCGATTTTCAAAATATCGGAAGAAAATTTGGCTTTCAATTGACTTGGGGTTCCTTGGGCAACGATTTTCCCGTAATCAATGACGGATACCATGTCAGCTGTTGCTGCTTCTTCCATATAATGAGTCGTCAAGAATACCGTCATATTAAACTCTGCTCTGAGGTGGTCGATAATCTCCCACACATGAATCCGAGTCTGTGGATCCAAACCCGTGGTTGGTTCATCTAAAATTAAAATCTTAGCTTCACTCATCAATGCACGGGCGATCTCAGCCCGCCTTTTTTGCCCACCAGACAATCTGCCGAAGGGACGATGGAGAATGTCATCGATTTTCATGACGTCGGATATTGTCCGGATGTGCTGATCTAATTCCTGATTCGTTCGCCCATACAAGCCACCTCTGCAATAGAGGTTCTCCTTTACCGATAGAAGGTCATCCATTACATTGTTTTGGAATACCACTCCTAGCTGACTTCGAATCTTGGCATCTTCCACGCCCAACCTCATCCCGTTTATGATCACTTCACCTTTTGTCTTCTGCAAAAGTGTGCATATGATGTTGATTGTAGTCGATTTTCCAGCACCGTTTGGGCCAAGAAATGCAAATAATTCACCCTGTTTAACATGGAAGGTCACACTCTGAACAGCCTTAATCTCACCATAGTTTTTCTCAAGATCCATTATTTCGATGATATTGTTCATATCTCAACCCCCATATCATGACAGATTACTATTGGGTCGGAATCGCAAACTGGACCAATCTTCGTCAATAGCTATCTGGCGGACGGGTCTCCACCCCTTTTGTGTAAATGGATTCCATCCACGGTCTCTCGATACATCACTATGATACAATTTTGAAGATAACTTTGGATATGCAAGCCAGAGCAATGCCTTGGGGCTGATTACGGGTAACAATACTTCGGCCCAATGGTGAATCTCATCTTGTGAGAATACAAATATCAGAAACAAGCCCTCAGATTCAACCCCGTCCCATTGATCCGCGATAACCCCCGCAAAGCCCTTCTCCTCAATATTTAGGGACAGTGAAGCAGGTTTATTCAGCAAAAAAACATGATGTTGCCCTTTATAATTCAGTTTTTTCATGAGATCCATATGCATTCCCCCATTTTCCCATCCGCCCTCCAAGCTAACAAATTATTGACCCGCTGTCAATCACAGAATCTTCGTAATCAAATAAAAATGCAGCCATAGGCTGCATGATTGTCATGTATGCTATTGAACACCGTGCGTTTGGATCCATTGGGTAAAGGGTCTATATGCAACCGGTATCGCGAATCGCACAAGGTCTGCCTCCTTAACCCATTGATAAGCCCTTGACTCCGGAGCTTGATTAAGATTGGCAAAATATCCACTCATCTTCCATTCTAGATGGGAGAAAGCATGCCGATTGGACGGTAGCGGTCGTAGATGAGCAATTCGAAATCCTTTCGCCGTTAAAAATGCTTCTGCTTGATTAGGATCAAGATTTCCATCAACAGCCAAATATTCCCACATCCCTTTTAAAAGCGATTCCTTTCTCTGCTGCATGCAGAAACGCCCAAACTCATCTTTCAGTATGAAAACCGTACGCTGAATCACAGGAACCACTTTGGTTGGCTTTCTGACGGGATAACTCGGATACGTTCCCTGATCCCATGCAGCACATCGTTCCCGTAATGGACATGCCTTGCATTCCGGGTTGTGAGGTCTGCAAACGGTCGCCCCTAATTCCATTAAGGCTTGATTGAAATCCCCTGGTAAATCCCTGGGAATCATCTCCATGACCCAGGAGCGGGTTTTCTTTTTTAACGATAGTGAACCCACTGAATCCTCAAGGAGATTGATGCGTGCGCAAACCCGCATCACATTTCCATCCACAGCCGGATATGGTTTCTGAAACGCTGTGCTCATGATTGCACCAGCCATATACTCCCCGACTCCGGGCAGTCGAATCCATCCCTCATAGGTATCCGGCATCCGACCCGATTCGGTGACGAGCTGAGCCGCCCGATATAGATTTTCGGCTCTTCGATAATAACCTAAACCAGTCCACATTCTTAGAATTTCCTCTAATGATGCATTCGCTAAGCTAAACACATCCGGATACCCAGCGATAAAACGTTGGTAATATGGTAGCATGGTCATGATCTGTGTTTGCTGTGCCATGACTTCCGCTACCCAGATGTGATATGGGTCAGGTTGATCCCGCCACGGGAGGGATCGTTTAGTCGTAGCGTACCAATCCAACAACATTTGAGCTATTGTGAACGAGTTTTCATGTTCTGTGACCACATTACTCTCCATTCTCAGGTACTGATTTTTCTGGCATTCTCATAAATTTCTCGACGTTGATCCTCATGCGTCAGTTTCTCCAGAATATACGCGATGATGATGATCCCCGGGATATTGACCAATAGCCGTGTAATCGCAAATAGAGAACCCAGTGAAGCCATTTCGAACAAAAACATCGGAATTTTAGTTGTGGACCAAGCACCGATGAAGATCAGGATATTCGTAAAACGAACTCCCTTTTTCATCAGCACAGCAGCGACAGGAAATGCTGCATATAGTGGCCCTGCAGCAGCGGACCCAATAATGAACGCCAAGATGATTCCCTTAACCCCCGAGCCTTCACCCATGAGGCGGATGATCGTTTCCCTTGGAACCCAAACATCCAGTAATCCTAGTAAAATAAATACCGGCGGCAGAATCATCATCATCTCTCTCAAGGATAAGGCGGTAATATTGACGGCTGATTTACCGAAATCAGGCCGGACCACAACAGCGATAATGGTAATCGCAAGCAAGATCAGGAAATTGCGATATCGTTTTAGAAATGTCATCCCTGCATCACAACCCATCCGACGACCAGCGCAACCACCAGGGAGAAGATGAACGCCAAACCATTCCGAAGATAAGTCATGCGCTTACCAAAGTACTTCATTTCCACAGGCATTGTGACAACGCCGACCATCATGAGCGAGGAAATGAAAGCTGCAATCTGCATGAATCCCGCTCCACTCCGAAGTAGCATCGCCGCTGTAGGAAATGCGATGAAACCAGGAATCAATGTAATAGCCCCGACGACGGATGCGATCAGCACCCCACCCCAACCTGAATCAGTGCCGATAATTTGGTTGATCAACTCTGGTCTCAGAGCCGCTAACATGAGTCCCACAAATAAAATGACACTCAGGAATTCCGGCAAGATATTCTCAAAAGATTTCCATGATTTTTTCAAAGACATGAATGTTTTTTTCCGATCACTCATATATGACCAACCCAAACATGCAATCGTAATTCCGTATAACCATAAATTACCCATTTCCAGCCTCCTTAATCATTAACACATATGGATCATCACCGCTGGTTTATCATACCATCAAACCAAACATCACACCACTAATCGTAGCCATCAGAACCACCAGCAACACGTATGTGATCGTCTTTTTAGGCCCAATCACACTATTGATGACCAACATACTTGGTAGGCTTAATGCAGGCCCCGCCAGAAGAAGGGCTAATGCAGGCCCCTGGCCCATCCCAGCGCCTAAAAGCGTTTGCAGGATAGGGATTTCTGTCAGGGTTGCAAAGTACATAAACGCACCGATTACTGAGGCGACAAGGTTGGCCCTGATCGAATTTCCCCCTACGATCTGATTGACGTATGCTGACGGGATAATACCTGCATCCAATCCCGGTCTTCCCATTAAGAAACCCGCGACTAGCACTCCAGCAAAAAGCAAAGGTAGAATCTGTTGAGCGAAAATCCAAGTGGACTCCATCCAACCTGGAATTTCGTCCTTTTTAAACCACCGAGCCAGAATGATCAAGAGGATCCCCATCAATAGACCTGTAATGAGCCATTTGTATGTAAACACAACATAGAAAAATCCGCTGCTCATCGGTGGCCGACTCCAGGCTGCAAATACCAAAATGAGAATCAAATTGATTAAATAAATCACATTTTGCATTAAGCTGCGCCCACCGTGGTCATCTTCATCTTGAATATTAATCTTATTCAATCGGCTCTCATCATCTTTCCGGAATATTGCAGCCATTGTCAAGCCAATAATTATGGAAAATAAGATTGCGCCGACTGCTCTGGCGACTCCAATCTGCCATCCCAAGACACGCGCTGTCATAATAATGGCCAGAACATTGATGGCTGGTCCTGCGTAAAGAAAAGCAGTTGCCGGACCAATTCCGGCTCCCCGAAGATAGAGACCAGCAAATAGTGGCAGCACCGTACATGAGCATACCGCTAATACGGCTCCAGAAACTGATGCAACTGCATATGACAGCCATTTTTTTGCATTGGCACCAAAATACTTAATAACCGCGTTCTGAGAAATGAAGTTAGAGATTGCACCAGCAATAAATAAAGCTGGAATCAAACAGGTTAACACATGTAGTCGCGCATAATCCTGAAGCATATAGAGCGCTTCCACCACTGCACCCGTAAAGCGTTGACTTTCCAATGGCATATAATATGCAATCATGAATACACCAGCCATCAGTGACAACTTCTGCCATGTTTTCAATTAAACCACCTCTTGTATAAGTATATTCTTATTTAATTATATTCTTCATATTTTCATCTGTCAACAATCGAGTAGGAGGTAGCTGATAAATTCAGCTACCGACCTCTCACACCACCGTGC
>CAZRKC010000041.1:0-17365 GCA_964600665.1 uncultured Candidatus Sumerlaeota bacterium
AATCTAGATCGTAAAATATGTGCCGAGGAATTTACCCACTAATTCGGACTTGACTTTCCATTGCAAGGTGTTAATATATGTGATATTATGCAAGTAACAGTATAGATTCTTCGTGAGACAGTGGTCTCGGAATCAAATTCAAAATGCGAGCGGAATTTATGTATTTATAAGAGTACTCAAAAGGGCAAAATTTTTTTGACCAAGAAACGAACATACGTTCTAAGCCTTACATACTATGAGTACCCGTAATAAAAGCCATAATTGAAGATGGTACTTATCGGTGGCATTGGCATTTAGCAATAGCGTATCTGTTCCATTAACAAACCAGAAAATTTATTTGTGTGGAGGTGTCTAAGGTGAGAATGAATAAAATTTCTCCGATCCGTAGTCGCTTGTCAAAAATGGTCGCTTGCCTTTTGATTCTTCAAATGACCCTGATTTTTGCCGCTGTTCCTTCAGCATTTTCAGAAGACACGCCGACACTACCGTACATACACGTTTTTCCAATGGAAGAAGTTGTGGCGTTTGCTCCCAATGGTACTCCGGATTTAGACTGTACGATCAAAGTGTATGGTTCGGATAGTAGTCTGAAATTCGAGGGCAATTTTATGTATTCACCTGATAATCCACAATACGAGGGTTTCCCTGAGGATTTACAAATAAACCCTGGTGACCGCATCGAATTGTCAAGCGGAGAGTTAACGAGAAGTGTAACTGTTACAGAATTGAATGTTTTGGAAGTCAATATTCAAACAGATACTATCACAGGTACTTCCAATGATTTAAGTCCAGTACATGTTAAAATCTTTGATGAAGAATTTGAAAATATCCGCTTTTCTGAAATCATAGAAGGCGGTTGGACTGTAGATTTTAGTGTAGCGACATCAGGTTACGATGCATATGATTTGACATCTCTTGACTTTGGCGTGGCTGTTCAAACTGAGGAAGATGGAGATTGTACTGCGGTCAGGTGGCAGTCTGATCAACTGCCAAATATTCATGTATTCCCATTGGAAAAATATGTGGGATTTTCTGGCAATGGAACCCCGAATTTATTGTGCACGTTAACATTGTATAATAGGTTAAACGAAGTAAAATTCAAAGAAACTTTCTATTATAATTCTAATACTCAGTATGTAGGTATTCCCAAAGAGGTGTCTATTGATCCAGGTGATCGTTTTGAATTATCCAGTGGAGATCTGACGAGAAATCTCGTAGTCACAGCATTAAATGTTACAGAGGTGGATATAAAAACTGATACAATAATGGGTACATCTGATGTTTCTACACCAGTTTGGATCACTGTCTTTTTTGATGGAGGTCAAAACAACAGATTAGCTACAGTAATTGATGGCGTTTGGATCGCTGATTTTAAACTTGCGGAAGGAGCCAACAGCGCATATGATCTGATTGCTACTGATCAAGGCACTGCACTTCAAAGTGATGAAGATGGAGATTGTATCATAATAAGCTGGCGGGCACCGAACCCAGAACTCGTGATTTATCCTGACACAGATTTCTTGTCTGGATACGAGTGGAAGGCAAATTCTACAGTTAATATTTCTGTATATACTAATGGGATTGATTTTCTAGCATTTCAAGCACTGGTTGATTCAACCGGCTACTTTGAAAAAAATTTCAGTGCATTGGGTGTTGATCTTCAAGGAGGTCAGAAAGTTCTTGTTTCAGATAGCATGACGGATAGAGAATGCATAATCAGTTCTATTAGAGTAATAGCGATTGACATAGAGAAAGATTTGATCTATGGATATATTGAGCCAAATGCATATGTCCAAGTTATTATCATGACACCCGAAGGCCCGATTTTCAGAGAGCCGATCACTGATGCTGATGGATTATGGGTCGCAGATTTTTCGGTACCCTATGTAGATACTCGTGACAATTGTAATCCAACTTTTGATATAGTAAGTAATACTCAAGGAGCAGTTAGAAATTATGATGGATATTATAATGCCACCATTTGTGAATGGACTGCTTCAAGCTACACAGTAATTCTTGGTGACTTGAATAACGATTCCATAGTGGATATAGAGGATGTCACTATCATCCAAAAATACCTGGCTGGGAAACTTGAACTGACAGAATTACAGTTAATTGCGGCGGACTACAACCAGGATGGAAACATTGATAAGAATGACACAAAAATGATCCTTAAACAATTATCTAAAGAGCACCGAAGATAGTCATCATTACTCAAACTGATTTGAATTGACGTTTAGTTGACCTGAAAGCTACTTTGTTTTATATGTTTTTTGTAAGTTACTAATTCTTTCCGGGTCTAACAAAGTGGACCCTTTTCTTGGATTTGGGTTTTCAGTTATTTCAGTCTGACATTAAACAGTCAAATGATAACTCGGATACTGATACGACGATGGGGGACCCTTACTCTACAAGGGTCCCTTTGCGATATTGGGTGCAGCAACTGGTGTAAAAATATCTTTTCAGTGATATTTTGCTGTTTTCACTGCGTAATGCACACTACGCCGAGAATCTAAAATCATGCATGATCATTCATTAATCACTTCTGACAATCAATAGAATGCAGCATGTTTGGAGGATTTGGTCATGCATCAAGAAATACTAGTACCAGTAGTATTTATGGTGAGAATCCAACAATCTAATCCGACATTTTTTGTTGAAGGGGAGACATATGCTGAGGCCACATTAACACAACAGTTAGACTCAATGCAATTTGCCAACAATAGGAGGGGCAATTATGGTCAGCGAAGATTTGTTCGAACAGATGAAAAATGGCGTCGTCAGATTCATGCGTATCCTGAAGCAGCTTTTGAAGAAGTGAGAACAGCGGAATTAGTTGCAGCCCAGCTGGCAGAGATGGGTTATGATGTGGTCACGGGTGTGGGTGAAACAGGTGTTGTGGCATCACTGAAAAATGGTGACAATAAAAAAGTGATTATAAAATATGCAAAGGTATGGTTGGCTCTTGAATCAACACGCGAGTACGCAACAATATTGATCAAAAAAAGCGGTCAGCAGGGCGCCCCAAAACAGGTGAAGGATACTGAGTTCTATAGATGAGTTTGTAGAGCTGATAGTATCTGTTCTCAACCATCATGAAAATTGGGATGGTACTTGATATCCGAATGGACTTTAGGGTGAAGAAATGCAAATTGAAGCAGCAATTACCTGCTACTGATGCATACGATGCAATGAACAGCGGAAGAAGTATTGAAAAGAGTTGAGCAAGCTAGAAGCGATTAAAGAACGGAGAAGATGTTCTGGAACCCAATTTGGCAATAGGTTTGCAGAAGTGTTTGAAATCGAGTATTATCAGAGTATAGATAATTTTGAGTGAGGGATGTTGGAAGGCATACCCATATTCTTCGTTATCGATAAACCAGAAAGTGATAGTCGGAGGTGATTTGAATGGAATATCAAGAAATCGTTCATTTGATCAAAAATGATAGACAGAATATCGCCGAGGAAGCTCTGAAGCTACAACTGGAAATCATGCCAGAAATGGCGAAGCGATATTCTATGTATCAAATGGGAAAAGCGATCCAAGATATGAAATACCATATACAGTTTTTGGAAGCAGCCATGATTGCCGACAGTCCTCCATTGTTCACGAATTATTTGCTTTGGCTGAAGGAGCTCCTAGAAAACTTGGGAGTGCCTCTAAGAGACCTAAAAATGAGTGTAGTTTGCCTGGGCGATTGCCTGAAGGCACGATATCCCGACATTTACGACAAGGCCATGGATCGGATCATCAAAGAAGGACTGGAGCATTTAATGATGGAAGCTCGGCCTTCCGAGACGTTTCTAACAGAAGAATTGCCTTATTCTGTACTAGCGATGAAATATCTGGAGTTCCTTTTAAAAGGCGAACGGTTCCAGGCAAGTGAACTTATCCAAAATGAAATGAAACAGGGCGCACCCATCAAAGAAATCTATCTGCAGGTGTTTCAAAACACTCAGTATGAAATTGGGCGGCTATGGCAAACAGGGAAAATCAGCGTTGCCCAGGAGCATTATTGCACCGCGGCATCCCAATTTGTAATGGCGCAGCTTTATCCCTACATTTTCAGAACAGCGAATCGCGGAATGACAGTAGTGGCCTGCTGCGTGGGCAACGAACTGCATGAGATCGGAATTCGAATGATTGCGGATTTCATGGAACTTTCAGGATTCAACACATATTATCTGGGAGCGAACACTCCCGCAGAGAGCATCATTTCAACACTTGTTGAGCATAAGCCTTGCGTCTTAGCAGTATCGGCAACTATGGCATTTCACGTGGCTGAGGTCGCGGAGCTGATTCAAAAGGTCAGAAAGGTAAAGGAATGCGACGATGTGCTCATTATGGCCGGTGGGTACCCGTTCAACGTTGATAAGGATTTGTGGAAAACTGTCGGAGCGGATTGCCATGCCAGGAATGCGGAAGAGGCTGTGGAAGTATTGCTGGCACTGACAAACGAGGTGAGGAATTGAGTAAATGGGGAATGGGAACCAATATTGAAGCCATAATCATTAGTTGCGATTTGAATGGAATGATAAAGAACATCCTGTTTCAGGAAGTCAGCTTTTGTGATGCATTTCGAGAGGGAGAGTTCTTCCTCAAAAATGTGGATGAGGGAAATCTCTCCAAAGCGCTGACGTTTTTCACGGATATCAAGCATAATAAAACCATCACAAATTATGAAATCAATTTCAACTGTGGCAATGGGATTTCCACACTATTGTTGTCCGGAGCTCAAAATGGGCAAGATCTGATCGTCCTAGCGGCTTCAGGGCAGATCGAGTCCATGCAGTTCGACGAGATCATGGCAATGAACAGTGAAATGGTGAACATGTTCCGATTGTCCGTGAAAGACCAATTGGAGGAGAATCGCTCCACAGCAATACATGGATTCAATCACTTTGATGAATTAAGCAGGCTCAATAACGAGCTGATGAATGTGCAGCGGGAACTGGCTAAGAAAAACAATGAGCTCGCACAGCTCAACAGCAAACTCGAGGAGCTGACGATCCGCGATCCTCTGACGGGTCTTTTTAATAAAAGACATTTGTACCCCAAGTTCGAAGAAGAGAACAGTCGGTCTGCCCGTTTCCAATATTCCATTGCCCTGGTTATGATCGATTTGAACAATTTCAAGCAGATTAATGACCAGCAAGGACACAGTGTTGGCGATCGGGTGTTGAAAGAACTTGCGAACATAAGTACTGCATGCACAAGAAGCGGGCTGGATTATGTATTTCGAATCGGAGGAGATGAATTTCTTATTTTGATGACCCATTGCGATGAGGAAACCGCGGAAGTGATTCTGAACCGCATCGATCAAGAATATCGAAAAATTAACGACCTGGCTTCCATTGCCTTCGGCATATGCGCTTTTATTGGAGGCCCAGACCAGAATCTAGAAAATATCTTAAAAGAAGCTGATTTAAAAATGTACGCCCATAAAATGAAAGTTAAGAAAATAATCGACTAAGAGAGGTGATACGAATCCGAATTCAAGCAATTACTCGGGGGGCGTTAACCATTGCCTTGGTCTGTATCTTTTTCACCGTGTTTAAAGGTGTTACGAATATTTTCAATGCATTGCTTGTCCCACTGGTTCTGTATGGGAATCTGTTAGATTTAAGAAGAGAAGAGCGTTACGCTATACTATTCGCCCTGGTTTTCTTGTGCGCGATTTTTTTTAAGATACAGGTCATATTTACGATTTTTTACTGTATCATTGCGCTTTTGCTTCTATTTATTCAAAGGGGAAAATGGTCATTCCCTTTCGGGGTGATCCTGCTTACCCTTGGACTTAGCATGAGTTTCTGGATTGCAATTGAAGCAACGGATGCTCTGTTTCTGACCCATATGGGTGATATCATGCAGTATGCGCTCCATGGCAACCGTCTCGCATACGCGGGTTTGCTTGTTTTCGAAGGGGGGTTTGTGGGGACCGGACTTCTGTTTGCGGCGAAAATGCTCCAAAAAAGGCTTGATCGATTCACTAAATGAAATAGCGGTCTAAGGTCACTCCCATCATGGTGATGAAAATATCAGATATCTTCAGAAGAGCTTAGTTCTGTAGAAATAAGAATTGATGAAAGGATACTGATGCGATGATCGGGGACCCTTACTCTACAAGGGTCCTCTTGCAATAATGGGTGCAGCAACTGGTGTCAAAATATCTTTTCAGTGATATTTTGCTGTTTTCATGGCGTAATGCACTCTACGTCGAGAATCTCAAATGGTGCATGATCATTCATTAATTTCGATTACATTGAATAGAAGCAGCAAGCTTGGAGGATTTGGTCATGCATCAAGGAATATTAGTAGCAGTAATATTTTGGTGAAAATCCAACAATCTAATCCGACGTTTCTTGTTGAAGGGAAAATATATGTGAGGCCAGATTTATCACAACAGGTAGACGCAATGCAATTTGCCAACAAGAGGAGGGACAATTATGGTCAGCAATGATTTGTTCGAACAAATGAAAAAATGGCGTCATCAGATTCATGCGTATCCTGAAGCAGCTTTTGAAGAAGTGAGAACAGCGGAATTAGTTGCAGCTCAGTTGGTAGAGATGGGTTATGATGTGGTTACGGGTGTGGGGAAAACAGGTGTTGTGGCATCACTGAAAAATGGTGACAGTAAAAAAGTCATTGGACTTCGTGCAGACATGGACAGTTTAAAAATGAATGAGACAACGGGTGTGCCTTACACATCACAGATAGAAAATCGATTCCATGGTTGTGGCCATGACGGCCATACAGCAACATTGCTAGGCGCCGCACAATTGATTGCAGATCGAAGAAATTTTAACGGAACAGTGCGATTAATCTTCCAGCCTGCAGAGGAACCCGGTTATGGGGCGAAAGCCATGATTGATGATGGTGTCATGGAAAACTACCCAATGGATGAAATCTATGCATTGCACAACAGTCCGCAACTACCTTTAGGCCAGATCGGGACATGTCCGGGAGGCATCGCTACAAGTGAAGATAATTTTGTGATAAAAATCAAAGGTAAAGGAGGCCATGCATCGGCACCCCACAATGTCAAAGACCCTCTTGTAATAGCCAGTGAAATTATTATGGCGTTGCAAACCATTGTATCAAGGAACTTCAGCCCGCTGGAAACAGCCGTCATTTCATGTACGGAGTTTTTCACAGACGGTGCCAGAAATGCGATTCCGACAAATGTCATGATCAAAGGGGACGCAAGAGCGTATAAGCCTGAAAGCCAGCGGTTAATTGAAGAAAGGATGCGCAAAATCTGCATGGGTATCTGCGCAATGAACGATGCCGAATGTGAATTTGAATACACCCATGAATTCGCGCCCACATTCAATGATGCAGAATGCACTGCATACGCGATCGCATCAGCGAAGAAAGTAGTTGGGGAAGAGAATGCATTTGATAACCTAACACCCGGCACCGGTTCGGAAGACTTTGGGCTATTTTTACAACTCATTCCCGGTTGCTACTTGAGAATCGGTGGTTTGGTACTCGAAAATGAGGATGATGCGATTCCGGTGCACAATTCCTCATATGATTTCAACGATGATATTTTGCCCATTGGTGCCGAATTCTTTACACAGTTGATCGAAGACAGAATGCGATAATATAATCGACAATTGGGAACCTAGAATAGCACACGAGAAGAATTTTGGCGTGTGGCCATCACAATTAAGGATTTTGGTTTCAATCAGTAGTACATCGTAGTTACCGGGAAATTTGTTATGGGAATGGTAGTGAATATCACTTCCTATTCCGTATATTCGTAGACAATAATGAAAATCAGGTTAAGAGGCGATAAATATGTATGCTTCAATTTATTCAGTTGCGCAGATACGATCAGTTAAGGAAAATTATCAGCAAAATATTGAAAAACATATGGAATATATTCGATTGGCGGCACAGTATGGTTCAAAAATTATCGTTTTTCCAGAGCTGTCATTAACGGGATATGAGCGAGAATTAGCGAGAGGTCAAAGTTTTACCAAGGACGACATCAGACTTGAATGTATTAGAATGGCATCGTTGGATCATAGTATGGTAATTGTTGCCGGAGCTCCTTTGTTATTAAACGATGATTTATTTATTGCGTCATGGATTTTCACACCAACAATGCACCCGCAAATTTATATCAAGAAATATCTGCATCCCGGAGAAGAATTGTATTTTCAATCCAGTACGCAATATGATCCATCCATAAAACTGAATGATGAAAAACTTTCATTTGCCATATGCTATGATATTGAGCGAGAGGAGCATGTTGAATGCGCCAAAAACAAGAAATCGGATTTTTATGTCGCGAGTATTTTCTATTCTCAGAATGGGATTCAATCTGGACTTAATCGGTTACACCATATCGCCAAAGAAAATTCAATGAATGTTTTAATGTCTAATTATGTAGGAGAATGCTGGGGGATAGAAGCGGGTGGATGTAGTTCTGTGTGGTCGTACAATGGTGAGTTGATAGAATCAGCCGATTCGGCTTCGGAATGTTTAGTTATTGTAGAAAAACATGACGAAGTATGGGGAGGGAAGATAGTAAAATATTGATAGAACATTAATGGCTAAAATAATTAGAGTGTCAAGTTTTAATTGCAATTTATTCAGATCAGGTCGCATGAGCAAGCAGACGGGAATTCTGTCGAAGCAAAGGTTTACAAGATACTTGGCTATTAGCTCACGGAGGTATGTGAGTAATCCAATGCATGGGCGTGGAGATAATAATGCGCAAGATTGATAACTCCCGTAACATGCGGAGCCTGGGCGACCCTGACTTCCTCAGTAAAATAGGCTGGGGTGACAGGATCGATGCGGGTGGCATTGGCAAATATGTGGAGATATTACTTAACAGGATTCTATCCTGTTCGGGAAGTGATCAAACTGAGAGCTACCTTGAGGGATATGGTTTCTTCAAGGGTATGACGAATGTTGCGAATAAACTGGTGGCTGATTATATTCGTGACCTGGAAAGCTTTATTGCAAATCTGCGTGCTGCAGATTCACGATATTCTGAATGGGAGACCGAAACTCTTCTATACGGGATACATTTACTATGTAAATAGGGTATTTCGTTGCGGACCCGATTAGGATCAATCAATCGTCTGCCAGACTGCGTAAGTAGAAGAAGTTGTAGAGAAGCCCAGCGTGTGGTTTGTATGATTGGGGAAGTCGACGACTTGGATTATCGATTATTGGACGCAGATTGAAATCAATCAGAATATGTAAAATCATCCAAACTGGAAATCATATTCATTCATTAAGGCTCGTGATATTGCCTCAACCGGTCACATTTTATATCCACAGGCGTATCAATGTTTTACTGGAAGTGTCTCTGCACAAAGCAATTACTCCATGGTTGTTTGCAAGAGATCGCATAATGAGAGGTAAGCAATCATAAGCCGGGTAGCCTACGATTCCCCAAAAATCTTCAGGTTCAGTATTGAAGCCGAAAAGGGATTCTGCAAGGAGGTTTTTCTTTTGACATACGGGCTTAAAGAACAACAAATATTAGCTAGAGACAAAATTGTGAAACAATTGGAGACATTACACCACTATCCACTGACGCTGGTCGTAGCAGCCATGGGATATGGAAAAACTGTAACGGTTAAGAGTTTTCTCGAAGAAAATCAAATTGATTATGTATGGGTGACATTCGAAAGTGATCGGTCCTCCATCCATCGGATGTGGGACGTCCTTGCCAGGCAGTTTGCTGAGTTTGAACCCGACTTGGGAGACACATTATCCAGAATCGGGTTCCCCACAGGAATTGAACAAAGGGAGCGAATCGTTGATCTTCTCGAGGAATGGGCCTACATGAAGAAAAAAGTATTGGTTATTGATGACTATCATTATGCCAATAGCCCCGAGTTGGATTTACTGGTGGAAGTCCTTGTGCGCAGACGGATTAACGGGTTAAATTTGCTGATACTGTCCAGAAATCGACCTTTGATTAATGTTGAAGAGTTGGTTATTAAGGGATACTGCCATCAATTGCAAAGTTCCTTATTTGAGTTTACTACCGAAGAAATTAAGACGTATTTTCATCTTTTTGATTTAGAAATCTCCGATGATACTGCCCAAAATGTACAGAGAATTACCGAAGGATGGATCACCGCAGTGTATCTGATTTGCCGGAATTACATGGAACAGGGTGTTTTAAAAACCGGGGTGGATATGTATGAACTCATCGAAACCACAATATTAAGTCGATATAGTGCTCAAGAGAAAGAACTGCTAATGAAACTTTCCATCCTGAGCAGTTTCACCCTGGAACAGATCACCTTCATCACAGAAGATGAATCAGCTGCTGTGATTATTCAAAAAATCAGCCGAGACAATTCATTTTTGCGGTTTGATCAACGATCAGAAAAGTATGTGATGCATAATATTCTGAGCAATTATTTAATGACCCAGCTGGAAGATCATTTCAGCATCATCGACCTGAAGAATCTTTTTAGGCGATGTGGGGAATGGTTCTTTTTACAGGAGCTCATACTTCCCGGAATCAACTGGCTGATTCGTGCAGAAGAGTATGAGCTAATCATGGACCAATTCGAGCGACCCAGAATTACCAGTATGATTAGCCGTCTGCCAGCCGCAGAAATCGTGAACCTCTTCGAACAGATTCCTCTAGAAGCCAGATATCTCCGCCCGATAGGGTATATCAAGTATATTGATTTCTATATCTCCAGGGTGGATGTAGAGAAAGGAGCAGCATTGCTTGAGGATCTCGAAAATTATCTCCAGGGGAATCAGTGGGCCTCTATTTCGCACAAAATGAGGATCGAAGGTGAAATAGAACTTGTAAAGATCTATCTGGAGTTCAATGACTTACGGAAAATGGCTGAACGCTACAAAAAAGCGTATGTTTTGCTGGATGGTCGTTCCCGTGTCGTTAATCCGGATATGATTTTTACTTTTGGCTGCCCCAGCACGCTTCACATGTATCACAGAGAAAAAGGGGACTTGTTCAAACTGGTGACTTTTGTTGAGCACAACTACCATTACTTTGAAGAGTTGTCCGGTGGATGCGGAAAAGGGTGCGAGGACCTGCTTTTGGCGGAATATTACCTTGAAGTATGGGATATGAAACAGGCAGAACTCCATGCATACAAAGCCATATATAAAGCGGAAACCATGAACCAGATCGCCATGATTCTCAATGCTACATTTGTGTTGGCCCGGATGTATGTTGCGCAGGGGAAAGTACAGGAAGCGAAGGATTTGCTTCATGAATTGTCTGCAAAGATTACAGATTATAAAAGCCCGATTCTGATGAATGCGGTTGATCTTTGCTATGGTTATCTAGGGGGAATTACAAGGGACCCGGAAAACTTTGCCCGATGGATACAACGAGGGAACATCAAGCGAGAAGAGATGTTTTATCACGGATTCACCTATTACTATCTTGTTCAAGCAAAGTATCTTCTCTTGGAAAAAAAATACATCAAACTGGAGGTTCTCTGCTCTGAAATGCAGCAGCATTTCCCCGACATCCATATTCAATTCGGGTATATGCACGCGTATATCCTTGATGCCATTGCTAAATATCATCTATATGGTTTACGTGAAGGGAAAGAAGCTTTGAAAATGGCCCTGGATATCGGTCGAGATGACAATGTGATCCTTCCTTTTGCCGAGTACGGTGGCTATATTGTAGACATGTTGTCTGATTGGGTGAGAACGGATAACGGAGATGATTATCTCAATCGGGTTTTTGACCATGTAATCATATACAAAAAAAACCTCGATAATTTCTTAGTCAAGAATTTGAAAAAGGGTCTACTGACTGAGCGGGAAGAAGAAATTGCCAAACTCTTGGTCGATGGTTATCACAACAGAGATATTGCAGAAAAGCTTTACATCGCCGAGATCACCGTGAAAAAAACGATCACATCGATATACAGGAAATTGGGAGTCAGCAGTCGGGCCGCAGCTGTTAGAAAAGTCATAGATGCAAAGATGATTTAAACTGCTATAAAGGTATTGCTGCTATCGGATATTTGTATTACAGACGACTTATTTTTTTACATGGATTAGGTAATAATTGAATGCGTTCTCTGCAAGGATATTATTTGCACTCCCAATGAATTATTCAAGCTAGGTTGACATAGAGAATCGTGCCCGCAATAGAAATTATTCGAGGACCAAGCATTGCATCAGAGAAGCAATCATGCCAAGGTAACATGCGGCATGCTTTTTTTTTGCATTAAACAGGATCGAGGTGGATTCCGATGGTGCTTCAGAAAACGTAAGTCATCCGAGAAACGTATACGAACGTATAATATATATCTTGGTGCCGATTTCTTATAATAAATATATCGATTAGCCTCATGTACCCTCAGTTGACCGCAGTGACTGGTTCGAGCATGCGGAACTTGTCCTTCTATGTTCAACAAAGACATTGGTTAATTACGAATCGAGACAGTAAACATGCGGGAAGATGTTGCGTTACAGCCGTCGGTGAGAAATCCTATGCCAGATTGACAAGAAACGGAGTGAGTTGACGCAGTGGAAATCTGTATGTCATGAATCGAGTGTTCGGAGATAATTTTATCCATGAAGGAGTCGTTCAAGATGGGTTCACCTTAAAAACATACTAAGTAATCATTATATGCAGCAGTGTTCGTTCATTAATGCAAGGTAAACCAGTGAGACTGCAATGAAAGGGGCACCCTTGGATGAGTTATCCATTCAGAGGTTTCTTTCAGAAAAGAATCCTTGGAAGCGGGGTGATGAAAGATCTAGTATCCGTAGCATAAGCTCGTCGCAAAATTGAATGATCATGGGTTTTCAAATCAAACTGCGCTGGGAAGTGATCTGATATGGCGAGTATTGTGAAGGCAGTTCCAAACGATGACTTCACAGTAACCATCGAATTGAGTAATCATCACCAGATCATCTATAATCTTCGTCCGAGGCTGCAAAGTACACGGTTTTGCGGACTTTCGGATTTGAGTAAATTTCGCATGGTCAGGGTTGAACATGCGAATACCATCGTGTGGAATAACCTGTGCCAGATAGCCATCGACGAGATTATCGATATGGTGGGACGATAAATCGTCAAATCAAAATCTGTGGAAGATATTCTTGGGGGTGAGAACGGTTGAATTCCTTGACATGGAAAGGGGTTAGCAAATGTGTTTGATACCCGATAAACCATGAAACATGTCGTGATCAGTAAAAGCTAGATTCGGATGTGATATATACCGGAATTTTTGGGAATATTAAACAGCATCACCAACTGAATAACAATTCAAATTAGGGAGAGATTGAGCATGAAAAAGTACAAAGTAGCAGTTTCAATTATTTTGATCGGTCTCATGATAGTTGCGGGGTTGCCGGTCGTAGCCAGCACTTCGCCTAGCAACGACCATTTCGCTGATGCGTATGTCATCTTTGGAGCAAGTGGCACCACAACCGGCCATAATGAAGGGGCAACGGCCGAGACTGGGGAACCAGCTCAAGATGGTGCAAACTCGGTATGGTGGTCGTGGACGGCACCTTTGAGTGGCGGTTATGCCTTCGACACCTTCGGCAGCGATTTTGATACGGTTCTTCAAATCTATACGGGAACCAGTGTATCCGGCTTGACAGAGATTACATCGAATAATGATTCCGGAAATGTGGGGCAAAGTGGTGTGTTTTTTGACGCAGTTGCGGGTGAAACCTACATGATCTGCGTTCGCGGCTACAATGATTGGTGCTTTGGTAACATAACCCTCAATTGGCTAAGGTGGAACGACAACTTTGCAGATGCCTTGCCAATCAGCGGAACGAGTGGCGCCACCAGCGGTCACAATGTGGAGGCCACTTCCGAAGTAGGGGACTCAATAACTAACTACGCAGCAGGGGCTACAGTCTGGTGGGCGTGGACGGCACCTCAAACCGGATACGCCACATTCGGTGCGGTTAGCAGTTTGGCGGATTTAATCATAGGTATTTGCACCGGACCAGAGCTCGGTTCTTTATCACTAATTGCTTTCAATGATGATATTTCAGACGACTTGGAAAGCCGAACAACATTCCTTGCAACGGAGGGGACAACCTACTATATCCTCATCGACTCATACGGCTCGTATGGTGGTCCCATTGCTTTGAACTGGTTGTACGAAGAGGCTTCGAATATTCCGGTCAATGACGATTTTAGCGATGCGTACGTTATCACAGGTGAAATGGGTACAACTTCATCCAACAACGAGTTTGCTACCCGAGAAGCTGGCGAGCCTGCGAACCAGTATTTAGGTTTCTCATCTGTCTGGTGGTCATGGACTGCACCTTTAGATGGGGACTATTACTGGGATACCGAAGGCAGTATGGCAATGGGTGAAGATTATAAAAATGATTACTTTGGCATTTCAATCTATACCGGGGATGCAGTTGATCAACTCACGCGTGTAGCTCAGGGTGGTAGTGGAGAGGCTGTGACGCTCACCGCTGTGGCGGGTACGACATACCATATTGCTATTGATAGCGAGTATTCCAGCTTCTGGAGTATGGGTGATATCGTCCTCAATTGGGGGATGTCCGCGTCTCCCAGTTTTACCAGTGCAGATCATGCCTCTTTCGCAGTTGGTATCACTGGAACTTTTGAAGTGACCGTTGAGGGATATCCAGTGCCTTATGTCTGGAAATATGGCGGGATTTTACCGTCAGGAATGTTTTTCACAGAAAAATCTGGCTGTGCCACAATCAACGGTACACCTCTACCTGGTTCGGCTGGTATTTATATTCTCTCTCTTGAGGCTTGGAATACTTTCGGGAGAGCGTATCAAACATTTACCTTAACAGTCACCGAAGCACCAACCATCACCAGCGGCAATAGCGCTACTTTTAATACCGGATCGAATGGATCGTTTAAAGTAACGACTACCGGGTTCCCCACCCCAACAGTAAGTCTGTCGTCGGGATCTCTTCCCGCGGGTGTAATCTTTAACGAAACGACCGCAACATTCAGTGGTGCACCGGAATCTGGCACGGCCGGTACCTACGAGTTGACTTTAACTGCAGACAATGGCATTGAGCCAGCAGCAATTCAGAATTTCACGCTGACAGTGCTCAACCAGCATGCGCCCCTGATTTCCCTTGATCCGCAAAATGCAGTGGTCGTCCAGGGAGAACCAGCCACCTTTACGGTGGAATACAGCGCCAATCCAGCAGCATATATCCAATGGCAATACAGCACTGACGGAGTGCGATGGAGAAATATCACCGGAGCCAACTCCGACACATACACAACGCCAGCTACAAAGAAGAGCATGAATGGCTATCTCTATCGTGTCGTCCTTTCCAATACCTTCGGACCGACAACATCTGAAGCGGCCAAGTTAACTGTAATGCCAAGTTCGTTTACAACGGTAGACCTGCAGATCAGTCATGAATATGGCGTCTATGATCCAGAAACAAACGTTATTGCATGGGTCATTCATGTGACCAATCAAAGTTCGGAACCAGCAAAAGATGTGGTGGTTACGGACAGCTTAGCCCGGGGAACGAAATATGTTAGCATTGACGGAGATATCATTCCAAGTGCAACGGTCAATGTGCGTGGCAGTAAGGTGAATGTTAATCTCGGCGAGATGGCTGCAAACAGTTCGGTCGTATTTACAATTTATGCAGGCGTGGCGCGGGCTACTTCACCGGTGGAAAATACAGTGGAGGTTAAGACAACCAGTTTTGATATAAACATGGAAAACAATATTAGCCAAGCAGTGTGCACATTTTAATCGTGTCTAGTTAAGATATGGAATCAGGCTGAGCCGCCGGGTAGCCGGCAGCTCAGCCTGAATGTCCATGGGAAACCCGTACGGATGAGGATTTGTATTTATTCTGATGCAATATTAAGGAGCCAAAAGATAAGCCAGAAAAAAACCAAGATAATTGCCTAAAGCAATGCCCAACAAGCTGATAGTGATACCGGTTACGATTAACTCTTTATTCTTTATCGAGGTTGCAACAGGGGGAATGAATGGCGGACCGAAAATGCCGGCGGTAGATACGATGATCGTCGTGTCCACATCGATCCTGAAGAGGTAAGATAGGAAAAAATGGAGCAGTACGGTACCGGTTAGCACAAAGGCAACATAATAGAAGATGTAGTAATTTGAGATAGCCATATAATGAAAATTAATGGTGGTGCCAATGGCAAGAGAGAAAACTAGAAGCAGGTATTCTCCAGCTTCAAAGGTTCCCTCAATCTCGCGGACTGACTTGATAAACGACCCGGCAATCCCCAAAGTGGTTATGATCAAGATGATGAAATCCAATTCAAACTGCCCAATAACGAGTAAAGAGATTAAATAACTGACACCTACAATCAGAGTCGAAAGTCCAGCGGCAAGTATGAGTTTTTTAATAGTAGTCTTTTGTTCCGTGATCAGAGGCTCAGCAGGAGAAATGTGGTTGAAATTATTCGGCGTGCTCGATTGGTTTTGGGATTGAAAAGGGGGTAAAAATGAGGCGAGGATGGGTTTTGCCAGCAGGATTAGAAATAAAATGTACAGGCTGCCCATTAGTACATCCGCTGTGTTCACTAGAATGATGGTTTGTTCGGTGACATTGAGCCCCATTCCAACTGCCATCAGGTTGGGAGTTCCTCCTGTGTAAACTCCTACCAACATTCCAGCCACTTGCCAATACTCATGAACCCTCGAGGCGAAGACATAAGAACCAATGGATGAACTGAGAAGGACACTGATAACGATTAATCCAAAAGATAGTAAGGTCCGTTTCGCCAATCGTAGGCAATTCATAAAGTCTGAAGAAAACAGAATCAGTGGTATCGCCAAAGGGACTGCAATTTTGGCAATGAGCATGGATATTGAAGGATTCAATGGGATTGATGGTATATTCGCAAGGGTTACGCCTGCAAGATAACAAAGAAGAATCGGACTCATGATCGCAGCACGCTGTTTTTTTTGGACGAATTTGATTAACAGGAATGGAAAGAATAAGATAAAGACCCATTGAATAATCGGCAAGTAAACTCAACTCCTTAGATGGCCTTCAAGCGTAAAGTGCTTTTTGCGACTAGAATAATGGTTGAATATGAGATCCAAGTGTCCGATGTGAAAGGAAACTCACCAACCGCTGATTATCAAGCGTGCCTAGGTTTCACTTTCCTATGTTCAACCTCTAATAACTAATTCCTCTGTATAAAAGGTTATTATTGCCTCTCGAATATGCTGATCTTGTGCTTGTGATATGAGAATGTATTGAAGATTTCAAAGGAAAATATTTTCGGGAATGGCCTAACAATTTCAAGAGAAGATTAGGAGGATTTTTTCTGGTTTGATCTTGTGAAATGACTTGGGTAGTGTACACTTAAGTTCGCAAAAGTGAAAAAGGAAAAACCATCGGGCACTC
>CAZRKC010000042.1:0-16049 GCA_964600665.1 uncultured Candidatus Sumerlaeota bacterium
TCGTGAAGAACGGATAGTGAAAAACCGTTGCCAAACCGTTGCCATTTTTCCTAAAAATCTAATGTTTTATGATGTGATAGTATTGCACAAACCCTTGATATATCTAGACATGAGTGTAATGGATAATACTAAAAATACCCCTTTAGCTGAATCGTAATCAGCAGGTTGCGGGTTCGAATCCCATCATCGGCTCCAGTAATATCAAGGCTTTGCGGAAATGACCGCAAGGCTTTTTTGTTGATTCGTTGCCAAATCGTTGCCACGTTTCTCAATAACACTAACCATTATTTATTATGAGTTGCGAACCATTTTGTTACGGACTGCACCGCAGGGAGCAGAATAGAGTGGGATGAAGTAATTAGCACTATCTATGAAACCCTTTTAGAATAATCACTCGTGGGTCTATACAATACTGTATAAAACATATACTACCAGAATGGGGTTCAAGAGGCCGAAGGTTCGATTCCTTTCACTCTAACCATAGAGATCAAGTAACGGCGATGGTTTCGTCGTTTTTTCTTTATAGGTTATGATAGTGAGTCATGGCATTAATAGAAAACAATATGACATCGATTGTCGAATAATATTTTGAATTTTCAGGCAGGGGAAATTGGGTGCTAGTCGAAATTTCACACTCAGGCAATATTTAACATTTTGTTTGATAAAAGCATAAGGGTTCAATCTTGAGATCGACTAGTGTCCCTTGGTACAATAATATTCGGATTCTTCACTCCCTGGACTATCTAAACCCTAAAAAAGTCAAAATGCAGAATCTATGATTTTTGTACGGGTAAGTGTCGCCATACCAATATTTCGATACTCCAGTCTGTATTAGGGGGTGCCCTGATGAAGATACATTTATCCTCTGTGTGGAGACAACGTGCTCAGATCATGTTATTCCTGCTTGTATGCTGCCTTGTGGGGCCAATAGCTGTTAATCTCTATTATGGGGTCACTGGTGTTGAAAGATTTCTTATGCCGATCTTTGCATTTCCAGGAGTTGTAGCATCGATCTGGGTGTTGCAAGGGGACATAAGGCGCCTTACACATGTGATCCCTGAGGAACACCAGTTCACAGCGTATTCAGTATTCAATAAAAAACTGTATACCTTGGATCTGACGAGGCCAGTGTACTATGGAATTTTCAATGCACGACAGGATCTATTTTACTTCAATGATTTTATCGCTTTGTCCAACGAGCCGTTTAAGTTTGAGGAGGACAAGGACTGGAGATATTTTATAGTCCGATATGATCTTAATACTCTGCTTGTTATGCCGTATAACGATAAGACCAAGCCACTGATGCAGCTTGAAAAGTGGGAAAGAATCTATGAACTACCCAAGCGTGTGTGAGGGACAGCTACAGGAAAGCAACCCGGTACCATAATATTTGACCTATGAATACAACTACGGGGGATCCGGACAAAGAAAACTGTGGGGAGCGTTATCACCAACTATCACCTGGTGGGGAACCGGGTGACCTGGGAGAGTGACGGAACCGACACCCTCTACTATTACTACAACGGAGCGAGGGACCTGTTCGGTTTCAAGTACAACGGAGTGAATTATTACTATATCAAAAACGCCCAGGGGGACATCATCCAAATCGTGGATGACAGCGGCAGCGTGGTCGTGGCATATACTTACGACACCTGGGGGAAACTGGTCAGCATCACAGGGTCAGCTGCCACTACATTAGGGGTCGCTAATCCTTACCGGTATCGAGGCTATCGCTACGACAATGAGACAGGCCTATATTTCCTGAACAGTCGCTACTATGATCCGGAGGTTGGGCGGTTTATCAATGCGGATGCTATTCTGAGTGTATTTAGTCGAAATAGGACCTCTAATGCATTTTCTTATGCAGGTAACAATCCAGTTACTTTTTGGGATCTAGACGGGTATTTAGTAACAATGCATGGATACACAATATCAGCCGCTTCACTTGCCGGAGTGTCAGCCTCTGTTGTTTTCGCTCAAGATGATAATGGGGGTGATGCAGAATTGCACAGCGTATCAGCCAACTATTGGGGGACTCCTACATTAAGCACTGGTGCATTCTATGCTGTGATTGATATTGATAATATTAATGAATTAGAGAGTACAGACCTTTATTTCCTTGGAGGGTCTGGAGGAGTCATATTGAATGTTGGCTATGACGAAATCTATGTAGGAAATCCTTTTTTAGATCCAGATGCAGTAAAAGTTGGTTTTGCAATTAGTGCATCGATATCGCCTAAAATACCCATTCCTGATCTTCATATGTATAATGGAACTATGACAATCGTATATAGTAATAAGTACTATAGTGGCAAGATCATTTCAGGAGGACATAATATGGTAATGTAAGGGGAGAGGCTAGTGAATAGAACAATGTTTGTTTTCATATTGACCTTTACATTTATTGTCTCGGGTTGTAGTCCACAATCGGAGCAGATACTTATTCAAAAAAATGGTGAGATAAATCAAACAATAGAACAAATAATTAGTAAGAATAATGAGGAACTGATTCAGGCTATCCAGATAGGAAATGGTCAGGCTATAATCGATAAGGGTACACAACGGTTTAAGAATTTTATTGCCATCAACAAATTAAATGAATTATTGAAAGAGTATGGAAGTGTACTTGGTGGAACTTCTTATGATGAGGTAGTGTATTATTATATTAAGGGGGCAAAAGGACAAAATCTGAAGGAACTTTTAGGAGTCGAGGAAAACACGGGTATACAGATTGATCTTAATGTAAGTGGTGATGAAGCAATTTTTTCGCTGTTGAAAACAAAGGCAGATGCAAATGAAACCCTTGTTCTTTTTCAATATCTACCTGAAGATGGCTATTGGAGACTAGAATCGTATACATCGTCGAATTATGCGATTATGGGCAAAACTGCTCAGGAATATTACAATGATGCAATTGTCGCATTGCAGAATGATAGGGAGATATCTGCGTTTATTTACTTACTCTTGAGTGAGGGATTGATCAATAACATGACCATACTTCAGTATCCTAATCAAGAGGATATTCTTAATGAGGCTCAGAATCTGAGACAGAGAATATATTCTCAATTGCCTTTGGATCTGGATGGCATAGCTAATGTTGTAATATTCGATTTCGCATTCCTGGTCACGAATCAACAGGGGGTAGTTCCGGTGATTAGGTATTCGACCATTACTTCTTTCATGAATATGCAAGATATTAAAGAAGAGGCTTATGAAGCAAATGTTGCATTTGAGAAGGTGTTTCCAGGACTCATTAAAGACTTTCCTGTTTATTTGTTTCAAGCTTATGCTGAAATCCCTACCAGCACTGGTGTTTCATATGAAACGCGTTTTACAGTAATTGATTAATATCTTAACAATGGATTTAATCGATCGCGTTGGATACTAGTATCAAATTGATGGATTTCAAAGCTAGCTCGATTTTTTTGATGAACATATAAGCAGTTATCGGCAATGTTCTCTGATTTTTCAAAGGAGGGGTAAAATGCCAGACTTTTTCCCCAGCTCTTTTCAGTTCATAGTTGGATTATTGTTTTTATTGTTATTTGCATTATCGCAAATTAGATACACCTTTAACCTTTATCTGGACCCGAAAAATCGGCGAGATGGGATCCTGAAGGGGGCTATAAGCTATAATGCTCGGGAGAATAGTTATGCGGAGTTCATGGATCAATTTGAGAAATCAATTCTTGCAGAAGGCTATCAATATGCTGGAGAGATACTCAATTCATGCAATGCTTTCATGGCAGTGTATATTCAGGATCTGAATATAGCCCGAAATACAGTCCTGCTTATTGAAGCAGAGTTCTTTACAACGGACATGTTTTTAGTCCATCGCCACTTATTTGCAGAGTTCATGGAACAGTATTCTGGCTTAGAAGCCCAAAACTGGGATAAATATCTCCATACAGTGATATATACAAGTGAGATGAGTGCACCCCTTCAAGTCTTGTTATCAATTAAAGGAATAGACTATGACCAGCCACAGTTTGGAGCATACTTAGGCTATGAAAAACCTCAATTTATGGGCTCATATTCTTCCTATGTGTATGCAATAGTTGAAAAGAAGGGAAAAGTGTACGCAAAAACGTTCAAACCAGATGTTATAACAGATACCGTAGTGATCCCATGGTTAAGGAAGCATCTGTTGGGGGTGGAAGATGCAATAGGTGATATGGAATGGCAGGACTTGGATTGGGAAGACATCCTCTATCTTGACTGGCAGTCTGAAGAACCTCAAGGGGCATATCGGTATGACTCCCTCTTCGAAAGCAATCATAGGTTCAAAGAAGATTTTACGAAGAAGCTGTTCGTGGATGGATATGAATATGTAGGTAAGATCGCCAATCCTTACATGGCCATAATGAATGTTTTTACCCACCAACAAGCGATAGGACAAGATGTAATCCTTTTGATTGAAGTTGATGAATTTCCAAACAGCTTATTGCTGGAGCATCGTTATATGCTGGAACAACTCATGAAAGATCGCGGCTATGAATACAAATTACAGGAGGGTATTTCAATAATTATTTGTGTCCAAAAAATGACCTCCGCGCTGCAGATTCTCCTCAGCACATTCACTGCATTTCCTAGGAAAAGTTTATACTATTCGATACCAAATTCAGCTGAAGTTCCACAAGTGTTCGCGGTGGTGGAGGATGAGAAGAAGACGTACACAATGACTTATCAAGCGGGGAGTTTCCATGACCAGATGATTAACTGGATAAAACGCTACATTCTCGAGCAGGGAACCTCAGAGATGGAAGAAATCTGGAAGGATGTGGCTCTTGATGATATTGAAGGATTGCCTATGGAAAAAGCTAAGATGGTCGAGCGAGTGCGTTGATTTAGTAGTAATGTCGATAAGAAACTAAATATGAGAAGCCCAATTCAGAGGAAGTTCCGCAAATATTTGCATTGGTTGAAGGAGAGGAATCAATGTATACAAAGACTTGTACTCCTGAGAATTTTGAAAACGAAATTCAGAATTGAATTGACAGGCATATCCGAAGTATTGAACGTAAAGATCCGGAAATTGTATGGGAAGGATTGGAGTGGGAGGATCTGAAACGGGTACCTATGAACAAAGAGGAAATGATTATGAGGGTCCACAAAGCATTGATTGTCTGGAAGGGTGGGTATCAGGAAGATCAGAGAGACGGAATCTGACAGCAGTGAGCTGTGATATCTCTTCATTTTGTCTGATATTCTCACGAGAGAGAAGTCGTTGCATGATGTGAAAATCGAGTTACATCTGTCGATGACGCCCATACACATCATCAAAATATGGGCTATGGAAGTTTGGATAATGGATAGTGAACAACCGTTGCCAAATCGTTGCCATTTTTCTTGGATAGCAGTGATTTCACGATCATCTAAAAATGTGTAAACCATTGATTTACCTAGACATGATGATAGCGAATAATATGCTAAATTGGGCTTTAGCTGAATCGTAATCAGCAGGCGGACTGCACCGCAGGGGGCAGAAAAAGGCGGGATTTAGTAATCATAATTATCCATCAAACCCTTATAGAATAATCAATCATGGGTCTATGCAATACTGTATAAAACATATACTACCAGAATGGGGTTCAAGAGGCCGAAGGTTCGATTCCTTTCACTCTAACCATAGAGATCAAGTAACGGCGAGGGTCTCGCCGTTTTTATTTCAGCAATCATAGTGCTCATGTGGTTTAGTGCCAGTATCCTTCCTCTATGCACGCATCAATTTTTGCATGAAATCTGGTCGCTGCGAGCAAGCATTGTAACTGATGTAATAGCGATGTATAATGAAAAATGACCATGAAATTTCCTGAGAAACTATGAAACCAAACGTGATCCAAAATCCCCAGCATTGTAAGTCTATAAATCAATATTATCGATGAATTATTGGGATCTATGATATCAAGGAATAAGAAGTACCTTGAGATAATCAATTCATATGCATTTGCAGATAATGAAATCCATCTGTAATGTTTTCAAGAATAAATGTTGCATTCAATGTAGCCTTGTTTCGAGGATATCCTTCACAGCATGAATTACCGAGACTGTTATTAGTGTTTACTTCAACTACTAAAGGATTAAATCAGAGTTGATTGAGATTTGGATTAAAGTAGTGCCAAGGAGAGTGAAACCCATGATAATAGGATGGAACAATATAAAAGGCAGACGATTGATAGCAATTTTAATTCTTGTATGCATGGTGATGATGGTCTTAACTGCCTGTAGCTTTTTTGCCCGGGATATAGATCCTGAACCTGAGCCAGATCCTGAACCTGAGCCAGATCCTGAACCTGAGCCAGAGCCTGAACCTGAACCTGAGCCAGAGCCTGAACCTGAGCCGGTTACCCCAATCATCTATCCGGGGCAAGTGTTGGTAATCCCTGGGCACAGTGATTCGAAGGGTGCATCCCGAGTAATCCACTCAGGGGTTAGTGTTTCATCCCAGAAGCGGATTGCCCTGACTTTTGATGCCGGGTGGCTATATGACCAGACGGATGGATTATTACAAGTATTGGAAGACTACAATGTTCATTCAACTTTCTTCTTGCGGGCACTGTGGGTAAAAGATCATCCGGATTTAGCGAAGAAAATCATCCAAAAGGGGCATGTGGTGGAAAATCACTCATTGACCCATGGCCACATGACCACCATGACGGAAACGCAAATCCGAAAAGAACTGTTGGATTCAACAAAAATTTTAAGGAATATCGCAGGGGCTAGTCCATATCTATTTAGACCACCCTATGGAGAATATGACAGTAAATTGTTGCAGATTTTGGGTGAATTGGGATACTCAAATACTGTGATGTGGACAGTGGATAGCCACGACTGGGCGGAAGAGATCCGAGGCTCAAAAGTGACGACAGATTATCTAATCCATAGGGTATTGGACAATGCTTCTGAGAGTGGAATTATCTTAATGCACGTGGGCGGTTATCACACGATAGAAGCGTTGCCTTTCATTATTGATGGTTTGCGCAAGCAAGGATACACATTGTCAACGGTTAATGCCATGTTGCCTAAAGCAGACGACGAAATCCGCTATATAGTGATTAAGGGAGACACCCTATACGGCATCGCAACCCGATTTGGTGTCACTGTGGATGCACTGATTAATGAAAACAATTTGAAGTGATTCAACAATGTGATCCTTGTAAATTTATGCATCAAGTGCCCGTCTTTCAGAACTTCAGTATTGTAGTACATTAACAACGCGGGTTGCAGCTTCGATTTATAAGCAATGCCGTCTGGAACCTGCCTGGCTTACCATTAAACTAACGAATCCCAGCACTTTAGGAATTATTTTGCTGAAAAGCATAACATACGAAAAAATAGTAGTCCTTATCAGCAAATATTTGTGGGTCAATACACAATTGCATAATAGCATATACCCTAGTTCTGCAGAAAGACTCCTCGAGGGTTTTTACTTGCATCGAGCAATCCTTGTATTGAATGATATTGCGTCGGCGCAGCATCAGGCAAAATTTACAACTAACACACCTTATAAATGGCTCACAAAGCCAATAATGACAAGGAAGTACATATGAACTAGTATCGTATTCTCAAAAAAATCGAAAGGGAACTAATCACTCAAAGCCAGGTGAAGACTCCACCGGTGATTATGAACAAGCAAACTGTTTTGTTAAATCGTGAGGACCGATTATCGCTTTACGGTATCGCGGGTCATTTCAATTTTGCCTTGATCCATAGGTGGGGTCTTGTCGCATCCGGTGCGGGATAGTAGGGTACTTGGTCAGTACCGGGATATTTGGTCCTCAAGTCTTCCATCCGACCGTAGTCAATCGCCCTCATGGGGCAGGATGAAATGCAAATCGGCTGTTTCCCATCATTCAAGCGGCTAAGACACATATCGCATTTGCCATATTTGCCATGGTTCAGTTTTGGTGCTTGGTATGGGCAGGCATTGGCACAAGCGCCGCAACCAATGCACTTCTCCTGATCGAGGATAATCAAACCATGACTTTCTTCCTTCTGGATAGCAGCAACCGGGCAGACAGTCTGGCAGATGGGTTCTGAACAATGGTAACAGGCTGTGGGGAAAAAGCATACAAACGGATTTGGATACTCACCCGCTTCAATGGTTAACACTTCTCGCCAAGATGCGCTGTCATCAAGTTGATTCCAATCTCGACAAGCAACGGAGCAGGTATGGCAGCCGATACATCGGGTTAAATCAATGTAAAATCCCATGGTCTTATCCATATTCATTCCTCCAGCGCGATGTGTGATTTTTCGATCTCAACCAGTGTAGTATGGGTGGTCGACGCTTTGGCAAAGGGGGTTGGCTGACCCGAATTGAGAACGTTGGTAGCGCCACCTCGGTCAGTACCGGAATCATCAAAATCGACCCAAGATCCCTGAAATATATTGACGACACCGGGCATAATCCGTCCTGTTACAAATGCAGAAATCAGCATTTCTCCTCGCTTGTTATATGCCCGGACCCAGTCATTATGCCTAATCCCTCTGATTTCAGCATCAACAGGATTAATCCAAATCTGATGAGATCGCAAGTCACTTAGCCAAGGGTTATTGACTTGAGACGAATTAACCCGATGCTTGCTATGCGGTGTGACGAGTTGAAGTGGATACTGCTGAGCCAAAGGATCTGCTGGACTTTCCCAGGGGTCCACATATTGAGGAATGGGTGATATCGGTGGGTCGTCCATAGCGGCTATTTGTTGTGAAAAGATTTCGATCCTACCAGACGGTGTATTGAAGGGTTTCCCCCTTTGGATCTGTTCCGTAAAAGCAACATGTGGTTTCTTCCGTTTATCTCTCCAGATTCCGGTTTGGCGGAAAGTTTCAAAATCCGGGATATCGGAACTGGCTGCCAGTTCGCGAAGCCAATCCAAATCTTTTTTACCTTCACTATATTTTTCACCAAACCCCATTTTCTCAGCAAGCAGACAGAAAATATCATAATCCGATTTTGACTCATCCAGACTCTCAACGACTTGGTTGGCGAATAGAAAATAATTTCCTTGACATGTTCCAGGAAAAGCGATATCGTTTCGCTCCAAAAATGTGTTGACTGGTAAAATTATATCAGCGTATTTTGCTGTTGGCGTCATAAACTGCTCATGGCAAACGATGAACTCGGGGATTTGCATCGCTTTAATATTTTTATTAATATCTGCACCTTGATTCACAAGGTTGCTTCCAGTCAGATACACAGCTTTGATATTGCTTGGGAAACCCCCGGTCTTCCCAGACAAAATTAAATCAGGCCACAAATAGATAGGAACCTTAGCAGATGGGTCAGGAAGAGAGCCTACATTCAAGCCTGACATATAGGGAACCCGGCTGTAATCCGCTCCCGCGGCATTACCACCGGGGATACCGATATTGCCAGTCATGGCAGCGAGAATAATGGCCGTTCGTACTGGCGTTTCACCATAGGCCGTTCGCTGGAGTGACCATCCGCAAATCAGAGCCCCTGGCCTTTTGCTGGCATATAAACGGGCCAATTCGATAATTGTTGTCGCCGGGGTTCCGCTTTTTTGAGATGCCCATAAGGGTGACTTTGGAATGCCATCTTGCTCTCCTAAGATGTATGCCCGGTAATTGTCAAATCCGGAAGTAAACTGACGGAGGAAATCAGCATCCATTAAATCTTCCACAATCATCGTATATGCCATCGCCATCATGACGGCAGCATCGCTGCCCGGTCGGATCGGTATCCACTCATCAGCCAGCACAGCCGCGGAGTCGGACATGACCGGGTCCAGACATATGACACGCGTTCCGTTTTCCCGTGCTCTGGCGATAAACCAAGCTGTGTTCGTTCCACGCGTTGTTTCCCCTGGATTGAAGCCCCACATGATGATTATTTTCGCATTGAGCAGGTCAGCACGGTCATTCCCAGTCGACTGAGTGCCGTACATGATTTCGGTCATGACATCGGTTGCCTCTGAGCTGTAACTTCCGGTTAGAATCGTTCGGCTGCCAAACATATTTAAGAATCGGTCCGTTGCTCGTTGATGGAATTTACCTCCAAATGCACCGGAGCAGGACATATCTAAAACAGCAGCAGGACCATGGGATTCACGAATCCGCAAAAGTTCTGATGCAGTCCGGTTAAGAGCTTCCTCCCAAGATATGGGCTTATACTGACCAGAACCCCTGGGTCCGGTTCGCATCAACGGAACTTTCAGCCGTGCGGGATCATATAAGCGGCGAACATAAGCTCTTCCTTTTGCACACGCACGAAGTTGGGGACTGATCAGGGAATTCTCATCTGATATCTCATCACTGGTTATGTGAAGTAGTACACCATGCTTGACATGAGCTCTGAGTATACATTTGCCCCCGCAGTTATTAATACAAGTTGTGGGAATGATTGAAATACCATTACCATCAGGAGGAAATAAAGTATAGTCCATTTCGCACCTCCAAAACGTTATTGGGTGTCCGAAAGTTATTCGTGAATAGTTCCAAAAACCCTCCACGAATAATCGCAGGATGGGTTAAATGGGGTTGGGGATGATAACTTCGATTATCAAATTAGATTGGATATTATTGCAGGAATTTGCAGAGAACCATCGAAACACAAAAAGGAATCGCAATGTAAACAGTAAGAGATCATGAGATTTTTCCACGGTAGTTATGAATCAAATCATGACGACGAAAGCAGGGATAAGATATGGTAGAATACCCCATTGAACTATCCGGTCTGCGTAAATCATACGGGAAAGTCGTTGCGCTGCAAGGAGTCGACCTTCAGGTCCCAGCTGGTCAGATTACAGGTTTCCTTGGCCCAAATGGTGCTGGGAAAACGACAACGATCCGATGTCTGCTTGATTTAATTCGGCCTGACGCTGGCGTGGTCCGGGTTCTAGGATATGATCCTGCAATTCATTCAAAAGACATTCGACAGCAGGTGGGATATCTACCCGGTGAGCTGAATTTTGATTCCAACATGACGGTATCCAGCATCCTAAAATACTTCAATGGGTTAAGAGGGAACCAGGCCAGCGCAGCATTTATTCGGACTCTGGCAGAGCGGCTTGGATTGGATATGCATATCAGTATTAAAAATCTATCCAAAGGGAATAAGCAAAAAGTCGGTATCGTACAGGCCTTTATGCATCAACCACACCTCCTGCTGCTGGATGAACCCACAAGCGGGCTCGACCCATTGATGCAACAGGAAGTGTATAGTATGATCCGGGAGGCGAAGGCAAAAGGGGTAACCGTATTCTTCTCTTCTCATGTCATCAGTGAAGTTGAGACCATCGCTGATAGGGCCGTCATTATTCGAGACGGAAGAATTGTTGAGGAAACGGAACCCGGGCGGTTCATTGAAATGACCGTTCGAACGATTCGCGTTCGGTTCCGCAACCCACCACCCGATACGATTTTATCCGGACTTCAAGGGATTTCAATTCAGCGAAAGGATGATGATCGGGAGATAACTTTTAAGGTAGAAGGAGATATCGATCAATTTGTTAAGATGATTGCACAATTTCAGATTGTTGATATTGAATCCGAGCATTTGTCTTTGGAAGAAGCATTTTTAACTTACTACCGGAGAAAAGATCAAGGAGTCATGAGCAAAGGGGTGAATGTTCATGATAAATGAATTTCTGCATTATTTCGGACGGTTGCGAAACCAAATTGTGGGCTGGAGTATCGGCGCTGCTTTATACGGATTGATGATGGCTTATCTTTGGCCAAGCATTAAAGATTTGGGGGATATTATTGGTCAGTTCATCGATATGTTTCCTGATATCATGGTGGCAATGTTTGAAAACATTACGATGCTGGCAACACCCAAGGGTTATATAGATGTTTACTACTTTTCATATATGCACCTGATGATTGCAATTTTTGCGATTAGTGCAGGTGTTGGGATGTTGGTCAGTGATGAGGAAAAAGGTTTTTTGGATATTGTGCTTGCACATCCCATATTACGCATTCGGTTGTTTATATCCCGGTTTCTCGCGATTAGCAGCGGGCTGATCATCATTCTCATAGCGGGTTGGATGAGTTGGGCGGTTCCAGCTGGATCTATTGATCTGGGTATCTCACCAGTCGAATTGTCATGGCCGTTTATATCCATGTTTGCATTGTTGATCTTTTTCACTTCTTTTGGTGTGATGCTTAGTATGTGGCTTCCTTCTGCACGCAATGCAGGGTCCGTGATGGCAGCATTATTGATGGGTAATTATCTCTTTAAAATCATGACCAACATCGATACTGATTTAAGACCTTGGTTGCGTTTTACGCCGTTAGGGTATTATCAGGCGGGTAATGCCATAGACGGGTTGAATCTTGGTTGGACAATAGGTTTACTCGGGGTATCGTTTCTCCTTTTGTTGATCGGATTACAATTGTTTCAGAAGCGAGATATTCGTGTCAGTGGTGAACACGGTTGGAAGCTGTTCCGTTGGCGTCGTTAGTGTATTGTGCTGGGTATCACGATTGGTAGTCGTCCGGTGATATGAAATATATCACAAATCAGTCTCTCGATGGTTGCATTAACAGTGTGTATGGGGTAAAATAGAGAACAGGTGATGTTCTGCTGGTTAGATCAACATTTTTCCGATACTAGCAGGACTCATGCAGAAATGCACGAAGTAATACTCGTGTGGAATCGATGAAATCCGGACAGGCCTGAAAATTTAAGATAGCTCATTGCTCGCTAAGCAGCATAAACGAGACGGATGGACAGCTGAGAAGGCTTGTGCGATTCCAACAGATCCGGTTCGGGAGGCGGTCTTTTTTTACGTCGGACCCAATTTTTGATTCGAGGGAAAGGAGGATACGAATGCCGAAACCAGTATTTAACACAGAGAAATGTAAGGGATGTGAAGTGTGCGTATCAGTATGCCCCAAGAAGATCCTAGCACTGGCAACGGAAATCAATGCCAGCGGTTATCATCCGGCAGGGTGCACTGATGAAACAGCATGTATCGGATGTGCATTTTGTGCGCTGATGTGCCCAGATGGCGCCATCGAAGTCTATAAGTAAATACATAGGATCCCGGGAAGCCGGGACAAAGAAAGGAGCGATTATGAGTATGGCCAAAAAAGTGTTGATGAAAGGGAATGAAGCAGTAGCAGAGGCTGCGATTCGCGCAGGCTGTCGGTACTTCTTCGGATACCCTATCACTCCTCAGAATGAGATTCCCGAGTATCTTTCACGAGAACTGCCGAATTATGGCGGTCGCTTTATTCAAGCAGAAAGTGAATTAGCTGCCATTAATATGCTATTTGGAGGCGCTGCAAGCGGTAAGCGTTGCATGACGTCATCCTCTTCCTGTGGCATCAGTTTGAAAGCAGAAGGCATGTCCTATATTGCTGCTGCCGAAGTCCCCTGCGTGATCGTTGATATGTCCCGGATGGGTCCTGGCATCGGTGATTTGACGCCGACCCAAAGTTCGTATCGACAGGCAACCCGAGGAGCCGGCCACGGTGGATACCGGAGTATCGTCTTTTGTCCCGGAACCGTCCAGGAAGCTTTTGATATGATGTATGAGGCTTTCGATATGGCTGAAAAGCACAGCATTATTTCATACATCTATGCTGACGGCCTTATTGGTCAGGTTATGGAACCCGTTGAAATGAAAGATCCCGTCGACCCAGAATCGTTACCAACTCCCGAATGGGCTTTAACCGGACTTCATGGCCGGGAAAAGGCAAACCATGTCCATTCCGGAACTGACGGTGCATTTTTCGAGTACTTGAACAAAGAAAAGTACCCCAAAATAGAAGAGGAAGTCCAACGATGGAAAGAAACCAATCTGGAAGGCTGTGAATATGTCGTCACCGGATTCGGAACAGTTGGCCGGATTGCAGAAGTAGCAGTTAAGAAATATGCTGAAGCTACCGGTAAAAAAATCGGCTTTATCCGACCATTGATTGCTTGGCCTTTCCCGAAAAGGGGATTTGCGCGGATCCCGGACACATGCAAGAAAGTCCTGGTGATTGAAGCAAACAATGGGCAGATGCTGGAAGACGTTCAATTAACTCTTAAGGGCAAATTCGATGTGACTTTTGAACCCACTTGGGGCAGCAATATGCCGACAGTGGATCAGGTCTACGAAATGCTCGAAAGACAATTGTAAATAGGAGGTGCGACAAATGGAAAAAGTTTATCAATGGCCTCGACTGATGTATGAACGAAAATTCTCGTACTGCCCCGGTTGCACCCACGGCATCGCTCATAAGCTCATTGCCGAAGTTATGGACGAACTGGGAATTGAAGATAAAGTTATCGGTGTCTGCGGAATCGGATGTTCATATTTTGGCGGATACATCAAAATGGATATGATCGGTGCTGCTCACGGACGTGCACCGGCCACAGCAACAGGTTTAAAAGCGTGTCGCCCGGACGAAATCGTGATTACCTATCAGGGTGATGGAGACTGCGCTTCCATCGGCGGTGCTGAAACCATGCATGCTGCCGGGCGTGGAGAGAAAATCACCACGATTATGATCAACAATGGCGTCTATGGAATGACAGGCGGTCAGAAAGCTCCCACAACGATGATTGGACAGAAAACGAGCACCACTCAAGATGGCCGCGATCCTGAACGTGATGGACTACCCATCAAAATGGCAGAGATGTTAGCTGCGATTCCAGGTTCACATTATGTAGCGCGAGGTGCCTTGAACACACCTGCGAATGTTAAAAAAGCGAAAGAATATATTAAAAAAGCAATCCAATCACAGATAGACGGCAAGGGGTACAATTTTGTTGAGTTGCTATCCACCTGTCCGACAAACTGGGGTCTTTCCCCAGTGGAAGCATTGGCACGTGTAGGCAACGAAATGGTACCATTTTTCCCATTAGGAGAAAAAGTGGTGGATGGTCAACCCGTCTAATCTGATTTCGCCTACCTATCATAAGAAGCTTTAAGACTGCACCCAGCGGGTGCAGTCTTTCTTTACGAATCATAATGCCAAGGGAGAAAAAGGAGTATATGAATCCATCTCGAACCCAAATACGAAAGCATGAATGAATGGTTTGCTGCAAATTTGGGTTATAAAGGAGACGAGGAATATGGATGAGCAATTTCAGGTTTGCCCTAATCCTCAGTGCGGAAAGATGATACCGAGTTACGCTGATAAATGTAAGTATTGCAACACACGAATCGATGGAAGCGGGGGCACATTTAAAAATCACTACACCACTTTTTCGGAAACGCAAAATAAACGGCAGCAACCCCCTCCACAGACGAATCATGAGGATCCGGTTATCCTATCAAAGCCACCGTGGCCGCAATTGACACCAATGACGATTGATGGGGTCATCCATGGGAAACTTATGGTTAGCCCCACCCAAGTCCATGTTTCCAAAAGTTTGCCGATGTTTAAACCGAGGGCGGAAATCAAGATTGAATTAAATCAGGGATCGACATTGATGCATCAAACGAGGTCAACTCGAAGTGCAGAGCGGGATGGGGTCGGTGTCTTTCAAGGGGGGCTTGTTTTTCCCGACAAGTGCCCTGTTTGCATGCAAGAAGTGGATCATTTTGAGTTTTTTGAAGCATCTGTCCCCAGAGAGTCGCTGGGCAAAGTCAGTTTCAATTCGCAAGATGTTTCAACCGAACGTGTTCGAACAGCTCTGACGGGAGATCGATTTTGGTATCGGATTCCATTTTCAAAAAAGCATAGTCTAAAAAATGATGCAGTTGGTTTTGCATCTTTGCTATACCAGGGTAAACGGAATCAAGCAACATTGCAATTGGCCAATCGCGAATATGCCCGAGAATTTCTTCGCGTCAATCATCTAACCAAAGGCAAATGGTTGACCCGGTATCATATAATCTCCCATATATCCGGTTTCTGGGTCGCTTGTGGTGGTTTGGGACTATTCTTGGGGATCATTTTTGCAAGATCCATGGGGAATGCCGGTGTGTTTTGGTCCTGGATCTTGAGTATTCTCGCCCTGGCAGGATTTTTCACCGGAATATATTTGTATTTTCACGGATCAAAGGGAGAACCACTTTAACAGCTGCATAAAGACTTGTGGTAACAAGTCAAGAGGGTAGGGGAAAAAAGTTTCAAATAGAGAG
>CAZRKC010000043.1:0-15681 GCA_964600665.1 uncultured Candidatus Sumerlaeota bacterium
AGATAGTTGATCATAATCATGCATTTGCCCGCGATTCTTTTCACTCTATTCATCGGTCCAATCCTCCTGCTGCTATGATAACTTGAAATCAAACCAAACTGGGTGACAATCCATGACGATTCGACCATGATTGCGGGCCCTGAGCTGGAGAATGAAAGCACCGGCTGCTGCCATCATTTGTCAATCCTGATGGATATCCTGCCAAACTCCCCGCTCCTGCCCCAATGGCAATTCTAACCGCACCTTTTCCCAAGAATAATCAATGGAGCAATGCTCTGGAAAGAGTCTGGCAAATTACATTACTCGCTTATCTACTAAACCCAAACGGTTGTTCTCTGAATCGTTTTTGGACCCTTATACATTTTTTCAAACAAGGTGCCCAAAATGTTAAATATTGCCTGAGTGTGAAATTTCGACTTGCACCAGATTTTCCCTGCCTGAAAATTCAAAATATTACTCACCATCACACCCCATAAAGAAAAACGGCAATTCCTCGCCGTTACTTGCTCTCTATGGTCGAAGTGAAAGGAATCGAACCTTCGCCTCTTGAACCCCATTCAAGCATCCAGTGTTGATATACAAGGGTTTGTAGTGTGTTTGCTTGCTACTTGCTTGCTACCGTGAATTTACTTGTACCAAATCCAAGCATATATATATTTCAATGGTTTGAAGGTCGATTTTGCATTGTGCATTTACTGCAACAAACCTCATAGAATTCAAAGTATGTCATCCCATAAAGTCATCGACACCGACAAAATGGATCCGGAAAGTTGTATTCAAAATGGAATATCCAGCAATCTGAATCTTACCTACATTGGTCTCGACTATATCGCCCGGCTCCCATACCACCTTTGATTGGCCCACACCCGACCACTCCGATAAGCCGGGTTCGCTTGGTTCTATTGTTGTAATTTGAACTACTGCTAACATGGACTTGTCACTGGTGGTGATTACTCCCCGCCATGAAGAGCTGTGCATTTTATCGCCTCTTTCATAATTTTATTGGCAATTCTTTTTTGTACAAGCATTTTCTACAATGCGCATACCTTCGATACCAGATCTATCTTTTTCGGTCACACTCCAAGATATTTTGCTTTCACTTTATTGAACTCCTCCTGGTCAATAATCCCTTCATCTAAAAGTTGTTTATATTTGCGAATCTCATCGGCTGCGCTAGGAGCTGCCTGAGTGGGAACGGTATTTTGTGAATCATGCGCTCTCTGCCTGATCAATTCCGCAACCTTCTTCATTGGCTCATATTTATCTCGATTAAAATTGATGACATTTTCAGCCTGTCTTATATCCCCTATACGCCTTGAACCATGCTGAGATGTGCCGGCAAGCTGGAGCTCTATTCTACCAGCCATTAAACCTGTTGAGTATTCCACTCCAGTAATGTTTTTGTAACCATAAGTATTTGCTTTTGCACCAAACATAGCACCCGAGCTATAACCCGCCTTGCTGATAATGACACCTTTATCTGTCAGAACGATAGCTTCACCAATTTGACCCTCAAGACATACATCATATATTGCACCTGATAGACACGTTTCGACAGCTTTCTTAAGGCCACCCTTTAATGGTTCAATCAGTTTTACATCAGCCATATCATCACCCCTCTCGTCAATATTTATTTATTTTCTACCCCTGACATAATTATCCTGCAGCTCTGCCAACAATTTACATAAAGAAACGGCAAATTAAAAACCCCTCTTTCGAGGGGTTCACCTACTAACTTACCAAGGGCGTATGTCTTCCCGTGCCGTGTCTGTATCATGTTCAAGCACAATCAAAGGATACTCAGTAGTTACTAAACCACCTTCTGTATTCTCCCACACACAATCTGCTGCATCGTCCTTTATCGTCTTAATCACCATTCTTTTCATAGAGCCCTTCATTCTAACAACATCACCTGGTTTGAAATCCATCATATCACCTCCCTTCAACCCATACTTCGACGCGTAGTATTGAAACCTTTCTGGAATGTTGGGCACAAAATAAAAATACCCCTCTTTCGAGGGGTATCCGCATGTAAAGTTACTCACTATCATCCGTAATTTGTCTTATCTTACCGATCCAATCATGCATCCAGTTAGCGCCCCTGCTTATTAGTATTCCGGCATCACGAATGAGGATTATTTTTTGGCACACCTGTGTTCGTCAGCTTGATAATGATTTCTGCCATGTAGCGAGGTGATTTTACCATATCATCATTAAGCCATTTTTGAATAACGCCAACGCACCCGGTTAATATAAAGGCGAAGGTATATTCCGCATCCTCTTTGGAAGTTACGCCATTTCTAATCAGATCGATCATATTCTTCTCATAGACCAACATCAGCACACGTTTCTGAAAATTTAAATCACCTCGGTCACTTAGGAGGAGTTTACAAAGACGCGCATTCTCCTTGATATACTCAAAGATATGTTCGACTGAGTCAACCGGGATTGTTGGTGGTTCATTTTTCGTGTAGACAGTAAGATAATTTTCAATATTCTCAAGCAAATCATCCTGTATTCGTTTCATGAAATCATACTGATCATTATAATGCGCATAAAAGGTAGCGCGGTTGATATCAGCATCTTCACATATTTCTTTGATCGATATCTTCGATATGTCTTTTTTTTCAAGCAGCTTAATGAAACTATCCTTGAGAACCATCTTTGAATATTTCACTCTTCTATCTTCAATTCTGCTTCGCATCTCATTACCCCCAGTTTAATCAATAATGTTTATTCTTTAACACAGATCAATGTATCTGTTTGATAACTAACATATACGAAAAATCTGATTGGTGATAAATCAACGTATTGTTATTATAATTGTCATGTGGCAATTAATCAACACTATGTACGTTAAAAACGCGTGTGTAACAGCTACACCAGGTATTGAATCAAAGGAGGATTTATCGTGGGAAGGTTTTCACAATTCGCTATCACACGCAATCGGATCGTGCTGATTGTATTTTTTGTACTTGCGGCTGCCGGAGCATTGGCTTCCACTCTTGTAACAGTAAACTATGACTTGACAGATTACCTGCCAAAGGATGCACAATCCACTGTTGCTATTTCAAAGATCAAAGATGAATTTGGTGATGATGTTTACAATGCACGGGTCATGCTAACAGATGTCAGCATACTAGAAGCGCTTCAGTTTAAAGAAAAGCTATCTGCTATCCCCGGCGTCACATCTATAGTCTGGCTTGACGATATTCTGGGGCGTAATTTTCTCGTGACCACCCCTTCTGAATTTTTGGATTATTCCATAGTTAAAAACTATTACCGGAATCATAAGGCATTATTGAATGTAGCCATTGACAACGGTCAGGAGTCGATCGCGGTTAATGCAATCTATGATTTGATTGGAGAAACCGGCGCGGTTGCAGGCGATGCTGCTAATGCCAATGCATTTCAATCCATGACAGTGTCAGAAGTTTTAACGGCAGTCGCCTTCGTCGTGCCGATTATTCTCATCATTCTTATACTTTCTACCACATCGTGGGTGGAGCCGATATTGTTTATGCTTACCATTGGTATAGCTGTCCTAATCAACATGGGAACGACTTCTTTTTTTGGTGAAATATCGTTTATAACACAAACAGTCAGCCCTGTTTTGCAGCTCGCTGTATCTATGGACTACGCTATCTTTCTGCTGCATAGTTTCAATGAGTATCGAGTTTCGAATCAACCCAAAGAAGCTATGCAGCTTGCCATCAGACGCGCATTGCCAACAGTCTCGGCTAGTGCTGCAACTACAGTGATTGGGTTCTTAGCACTGCTTTTTATGCGATTTGGTATTGGTTCGGATCTGGGAATTCACCTGGCCAAGGGCGTTGTGTTAAGTTTTCTTTCCGTCATGATCTTCCTACCGGCTTTGACACTTACTTGTTACAAATTGATAGAACGAACGCGACACAAGGATCTTGTCCCCAGTTTGAAAAAAGTCAGCATTGGTTTGATGAAGGTTAAGACCATTTTTCTCATACTGGCGATGCTGGTTGTCATACCATGTTTTCTGGCACAGGCAAACACCAGCTTTATTTATGGTATGGGTGGCACTTTCCAAGAGTCGCGTGTCAACAAAGACACGACCCTGATTGAGGCGACGTTTGGTAGAGAAAATGTTCTCGCATTACTGGTGCCAAGGGAGCATCCAGGGAAGGAGGTGGAACTTTGTGATGAACTCAAATCCGTACCTCATGTAACGTCTGTTATTTCATACGTGACAGCAGTTGGCGCTGAGATACCACCTTCATATGTTCCACAAGAAGTGTACGAGCAGTTTTACTCTGATCATTACACGCGCATTGTTCTATATACAAACACTAAAAGTGAAGGCAATCAAGCTTTTGATACTGTGCAGTCAGTGAAGGACACTGCCGGAAAGTATTACGAGACCTACTATTTAACAGGGCAGAGCGCAGCCTTGTTTGATATGAAAAGCATCATTGAAACAGACACGAGCATTGTCAATCTGGCTGCTATTGTGGGCATTTTTATTGTAATCCTGCTTACTTTCCGATCATTCACCATACCCATATTCCTGGTTTTCACCATTGAAACCGCAATCTGGATTAATCTCTCCTTTGCTTATTTTACAGGTAGCACTTTAAGTTTTATCGGCTATCTGATCATTAGTACTGTTCAGCTTGGTGCTACCGTTGACTATGCGATTTTGTTAAGTAACCACTACTTGACGGATAGAAAAACCATGCCGAAAAACGACGCAATGTTGAAAACCCTCTCCGATAATCTTGTGGCTATTCTTGTATCGGCAGGTATTCTCGCTGCGGCGGGCTTCACCCTAGCTGTGACATCTGGTAATCCTATTGTTTCTGAGCTTGGCACATTACTCGGCAGAGGGACGGTGTTGTCTTTTATCATGGTGGTCTGTGTTTTACCTGCTCTTTTGATCATCTTCGATAAGCTGATTGAAAAAACAACACTCGGAAATGGATTCCACAAACCAAACGTGAATGAATGAGAAATGGAGTGGCTGAGATGAAAAAGATTCTGTCAGTGATATTGGCCATAGCACTCGTCTTTACTGTAGCTCTGCCAGCCTTGACTTCAGATATGCCAACGCAGAAAGAAGAGGTTGTTTACGGCATACTAGGGGCAGATGGAAGCATCCAGAATCTCTATGTGGTCAACAGTTTTGATGGCGGCATGGTTACCGATTATGGAGATTATAGCGAAGTTCGCAACATGACATCATTAGAGGTGCTGACACAAACAGATGACATGATTGCCGTTATTACAACTGCCGACCGGTTTTATTATCAAGGAACACTGAAAACAAAGGCTTTACCTTGGTATGTAGAAATTCAATACGAATTAGATGGGAAAGATATTCTGGCTTCCGATCTTGCTGGGAAAAGTGGTGCACTTGAGATTAATATTGACATCACACAAAACAATGCCATCGATCTTGTATTTTATGATCACTATATGCTTCAAATATCACTCATGATCGATACTGAACGATGTATTACTATTGAATCGCCCGACGCTACGATCGCGAATGCAGGTAAAAACAAAATTATCACTCACACCGTCTTACCGGGCAATGATCGAACGATCTTAATATCAATGCAAGTGCGTGATTTTGAAATGGGCGGGATTGAAATGAATGCAATGCCGTTATCCATACGGATGGATATGCCTGATACCAACAGCATTGTGAATGATTTAACCCGTCTGACAGACGCTGTGAGCGAACTGAATGGCGGTGTGAAAAAGCTGTCCGACGGTGCGTCAGATACCTTGACTGGCGCAGCCAAATTAGTCAATGGATCATCCATTGTTGCCGATGGATTATCAGCATTGAGTGACAGTTCTCTACGAGTCCTTAACTCATCTGCAATGATCGAAGCGGCTTTAAAGGATATGGCGAAGGCGATTGATAATGGTGCGGGAGATTTCTCAATGGACGATATAGCGGCTTTACCAGAGGGGTTACGGCAACTCGCAAGTGGGTTATCCGATTTGTCTGAGGGCATGCAAACGTTAAAAACAGGATATGCATCAGCATATTCTGCACTCGATTCGGCTATACTAGCTATTCCTGATTCTGATATTGACCCTTCCGGACTCTATGCTGCAATATCAAGCGACGATGCGTTGACAGCCACATTAAACCAGCTCATGGGATATTATCAAGCAGGCAAAACAGTCAAGGGGACGTATGCAGCTGTTCAGGGGGCATTTGCTTCAGTCGAAATCTACCTTGATACCATGATTAGTTCTATCGGAGTAATGACTGAAACGATCTCGGAAATGGCCAATCAGATTGAGCAGTCTACAAGTGGAATGGACATAGTGGCCCAAATAGAACAGCTAAAAGATGGATTGGCCACGCTATCGAATAATTACAGTCAGTTTCATGCGGGGCTGGATGAATATACGGCCGGTGTAAAACGACTTGCTGGTAGTTACGGCGAAGTGAACACAGGCATTCAGTCTCTATCGAGCGGTATCGGTGGATTGTCAACCGGCGCATCTGATCTATATAAAGGAACGGATGAGCTTAACCGTGCGGTTGCCGATCTGCCAGATATGATTCAAATTGAAATTGATGGCATGGTCAAGCAATTTGATAAATCGGATTTTGTACCCAAATCGTTCGTTTCTGCTAAAAATACCAATGTGAAAATGGTTCAGTTTGTGATTAAGACACGACCAATAGAAAAGCCCGAAACTCAGTATCCCGAAACTGAAATTGTGGTGAAACTGACATTTTGGCAGAAGATCAGAAATCTATTTAAATTCAATCAGTGAAGAATGAAGGCACTCAAATCTGTCGAAAATCATGCACCCGCGAGATAATCCGATATCAATAGGCTTATTACCACTTGTGACTCTGGCACAACGCACAACCAGCGCATGATAATTTCCTTGGGAATTGTGTCAAACAAATGATGAATAGGGACGCGACTATATTGGATAAGGGAAGCCTTATCTTCCACTTTCAGATGAACACCAGTATTCACCTACGATCGTCTTTTCTTTGTCGATTGATCTTTGGATATTGGGGTATTTCTCCGAGTGTTTGTGTGTTTCTTTTCATGTTTGTTTGGCACCAGGGAGTCCGCTCCTTTACCGATTAAATCGGTTCTTCCGGCCACGGTTAATGCTTCACGAACAGTGTCTTGATGGGTTGGGATAAAGAATTGCATCAGTGCCCGTTGATATTTCCTTTCGGTCTCAGTTCGGGGGACATAGACAGTTTCCCCAGTCATGGGATTAATACCCGTGTAATAAATGGCTGTTGAAAGCGTCCCTGGTGTGGGTGTAAAATCCTGTACTTGTTCTGGATAATGACCCAATTTTTTAATGTATTGGGCCAAAGCAATGGCATCGTCGAGTGTACACCCTGGATGGCTTGCGATAAAATATGGAACCAAGTATTGCGGTTTCCCAAGATTCTCATTAACATGTCGGTAAAGTTTCACGAATTCGTCGAATTTTTGAATTCCCGGCTTGTTCATCTGATGGGTTACGGCATCCACAGCATGCTCTGGGGCGACTTTTAATTGACCACTAATATGATACGAGCAGAGATTGTCGATATAGCGGCTTTTTGAATCGGCCATCAGCAAGTCATAACGAATCCCCGATCGTATGAACACTTTCTTTACCCCAGGAATTGCTCGCGCTTTTTCTAATAGAGAAATGGAAGGCCCATGATCCGTGTCAAGTTGGGGGCAAATATTTGGATATAAACATGAAGATCGACTGCACGCGCGTTGACCAGGCGGGGATACGCTACAGCCAAGTTGATACATATTTGCAGTTGGGCCGCCAACATCGTGAATGACGCCTTTGAAATCATTAAATTTTGTCAATGTATAAATTTCTTTAAGGATAGAATCTTCACTGCGACTTTGGATGATGGCACCCTGATGAAAGTGGATTGCGCAGAATGCACATCCACCGAAACACCCGCGGTGTGTGGTTATGCTGAACTTGACTTCTTGGAGTGCTGGCACGCCGCCTTGCGCATCATATTGTGGATGCCACTCCCGGACATATGGTAATGCATAGACTCGGTCCAATTCGGCTGTCGTAAGGGGTTTTGCGGGTGGGTTTTGAATCACAAACGCATTATCATGATATTGTGCAATCGCCTTGCCTAAAAACGGATCATTCTCTTCTGTCTGGCGTCGGAAGGCGTTAGCATATTTTTTCTTGTCTTGAGAAACCTCTTCGAAACCAGGGATAATAAAGTAATCAACCAAGTGATCGAGTTGTTTTGCTTTATAGCAAATGCCCGGCAGTTTGCGAATGGTCTCTTCAGACTCGTTATCACGCAATAATCGTGCAAGGTGAATCATTTGGGTTTCTGCCATCCCATAAATAAGGTAATCCGCTTTGGCATCAATCAAGATAGAACGGCGTACTTTATCATCCCAATAGTCATAATGGGCTAGCCGACGCATACTAGCTTCAATCCCGCCAATAATAACCTGAACCCCTTTGTAAGCTTCTTTAGCTCTCGATGAGTATGCAATGGTGGCACGATCAGGTCGTTTTCCCATAACCCCACCAGGAGCATACTCGTCTTCTCTCCGCCGCTTCTTCGAAGCTGTGTAATGATTTACCATCGAATCTAGGTTACCAGCAGTAATTAAGAATGCAAGGTTAGGACGACCAAGTTTCCTGAAGTCATCAATTGAGCGCCAATCAGGTTGAGATATGATACCAACTCGATAGCCTTCCTCAGTCAGGAGCCGACTGATGATGGCCGCTCCAAAACTAGGGTGATCGACATACGCATCCCCTGTTATTACGATGAAGTCCAATGAGTCCCAACCCAAAGCTGATACATCATCTTGGCAAACTGGTAAAAACGAATTCATCCGAATTTCCCCCTATAATTCTGAAGCCGACCCACAGGATCGGCTTCTGTTTCCCATGGCACTATTCTTGTACAGCTACAAAATAATAGTCTTTGACCCCACCGTTGAATCCAGTGACCTCAAGCAGTTTTTCATGGACAAAGATTTGTATCCCGCCTGAATTACCTGCACGAATGACAAGGGACGTACTTGCCTCATAGCTGATTTCATCCCCAGATCTCATTGTAAAAGAAGTCGGTACATTGTCATCGATCTTAACACGTACCCAGCAGCGAGCATCGGCTGTGAGTTTAACAACAATATTCGAATGAGCGATGGATATATCTGATCGGGAACGAGTATCGGTTGTAATATTAACTATGGGTTGAACGGGTTCTGGCTCCTCAGGCTCTTCATCAACGGGTGTGTCAATTGGATCTTCCTGATTCGGCACATCTGGGAGATTTGCCACAATTAAATTGTTGTACGTATAATACATTGAAAAAACAATCAGTATCATGATCAAGATGTTTCGGAGCCACCTGAGTATTGGGATCCCGTCAACAGGCTTCATGCCACCGCCAGATGCAGGAGTCTGCCTTGAAGGAACTTTCAGTTTTTCTGGATGATTGCTATATTCAGCAGCAAATGGTGCGTGAGCCGGTTTTACTGTACTGGATTCTTTTTCATTCATGTCCTTGCGGATTAAGTAATCCGAATACTCTGATGTCAGTGCATCATTGTCGAGCCCAAGGAATCGAGCATAGGTTTTTAAGAATCCCTTCCGGTAAACTTCTCCCGGTATCTTCTCGAAAAAACCGTCTTCTAAGGCGGACAAGTATTTACTCCGTATTTTCGTCTCGTTTACAACATCTTCGATCGTCAAACCCAGTGCAATTCTTTGATTTTTGAGCTCAAGCCCAATTTTCTCTTCAATGTTCACTCGCCCACCTCCCTTGCATCATTGTTTCAATGAAGATAATTTCGTCAAATGAATTCAATTACCTTCAACAACCCAAAAATCAAGCACGACGTGACCGCATCATGGTTTTTGCTAAAGAGGCAGCGACAAGCGTGACATCCTAAATCCCCGGCAATTTCCTCGATGCATGAGATCACCCGACAAGGCTTAACATGGCTGTTGAAATTTCAATCGATTTAATACCTCATAATTCCCCCAGCTGCTATACGACAATTTCAGTATTACTCGTATTCGACGCACTCAAACTCCATGGAACACAAGTCAGGGTATCTATACAATTCTTCCTATCCCTGAATCACGGATGCAGGTAATGATGACGAAGATTTTTCCGTTGACAGGCGCAGGCCTAAACCACAAAATGGACACATCTTCAACGCGCAATGTATCCATCTTGCATAAACAATTCCCAGCCATAGTCACCTGCTCAGTGCCGGAAAATCATTCGCACCAGGTGCAGGTTCAACTTTTTGGATATCCATACCAGTTGCTAAATATGAAACGACGTATCTCGCGATTTCTATCTTCATGACGGGAAAATTTCAATCATTGTCGGGTGGTTATCAACTTGAATCAAATCTAAGTATCGGGTCACTTGTCTCCTGGCATACGCACACCCAAACTTGATAAAATTGAAACTGGCATGGAGAAACGGGCTGTTTTCAGAGGATCTACAACCTGACATACTTCAAGATGACCCGCGATGCTCATTAACATACCAGCATCTTCATTCGAAACTTGATTAATCTTTGTCAGGATATCAGCCATTTGGCGAGTGGCCATGTCGGCTGCCTGATCCAATGTTTGGGCAGATGCAATGGCATACCATTTATCTGGAGTTTTCAGAAGCGGCAGTGGATAATGAGCTTGCTTGATCAACTGGAGTTTCACATCGACTTCTCCTGTAATTTCGACGCCACATATCAATACCTCGCCATCACCCATGAGAGCATGGAGATCTCCCATCGCAAGCATTGCTCCGGTAACTGCGACTGGTAAATAAATTGTGGAACCTTCCTTGATCATACGACAGTCAAGATTCCCACCATGGGGGCCTGGCGTACCACAAGGCACATCGTCGGACGCAGGAGCTGTTCCGATGACACCAATCATAGGGTCGATTGGCAATTTTATTGTTTCTGAAAATATTGCCATCCTATCTTTGATTGGAATTAATTTTGTTGATGATGTTTTAAATCGGTCACCCAGAACCCCCATCTCAGGGACGGTGACCATGACACCTTGATTCCTTACTCGAATCGAAAGAATATGCACAGCCAAAATGTCACCAGGAGTAGCGCCTTTCACTGCAACAGGCCCTGTGGCTGGATTGATACGATCCCATCCTATCTTTTCAAAACGATCTCCCGGTCTTAAAATCTGACTGCCAAAGCAATCATCTGTCTCAAATGTCAAGACATCACCCTCGTTAACCTCCAAAACAGCCGGATGCTGAGGCGCCATCGAATATATCACTTTATCTCGAAGAACGCGGTGCAAGTTCAGCACTCCCCTCATAAATTTTTATCAAAATGCATTCCTAGCTAACCAATATTTTGCGATTTCATCGCATCGTGCAAACCAGACATTGGGTTTGCTTTTCATGTATGTTAGTAGCTGATCCAGCATTTTCATGCGATGGTAACGACCTATCACCTGTGGATGCATGGTCAAGTTGAAACATCCCTGGTTCTCATAGTACCCATCAAATTCATCTTTCCAGATTTGGTATACCTTCGCTGGATCCGCTAATCCGACGCGATACTTTGGATTAAAATTAAACATAAAATGGGGCGCATCGTCGAGAATCCATTCAACCGGTATTTCCACCAAGGGGGTGTCACTATTTGCAATATTCACAAGATACGGTTTTTCGTCTGCCATCATGCTACTATCATAAATAAAACCATATTCTGACAGGAGATTCAATGAGTGATTGCTTAGGTCCCAAGCTGGTGAGCGGTAGCCAGTAGGCTTGATACCAACGACTTCTTGAATTGCTTTAATCCCCATTTCCAAAATTGCTTTTTCTTCTTCATATTCTTTAGTAACTGGTGTTTCATGATAATAACCGTGGTGGCCGATTTCATGACCCCGCCGATGAATTTCTCGGACAATTTCAGGATATTTCTCTACAGTATACCCGGGAACAAAAAAAGTAGCAGAAGTTTCATGTTTGTCAAGAAGATCTAGTATTCGAGGTACTGCGAGATATGCGGCATATTCACCTCGGGAAGTGGGTGTCGGTGTGGTTTCCTTTCCCCCATTGAACCAAAGTGTTTCGGCATCAAAGTCGAAACATAAAGCGACAGCGCATTGATATTTTTCAGGCCAGTTCTGATTCATAATCAACATCCTTTCTTTCTAGTATTTTATAACTTCCCGATCATGGTTTTAATATGCGGACTTTTCGATGATGCATGTTTCATAATTCGATCACAGGCTTTTTGCCCTTCACGGATAACATCAGCTTCATTAACTTTCAAAGCTTTTCGATCTCTGAGGACAAATTCTCCATTGACAATCACGCTATGCACATCCGTTTCACACACTGCATATACAACAGTACTCAATAATGCATAGTGGGGTGTTAACCTCGGTGTATTCAGATCGATGACAACCATGTCTGCTGCTTTTCCGGGAGCTAAAGAACCTAAGTGGGCTTCTTGATGGAAAGCTTTTGCATTAGCAATCGTTGCCATCGAAAACACATCTGATGTTTGCAATGCAAGTGGATTATGATCATTCAATTTCTGCAGCATCGTGGCCAGTCGCATTTCCTCATAGAGGGAATGGTCATCGTTTTCCGCAACATAATCGGTCCCAATCCCAACATTTATTCCTGCTCGTAACATTGCAGTAACAGGAGACACATAACCAGTAAATGCATGCGTGCTGGGACAGTATATTGCGTGAATTCCGGTGTCTGCAAGGATACGAATATCCTCTTTGGTAATGAAGATGCAGTGAGCAGCAACTGTAAATGGGTTCAACCCACCGATATCGTTCATATATTGGATGGGTGTCTTCCCATACATATCATTCATAACTTTCATTTCATGCTGCGTTTGGCTTAAGTGCATATGCATTGGTACCGAATTGGATAAGGCAAAATCTGCACATAATCGCAACGCATTGGTTGATACTGTATCCGGAGCATGGGGAGCTAAAATTGGAGTTATCAAAGGTGATCGTTTATTCCATTTATAATAAAAATCCATAGCACGCTCCAATGATTGGGGGGATGAAAACGGACCGCCCATATCCATGATCGTTTCTCCCACAAATCCTCTGATACCAACATCCTCAATTCCTTTTGCGATGGCGTCCATAAAAAAGTAATGGTCTGCCACAGCTGTTGAGCCTGCTTTAAGTGTTTCGAGCGCGCCAAGTCGAGCTAAGTGATAGCAATCTTCCTCTGTGATACTGGTTTCGACCGGCCAAACGATATCATATAAGACATTAGCCTGGTCGTGTACAATACCGCGAAAAGGAGCCATGGCGATATGTGTATGTCCATCGATTGGTCCAGGAATGATCAGTTTTCCCTCCATATCGATGATGGTGGCCCCAGGAAATGTGAGGAACTCGGGTTGCCCAGGTCCAATTGCTTTTATTGACCCGCCTTCGAATGCAACAAAGGCGCGATCCCAGATCTTATTTTCATTACCACCTGTGATAACATGAGCATTCGTGAGGATGGTAGTGCTCAGATCGGTCACCTCCCTGTATTTAATATTTCTTCATCAGGATGACAACCCCTTCAAAAAAAAGGATGGGATATCCCATCCTTTACTTTTTATAAACAACCTCTCCACCAATAATGGTGTAAACTACTTGCATATTCGCGAGATCTTCCGGCATGATTTTCCATGGGTCCCGGTCTAAAACAACAAAGTCAGCCAACAATCCCGGTATGATCCTCCCACGGATATTTTCTTCGAAGGAACTGAATGCGCCATTACTTGTAAACATTTTGATTGCTTCAGTTACGGATATCCGCTCTTCTGGCACCCATGATGGATCAGGTGAATCGTATACTTTTCTTGTTACTGCAGCATGGATGCCGAGGATTGGATCCAGTGGTTCTACCGGACAGTCGGATCCACCAACAGCGATGATTCCTTTATTGATAATCGTTGCCCACGCGCAAGCATTCCGCATTCGATCCGGGCCGAGACGACTTTCAAGCCAGCTTCCGTCAGTTGTCAGGAATTTGGGCTGAATATCTGCAATAATACCAAGTTCTTTTGATATTTCGAGTATTTGCGGGTTTACGACTTCATAATGGATCACGCGATGACGTGGATCTGGACGTTGGTCAAGAGTTTGCGCCTTTTTATATGCCAGAAGCACCGATTCAATGGCAGCATCCCCAATCGCATGGATTCCAATCTGCATTCCCGCCTGATGAGCGGCCTTCACTTTATGATCGAGATTCTCTTGAGAGTGGATCAGCAGTCCTTTTTCATCTGGGCTATCAGAGTATGGCTCCAACATCGCTGCTGTCCGCGCACCTAAAGAACCATCCTGAAACATCTTTGCCGGACCAATTCTTACTTGATGATCTCCGCTACCTGTTCTCATGCCCAAACTGTATAACTCGTGTAAAAAGCTTTCGGCAATGAGTAAGTTTGCGCGGATTCCTCCACCTTCCCCATCCCAAAGGCTGCGATATAGATCGAGACATTTGGCAACCCCACCTGCGGCAGAGACATCATCTGTGGTGACCGAGGTGATCCCTGCTGAGACAGCTTTCAACGAAGCAAGGCGTAAAGCGCTTTTCAAATCCGCATTGCTATAGGGTGGGATAATATGTTTGATTAGACGAATTGCTTCTTCTCGAACAATACCATTCGGTTCGCCTGTTTCAGGGTCACGGTCCACACGACCACCAATCGGGTCTTCAGTGTTCACGTCGATCTTGGCAAGGGTGAGTGCCAATGAATTAAGCACAACAGCATGACCACAAATCCTTGACACAGCAACTGGATTGTGAGGTGCAGCTTGATCGAGATCATGCCGATTAAAATATCGCCCTTCACGGTACAGATTCTGATCCCATCCTCTGCCCAAAATCCATTTCCCTTTTTCGATGGTTGCTGCTTTTTCACGTATTCTTTGAATGACTTGTTCAATCGAAGTGAGCCCGAATAAATCAACTTCCATAAGTGATATCCCGTAACCCAGCAAATGCAGATGGTTATCTGAGAACCCTGGCAACATCGTCATGCCATCCAGGTCAATGGTTTCGGTGTTTTGTGTCATTTGATGCAAGATTTCTTGATTGCAGCCGACAGATATGATTCGTCCTTCTCGAACAAGAACCGCTTCTGCCATTGGTTGTGATTCATCCATTGTTACGATATTCCCATTATAGTAAATTGTCTCAGTCTTTCTCATGAATTACACCTCCTGAATTTTGGTTTAAACGTAAATTCAGCAGTGTTTTCGATAAGTGCATTGAATAAATTGAACGACCCAAATAGGTATTGAGCCGCTGTTCGCGATGCACAAGTACCCCCTCCTTCTTCCCGACGCCTGTAAGATAGTGCTCCACCGGGAGTTAGGGTCTCCCAATGACAGTGCGTTGCCTATTTGACAACGTCCCAACTTGAAAGCTTGACAACTTTCAAATTTCGGCAAGATCACCTTTCATATCCGATCATCGATGTCATCTCACGGATATTACTGTTTGAACCTGCACCTCTAGCTCACCCATACAGAAGTTGAGGTGTAGTGTATTAAGTTCATTGTCCATATCTTAATATATTGCCTACCATATGTCAAATACGATTTAATCAACAATGTGGTTATTCTGTGATAATGTCATGTTGAATTTATTCTGATAAAATGTCACTA
>CAZRKC010000044.1:0-14908 GCA_964600665.1 uncultured Candidatus Sumerlaeota bacterium
ATGGCCCCATGGTCAAGCGGCCTAAGACACCGCCCTTTCACGGCGGTAACCCGGGTTCGAATCCCGGTGGGGTCACCAGTTTTCCAGCGGGTATGCTACCCGTTTTTTATTTGCGATTGTGATGATTGATCTCAAAACCGATGGAACGCAAAACGAAACCCTCTGGGACAGAGGGTTTCGCTTTATCCTTTTGGTTTGCCTGATGTGCCGCTGACCACACCGGCAATGAACACAAGGGGAACTGACAAAGCTAAAATATGGAAGGGAAGTGCAGGGTATACCGCTTCGATCCAGCCTTGGAAGGGCAGTGAGACTGGCAGCAGCGTGAATCCGTATCGAATCGTATTATATGGGGTCAAACTACGGAAATACAAGGCGAGTAAAATCAGCAGGATCATGGGGATCGTACCACCAATGGCAAATTCCCACCCTTCGGTGGTGGATTTGAGAGTTTTGGCGGATGTGCGCCGCATCACCCAAAAATATAGGATGACTGAAAGCAGACTTAAAACCAGGACCACCATGGCACCGAACTCGGAGGCGCCACGGGACTGGAATAAGCCATTTATGGACATGATTAATCCACCCAGGACGGCCATGATCAAATGCCAGCCCCAGAAGACCAGGATGCGGGGAAACAGGGTTGCAAGAAAGATTAGCACACAAAGCCCTCCTTCGTATTATAGATGTACAAAAAGGGGCATTCCATTTCAATTTCTACCATAATGCTGTGTTTGGAAGATTCGCGATGATTGGGCTTTACCCCTGCAGAAAGAATCATCAGATTATGCGCCGAGCAGGAGGGTTTACGACATACGAGAGGAATATATACGCTATGAAGGAGGTTTCACCATGCAACTTTCAAAACGTTTGATGGCCATCGCCGATATGATTCCCTCGGATGCCACCGTGTGTGATGTGGGTACAGATCATGCCTATTTGCCGATTTATCTGGCGACTCGTGGCACACATCCCCAAATCATTGCCACTGAGCTCAGTGCAGGTCCCATTGCCCGGGCTTTGTCCCATGTTTGTGAACACGGGATGGAGCACCGGGTTGAATTACGTATGGGAGACGGTTTGGATCCGATCCAGCCTGGCGAAGTGGACACACTGGTTTTAGCGGGCATGGGTGGTGCGACGATGGTGGAAATCCTCAATAAAGGGAAAGCGCATCTGCCGCATATCAAACATCTGGTGTTGCAACCTATGGGAAGTGTCGGCGCCGTCAGACGCTGGTTGGATGAAGCTGGTTTTTACGCTGCAGCTGAAGATTTGGTTTTGGAAGAGGGCAAATATTATGAAATCATCCACGGGATGCCGGGACAGGAATCCAAGGCTGCACCTATGCGTTTTATCGTCGGACCACGGCTGCTGGATTCATTCCATCCCTTGCTGGAGCCTTATATCAGAGATCAGATTCGCCACTGGCAGCAGATTCGAGACAACGTGTCGCAAGGCAAAGGGGATGACATGGACACGCGGCTGCAAGAGATCAATGATCACTTGCAACTACTGGAGGGGGCGATTGCATGGCTCCAAAAGTAAAGGATATCCAGAGCTGGATCCATCAGATCGCACCGGAAGATACAGCGATGGAATGGGATGCTGTGGGGCTGCAGATCGGTGATCCGGATCGCATCATCACGCGTGTGTTGATCGCATTGGATTTGACGCAGACTGTGGTGACAGAAGCGGTGACGGGCGGTTACGAAATTGTGGTTTTACACCATCCGTTTATTTTTAAACCAATTGCTCAGATTCGTCTGGACATGCCGGTGGGGAAAATGCTGACAGCCTTGTTGACCCACGGCATTGCTGTGCTGGTTGCCCATACCAATCTGGATCTCGCCCCCCAAGGAGTCAGTCAAATTCTAGCAGAGCGGTTGGATTTAATGGATATTCGCCCTTTGACGGAAAGCGGGTTGGGGCGCATGGGGAATTTGGCGGAGCCGATGCGGCTGGTGGCTTTTGCTGATGGGGTGGCTGCAAAATTAGATTCACCGCATCTCCGGATTCTCGGTGAACCAGATCAGATGGTAACCCGCGTGGCAGTTTGCGGTGGCAGCGGTGGCGATTTGATTCCTGCCATGGACATCTGCGATTTAGATGTGCTGGTAACGGGGGATATCGCCTATCACGATGCGATGGCAGCAATTGAAATGGGATTAAGTTTAATCGATGCCGGCCATCGGGAGACGGAACGGCCGGTTCTGGATCATTTGGCAACGTACCTGCGGCAGCAGCTGGATGCGCACGGACATGAAGATGTCGCTGTAACCGTATCATCACAAGGGAATACATCCATATGGATGGATAACAAGGGATAGACTGCGGTCTATCTTTTTATTTTCCCTATTAAAGGAGGAAACCCTCATGAGTGATTTGGATCAATTGTACCGGTTGCAGGAGCTGGATCGTACCCGGGACCAACTGGAGAAGAAGAAGGCGGCCATGACCGACAACCCTGATGGAGCGGCGGTGGCACAGCGATTGGAACAGATGAACGATGCTCTTAAAAAGGAAAAAGATGCCTTGCAACTTGCAACCAAATCGATGCATCGCAAAGAGCTGGATTTAAAGGAGATGACATTACGTCAACAGGATATCCAACGAAAGCTCTATGACGGATCCGTGACCAATGTCAAAGAGATGGAGAAAATGACGCAAATGGTGGAAGAGATCCAGGGAACGGTGAATAAACTGGAAAATACCATCATCGGACTCATGATGGATTCTGAAGAGATGGAGGAGCACATCCGTCATCTGACAGCGGAAGTGACTGAAGTTTCCGCTGAATATGAGTCCATGTTCGCCAGTAGTCGGGAAGCCATCATGAAGGTGGAAACGGAACTGGCTGCGATCCCTTTGGAACGGGAAGCCATCATGGCGACGATTCCCCCGGCATTGCTGGCTCGTTATGAGCATACCCGATCCCGTTTGGGGGGTGTTGCCATGGCTAAAGTGGGTAAAGACCATGTCTGCCGGGGATGCCGGGTGGGTGTGTCCATGATTTTAATCCAGGCGATCAGGAAAGGGGATCAGCCTGTTCAGTGTGAAAGCTGCGGCAGGATTCTGGTCTGGGATAGAGAATAGAGGGCTATCTGCACTATCAGGAGGAATTCCATGGACGAGATCATTATCTATACCGACGGTGCTTCCCGCGGCAATCCTGGTCCGGCTGGCATCGGTGTGGTTTTATGCACCCGAAAAGGGGAGATCATTCAAGAGATCAGTGAACATCTGGGGACTGCGACAAATAACATTGCTGAGTATACAGCGGTGATCCGGGGACTGGAAGCGGCAGCATTGCTGAAGGCAAAACGGGCAACAGTCGTCAGTGACAGCCAGTTGATGGTCCGCCAGATGACAGGGGAGTATAAAGTCAAAAATGAAGGGTTGATTCCATTGCATCATCGTATCAGGCAGCTTGCATGTGCTTTTGAGGGTGTGGAATTTGTGCATATCCCCCGGGAACGGAATCAACGGGCGGACCGGTTGTCCAAAAAAGGAAGTATGGGCGAACCGGAAATTTAACAAGGCAAGAAAATGTGGAATCAGATTGACTTTATTTTCAACCAGCGCTATAATCGTAAGCAGGAAAGTGTTCCGGCGAGTCCGGTAGAGATAATCAAATATTGGCGAAAGGAGGCGGAACGATGCGTAAAAATATGTGGACCGTTATGGTGGCATTCCTTTTGGTTCTGGCATTGACCACTGCGGTGTTTGCCGCCAAAGGGGGCCTGGGGATTTTTAAATCCTCTGTGGCAACCAGCGAAGGTTCTGAATCGGATGGTGAACTGAATGAAGATGAGCCGAAACTGGAAGAAGATGATGATGAAGATGAAGAATCCCATGGTGCTCGGTTGATTTATCCCGAAAAAGAAGGCAAAGAATTCGGGCAGGCTATTAGTGCATTAGCAAAAACTGAACCAGGGGCTGTTGCAAAAGCAATCAAAGAAGCTCGGATTGCGAAAGGGATTACCGAACACGATGATGATGATGATGACGATGACGAAGATGATGACGATGATGATGACGACGATGATGAAGATGACGACGATTATGATGATGACGATGACGAAGATGACGACGATTAATGCATCATGCGTTCAATTATCAAAAAGGCAAACAAGCAAACAGGACATCTCTCTCTGAGATGTCCTGTTTTTTGCTAGTTCATGAAGATTTGTCAGACACAGTCTTAGGCAAATCTTCCATCGTCTTAAGCATCTGTAAATGGATCGTGACACCGATCCCCACAGCAAAGAGCAGGACTCGGACATGCCAGTGGCCGATGGCCAGGATGGATAAGCCCAGCGTGATCCACAAGATGGCGATGGTGCTGGTCCGGGTTTGCCGGGTGATGGATTTATGGGTCACGTAGTTGTAGATATAGGGTCCGAACACTGGATGATTGATCAGCCAATCATAGAGGCGAGGGGAGCTACGCACAAAACAGGCGGCAGCAAGGAGTAAAAAAGGCGTCGTGGGAAGGACGGGGATAAAGATGCCTAAAAATCCCAGCCCTAAAGCTAAGCTGCCAACGATGCTGTACCCGATTTTCTTCATGGCGACTGATTTCATGCCTAATCCTCCCCAAGTGGTGTTCCAGCATTCAGGTCAATCAGACGGCTTTACTGATGGAAATACCTAAAACATCTGCCATCATTTTACCATAATCGGGGTCAGCCAGGTAACAATGTTTGATATGACGGATCTTGATTTCTTCCGGAGTATTCCCCATATGTGCAGCGGTATTCTTGCACAGGACTTCCTGCTGCTCTGGACTCATCAGACGGAAAAGTTTACCGGGCTGCGTGTAGTAATCATCGTCATCTTCCCGGAAATTCCAGTTATCAGCGGCGCCATACAACGCCAAAGGCGGCTCTTTAAATCCCGGCTGCTCCTGAAGCTTACCGAAGGAATTTGGTTCGTAGGTGATATCGCCACTGTTGCCATCCACCCGTAAAGCGCCATCCCGATGATAACTTTTAAATGGGCAGCGAGGGGCATTAACAGGTATCTGGTGGTGATTGACTCCTAAGCGGTACCGCTGGGCATCGCCATATGAGAAGAGTCGCCCATGGAGCATTTTATCCGGAGAGAAACCGATGCCAGGTACCACTGCAGCCGGATTAAAGGCAGCTTGTTCCACATCGGAAAAGTAATTGTTGGGATTTTTGTTGAGTTCGACCACGCCCACTTCGATCAACGGGTATTCACCATGGTACCAGACCTTTGTCAGGTCAAAAGGATTATATGGCATTTGATTCGCCTGTTCTTCAGTCATCACCTGGATATACATGGTCCAGCGAGGGAAGTCACCTTTTTCAATGCTGGTATATAGATCTCGCTGATGGCTTTCCCGGTCATTTGCCACAATGGCAGCTGCTTCTTCATTGGTCAGGTTCTTGATGCTTTGCTGGGTCTTGAAATGGAATTTGACCCAGACTCGTTTATTTTCAGCATTGATCATACTGAATGTGTGACTGCCGAAACCATGCATATGCCGGTAACTCGCGGGAATGCCCCGATCGCTCATGACAATGGTCACTTGGTGCAAGGCTTCTGGAAGCGATGTCCAAAAGTCCCAGTTCGATGTGGGATTATGCATGTTGGTCCGGGGGTCCCGTTTAACAACATGGTTGAGATCTGGGAATTTGAGCGGATCTCGCAGGAAAAACACCGGTGTATTATTGCCCACCAGATCCCAGTTGCCCTCTTCAGTATAGAATTTCATGGCAAAACCGCGGATATCTCGCTCTGCATCAGCAGCACCCCGTTCGCCGGCTACGGTGGAAAAACGCATAAACATGTCGGTTTTCTTACCGATCTCAGAGAACAATTTGGCACGGGTGTACGGGGTAATATCATGGGTCACAGTCAAGGTGCCGAATGCTCCGGATCCTTTGGCGTGCATGCGGCGTTCCGGAATCACTTCCCGGTCAAAATGGGCCAGTTTTTCCAAAAACCAAACATCCTGCATGAGTAAGGGTCCTCGGGGTCCGGCGGTCATGGAATTGTTGTTGTCAACCACAGGCGCACCAGCGGCGGTCGTCAGCTTTTCTTTTTGTTTGTCATCCATGGATGATAATCCCTCCTTTGAAGTGGGTCCAAGCTATCGCTCCTGATAAAAAAACATCCGTTGAGGTCAGCCCAGAGAGGCATGATGGCCCCGGTGAGACAGTCACTGTCCGGATGTAGATGCAGTCTAGCTTGGAATGATTACATATTTATTATATCCCTTGAGGCAATTCTTGTCAATTCATATCGCCCGTGTATGGGTTGCCGACCAAGGCGTATCTTCAGATTTCCATGTCGTTGAACTGACGAAGCTGTCTGATGAGTTGATATTGAAAAAAAGTAGCAAAAACAGCCAGGATGAGAAAGGAGGCGATTTTCGTGATCATGACCGGCAGCGGAATCTGGATGCCCGCAGCCATTTGGAAAACAGTCTGCAAAGGTAAAATCACGCCGATTACGGCACAGAGGGTCATGATCAGACTGATGATGATGTATCCGGGACCTTTCTTGGACCGCAGATAGTAGAATCCGGCAAAGCACAAGGGAATGATAACCCCCAGGTCCAACACATAGGTGACTTCCGTGGTATAGTGCTCAATCAGCTTCAGGGATGTCCCAGCCAGCATTGCCCCCAAAATATCCGGAAGCCATGCCAGACCTAAAGCCAAGCCGGTGATGATCAAAAATGCCGGGACTCCATGGATCACCGGCATCGCAGCCATTTTTGCCTCAAGGCGAGGAATACTGATGGATGTGAGACTGGCGATGAGGCCGAAGAGACTGGTGGAAAACAATCCAATGTAGACAAGGTGCAAGGGATTGTATTGAACCCCAAAAGCAACGGCGGAGGCATAGTAAAGTGAGACGCCCAAGAAAGAGGCTAGCATCAACCGGGTCAATACCGTGGGTTTGCGAACATCCCGGATCAGGGTATAGATTAAGGCCGGCACCAGAATCAGGAGAATCGCCAGATCGGTTCCTTTGAATATGGGTGCCCGAAAGTATGAATCTCTGGCGTAGATGCCATCGCCGTACAATCGGATGGGATCTCCATACTGGTTCATCACTTCCATTGGCGTACCGCCTGTTGAATAAAACAAGCCCACACTGGTAGAAATCAAGGCCAGCATGATGACTAACATGGTCAAACGGTGGATCAAAACATGATTTCGTTGCATCAAATTCACTCCTGCTTATGATGGATTTGCATTCTCCGTTCCCTATATTATCATAATCCAGGAATCGGGGATAGAGTATAGTATGAATATGATTCACGCTGGTTCTGGCAGGAAATGGCGCCTGCAAAGCGTAGATAATGGTTAACGACGATGGGAGGTGATGGTATGCAATTATCCGGCAATACGGTTTTGATTACAGGTGGTGCCACTGGCATCGGGTATGCCATGGCGGTGGAATTTCTCAAGGCTGGCAGCGAAGTGATCATTTGCAGCCGACGGGATGAACGGCTCAAGGCGGTGAAGGAGATCCATCCGAACCTGAACATCATTCGCTGTGATGTCAGTCAAGCGGATGAACGGGAGAGACTGGCGCATTGGACATTGACGCATTTTCCCAAATTGGATGTGCTGGTCAACAATGCCGGCATCCAACAATATATCGACTTTCGCAAAGGGATTACCGACACGCAAAAGGGTGATCTGGAGATCGCCATCAACCTGGTCGCACCCATTCATCTGACTGCGTTGCTACTGCCTCATCTCATGACGCAGGATATTGGCGTGGTTGCCAATGTCACATCCGGCCTGGCATTCCGGCCGATGCCCAGGGCACCGGTCTATTGTGTGACCAAAGCAGGGTTGCATACCTATAGCATGCTGCTGCGACAGCAGTTGGCTGAGACCACGGTCAAGGTATTCGAGATCATTCCACCCATGGTGGATACGGAATTAAACATGGAAGGCCGGGCTGGACTTATGGACAGGGGAATATCGGTAGAGGCGTACATTGGAACTGTCATGGACGGGTTAGCCAGGGATGTTTACGAACTGCATTACGACGGAATCGGGAAATAAATATGGGCATACCCCAAAAACAACCTTTCCCTTGCCGAATGATATAACAGAACAAAGATTGATATCGATGAAGGAAGGGAGGTGGCAATATGTTCAAGAAAGTTTGGGTGATTGGACTGATTCTTCTGTTTGTGCTGGGTATGACAAGTATTGCATTTGCTGCACAGGGGAGCGGTAATGGAAACCAGAGCCAAAACCAGAATCAAAACGAAGATTGTTCCGGAGACTGTTCTGGAGATTGTGGGGATGGTCCTTGTGAACCGGATGGATTGATGATTCGTCAGCAAGTCCAGGAGCAACTAAAGACACAAGATCCTGAATGTGACGGTACTTGCGGTGACCCTGAGGGAGAAGCTTACGGAATGCCACAGATGCATCAAGTAAGTGGTCGTGAGTTCGGGGCTATGGTTCGAACGATGGCTCGGAGTGGTCCGGGAGCAATGGCAATGTATATTCATGCATATCGACTCAATTGTCCAGTGATGGAATAATTGCAGAAAATGATGAAAAACAGACTGTTTTCTCAGAAAACAGTCTGTTTTATGGGTGTTATTGGGGATGTAAACGACAGAAATGCCCCCATTCAAACAATTTCCTGCAACGTTGCCTGCGTTTCGAAAAAGGTTAAAATATACAACAAAAGTGTGAAAATATACGAAATGAGTGGGTGAACAGATTTCAGAGCAGTTCAAGCACAAATTGATGGATTTGACAGATGATCACCCAGGGAGGTCGATTTGCAGGAAAACGGCTGAGATGTTACAATAGGTTTACAGCAGAAACATTTTAACCGGGTGATCACGGGTATCGGCCGAAAGGTTTAATACCCGAAAGTGGTCCGAATCTAAGATACATAAGTCAGGGAAACCTGATGGGGTAGTCGAAAGACTTGTATCGAGGATGTATGATCCGGGAAACCGGCAAGGGAAATGGTTGTTGCAAGTGCTTACCATGGTTGGATTACCAACAGCTCGGTCAACCCCATCCGAAGCAAGGCCTTACAGAAGTGCAAGGTGAATAACCTCGTCTTCAGGTCAGTGGAAGTGCAAGGCGGCTAATACCCAGACTTTGATCATCCGGTTATTTAAGTATCAAGGCCAGCAATGGCCTTGATTCTTTTTGATTAAAATTTCTTGGGCTGGCAGGATAGTGTTTTCAGGTTGAGAATACTTGATGGAGCGTATGGCGGCAAGATGTCCATCCCATGCTCGGTTGATCCCAGGCACGGCTTTTGATGATTAGGAGATGATTGGAGTTGTTTTGGATGAAACGGGTGTTGAAGATTGGCGTCCTGACTGTCTTCCTGGGAATTACCATCGGGATCGCCGCATATTGGTTCCTGCAGCTATTAGAGTGGGCTACTTGGACTCGCGAACATGAATTTAATTTTCATTACCTGCTGCCAGTGGTGGGTTTGGTTACAGCCGTCACATATGCCCGGTTTGGGAAAGGGGCACATCGCGGAAATAACCTGATTATTGACAGTATCCATCGGGATGACTATGTGCCCTTGCGAATGGCTTTCATGACATTTTTCTTTACGATTTTGACTCATTTGAGTGGGGGCTCAGCGGGACGGGAAGGAACGGCAGTCCAAATGGGTGGGACTTTTTCCTATCATCTGGCGCGGATATTTCAGTTGAATCGCTATGATCGCAGAGTGATGCTGATGGCTGGTATCAGCGCCGGTTTTGGTGCAGTCTTCGGAACACCCCTGGCTGGCGCTTTTTTTGGCATGGAAATGGCGTTTGTGGGAAAACTGAGTTATGAAGCGCTATTTCCAAGTTTTCTCGCAGCCTATGTGGCAGATAGCATCGCGAGAACCTTGGGTGCAGGACACAGTGTGTATGCCATTCAGCGACTGCCATCCATGAATCCCTATATTCTGGTCATCATAGTGGGGTCTGCCATCCTTTTTGGTGTCATCGGTCGTCTGTTTGCCCAAAGTGTTCACAGACTGAAATCATTCTATGGTCTCATGATCAAGGAACCCGGAACCCGAGCTGTGATTGCAGCGAGTATCCTGCTGGGATGTCTCATCATTTTTAATGCGGCACAGTATGATGGGCTGAGTACCTGGATGATCCAAGGGGGGCTCCGGGGAGAAACAACATTAAAAGATGTGGTATATAAGTTTGTACTCACGGTCCTGACCCTCGGTGCTGGCTTTCAAGGCGGGGAAGTGACCCCGTTATTTGATATCGGTGCGGCCATGGGAGGATGGATCGGTCAGGTCAGTGGGATTGAACCATCGCTGATTGCTGCATTGGGGATGATTTCCGTTTTTGGTGCTGCAGCCAATACGCCCATTACAACGATCATGTTGGGAATTGAGATATTTGGTGCACCAGGAATTCCATATTATATTATCATTGCCATTGTCAGTTATTTTTCATCAGGGCATTATGGCATCTATTCTTCACAGGTCATTGAGACGAGTAAACAATTCGGTTCCGTCCACCACAAAGGTGTGACGCTGGCCCACAAACACGCAGTGGAATCTGATGGTGAAATCCCTATGGTTCCTGAAATGGAAGAGGATGCACAAATCGTCAATCGATGAGATGCTGTGGATACCCATGATTGTGAAGACCGTCTGTTTGTGCTATAATATCGACAGATGGTCAGACACTTGAGCAGACTGGATGGTCGCGAGCAATGCATTTGCGTTGTTTGAGGAAAGTCCGAGCTCCATAGAGCAGGGTGCTGGGTAACGCCCAGTGGGGGTGACCCTAAGGCTAGTGCCACAGAGAGATACCGCCGGGTAACCGGTAAGGGTGCAAAGGTGAGGTAAGAGCTCACCAGCAGCCGGGTGACCGGCTGGCTCGGTAAACCCCACCCGGAGCAAGACCAAATAGGGAGAAGATGAGGCGGCTCGCTGAATCTCCGGGTTAGGTCGCTAGAGACACAGAGCAATCTGTGTACCAGACAGATGATCATCACTCCGCAAGGAGAACAGAACTCGGCTTACAGGTCTGCTCAAGTGTTTCCATTGCATAGGGAATGAAGTGCTCCCTGGGGATGACCCCCGAACTGCCTAAGGGCTGATGACTTCTGTTGCTGGCAATCAGCGCAGAGGTTTTTTGTTGTCCTGTAATCAAGAAAGGGGCTCCCGATATGCTGATCAATATTGCATTCATTTTGATATGTGGTGTTATTTCCAATCGTTTATTCGCCTTGATTCGGATGCCGGGATTCATGGGCATGATTTTCTGCGGTGTTATTCTCGGTCCCTACGGAATGAATATCATCCATCCGGACTTGCTCAAGTATTCTGCTGAGATCCGGGTCTTTGCATTGATCGTCATCCTGCTTCGCGCTGGACTTGGACTGAATCCGGATGTGCTGAAACGAGTCGGCGGTGTGGCGGTTCGAATGAGTGTGATTCCATGTCTGGTAGAAGGATTCACGGTCACCATGGTCGCGCATTATCTGTTGCATATTCCCCTTTTGGAAGCTGGGGTTTTGGGATTCGTTCTGGCCGCCGTATCCCCGGCAGTTGTCATTCCCACCATGCTTTTTTTGAAGGAAAAGTCATTGGGAATGAACAAGGGGATCCCCGTGATTATACTGGCTGGCGCATCTGCAGATGATGTCATGGCTATTACCATGTTTAGCATTTTTCTGGGGATTGCCGGACAGAAGAGCGTTCAGATCTGGACATCATTGGGCATGATTCCGATCAAAATCCTCAGCGGAATTGCCCTGGGTCTGCTGGGAGGTTGGGTACTTTGTACCATCGTCTGGCGGAAACGGTCACGGTGGGCGCGGATGGAGCAGCTGGCACTCCTGATTGCCTTGGCGGTGTTCATTGCTACCATGGGAGACCGATATCAGATTGCGGGACTGCTGGGTGTAATGGCGCTGGGTTTTTTCCTGCTGGTCAAGGCCAACGGCATTGCGGTTCATTTGGAGAAAGAATTGACGAATCTTTGGTTTTTTGCCCACATCTTTCTCTTCTTTCTCATCGGAGCGGAGGTCAACATCCAGGTGGTACGACAAGCTGGTCTGATCAGTCTTGCGGTCATCGGGATCGGACTGATTGGCCGATCAGTGGGTGTATGGGTTGCGCTGGCAGGTACCGAATTGAATATTAAAGAACGGATTTTTTGTGCCATTGCCTTTTTGCCGAAAGCAACGGTCCAGGCCGCCATGGGGGGGATTCCCATGGCAGCGGGACTGGCTTCAGGCTCGGTGATCCTTGCAATTGCGGTGATGGCAATCATCATCAGCGCACCCCTGGGAGCGCTGGGCATCCAGTATGCTGCACCCCGGTTACTGGAATATGACGAGACTGTAGGTGATGTTGGGTGAACGCCATGGACATCATGGAGCGAACTGTGATTGCGGTTGGTGAAGACCAGACGTTGGCGACATGTGTGCAGCTGATGGTTGATCACAATATTAGCGGTATGCCGGTGCTAAACGATCAGGGGTTATTGGTGGGTATTATTACCGAAGCAGACATCCTCCGCCATGGAAAGCGGGTATTTGCCGATGATGAGGATAATTTGCTGGAAATTTTACTTTACCGGCAAAAACCGCAGCATTACGATACAGAAATGAAGGCAGCATTACGGATGGCCGTCAAGGCTGTGATGACGGAGGTAGTGATCACCGTCAGTCCAGGGTCCCCTGTGGGAGAAATCGCGATGTTGATGATCGAACACCGAATCAATCGGATCCCTGTGGTCGAACATAGGAAACCGGTGGGAATTATCAGCCGGCACGATATCATTCGCGCGTTAGCAAAATCATCGTAGCATGGAATGAGGTGTGCTCATGGAAACCGAAGCAACCTGGTTAAGGGTAAGGGAAGCGCTGAAACAACTGCATACGGCCGGTGAGGGGCTGGTGACGGTCCACGATCAGCAGATGCTGACCCAATTGATGCAACGGCTTAGCAACGGGACTCTTTTTCTGGTGGTCATGGGGCAGTTCAAACGCGGTAAATCCACGCTGATCAATGCCCTGTTGGGTGCAGATCTGCTCCCGTCTGCCGTGGTCCCTTTGACATCCATTGTCACCTTGATTCATGATGGCAATCCCGTGGAAGCTCAGGTCCATTATTTTGACGGAAGGATCGAATCTGTTGCGCTTGATGCATTGGCCGCCTACATTACCGAAAAACAGAATCCGGAAAACGTCAAGGGTGTTAAACATTTGACCATCCAATATCCCTCAGAATTTCTCCAAGGCGGAGTGGTCTTGGTGGATACGCCCGGGCTGGGTTCTGTTTATGCGCATAACACGGATGTGACATACGGCTTTATCCCGCAAGTGGATGCGGCCATTTTTCTGCTCTCCACAGATCCCCCCATGACAAAAATGGAATATGATTTTCTGCGGCAGATTAAGCCAACAGTACCCCGTTTCTTTTTTGTTCTAAATAAGATCGATCACATGGACGAGAAAGAATGGACTGAATCATTGGATTTTTCTCGAGACATGATTATCCATGAGCTCAAGGATGAAACCATCACAGTATATCCGGTTTCTGCCAGAATGGGGTTGGAGGGCAAAATCCGGCAAGATCATGCATTGCTTGATGCGAGTCGGTTCCCCCAGTTTGAACAAGCCTTGATGGATTACTTGCAAAACGATACACGCGACACTTTGATTCAGTCTGCGATGGTTAAAGGGGAACGCTATCAGACCACGGTCCGGTCCTTGCTCGCGATTGAGCGACAACTGGTGGAAGGTGCCACTGAGGAAATCCAAGGCAAGCTGCAGCGCTTTATCCAAATGGAGAAGGACATCTCGCGTCAACGAGCCGACATGCAGATTCTGTTGAAGGAGACGATTCAATCCATGGCGATGGGGGTGCATGATGAGATTCGAAAGTCGATCACGGCAGTGATGCCGGTTTTAAACAAGGAACTGGATGATTATGTCGACCAGTTGGCAAAGGGGCCTTTTCGCCAAAGTCAGCAAGCAATTCAAGTATGGATCGAAGCACGGGGCCGTGTTTGGTTTGATGACCTGCGTGAGAAACTTGAAAGAGATCTAAGGATTCGATTGGATCAGGAAGAAGTGCATCTGACCCGGCAGACTCAGCAGATCCTGGATCAAATCGTTGCCGAATCAGCGGGAATTTTCAATGTCACGTTACCGGCGGCTGATCTATCCATAGCGATAGCACATGACGACGATTTTTACTATCGATTTGGTGATCTGAGTACACCCCACCTGATGGTTGATGTGAGTCAAATTGGGATTGCTTTGCTGCCATGGAAAATCCGAAACCAATATATCAAACGGATTTATCGGGATAAGCTCGCCCAGCAAATGGACCGCAATGTGGGCCGAACCCGAGAGGATTTTGCCAATCGGGTGCAGAAAGGCCTTCAGATAACACGGGATCGACTGGACGGAATTATCGCGGAAACCCTGGCGACGATTGGTAATGTGATTGACCGAGCTATGAAAATCAGACAGGAGGATCAGTCAGCCTTTTCAGTCGCCGAACAAAAATGGCGTCGAATCGAGACGCTGCTGACAAACGCGAATCAATTACTGCACCACCATCAGACTGAGGAAACGGGAGCGTTTGATTAAGGCATCAACATCATTTGAAAGAAGGCGTATAGCATGTTAACCGTAATCCTCCTGGGATTGACAAGCTTCTTTACGGATATCAGCTCAGAGATGGTCTATCCGTTGATCCCGTTGTTCCTGGTCAGTCGTCTGGGTGCGTCTCCTGCCATTGTGGGGCTGATCGAAGGGCTCGCCGAAAGCCTGGCCAGTCTGTTGAAGGTGTTTTCCGGTTATTATTCCGACCGGATGCGGAAACGTAAGCCCTTGGCGGTATTTGGTTATGTCAGCAGCGGGTTGAGCAAACTGATTTT
>CAZRKC010000045.1:0-14425 GCA_964600665.1 uncultured Candidatus Sumerlaeota bacterium
GCCATTTTCTATAAATTATTTTAATAAAAAATTTGTGTAAAAAATATAATAACGTGAATGACTTATATCCGTCGGTTATCGTGTGAAATCTCAAAGAGGCGTTCAGTTCAGGATTAGGGCAAGACTGTCCATGGTTATACAGCTGTAAAAGTAATCTATAAGCGTGCAGATGCGCAGCAGCCATTTATGGGGTTGACGAAAAGCAACGCAGGTACTGGTGATTTATTGATTGAAAAGCTTACATAAATATTCAAAGCCAGTTGATATGTTTCCACAAACCTCGAAAACGCTGAAGAACGGTTGATATGTTCCCAAGAACGCAGACATCAATAAAAGCAACTAGAGCCACCCTGTTTGCGGGAACAGATTGAGTAATAGCAGGGTGTGCATACCTTTCAGAGTTATCTAGTTCGATAAATTGTATCAATTATGAAGTCATCAGACAAATATATACTTAAATTTTGATACAATCAGGAACCTTTGACATGATATGTCCCCCGTTTGTGTAGTCTTGAATTTTTTTTATTTCAAGTGTCTATTCAAAGGGGGAGCATATCATGAGCAAGGTTTCTTTACTTTTAATTGGCAACATTTGTTGAGGAACCTTGTCGCTTTTTTAGAGCCAGAAAAGAGGACTCGCAGGCGTACTGAGGGTGAAAGATGATGGCACGTCCAAACAGTAAATAGACTGAGGAGTTTTGGACCGAACATTCAATTTCTTCATAGAAAGCAAGAAGTTTGCCGAAAGTAAGGGAGAAGAGTTGGTAGCAGGCATGCTGTGCAAGTTTATTTTGCGCCCATCAAGAAGAGGCGGAACGATTGCCAAAAGTATTTTAATAGGAGAATCATTGAGGCGAGAATAAGTTGAAGTATTTCCAACCGGAAGCGTATGTATGCTTCGCTGGAGTATCTGAGCTTAAGCAATTTCTCGGCCGTTATTTGCGGCAGACAGCTTCATAAAGAAGGTTGGGTATGCATGTACTGTTGGTTTGCGACACCGAAAAAAGCATAAGAGTCAAGATGCTGTATGCTGAGAGCAACCCACTTGCCGTCAAGATCCAGCTGATTTATTGCCGGGAAACGAATATACAATTTTTCAACAAATTTATTTTAACTTCACCGGACTTTAACCACGATTTCCACTTCGACCGGAATATTGAAAGGCAGCACATTGGTCCCTAGGGCGGAGCGGGCATGCTGGCCTCGGGCACCGAACACCTCCACCAGCAAATCAGAAGCCCCATTGATGACCGCTGGCTGGGCATAAAAATCATTGGTACTGGATACAAAGCCCAACAGTTTAACAATCTGCTCCACTCGGTCCAACTCTCCCAGTTCCTTTTTCAGAGTAGCGATCAGATTTAATCCAGCTTCCCGGGCAGCGGCATAACCTTGTTCCAGCGTGACATTTTCTCCAAGGCGGCCGGTGATGGTAGGGCGACCTGCGGAGATCGGACCGGATCCGGATAGATAGAGAATGTTATCCGCCCGCTGGACACTCACATAATTGGCTAGAGGAGCGGGACTGTCCGGAAGAACGATCCCCAGTTCCATTAAGCGTTTTTCAGTTTCTCCCATGTCGATCCCTCCATTCAAATTCTAACGCATTGCCGGATGACGGCAACCAGGTGGTCGATATCGCTGCGGTCATTATAGTAGTGAATGCTCACCCGGATGGCGCTATCTGCTTCGTAAGGTTCTCCCGCTCGAGTATGAGCAAAGACACCACCGGCCATCAGCTTTTCGCTGGTTACCTTCAACGCATCCGACAGTTGGACTATTCCAATAGCGGACCGGTTCTTTGGTTCGTATTTTGACCAGATTCCGGCACCAGGAATCTTCTCAATTTCCTCGTACAGGTATTCCATCAGGCTTAGAACATATTCTTCCACAGTCTCTCGCCCCAAGGCCAGGTAATGGGCGGCGACCAGTCCTAACGCGTAGATCCCCGGTGCATTGGGATAACCCAGTTCATATCGCCCCGCGTCCTCCCGAAGAGTTAAATGCTTTTTCCGATCGTTAAACCGTTCGGCATCAGACATCCAACCAGCCCCCCACTGCCGCAAAACCTTACGTAATGCTGGGCTGACATACGCATAGGCTATTCCGCAGTAATGCATCATCCATTTGTAGTCGTTACCGACTAGAAAGTCGATCCCCATCTGCTCTACATCCACGGACAAAACCCCTAGAGCCTGGACTCCATCCACCGCCAGATAGATTCCCCGCTCCCGGCAGAAAGCGCCAATCGGAGCCAAGTCCATCCGAAAACCGGTGCTGCTTTCCACCAGGCTTAAGGAAATAACACGGGTCCGTTCATCCACCAGAGAAAAAATCTCCTCTGGGGTAAGCGCTCCAGAGGTTGTTCGGGCGTACCGTAGTTCCAACCCCTCCGGTTCATGACTCTGCCAGGTGAAACGGGTGCTGATCCAGGCATTGTCGCTCAGGATCACATTGTCGCCGGGCTGCCAGGGAATCCCTTCAGAAAAAAGAGTGAACAGGTGAGACGAATTCAAACCGAAGGCAATATCGTTTGGCGAACAGTTAATCATCTGCCCCAGTAACACTTTGGAGTCGTCCATCATCGCAAGAGTACCCTTACCATTCCAGTCCGAATCACCGCCCACCCGGTAGCGGTCATCCTGGTATTTCTTGACCCCCTCATAGACGTAGTCCGGGATTAATCCAGTGCTGGCGGTTTCAAAATAGGCGTAATTTTTGATAATTGGGAACCGCTCCCGTTCTTTTTTAAGCAGGGCTGCTTTTCCTTCAATCACATTTCTCAACTCCTCTCAGTGCAATCAATCATCGGACTCAGTTCAAGTCTAGTGATAATTAGATTAATTTTACTCTGTCAGCAGCCATTTGGCAATAATTATTCCCATCGAGATCGTACCCAGTCAAATATATACTCAAATATTGATACAATACGGAATCCCTTGGTAGAACAAGGGTTTTCTTCACGTCTAGGAGAATGGAGTCTTATCACTTTTGGGAAGTCAGAATTAAAAACTCCTATGCATGCATCGTTAGGGTATCTTATCCCTAAGCAATTTCGCGAACGCTATTTGTGGGAGATTGCTGCATAATGGGAGGTCGGGTACGCATATGCCCCACATTTTTACAACTCCGAAAGAAGCATAAGACTCCACTTCCCGGCAGGGCGGGGTTTGGGGCAGAGACACTCTTCTCTTTGAGGTGACATTTTCTCAAGTTAATTAGACGTTTTATGTGACATTTTCATAAGTTATTGACAATCGTGGGAGCTTCAAAACCCTAATAAACTAGTAATTGACGACAAAAAAATAAAGTATTATTAAAAGAAGGGATTACTCGTAGGAAGTTGAATAACACACAGACAATCATGACAAACAAATTAATAGACCTATATAAAAGTGATGAAGGGAAGAGTACATACAGGAAAGATGGTTACAGAGAGCCGGGTTGCTGTGATCCGGTACCGTCCTATGTGTGGAAGTTCATCCCGAAGCTGCGAACTGAAGGCGTAAGCTGGTAGGTTCAGCCGGACACTTAATCGGCACCGTTAAAAGCCGCGAGTATCGACCTTTCGTCCGTACTCCGTGAGACTTATGCCGCAAGGCAGAGGTGAAAAAGGGTGGTAGCACGGGTTTATCTCGTCCCTAATTGTGGGGCGGGATTTTTATTTTTAAGGAGGTGTTGTGTGCTAAGAATTAATTAGTTTGTACGTTCTATAGTGGCACATCAAAAGAATTTTGAGAAAGAAAGGGAGTAGAGAAAATGAGATCACAGAGATATAAGTCCATGGTTCTAGTGCTTGCATGCATAATGATCATTGGTGCGGCTGTTCCGGTTGTTGCACTTTCAAACCAAGCATTGCCTGCATTTGACCGTAAGGTAACTGAGAGAATTGAGACAGAGAACATCCTCCAGCACATTAAAATGCTAAGTGAGGATATCGGGCCTAGGGTTATGGGTTCCAGTGAGGAAAAATTGGCTGCTGAGTATATAAAAGGGATACTCGAGAGTTATGGTTATGAACTAGAGCTTTACGAGTTCCCAATACAACGGGTAGGATTTGTTGTGCCGGAGGTTTCGATAATAGAGCCTGTAAAATTGAAAATCTATCCTACGCCTATTAGCGGAACTGCTTTAACAAATGGCGAAGGGGTGACTGGTCAACTTATTGACTGGGGTACTACTTTAACTCCACCTGTGGGTGCAGCAGGAAAGATAGCCGTCATTAGCTGTCCGGTAGGTGCGACCAGTTCTACATCATTCAATAACCATCTTACTGCAGTGCAAAATGGCGGCGGAATTGGTATGGTTTTAATAAGACAAGACAATGCAAGACCTGGCGGCAGAGTTACAGTCCCTGCAAGCATTCCTGCAGTTGTTCTTTCTATGAGTGAAGGTAATAATCTTCGCACCTTAATGCAAGTTTCAGAAGTTACTCTGAATATAAACCTTGAGACAAATAAAACATCTACTCATGTTATTGCTACAAAAAAGCCTGTAAATGGTAACAGAACCAAGGAAGGCGCCGTTATTGTTGGCGCGCATTACGATTCAGTGCATAGTGCTCCAGGAGCTAATGACAATGCCAGCAGTGTTGCAATCATGCTTGAATTGGCTAGAGTTATTGCAACTTATCCGATTGAAAGAGAAATTCGGTTTATTGCATTTGGAGCAGAAGAAGGTGGGGGTGGCTCAAGATATTATGTCGAGAATCTGACTTTAGAAGATAAACAGGGGATTTATGCGATGATAAACATGGAGATGCTCGGATCAACATGGGAACCATTGAGTCAAGTATACGTTATGACAGTGGATGGGAACGCAAATTTTATTACAGATGCTGGTGAAGCAGCTGGAGCTAGACTAGACCATGTACTTGCGACTGGTGCAGTGGGTGGAAGCGATCATGTTCCATTCCACAATGCAGGAATTAGAGCGGCAATCTATGCAAGGGTACTTCTTGACCCTTTCAGGCTTGAATCTGAATACCATACTCCAGAGGACAATATGTATGAAAACATCAGTCCAGAGAGGCTAAAAGAAGCAGCAGATATTGTTGGAGCAGCTGTCTACGATATTCTTCGTCCAGCTACACCGAACTTGATAAATAGTCAGATAAGAAGATAGATGTATTCAGTAACAAGAGTTTTCATGTTGTTAGACAGAAATAGAAAGGGTTGTACTGACCCTTTCTATTTTTACTGTGCGCCGGCATTGGAACCTTAACACTTTTTCGGAGTTAGAAGAGAGGACTCAGATGCAAAGAGAGTGTGAAAGATCAGGGGAGGTCCTAACTCGAAACATGTGGGGGGAGAATTTTGAGTAACATTAAGCACGATTTGCCAACCAGGAAGAGTGAGCTGAGTATTAAGGTTTGCTAATCTCTTTGAGTATACAAGGAGAGCTCTTCGTTGTAAACAAAGAGAATCGAACAAATCATGAGTCAACTGCATGTAATCAGTATACTGTCAGGTAGTTTGGGTTAGCTTTCCCAACTCATTACCTATGCTGGGCCTTCAGATTTGAAGTTCATCATTGTGGGAGGAGCCCTGCTGGTCATTGCTGGTCTTTCATACTGTATGCGCCTGATTATTGAAGTGATCATGGAACATCGGGCTTAACTGCTGATTCTGATCAGAAACCATGAATCAACTCAAGTCAAATATATACTCACATTTTCACACAATGGGAAGCCCTTACAGCAAGGGCTTTTCGTGATTTCAAGGGTAAATTAGACGACACATAAATGTCTGATTTATGCCCTTAACCATCTTTCAAGATGCCAGATGCACACCCCAGGGTGCAATTTCACGCAGGAGTGCATTTTAGTTTGGGACTCAGTTAGACATAATGACATTGGCAGGATTTGGACACAAATAGACGAATAGATGCTGAAAGTTGTGTCTCGAGGAATTCGAAGGGAATTCTGATTTCTTAGCCCATTTATGACCTGGTAAAGAAAACAAATTAGGGTGGTGCCTGTGAATTTGTTCTTAAGAACGGGCAGTTTAGAAGAAAGTTTAAGAGGCTTGGAGTTTGTGGCGACCCAATTAGAAGATGTGCTTCAAGATTCTTATCTTTGGAAATGGGTTATCATTGGGATGGATAACGCTTTGCAGAATTTTATGGTAACCGCTCTAAGAGATACTGCAGGGTATAACATTCTAGATTGCAATTCTAGAAAGGCTATAAGTAGTAGGATGAAGAATTTCAAGCCAAACACTCCGCATGTGGAAAAGTTGGATAATTATTTTGGATTATATAAAGGAATTCAAAGTACTCAAATGAACAAATATGCCCAAAGCAAATTTTTTATTCCAAGCTGTGTTCAAGATTCAAGTATTATATGTTTACATGAATTAAGGAATGAATTCATCCATTTTGTGCCAAAAGCTTGGAGCTTAGAAGTTACCGAGCTACCTGATATGATTATTGCTTGTATGGAAGTGATTGATTTTTTAGTTCACGAATCTGGAAACCTCATCTTTCACGGAGAAGAACTAGAGCAGCGCTATGAAATTGTGTGTGGAAACATAAACAGATATGTTGGAGAAATCCGTCAGCACTACAATACCTAATTTCTCAATATTATCGCTATTGTAAATAGAAAGAAGAAAAGAAAGGAAGAAGCAGATGGGGGAAAAGCAATTGTCTGAGGAAGACATCAAAACCCAGTACATTACCCCTGCGATTACCCGAGCTGGATGGGATGCACTTTGCTAAATCCCTTATGGAGAAGTACGAACATATTAGGAAATAGCAGAAGCAATCGGGTAGCCCCATTCAAGTCGTGCGGTAGGGATGGCCAACAATAGAAATCTCATCCTGCTGCTTATACCGTGCCATCATGTCATCGGTTCCAATGGATCCTTGGGAGGATATGCGGGGGGAATGATAAAAAAGAAAAGCTATTGCAGCTTGAACAGAATTACAAATGCACAGAAGTATAACTTTACATTACATAAGGTTTAGATAGGAGAAAACAGCAGATGACAAAAAAATATTTTAATCCGGGCTGCGCTTTGAGTATATATAAGCCTGAAATGGAAAATAAAATACTACAGTTTTTGAAAGAAAATTACGGAGAAATCCAATTGCATAAAATATGCTGCCGCCATGACCCGCAGATTGAGAAAGGATCATTGATTGTCAATGTATGTGCCGGTTGCGACCGGCGTTTTCGAAGTTTGTATGAAGGAATATCAACCATTTCTTTGTGGGAAGTACTGGATGGTTTGGAGACATTTCCATATCCCAACTATCAAGGATTGACGATGACAATCCATGATGCCTGCCCTGTACGTGAAAAGCCAACGGTGCATCAGGCTGTACGCAATATATTGGGTAAGATGAACATTGATGTAGTTGAAACAGAATTCCACGGGACACGTTCGATATGTTGCGGAGATGACTATTATCTGAAACTTCCGATTGAACAGGTTCGTCACCAAATGAAGAAACGAGCAGATTCGATGCCCTGCAATGAGGTTTGTGTATACTGCGTTTCCTGCGTCAAATCAATGTACATTGGTGGTAAAACACCGAGGCATTTGATCGACCTTCTCATTGGTGAAACAACCGAACCGCAGATATACGATACAGTACAATGGCACAAACAATTGGAAGATTATATCAATGAGCATTAAGTATTTTTGATTGTAGTATTCTTTTAATGTGGTATGATCTAAACCTATTTGATAATACCTGCAAAAAGTAAGAAAATATAATTATACTCATTCGGATCAATTAGAGAATAGGGTGAAAAACATGGAAATGATGAAGAAAGATGAATTGATTCTCGGGATTCACAGTTTTGTGGAAAAAAGCGAGGAGAATCGAGTCAGTGCTGAGGATGCGATTTATCCTCATCTTGCAAGCATGCGGATGTTTGATTTTCCATTGGTGGGTTTCTCGTGTTCGGATGATGAGCTCTACACCACAGAGTTTAAGCGGGAAGGCGTGATTCATCCGCTGTTCAAGGCTCCGCGCGAGTGGTTGCCCGATGCCGTGACTGTCGTTTCATTTTTCTTGCCGTTTACGGATCAAGTTCGGATGTCCAACAAGACAGTGCGGGACGAACCCTATAACCCTGGAATTCCTCAGCGCTGCAGTGCGGAATGGCTCCATGGCAGGATTGAAGGACAAGCCTTCATCAATACCCTGACAGACCACATTGAAGATCTTTTGCAGGCCGAAGGTTTTCAGACATTTTGTCCGACAAGCTCCGGAAGAGTAAAGATGCTTCTACCCTTTTGCAGCAACTGGTCGGAAAGGCATGTGGCTTTTGCCAGCGGGCTGGGGACATTCGGTTTGTCCAAGGGATTGATCACTGAAAAGGGGATGGCGGGAAGAATTGGCAGCGTCATCACCGATGCCTTTTTCGAACCAACTCGGAGGCCTTACACCGATCCGTTCGAGTATTGTGAGATGTGCGGAGCTTGTGAGCGTCAATGTCCGGTTCACGCCATTGACAAGTCGAAGGGGTGCATGGTCGGAAAAGACCACAACATTTGCGCGCCTTATGTGAATGGAGGCACTCTGCCGCCTCATGGACCGAGAAATATAATCCGATACGGTTGCGGGAAGTGCCAGGTCGACGTTTCTTGTGAAAAGGGCATACCGCAACGAGGTGAATGTAAGTTGGCTTGAAACGGATAGGCAGGATGCTCTCTTTATTCAGAGAAATTGCAGTTTGTCGATCGGGTTCAATCAATCGAAAATCGGTGGATATGTCTCCTCAAACCGTAGAAAAGAAGACTTTATTTTCATGGATCTTTATAATTCTGGGTATTATCTCGATGTGAATATAACTCAAATTATGATATAGCGGAAACCATTTGATAATAGAATGCCCTCTGTCAAGTAGACAGGGGGCATTCTTAACAAGATCTTTCCTCTCGTTTTATGTAAAGAGGCGAAAAGGGTGATGGATCAATGCGCTATTCCACATGATTGTGTAAATAGCGAAGTCCTATCACAGGGTCATTACAGATTAAGCCGGAAACAAATGATTCGGATCGGATGCAGCGTATCCAATCCCGAAGCACAAACAGTCATTTTCTGCCTTCAGAATTACTCTGTATATGATGTTCACTTCATAATCATTGTCAAATGTCATTTGAATTTCCCCTCGCAAACAACCCCGCAATCAAAATGCATCATGATATAGATATTGTGTCTGCAGCCATGAATTATTTTCTATTTAATTGAGCAACGATATGAAAAAGCAGATCATCAAAATTTTCACTACGTGCTTACAAGCGGCCTTGCGGAACGATCCGGTGCCGCTTTTTTTGTCTCAAAAGGTTTCGCGAGTTATATGGCAACGCTGGTATAACTCACTATGATGAAAATGTATACTTTCGTATAATTTTATTCATCGTAAATCAATGCTACGCTTATACCATGGCTATTCAAATATTACGAATGGAAGGGAACAGATATGGTAAAAATTACAAGAGTTGTTCCCAATGAGGATTATACCCTTACAATAGAACTCAACAACCATCACCGCATCATCTACGATTTGCGTCCCAGGTTACAGAGTGTACGTTTTTGCGGTCTGGCGGACATGAAAAAGTTCCAGAATGTCAGGATCGAGCACGAAAACACGCTGGTGTGGAATAACCTGTGTCAGATCGCTATTGACGAGATTATGGATATGGTTGGCAGATAACTGTTCCCCTGGGCAGCGACAGCTTTCCAAATTTTACGGCTATGGGAATAAAGAAATGGATGGCCACCGCACCCCACCGAAGCATAGAGAGAGGTGATACTCAATATAATGATAATGTGAAAATCCTCAATTGTTGAGGGGCAAGTGATAATGTCTGATGTGAATACATGCCAATGATTCTTATCATATTGTACATTTTAACAAAAAGGGTGGATAAATAATGATAACTACATCCAAGATCCCCAAACGAAAAGGGAGAAAACTTTGGAAGAAAATAAATACTTTGATCCTGGTTGTGGCCATGGTGGTGATGAATCTACCGCTTTCTGCACTGGTGAGCGCGTCTGATTCATATGGCATCACACTCAACCCCTCATCCGGTCTTGTTACCACAGAGGGAGGGGGTACGGATACCTTTACCGTCCAACTCAATTCCAAGCCTTCAAACACCGTCACCGTTAACCTTGCTAGCAGCGATACAACTGAAGGTACGGTCTCTCCAACCAGCGTTACCTTTACCGCGGATCGTGATTGGGATTCACAGTCGAGACTGCCCACAGGCGTTCCCAGCACGATTGGCAATAATGTAAATCCCAGTGGCACCTGGGTTTCGTATCCCATTGCGAACAGTTTGTCCCAATGTGTCGGCCAATTACCATCCTGGCCAATGGTCGATTCTGATTGGATCACCGGCCAAACGGCAGCGGGAGGGTATATTTTATTCAGTTTTGATCACTTCACCATTCCTGATGCTGCAACCAATATCCGATTGACCGTTTATTTTCGGGCCAGGGATAACGGTGAGGTTACGGGGACAAACAGCATCGGAGCTTGCCTGGGAATGGGCGGCGGCAACATAATGTATGCCACCACCACTTCCAATCCAGGGAGCAGTTTTGGGCTAGGCGGTTACTCATGGGACAACAACCCCATGACGGGGTTTGCATGGACAGCCGACCAAATCAACGGGTATGCGACTGGCTATAGTCTGCTCCAGTTCGGTGTTTACTCCAATGACCTGGATCCCAATATTGATGTCTCCTGTGTCTCAGCACAGGTCTCTTATGACTATTTCACTCCTTCCAACTGGAATATCCCCCAGACCATTACGGTGACAGGTGTGAATGACGCGATTGATGATGGGGATGTTGCGTATACTATTAATGCTACTACCTCCTCTCCGGATCAAAATTTCCATGGTAAAACTGCCAGCAGCAGCGTTACCAATCGGGATAATGATATCACGGTCAGTTTTGATGCCAATGGCGGCAGCCCCACACCGGCCAGCCAGGCCATCACTACCGGCGGTAAGGTGGTCCAACCCTCAGATCCCACGAAATCCGACTATACTTTTGATGGATGGTACACCGACAACAACACCTTCGCCAACCGGTGGGACTTCAATGTTCATACAGTGGGCACATCCAATTTTATCCTTTATGCTAAGTGGCGAGCTAATAATCCGGTTCCTACCCTCACCGGTATCTCACCATCCAGCGGTTACTTAGGCCAGACGTTGAATGTGACATTGACCGGAACTGGCTTCATCGAAGGGGTTAGTACGGTCAATGGGGATAGCGGTATCGCAGTGAACTCAGCCACGGTGAACAGCTCCACTCAGATCACCGCCAATTTGACCATCGCAGCGGGAGCTACTCCCGGTATCCGTCATTTTTCCGTCACAAATGCTGCACCAGGGGGCGGTACATCCGGCAGTCAGGCTTTTGAAATTCTCTCAGCAGCGACTCTCACCATCAACCAGACCTCGGTAGATGGATATTCTAGTGTAAGTGTATCACCATCGGCGACAGTCAAGGTGGATGTGAGAGCAACCTTGACCGGTCTCAATTGGAGTTCGACACAATATCAGATTGAAGGGCAGGATGCGGTCAATGTGGATACCGCCAACTTCACTGCAGACGGACTGCCTCATAATGCGAACTTCAACATCACCGTTCCGGTCACACCCGGCACATATGACCTGACGTTGATTGCGTATGAGGGGGAAGGGTGTATTGGCGGCCACAGCAATTCATTCACCCTGACCGATGCCATCCATGTAGGAATATTCGGGGACAGTTTCGGTACCGTATATGCCAACCCCTTGCCCGGATGGATGGATGGTGATATGACCAGCACCAATAGTGTTGTTGACACTGCTACTGGCTCTGTGTCCGGTGGAAGCAGCAACGGTTATCTGAAAATGCGAAATGTAGTAGCTTCCAAAACTGGAATCAGCACATTGGGATCCGACAACATTCATCTGCAATATACATGGGGACAGGAAGGCTATTACATGACCAGTGGTTCATTGACAGTTGCGTGGAAAATTTCATCATCTTCCACCTGGAATATTGTCAATACGCACAATTTTATCGTTGCCAATACCTCTCCTTACGCAAACTCAGTGGATGCAGTTCTTACTGGTGCCGGAAACTCCATTATTGATATTCGAATTACTGCAAGCAACATTGCCTGGAATGAATGGGCACGGGTGGATAATGTGCTGGTAACAGGCACACCACTTACCATTTACACGGTGGCCTTCGATGCCCAAGGCGGCAGCCCAACCCCTGACAATCAGATGATCTTTGACGGTGGATATATCACTGAGCCTCAAGTGCCCAGCAAAGAAGGTTATACGCTTTCTGGCTGGTATGCGGATTCTCCAGATACTCTCTGGAATTTCGCCAGTGACAGGGTTACCAGCGATATGACCCTCTATGCCAAATGGACCATCAACCAGTACACAGTAACATTTGATTCCCAGGGTGGGAGTGCAGTTGCGAGTCAAACCATAGACCATGGCGGGACGGTGAATAGACCGGCAGATCCGGTGCGCAGCGGTTACACATTTGCCGGGTGGTACAAAGATGCTGCCTGCACAGATGACTGGGTCTTTGTTTCTGATGCGGTCACATCCAATATAACTCTCTATGCGCGGTGGGCTGTCCTCGATCAGTTTCTGAATAGTACCGGTACCTCATACCTGATATATGACGAAATTGTGGCCCAGACTTTTACAGCTGGAATGACCGGAGATCTATACAAGGTATCATGCCACCTGCGAAACACACAAGCCATAACTCTCACTGCACAAATTCAAGGACTGACTACCGATGGCCTGCCCAATGGGACGGTACTAGCAAGCAGCACAATCAACGTTGCTGCTGTCCCTGCCTATGGAGGATCCCGCTGGGTGGATAACGCTTTCGCCGAGCCCCTTTCAATAACGGCAGGAGAGCGGTATGCGATTGTGTGGAGCGGTCTCTCATATGGGGTAACCAATATGGAAGTTTCGAATACAGATTCCTATCCGGGAGGTAAGGCGATCAAGAAATTTTATGGTTCATGGTTGGATTACTTGGCACCTGACTTCATCTTTAGAACATTTGTCTTATCCTCCCCAGGAATTACAGTAACGCCTTCAACCGATCTTACAACCACGGAATCCGGGGGATTCGATACCTTTACCGTCGTGTTGAATACCCAACCTGCTGCCGATGTTGCGATAGGACTGAGCAGTTCGGACACGACAGAAGGCACGGTATCTTCCCCAAGCCTGACTTTTACTGCTTCCAATTGGAATTCTCCCCAAACTATTACGATTACAGGTGTGGATGATGCCCTTGACGATGGTGATATTTCATACACCATTACTGGTACAGCCACATCTGCCGATGCCCACTACAACGGTAAAACATTTATCTCTAATGTTGCCAACTTGGATAACGACATCACTGTCAGTTTTCATGCCAATGGTGGCAGCCCCACTCCCACCGATCAGGTAATCGCCACCGGCAATAAAGTAGCCAGCCCCACTGATCCTACCCGGTCCGATTACACATTGGATGGGTGGTACACGGATGACTCTACTTTTGCTAATCAGTGGGACTTTGATGTAGATACAGTCGGCGCGTCCAATTTCACCCTCTATGCCAAGTGGGTGGTATCTTCTCAAGCCCCGATAGTGACGGAAGATCCCGAAGATCAATCCATCACCTACGGCAATAACGCTTCGTTCACCGCATCTGCTAGCGGAAATCCCACTCCTACCGTTCAATGGCAGTTGAGTATGGATGGGGGTAACAGTTTCAGCAACATCAGTGACGGTGGGGTTTACAGCGGCGCGTCCACCATGAATCTGATCGTGACGAACCCCTCTGTTTCTTACAGCGGGTATCAGTACCGGGCCGTATTTACCAATGGAGTAGGCCAGGACGCGATTTCTGGAGTGGCTACGCTGAGGGTTACCCCTCTTGGGATTACGGGTAGTTTTACAGCTGCCAATAAGGTATACGATGGAAATACATCTGCAGTAATAGTGGAAAGATCTCTCACCGGTACACTGGCGAATGATGATGTTAGCCTGACGGGTGGCACCGCTGCTTTTGGAGATAGCAGTGTCGGTGAAAATAAGATTGTTTGCTTGACCGGAGCCACTCTTTCGGGTACTGATGCCGATAATTATAGTCTAATTTCAGTGGCAACAACCACAGCGGGTATCACCGCCTGCCCCATTACAGTGAAGGCGGATGGCAAGACAAAAGTCTACGGAGAGACAGATCCGGCACTGACCTACCAGATCACTTCTGGCGTGCTGGTCGGCGAAGACAGCTTTACCGGGGCGCTTACCCGGGTTGTAGGTGAGGATGTCGGCCCATACGCCATCCAGCAGGGAACACTGGCTCTGAGCAGCAACTATGCATTGACCTATGAGGGTGCGAACCTGGTGATAGGATCTCGGTCCAT
>CAZRKC010000046.1:0-13810 GCA_964600665.1 uncultured Candidatus Sumerlaeota bacterium
CCTCTTCGGTTTTATCTTCCGGTCCGGAACCCTTGGCGGGTCGATAACCTTGAAGGCATAGTTTTCCTTTGCCTCAGCCAGCATGGCAGTCTGTATCTGCCGTGCGATGAGCCCGTATACGTTCGTCCTGATGAAAGGGTCTCCAGCGGTGTTGATCTGCGATTCAAGGTATACCCTGTTCGCCTCGGCCACCCTCTTTGCCTCAGCCGCCATATGCTCCGTGAGTTCCGTCAGGGTGGTACTGGCAATCTTCTGCGCCATTACCGGGTCCATGTAATGCGCGGACACGGTGATTGAATTGTCCTTTTTGTTCTCCGATACTTTCAGGATTCCTTTCAATGCTCGGATCCCCATCCATGTCTTCTCGTTTTCGGTTTTCTCCTTGAGTTCATCCTTATCAAACAACACGCCGTATAACCTTCCTCTCTGCATCACCTTCTGCATTAGAATGTCGCTTTTAAGGAGATTCACGATCTCAGAAACATTCGACGATTGGGGCGTTGCTATCCCGAACTGCGCCGCCATGGCCATCATGCCGCCTTGCTCCTCCACCGCCATCATCGGCGCGATAATCGCCTTCGACTCATACACCTTGGGCATAAAAAGAGAAATAATCGCAGTAACGATTACCACCCCCACGACAACGCGAACAACCAGCTTTTTATGCTTGAACAATACCTTAACAAGATCGAACAACTCTATAGTGTCTTCCCGGTAATCGTGTTTCATGTCAGACATGGACCGTCCTTCCGAACCTTTTTTCTCTTAGTATCGTATGCTCTTTATCCTTCTGCAGGCCTCGTCAAGCACGTCATCCGTTTTTGCAAAACAAAATCTTAAGATGTTCTCTCCGCCGTTATCACCATAGAAAGCAGAACCCGGCACACTGGCCACACCGGTCGTATCCAATAAAAACATGGCTCTTTCCTTACTGCTGTTTCCGGGAAGCGCAGATACATCCGCCAGAACATAGTAGGCCCCTTTCGGTACGATCGGCGGCAATCCTGCCTCAAACAGAGCTGAGCATATCTCGTCCCTTTTCACCCTGAACTCTGCACATAGCGTCTCATAATAAGACCTCTCCAACTCCATAACGCCTGCAGCAACGCCCAGTTGCAAGGGAGCGGGAGCGCAAACATACACAAGGTCGTTTACATAGCCGATCATATCTGCCCACTCTTTTCTGCACACACTGTATCCGATACGCCAACCCGTAATGCTGAAGGTCTTCGAATACCCGGAAATGGTAATGGTTCGGTCCGCTACCTCCGGCATCGAACCGGGACTGATATGGGGGGTCCCGTCGTATATGAAGTATTCGTAGATCTCATCGGTGAAAATGAAAAGGTCGTGCCGGATCGCAAAATCGGCGATCACCTTCAGCTCGGCCACTGAAAAAACCTTTCCCGAAGGATTGGCAGGCGTGCAGACCATTATCCCTTTCGTCTTCGGCGTTACCGCCCTCTCCAGATCAGAAAGCGTGAATGTAAGGTTCGGCAGATGTAAAGGTACATATCGCGGGGCAGCATCCACGGCGAGAAGTGTGTTGAGATGGTACCCATAATAGGGTTCGAAAAGGATCACCTCATCACCGGGATCAAGCAGAGCCAGACAGGCGCAGTAAAAAGAACCGGTGGAACCAGCGCTGACCGTTATCTCTGTTTCGGGATCCGCTAGGATACCGTTATAAACTTCTAATTTTCTGGCGATAGCCTGCCGCAATTCAGCAAGTCCATCATAACGTGTATAACAATTAGTCCCATCGTCCATTGCCCGTTTGGCACCCATCGTGACCGGTAACGGAACCCCAACGTCGCAAACCCCTTGAGCGAGGTTTATTCCCCCAACCTTTTCACATTCAATCGTCATAACCCGAATCTCAGCCTGCACAATCCCCTCAGCTCGCTTGCTTAACGTCAACGCCATATAAACCCCTTATGAAATGTTGAATTTTGAATTAGAAACTTGAAAGGCAATGTTGAATGCTAAATGTATCAACACTCAGCATTTGTAAAAAGATCTCACTACTTTGATCACATACTCTATCTGTTCGTCGTTGATCTCTACGTTCATCGGCAACGAGCAAACCTCTCTGCTCAACGCCTCTGTCTCCGGAAAACCCCTGTCTTCCAAGTTCAAGGCCTCATGTCTGTAATAAGGTTTCCTGAACTGGGTCAACACCTCTACCCCGTTTTTCTTCAGATACTCAGAAAAATCGTCCCCCTGCCTCGCTCGAACCGTATAGTTCTGATAGACGTGATCACGCCTCGGGTCGTCATAGTGGGGGAGTAACAGGTCAGGGATATCACATAACGCGCTTCTGTATTTCTCCGCAATCTCTATCCTTCTTACAATCCACGAAGGTAAATGCCGCAGCTTTACATCAAGGAAAGCGGCCTGTATGTTATCCAGCAGGCAGGTAAAGCCATGTCCATGGTACTCGCCAGTATCTCTGTCTTCACCGTTATAACGCATTCTGGTGGCGAAGAGGGCCACGTCCGGGTCATCCGTCGTGATCGCCCCTCCGTCACCATACCCGCCAAGGATCTTAAACGGATAAAAACTCCAGCACCCGGTCAAACCCCAAGCGCCCGCACCGCGGGCGAATGTTGAGTTTTGAATGTTGAGTTTTGAATTATTGTCTTTTAATTTAGCATTCAACATTCCCAATTCAACATTGGCTCCACGCATTGTGGAGCCTAAGCTTTGGCAGGCATCCTCGATAACCACCAAGTTGTATTTTTGGGCTATTTCCATGATCCTTACCATGTCGGCCATGTAGCCGCTCAGGTGAACCGCCATTATGGCTTTAATGTTGAATGTTGAATGTTGAATGTTGAATTGTATTAATTCTTCGATTTTGTCGCAGTCGATGTTGAAGTCTTTGCCGACGTCAACCAGGACTGGTTTGGCTCCGACATTCACTACCGCTGAGGCGGTGGCTACGAAGGTGTGGGCGGGGACGATTACTTCGTCACCGGGGCCGATGCCTGCGGCTCTGAGCGACATATGGAGAGCGTCGTATCCGCTGTTCAGTCCTACGGCGTATTTCGTACCCACGAAAGCAGCCAGGTTCTCCTCGAACTGCCGCAGTTGATGACGGTCGATTAGGTCGCCATTACTCATCACCTCAAAATAGGCCGCATCAAGCTCTTTTTTGAGCATCTGGTATACTTTTGCCGGTTCAACGAATTTTGCTTTATATCCCACGGAACCCCTCCAGATTGACTATTTGTTCGAACCCATCGTTAACTGCTGCAGGGCGTTGGCGCTCAAACATTGCCTCATCTCTCGTACCATCCATCGCAGTCCAAACAGCCTGTTCTATATCCTGGCTTGTTCGGTAATAGGCATTCTCCAAAGCACTGCTTGCTGGTGCAGGGCAATCCGGCAATGCAACCCTCAGAACGGGTACCTTTAATGCGGAAAATGCCTTTTCAGAGATTAGAGCGGAAATCTCTGACGATACTCCGAAAGACGTCCATCCCATGTCGGCCACCACAACCCGACCTGTCTTTCTTGCCGAAGCAAGCATCAATGGCTCATCAAGAGGTTTGACACTGCGAAGATTTATCACTTCAACATCGATACCTTCCTTTTCCAGGTTTTGCGCTGCTTTCATGGCTTCGACAACCATGAACGAACAAGCAATCACCGTGATGTCATTACCGCTTCTCATAATCTCGCCCTTGCCAATCTCAACCTCATACATCTCATTGGGTACATGTGCCTCGATGCCATAAAGCTGGCGGTCATCAACAAAAACTACCGGGTTGGGATCTCTAATGGCCGATATCATGAGGCCCTTGGCATCATATGGCGTTGCCGGCATTACCACCTTAAGTCCGGGAATATGAGCGAAAGTTGCATGGAGAGCCTGCGAATGCTGAGCGGCTTGCTCACCTCTCCTGTTGATGATTCCCCAGAAAACAACTGGAACGGAAGACCTGCCCCCGGACATGTAATGCCAATTGGCCGCTTCATTGATTATTGGGTCCATGGCGTAAAGCATAAAATCCATGCGAGGATGAACTATTACGGGCCGCAGTCCCGCGAGGGCGGCACCCACAGCGGCACCGGTCATGGCATTCTCCGACACAGGCGTGTCGATAACCCGCTCAGTTCCAAAACGCTCCAAGAGGCCCTTTGCCGTATTTCCCACATACCACGGACTCTTGACGCCCTGCCCCATAAGAAAAACAGACGGATCCGAGACCATCGTCTGATGGAGTGCCTCATTAATGGCAAGGTTAAACGAAAGCTTTCTACCTAAAAACATAATTCAAAACCTCCTCCTCGAGTGGCATGGAATTTTTCACAGCTTCGTTGTGTGCCTTTTCTACCTCACTCTCCACGTTACTCATCAGAATCTTCAATTCTCCGTCCGTCGTAATGTTGTTCTCCAGCAAATACTTTTTGAATCTAGCAATCGGGTCTTTCTCCAGCCAGGCTGCAATTTCTTCTTTGGACCTGATGTCGGTGTGCAAGCCAAGAACGTTGTCATCAGGCCCAACATGCCCGTGTTGCCGATAGGTCAAAAACTCGATGAAGGTGGGACCCCTCCCCTCCCCACAATGTGCCACAGCCTCTCGGGAATGTTGGTAAACTGCAAGAACATCGTTGCCGTCGACAAGGAACGAGGGAATACCAAAAGGAGCGGCAATCATATGGATCTGCGCATTTTCACGGCAGTCACGTATAGGCATATGTGTGGCATAGAGATTGTTCTCGCATGCAAAAATCATGGGCAGCTTCTTAATGGAAGCAAAATTCATTGCCTCATAAACCACTCCCTCTCCAACCGCCCCGTCCCCGAAGAAAGCAACGGCAATTCGTCCGTTCTTCTGGATCGATGACGCCAGAGCGGCCCCGACGGCGAGGGAGACTGTACCCGCAACAATCGGGGCGGCGCCTATGAAGCCCTTTGATGGGTCTATGAGGTGCATCGAGCCTCCCCTGCCTCGGGAACACCCCGCTTCGCGACAAAATATCTCAGACATCAGTTTGGACATCGAACCGCCCTTAGCGAGGAAATGCCCATGTGATCGATGGTTCCCTGAAATATAATCCGAATCTGACAGCGCTGCGCATAAACCGGAGGCTACAGCTTCCTGACCGGTGTACAGATGACAGGGGGTACAAACCTCTCCGCGCGAGACGAGATTGGCAATACGTTCTTCACACACCCGTATCCTGAGCATTGAAGTATACAGTTGTTTTAAGAATTCATAAGAGTGCTCCACCGCCTCCCCCCTGATCTGACACCATTGAAATTAGCTTGTCTCTGATGTTTTCAACAGCCCGACTTTTTGGCATAAGAACAGCCATCAAAGTTAGATAAATAATTTTCATATCGGTGCCAAACGATTTCTCCCGGATATACCGTAGCTGAAGCTTGATTTTTGTGGGGCGGATGAGTTCCAGATAGGCCTTGTCTGGGTCTTCGGCCCCGGCGAGCAACATTCCTTCATTTGCGTTCCATATAGAAGCCCAGTCTGTTATTCCCGGGCGAACGCTAAGTATCTGTTTTTCCTTTTCACTGTATAAATCGGTAAACTTCTTAACCTCCGGTCTGGGCCCAACAAAACTCATTTCTCCCTTGAGCACGTTGATCAGCTGAGGAAGTTCATCCAGTTTGTATTTCCTAAGAAACTTACCAATCTTGATAACTCTCGAATCGTCATCAGATGTGGAAGATGCTCCGGATTTCTCAGCATCAACTATCATCGTTCGGAACTTAAAGATACGAAAGAGTTTCCCATCAAAACCGACACGTTCACCGCGATAGAAAACGTAGGAACCATCCTCAAGCTTTATTTTCAAAGCAATATACATCATTATAGGAGACAAAAAAGATAAACTCAGAAGCGCGAATATAGTGTCAAAAATGTGCTTTGCGCCCATAGATTTGCTCATGATTTGAACTGGAGTTGACACTAATTGTTGGCGAGGACAGAGTATAGTCGATTGAACAGAACATCAATGTCATGGTACTGCTTCACATACTCTAGTCCTCTTTTTCCCATAAAGTGCTTTTCATTGATCGGTAGTGATGCAAACCGTAAAATGGCTTTAGCCATTTCATCAGGATTTTCGGATGGTATGGTTAGACCACATCCGCTTTCGGAAACTGGAGAATCTTTCGAATTGACTGCCCAGATTATGGGGATGGAACAAGCCATATAATCGAAAGTCTTTATGAAGCTGGTCCCATATTCATATAGTTTGGAATTCTTCTTACACACGATTCCAACATCAATTGACTTTAGAAAAGTCGAAGCCGCATTCTTGGGAATGGAACCCAAGAAATTGATATTTTTAAGATCTAGTTTTTTTGCTTTTTGAATGAGCCTTTCAAGCTCGGTACCATCCCCTATCGTTAAGAAATGTAAGTCATCCCTGCCTAGTATCTGAAGAATGTTCGCAGCTTCAACCAAAGAGTCTAGAGCGTCGGCAATTCCATGTGCTCCCGCATACCCGACAAGTACTTTGTTCTTGACTCTGAGATCCTCTATACGCCGAGATATTTCTCGAGGAAGTGTTGTATCTTCAGCAGAGAACGACCCAAGATCAACAGCATGCGGGATATACACAACCTTATCTTTATTGATTCCAATCTTTTCCATATAATCTGAGGCCCGCGGCATTAAAACAATGATCTTGCTTGATTTGCGATATATGAATTTTTCAATTTTCCGCAATGAGAAAACAACGGGATGGTTCTCCCGATATGTACCTATATCAACAAAGACCTGCGGCCATAAGTCGCGTACTTCAAAAACGAGTCGCGCATTGCATTTCTTGCTTATCCAATATCCTGCAAGACCAGAAAATAGATGTGGGTTTGATGCCCAAACAACATCAGGAAAACCCATGCCTGCAGAGATAGCGTTAGCGACGCGAAAAGAATAGACAGCCATATTGAACATACGGCGCCAATTGTTATGGTCATATGGAGGCGTTTTGACCCACATAAAGTCAATTTCGCCATATCTTTGTTTTTTGTACGATTCCTTACCAGTACATCGTTCTTCTCTGCGCGTGCTGTGATTGAATCCCGAAGCAAATATTTTCACCGAATGGCCGTTTTCTGCCAATCGTTTCGCAAAGTTGAAGTGGCGCGTGCCGCTATTAGTGTCTGGGGGCGTTGCATAGTGCTGCAAAATCCATATATTCATAAGTATCCTATCAAGGGGTTGTTATGCCTTGGCTTGGTTCCATCTGAAGTTTATAAAAAATAAAATTCTAATCACATACGACCTTCCAACCGATATTGCCCCCAATCTCTCCTGTACCTTACGCGGACCGCTCTGCTCCTCGGATTCTAGAAGGATAACTTTGGAGAAACCTTTTTCTTTTAGATAACGATATATATAAGAATGCACATAACTGTAGACACCCATGAAGCGATATTTCTTTGTTGTTTCAGAAAAACCGGCATACACCGTACGGCCGTCATCAAGAACAAACGGACAAATATAATTATAAACTCCGTTTCGATAGAGAGTCATACCTGTCCGGTTTACTAACTCTCCATTCTTGAATGTATAAAAAATAATTGTACCTTTCTTATCGCGGTCATCATATTCTTTGGCTTCAGGATGTCTCGTGAAATCATATTTTTGAGTACCCAAATATTCGTATTCCTGCAAGGTTATAGGCGCGAATATATGCTTTACTTCCAAATCGCTCAGTTTGCATTTGGGAATGGGTATGTTGCAAGTAGATTCTATTTCATATTCATAAATATCAAAGCACTCAAAAGAAAATGTTGCTTTTTTGAGTTTCTTCAAGATGTCGACCATTATTTCAGATGCGCCTGATAACCCTTCCTTCTGAAGAATTAACTTTTTTTCTTTCCAAAATGATCCAACTCTAGTTAGTGTAATTGGCGATTTAGCAAACAAATTTCAGTTCCATGGATGTTCCTCCTCCCTAAAATATTGTGATTTGGTCGTCACCTATTTTATAGGAGGTACATCCTTTTTGTCATCCTCTGATCAATTTACACAGGAAAGTTTACACTACCTAGCCCACAGACACATACTGGTCCGCTGCCCTTTTTGAGTGCTTAGCTTCTATCGCCCCGGGATTATTACGGAGAGTGGAGCTTATTCCTCTCCTGATGCTCGAGACAGTTTTTGTTATTTATCACTTCTTCATATAGATCTAGCAATGTCTTAGTAATTATAGGAACATCCATTTCCGCAACATGACGACAAAGGTTTGCCTCATTCGAAGAAGATAGTACTTCACAAACCTGTTCCGCGATTATACTAGCGTCCGGAGGACAGATGCGGCAAGAAGGTTCCTGAACCGCAATCTTAGACAGATCACTGACGTCAGTGGCTACAAAAGGTATGTTGCACGCAAGCGCCTCTTTCACTGCATTTGGCCAGCCTTCGTAAGTCGAAGTGCAAAGCACTAAATCACAGGCTCCGACGAATAAGGGCATATCCTGGTGGGATAAACCGGTAGCAACACGCAATGTAATATTTCCAATTTTTTTGGCTGCCAGATTCACCGCTTTTTGTGCCAAACGAATTCGCTTAATGGGATTTGTGTCGGACAGCGTTGTAAAAAGTATCCATTTAGTCTTATCATTAGGAAATCCAAGTCTGGCTCGCGCAACATGTTTATCGATGGGTTGAAATGACTGCAAATCTATCGGGTCAGGTAGCGTTGCCACTGGCGGATACTTTCCACAGCTTGCTATTTCTCCTGCCATTCGATGGGACATAGCAATTATTAGATCAAAGTCTTTCATTGCTTTCCGCGATACGGTCGTCGCTATTACTCCGTGCAGACTTTGGTAATTAAGCTTCTCTCTGTAACGATACCAATCCGAGCCTCGCAAAGACAGTATTTTAGGAACGTTCTTAACGGTCATTGTGATTAAGGCGCCGACCGATCCAAATTGTGCGTGAATTAAGTCGAATTCTCCCGCGATCCGTTTAAGCAAAGCCTGAGTTCGCAACAAATTCGTTAGCGATCTTAAGCTGCCAAGATGTAGTAGTTGAAGGTCAACTCCTTGGCTGCGTAAGGCTTCTCCGAACTCTTTAAGAAACATGCCGCTTCTTTTTAGTTCCGGGTCAAATGTATGTGTCCACAGCACCCTCATATTCTAATAATCCCCTATATTATCTCTATAGTTTTATCTCAAATTAGCATTGGCACTATAATCCATCGCATTGGATTTTATAAAATGAATAAGCATAGTCGTGACAAGGAGGGGGATCATGAATAATATCAATGTCTTCACAATCTGGCTAAGCGGACCTCTGTGCATTATGGTAAGCAGGTAGAAGCCTATTGTTCTATACAAAACATTCATATAGAGAGAACTCGCTGTGCATAAGCTAATCATCCGCCAACCCAAGCCCCATGTAAATCCAATCGTAAAGTAATGAACAAAAGCACCCGGATATCCGAAATTAATTAGCCCTTCTGTCATCAACGAATATCCGACCCCAAGGCCAGGCTCCCACAATGGAAGGAAATCTCGTGCAAATTGTTCGGCCAAATCCAGAGGCCGATTTGCCCAAAATATTTTGGGTACCAGTATTGCAAGACCATCGATATATGTCTTCCCATATAGCAACGGTTTTAGGTCTCTCAGGGAATCTGCAAGACTTATGAAAGGCCCACTAGGATCGATCTGCGTAAAAGAAAAATAGTAATGATCAACTAAATCCATACCGAAGATGTTTATTCCAGCTCTATAAAGTGAAAAGACAGGAACCGAAACCAACGCAAAAACACTTCCCCCAATCAGCGCCAAAAGCGATAGTATCAGATACCTCTTTTTTCTGCTTGCTTTTACGATGAGCCAGGTTAACATTGGTAAAGCTGCTAGCAAAAAAGGATCTTTGTCAGATGTAAGAATCCCGATTGCAACAAGTATGAAGGCCAAGACCAGACCAATTCCAATCGTTTTTTTTATACATAGATGCAGGAAAATAAGTACCGATGTTGACATCGTGAATATAGACTTTATGTAGCCATACGTCGAATTCGAATATGTCTGCGCAACATTTCCACCGTAGCCTGCAATTGAACAAATCAATTCGTCTCTAAAAAACAGCAGCAATAGGACCGAACTCAAGAAAAACATAAGATTAATGGCGACAACAAAGTTGGTTCTGTCTATGATTACGTTTTTCGCTTCGAAAATAAAGGATTCCGGCTGGACTTTGCACCCAGACAATTTGTAACCCGCACTAAATGACACGACAGCTAAAGTGGCCATCAACACAACTATCGCTTGCATATCAAAAGGCATTTCCACAAAAAACCCGTGCCCAGTGATGTATCCTTCGGAGTCTGTCACGTTTAATTCGAATGGAATAGCCACATAGTAAATGCTTGCTAAAAGAGTAAACAATGGTATCGTAGAAACATACCCCTCTGCTCTAGTAAAGTGCTTGTTCACAAAAAAACATACGATTATGTATATTAGGATACACGATAAAAACAAATTATCTCTCAAACATTACAAGTGCACTTCGCATTTCAAGACTCTAAGAGTGTCTCTGACGGATATCAAACCTAACGCATAAAGACTCACGACCAGCGCTATCAGGAAGGAAACCACGTTATCTACAAAAATCCTTAAGGTAAAACCGACAGAAACCAAAACAATCAGCGCCGCAATTGAATTGTATGCATTCTGTGGCCTCCTGAATCCAGCGTCTATTATGCTTCGAAGAGAAATAAATATAGAATAAGGCAACAGACCGACGGCTAGAATACGAATCAAACCAACTGCTTTGGTATATTCCGAACCCAAAAATACTCTAACAGCCGGCTCGATACAAAACTCTATGATGGCAATTCCAAGTAAAGACATTAAGCAACTAAACAGTATTATCTTCACTACTAGATCACGAAGCATCAAGTGCTGGCCATTTATCAGCATAGCTGACGCTTTCGGCAACATAATGTAGCTGATTGGGAAAATTGCGATTGTGCCAAGGTTGAGGATGGTACATGCGAAGGCCACACTACCTCCAACCTCCAAGCCATAAAAGCATGTAGCCAACCAGGAAGGAATCATAAAAAGCATATAAAAACTCAAATCGCCAGGGAGTCGAGGAACACCGTATGTCAAATGATCCTTTATTATGGGGACCCGAATCAACGTTTGATTTTCTGTTTTCAGATAAACAGTAAAGTATAATACGCTAGATGCAATCGTAGCGCATCCGGCAGACAAATACACATGTTCAATTTTGTATCGAAATAACAAAATACAAATAACTGGAATAATTGAACTGCTTAGTAATGCCACCATGTTTGAGATAACAAATTCTGTTTTCCCTCTAAAAAAGGCCTGCAAGATTCCACTTAGCGATAGCCCCGAAACGTAGACAACGATTGGAATTGACAATTCGCGTAAAGACTCATCACCAAACAGGAGCATTGCACTAGCAGACGGTGTGATTATACAAAACAATAAAAAAACTAAAAGAGCTGCCGATACGGGTAACAAAGCATTCAACAGTAAAGCTTTTCCTTTGAAATCAGATTCATCTTGTATCATCGCGACTTTTCTTGTCAGGCTGATGCCCAAACCCAAGAGCATTAATGGTGCCAGAACGGCTATGGCTCTATTAGCCAAGTTATACAAGGCAAATCCATTTTCTCCGAAAAACTTTGCCACTAGCTTAAAGGATAACAAATGCAATACGAACGATATCTGCGATATAAAAAACGTTATAAAATAATCTTTCTTCAAGTCATACCTAATCTATTGCTGTAAAAACTCCTCTCTCTTGAAAATGAACGATTTCAACAACTCTGCTATTTTTACAATGACAAAAGGTAAGCTGCCAGATTAACCCCGTCATTATTGATGCCGAGTGTTCTCCTGATATTATTTCTGTGAAAATTTACTGTAGCGCACGTACATCTGGAGCACCTGGCTAATTCCTTTCGTTCTTTTGCCGTTCTTGATGAGATCGGAGCACTGCCTCGATACCCTTTGTTTTTGTTTGTTCATCCATAACGTGGTTCATCGGGAGGCTCAAAACTTCACTAGCAGCACGTTCGGCCTGTTTCAATTCTCCATATCTAATAAATCTTCCAACAAAGACTTTCATGTTATGCAATGGTACAGGATAATAGACCATGCTGGCGATGCCAGCGTCTTTCAGGTGGGTCTGTAGGGAATCGCGTTGGCCACCAAGAACTCGGAGAGTGAATTGGTGGAAAACGTGAGACTTATTGGCTAAGGGCGAACGGCTAAGGGCTAAGGGTAAAAGACGATGCCCTCAATATCCTTAAGCCTATCGGCGTACAGTTGGGCAATCTGGCGGCGACGGGTGTTGAATTCGTCTATGTATTTTAACTTTGTTAGAAGAATGGCCGCCTGGAAGGTATCGAGCCTTGCGTTGTACCCTATATGGTCAACGTTATATTTGTCTTTACCACCATGTTTGATGAGCATACGAATGAGACTGTCGAGTTCATCGTCATTGGTCGTAATCGCACCAGCATCACCAAATCCACCAAGATTCTTACTCGGAAAAAAACTGAAACACCCCACATCCCCTACACTCCCCACCATTTGCCATTTGCCATTAGCCGTTTGCCCTTCGCCATCTTCTATTTGCCCTTCGCCATTAGCCAGTTTTGTTTTCGCTCCAAACGCCTGTGCACAATCCTCAACAACAAACAAGTCGTACTCCCGAGCGATGGCCATGATCTCATCCATCTGGCAGGATTGACCATAGAGATGAACGGGCAAGATGCCAACGACATGAGACGGGCGAAAGGCTAAAGGCGAAAGGCTAAGGGGAAAAGATTCCAGACAGGAGCGGATGAGAACTGGATCGATGTTGTAGGTTATTGGGTCTATGTCTACGAAGAGGGGGGTGGCACCGGCGCGGAGGATGGCGTCACCGGTGGCGGTGAAAGTAAACGGAGTGGTGATGATCAGGTCCGAACGGTCGAAGTATTCCTGGCCCTTGGTTTTGATAGCCAGGGCGCGAAGAGCTACTACAAGGGCGTCCGTACCCGAGGAAGTTCCCACACAATGACTTACACCGATATACCTGGCAACCGCCTCCTCGAATTCGGTGACCTCCGGGCCGAGAATCCATTGCTGGTGTTCTAGACAGCGGGCTATGGCGGCATCGATATCGGGTTTCATATAGAGATATTCGGCTTTTAGATCTAGCATGGGAATGTGCATTTTTTAGTACCTTGGCTAAAGGCTAAGGGCGAATGGCTAAAGGGAAAGATGTTGCGGCTGAGTTGGGCTCAAGGCGAACGACTAAAGGACTGCATTGACTAAAGGCAAACTACTAAGGGGATTTTCCCTCAACCTTTCGCCCTATGCCATTAGCCATTAATTCAATGGTTAAAGGTTTTGGAGCGAGCGGCTATTAGCCTGGATAACATGCCTGATATTTCCAAGCACTTCTCCTCGAGTTCTTTGAATGTTGTCTCATCTATGTAATTGACCTCGTGAGCAATTATTAGTTGTGTCAAGAGTTCCGCGGCTGAGCCTTTGGCGATGTACAAATAGCGGACGGCTTCCTTGTCTGTATCGCGCTCGTCACCTTCTGCAATATTGCTTGGGATGGAAACGCTTGAACGTCTCACCTGGTCTCTCAATCCGTAATCTTTTCCGAACATTCCTTGTTCGGTTATCTTATATATTTGAACCGCTAAATCTTTGCTTTTCTGCCAAACCTTCAGGCCCTGGAACCCGTCTCTACCCATGAATCTCCTACTTTTCTCGAACAATAATGAACTGCCCATCTCTCAAAGCATACACATTGCGGCAAGACGAGCATACCATAGT
>CAZRKC010000047.1:0-13680 GCA_964600665.1 uncultured Candidatus Sumerlaeota bacterium
ACTCTACCACACGCCGCTTTATATTACCAGCTAATTATGAGACACTACACTAGTAGCGTAAAGACCAGAGTGATGGCTATCAACCAACTGAAAGCGGGCGCGGTATTATCCTATGCGGTTTTAGGGGTGAGCAATCTGGTCGGCTTGCTTTATACCCCATATATGCTTCGAACAATGGGGCAATCAGAGTACGGCTTGTATTCATTGGCTGCCTCCGTTATTGCCTACCTGACTATACTTGACTTGGGTTTTGGGAATGCCATCGTACGATATACGGCAAAATTCCGGGCAGAAGGTAAGACCGATCAACAATATTTTATGTTCGGAATGTTCATTCTTTTATACTCGATTATTGGGATTATTGCTCTTTTGATCGGTTCGGCGTTGTACTTCAATGTAAATGCCATGTTTGGCGACACAATGACTTTAGAAGAGTTGGATAAAGCTCGCATCTTAATTGGTTTAATGATATTTAATCTTGCCGTTACATTCCCATTAAGCATATTTGGATCTATAATTACAGCTTACGAAGATTTTATATTTCAAAAGGCTATTCAAATAGTTCGTATTCTTCTTAATACTGCCGTAATGATCGTATTGTTGAAATTAGGCTATCGTGCGATAGGCATGGCGGTGGTTGCCACTCTATTTAATATAGCAACTCTTTTGCTTAATTATTGGTATTGTATGCATAAGATCAAGATCAGAATATATTTCGGCAAGTTTCAATGGAGATTTTTAGGAGAGGTTGCTATTTATTCGTTCTACATTTTCTTGAATGTAATAATGGATAGAATCTATTGGAGTACCGGACAGGTAGTCTTGGGTATATTTGCAGGAACGGCAGCTGTCGCTGTTTTTGCTCTAGCTATACAACTGGAGCAAATATATATGAGTTTTTCCATGGCGATTTCAGGCGTATTTTTGCCGAAAGTAACTGCTATGGCTACAACGGAACAGCCATCAGAAAAAGCCATATCCGATTTGTTTATCCGTACAGGAAGGATTCAGTACATAGTGATGGCATTTATCCTGACCGGATTCATTCTGTTCGGCAGGCAGTTCATTATACTTTGGGCTGGAGCGGATTACGCTAATGCATATCCAATCGCTTTGTTATTCTTTATCCCCTTAACAATACCTTTAATACAGAACTTGGGAATTACCATTTTACAGGCTCGAAACCAAATGCAGTTCCGTTCGGTCCTCTACATTATAATAGCCTTATGCAGTTTGGGATTACAAATCCCTCTTGTTAAATATTATGGGGGTATTGGTTGCGCTATCGCTGTTTCAGCTGCATTAGTGGCGGGACAAATTATTGTAATGAATATTTATTATTATAAAAAACAGAGAATAAACATTCCGAAGTTTTGGAAAGAGATTCTCAAGATGTCAATAGCTCCCAGTTCAATTGGAATTGTTGCTTATTTTCTATTGATGAATATGTCACTTGATACGGTGGTAAGTTTAGGGTTGGGGATAGCAGTATTTTCACTCATTTATATACCTATTTTCTGGTTTATAGGAATGAATCAATATGAAAGGGATTTGTTGGGGAACCCACTGAAAAATATGATTTTACAATTTTTGCCACAATGATAGAGATAAAAGAAAATAAAAATTGTTGTGGTTGTAATGCTTGCGTTCAATCCTGCCCCAAACGGTGCATTGCAATGCGAGAGGATCGTGAAGGTTTCCTCTATCCCAGCGTTGACAAGACTTTGTGTACCGATTGCGGATTATGTAAAAAGGTCTGTCCCGTATTAAATCAACACGAATTTCACAAGTTTTCCGTAGCCTATGCAGCAAAAAACAAGAACGAACAAGTTCGCGCTGAGAGTTCTTCAGGTGGTATGTTTACTCTATTGGCTGAGCAGACTATTGCACAAGGTGGAGCGGTTTTTGGTGCAAAGTTTAATGACAAGCTGGAAGTAGTTCACGACATCGCAGAAAGTGTCGCAGACTTAAAGGCATTTCGTGGAAGCAAATATGTGCAGAGTCGCATAGGGGATACGTATAGGCATGCAGCGAATTTCCTTAGGCAGGAACGGCAGGTTCTATTTTCCGGTACTCCTTGTCAGATTGCAGGCTTATACGCGTTTCTGGGTAAAGATGACGTTAATCTGCTCACCTGTGATGTGGTTTGCCACGGAGTCCCTTCGCCGAAAGTTCTTGCTGCATATTTATCCGTGATGGAGAGTCGGCATGGCGCCAAGGTCCAGAGAATCTCTTTCAGATGCAAGGATTGTGGTTGGAAGAGATACTCTGTTGCATTATCATTCGACAACGCAACAGAGTATCGGAGAATTTTTGCTGAAGATCCGTTCATGATCGGTTTTTTACGGAATACCTACTTGCGGCCTTCTTGTCATTCCTGCCGCTTTTCCCGCCTGCCGAGAATTGCGGATATTACTCTTGGTGACTTTTGGGGGGTGGGCGGTTACCATCCCGAATGGGACGACGACAAAGGCCTCTCTCTGGTCCTTGTTCAGTCCGAGAAGGGGCAAAAGGCTATTGATGTGTGTCGTGATTGTTTAGTAATGCACTGTGCTGATCTAGATGTGGCAATTAAATCAAATCCCTGCATATGTGGTTTTGTGCCGCCCGGAAAGGATCGGACAGTGTTTTTTCGTGATCTAAATCGAACTCCCTTTGATAAGATGATGCGGAAGTATATGTCGCCCACACCTCTCTGGACTGTTCTCGCAATCAATTTGCCAAAGAGAATTATCCGTTATGGTTTGCGAATTCTAAAATCACAAAATAAATATATATCAGTGCTTATCCCATAGATCGTACTTTTCAGCTCCATTTCCTCTATTGTTGGTAGGGGCGCACCAAACAGAAGGGATAAAAAGAAGAAAATGCCGCTATTGCACGCTTAAGTACTTCTGGGCTCTAACGAAGGATAAACTCGGCCATGATGAGCAGGAAAGTCAGTGCGTTTTCAAGAGGATCATAAGTAATTAACGTAAAATTATACCGTTGAGAGGATTTATGAATGCTTCCAAATTCCTTATGATAGGAAATGGTCCATACACCAACCGCGGTTGTGAAGCTATCGTGCGCGGAACGACACGCATCTTAGATGAAACGTTTGGAAATCAGACGTCTTACGTTGCCGCAAGTTTCGGCACGGAGCCTCAGATCACTGCGCAGGCGACACAAGAGACTTTCCCCAGATTACGACACGAATGGCTCAAGCCGAAGGGTAGAGCCAGTGTAGATTACCTGAAGTATCAGATGAACCGGTTTTTGGGTATCAAAACTACTTTCTGTAATACACACGTGCCAACCGAAGCATCACAATGCACGGCTGCGCTCCAAGTGGGCGGGGACAATTATTCTTTCGACAGTGGTGGCTATCCGCGTGGCTTCATGCAGATTGATCATTGGTTGGAACGACATGATGTGCCGTTGGTTCTCTGGGGGGCGTCAGTTGGGCCGTTCGACAGGGATACTGTATTCGAGCGAGAAATGACTGACCACCTTGCCCGCTTTTGTTTAATAAGCGTCCGAGAGCCGCGGTCCTTTCGTTACCTCCAAGAATTAGGGCTGAAGAATATCTCTCAGGCCGCAGATCCAGCGTTCCTAATGGAGCCGCAACCGGTAACTGATATGGTCTTACCATCTGCTTTTCTGGGGCTAAACTTAAGTTTTCTCTCGGGCAGAAAGGTGACAGGCGGCAATTTGGACAAGTGGGTTCGAATTTGCGCGGCGTCGGTGACCCGACTGCTCTCCAAATGTGACCTTCCGGTGGTTTTGATTCCCCATGTGTTGAGTCCGGGGGGGGCAGAGGCAAACGACCACGTTTTTTTGCATGACGTGGCGCGGATCGTGAATATGTCTGACCGTGTCACGGTTTTGGGAGCCGATTATACGGCCGCCCAATTGAAGTGGGTAATTGGCAAAGCAACTGTTTTTGCCGGTGCCCGAATGCACTCCACCATTGCGGCCCTTTCAATGGGCGTGCCGACCCTTAGTTTGGCATACAGTGTCAAAGCTTGGGGGGTCAATGAAGACGTCTTCGGCCATGTGGATCATTGTATTGACGTGGTCGAACTAGCGCAAGAAGAGGCCTTGGCTGATCGGATGACGACATTGCTCAAGCAGAAGGACAGTGTTCAACGTGAGTTAAAATTGCGGTTACCAGTCATCCGAGCTAGCGCAATGAAAGCTGGGGTGACACTCCGGGAAAGTTTGAGAGTCACAAGATAGAGGGGAAGCCGTGGTTTCTGTCGTGATTCCGCTTTATAACAAATCACAGTATATACGTCGGGCATTGGACTCGGTCTTGCATCAAAGCTTCCAGGATTTTGATTGCATTGTCGTAGACGATGGCTCGACGGATGGCGGCGGCGATGTAGTTAGACGAATTAACGATTCTCGTATCCGCTTAATCACCCAGGCCAATGCCGGTGTCAGCGCAGCCCGCAATCGGGGCGTGAGAGAAGCATCATCAGAACTGATTGCTTTCTTAGACGCGGATGACGCCTGGGAACCATTGTTCCTGGAAACGATTCTAAGATTGAAAGAAACATTTCCTCATGCGGGGGCATACGCAACTGCGTATCGCATTAAAGAACCCGGTCAGTTAGAATACGTCATGGAATACGACGGGATACCCAAGGCACCTTGGGAAGGGATAATTCCCGACTACTTTGCGTCTGTAATTAAGACTCCCCCAATCTGGTCGTCCATTGTATCAATTCCCAAAAATGTATTTCGTGATGTTGGCTTCTTTCCTGAGGGTGTTGCGCGCGGGGAGGACTCCGAGATGTGGTTTAGGATAGCACTGAAGTATCCAATTGCCTTCAGTCATTACGTCGGGGCGACTTACTACCAAGACAGTTCCAACAGAGCGTGCAATACTACTGCAATTCCTGTCGATCCGTTGATTTTGTCTACGATCCGATTTGCGTTGCTGAGCAAGAATTTGGAACCGCACCTCATAGGCAAATTGCGAGCATATCACGATTTGATAGTTACGGAATACGCGCGCATATTTCTGCTGGAAGGAAAGCGGAAGGCCGCGAGAAAGCTAATCAGCAGATACTTTGAGCGCGGGAAAGAAGGTTGTATACTGTGCGGTCTGAGCTTTCTTCCCAACAGCGTGCTGAGAACCATTCTTGTAGTAAGGCGGTGTCTGAAAGACCTCTTTATCCTAGGATAGGTGCATAGAACGCAAAATCGGGAATCCAATCAATGGAATGGTAAAATGCACCGGAAGGAAGAGAGGCACAGAAAACCGAGGTTGCCATAATGATTACCACGTGGGAACTTTACCAATGAATGATACTTCAATCGTTACCGATTACATTGCCAAAGAGGTTGAATACAAGAGTACCGCTCGGTATCGGAGTCGGGCTGAGTTTTTGTTCGCGGATATTCAGCTTGCCGGAAAACGAATTTTGGATGTTGGGTGTGGCCGAGGTGAATTCGCATTGTGGGCGGCCATGTGCAAGGGGCAGAGCATATTTTAGACATTGAACCGGAAACTAATGGAAGTACCTCCGGAACGTTATCACGATTCCGAAAGGTTATCAAAGATCTTAATTTATCTAAGACAATTACAGCTGAACCCAAATTTCTTCAGGATATTCAAGTCTAGGGAGCGCTTTATGATGTTGCAGTTTTGTTTAATGTGATAAATCACTTTGATGAAGGTGCTGTTAAACGGCTGAATCGGGATTCTGAGGCCATTGCGAAATATATCGCAGTTCTATCTCATCTGCGTGGTTTGATGGTAAAAGGCGGGTATGCGATTGTTGCTGATTGTGGCCGGACCAATTTTTGGAACAATATATGACTGAAGTCGCCATTAGCGAGGGCAATAGAATGGGATAAGCATCAGAATCCGAGTGTTTGGATTCTGATATTCAGAAAATCAGGTTTTGAGATGCAGGATTTGCGATGGTCTTATCTGTATCCCTTTAAAGTCTTGACCAGTAATTGGTTTGTCCAATGCTTTACGACATCACATTTTGTACTCAGGTTCAGGACGGTTTAATACTTTGACATTATAGAAACCTTTCAACCGAAAGCAAGCAATCAAGAAATCAATTTAATGGCTCAAAAATCGATACTACAAATAACTGATTTCGGTGCTCCTTACCCCGGTAATTTTTTAGCTTCGTTGCAGGCGCTCGATCCGCTTCTACGCCAAGAGGGATGGCGTCAGATATATATATTCCCAGAGCGCGCACAAAAGCGAGAATGGCTGGCGCGGCTTCAAAAGCAGGGACTTACCATCTATATAATGCCCGATTCAACTCTGTTTAGAAGGTCGCGTTTCATTCGTGATGTGGCAAAGAAAGAAAATGGTCGTGTTCTTCATACTCATTTTACCTACAATGATGGGGCTGCAATCCTTGCAAGCCTTTTGTTGCGGTTAATAGGTAAAAAAGCAAAAGTGATCTGGCATGTGCACTCACCATGGCTGGCTAACAATTCCTTCCTGCGAGGGACAAGGGACTTTATAAAATATCGCATATTGGGCAGGATTGTGCATAGCATTGTGGTATCCGAGGGCGGCCTGCAGAATATGATGGAAAGAGGATTACCAAAGAAACGAGCAGCGGTAATCCTTAACGGCATTGATATCGGACGCGTAACCACACAAAATCGGTTGCGAGAAGAAATTCGCAAGGAGTTTGAAATTGATGAGACCCAAAAAGTTATACTTATGTTTGGGCGTGATCCTGTCATCAAGGGGGTGGATATAGCACTGCAGGCCTTTGCGGAAATGGCAAGGCAAAGAAATGATTTTGTAGTGCTTATGGTGGGTGCGCAGCACTTAGAGAGCAGTCAAAACCATGCTATGGATTTACTGGGAACAATTCCAAAGTGGCTGCGCATCGTTGAGCCACGTCAATGTGTGGCAGACTATTACGGGGCCGCGGATTTGTTTATTTCCGCAAGCCGTTGGGAAGGATTTCCCTATGCAGTGTTGGAGGCAATGGCAAATGGGCTGCACATCATTTCAAGCGATATTCGCGGGCTAGAATGGGCCAAAGGATGTGAAGGTGTTCATTTCTTTACCACCTGTGATGTGCAAGATCTGGTCGCCAACATACAAACTGCCCTGAACTATGGGAAGCATGAATACCTACAAGTTGGCGAAGCCAATCACGAATTTGTTGTTAAAGGGTTCTCCGTGAGTAGATGGGCACAGGATATCTTGGAATTTTACGGGAAATTATGGTGATCAAGTTTTGAGAAAGGACCTCAAACAGACAAATTTCCCACCCTGCCTTTTTTGCTCTGTAGAGTCGTGGTGCATAATGAGGAAATTGAATGAGTTTCAAGCTTGATATAATAACTTCTGAAGAACAGTTTGCCTTGATGAGACAGGCTTGGGACGGAATCGTTTTATCCAATGCTGAGCAGCATACGATTTTTCAATCGTGGGCATATATTTTTAATCATTGGAAATTCCGGAAATCCGGAGACGGTTTCAGTAGAACATTGCGACTTTATGCGCTTTACGATGACGCTTCTTTAATTGCCGTCGCGCCTATGTGGATTAATATTATCCGCAAAGGTTTAAGCTTCAGGGTGATGGAGTTTATAGGAAATCGCGGGATTGATTACCTTGATTTCATTGTTAAACTTGGAATTGATCCCCAGAGGGCAATCGCATTTCTTATGGAACGTATTTTATCCGATAAATGTTGGGATGTTATCTCTTTTTCCGAGCTTCGCGAGCAATCTGCAAGCATCCTCGCTGCGGCGCTCAACGACCATGGAACTAGTCATCAACTAGACAAATGCAGCACATGCGTTCCCATTGATATTCCAGTCACGAAAAGTGAATACCTCTCAGTGCTTGGCAAAAGCACCCGCAAGCGCTTGACTTACGATAGCAATAGACTTGAAGCACTTTATAATGCGAAATTTTTTGTCTACACGGATTTCAACCCAGAGTTTTCTGACGTTTTAAATACCCTTCAGCTGATTCATCAGGAGCGGTGGAGTCAGGAAGGACACGAGGGGGCTTTTCACGGTAATAATACCAAATTGATGGATATTGAGATAAACAGAGCGTTGGCAGAAAACGAATCGCTGCGCTATTTCGTTTTAACTGCCGAGGGTGCTCCTGTAGCGGGGATGTCTTGTGCTGTGCTCGGAAAAACGATATATGCACACATAATGAGTGTTTCGACGGATTCTCAATATCGAAGGTTTAGCCCTGGTATGGTAATGGTGCAAAGAGCTATTTATTGGGCAATTGAGAACAAGTTCTCGGTACTTGATTTAAGCAGAGGACAGGAACCCTACAAGTTTAGTCTTGGTGGGAAAGCTGTCCCTAATTATCGGATAACCATATATCGCAATATGCTCATGAAAGCATTGGTTTCTAAAGCTAGAGCTATGGGCAAACCAATTTGAGGAAAGCTTTTCTGCGAATCGACGATTTTCCCTACTCGGGCGAAATGTATGCGAAGTATGGATGTTTCAAAGACTCTTGGATGTATCGCCGTTTTATGCAAGTGATTGAAGCGTGTAATAAATATGGCGTTGTTCCGGAAATAATGGCATCAAGCCATGCGTTGAAGACGGATGGCACATTCGTTCGCTTTGATGACGTTATGCCAAAGACGACAAATGCGATGCATGAATGTTTTAAGCAAAAATTGATCAATATTAATGCCCATGGAATGATCCACATAAATGCCTCGACCTATCTAGAGACAGGCGCGATTGATGCGAGGGAATTCCTGGGTTTGGATGAAGAAGAAACGAGGGAACATCTGCTAATGAATATTAAATTCATCCGTGAGGTTTTTGGCAAAGAGCCCTTAGGGTTTGTGGCGCCGGCCTGGGGGTATCAATCCGGCGTGACCAAGAAGGTGGCCTCGGAGTATTTCTTCTATATTGCAGACTCTTATGATCACTGGAAACAGGGGGCATGTATGGATTTCGGCGCGGTTGATAAAGAGCATGGGTTTATTCACTTCCCGGAGACATGGCGGTATGGGCGATATAACAGCGGGCCATCCATAGTCAAATACTGGGAAGATGTTCTGGGGCAATTTGATCTTGTGCACATGATGCAGCACGGTTATCGAATTCCTGGTAAATGGAAAGCCATCTTAACTATCAATCCGGCGAAAGCAATAAATCACCTGTTGTACGGTAATCTCTCGGGGATTTTCAAAGCAGCAATGCACGTTGGAATTGAGTGGGGAACTCTGGAAAATGAAGCTTTGCAATCCGGACATGCCTTCAAAAAACGCAATGATTGATTGAAGAGTGAAAAAGTAAACGTGAAAAGCCATATCCTCCATATCATTGGGCAACTCACGCGTGGCGGCGCGGAGAGACAACTAAGTTACCTTGCCCGCGCACTGAAAAAACATGGATGGGATCAGTCCATTGTGTCGTTGTCTCGCGGCGGGGCTTGGAAAGACTTCCTGTTGGCTAATAATATCCCTGTTTACGAGATTGATCGAAACCCATTCAAGCCATACCGCATGTGGGTTTTGTACGGATTGATAAAGCGAATACATCCCCAAATCATTATGTCATGGTCAATTCATGCGGGGGTATACGCTAATTGGCTTGTTGGTATCGATAGTCCTTTGCGAGTGTACGCTGTTCGAGGTGACTTAACACGCGATAGCAATACCGCTCATCGCAGTTCGTTGTTATCATGCGGTACCAGAACACTTGAAAAAGCTGATTATGTTATCAGTAACTCGGCCTGGGGTTTAAAGGTCTTAGAAGACGAAGGAATCAGGATTGGTCGCAGTTCGGTGATTCCAAATATCGTCTTTGCTGCAGGAAGAGCGGAGGTCTCGAAACAGATCCCCATACCGAACGTTATTGCGGTGGGGAATCTTAAACCCCTCAAGGGATATGATGTACTGCTAGATGCAATGAAAATCTTGAAAGACAGAGGATTCCTTTTTCAGTTGCTCATAGCAGGTGACGGGTCAGAAAGACCAAAGCTAGAACGCATGGTATTAGCACTGGAGTTAAATGATATAGTAAAGTTCTTGGGTGAAGTTGAAGACGTGCCAACTCTATTTGCGGGGGCTCAAGTAGCCGTTCATCCGTCCCGGAGTGAGGGACTCAGCAACGCGATCCTCGAAGCAATGGCGGAAGGTCTCCCTGTGGTTGCAACAGCCGTTGGCGGTACGCCGGAAATTATTATGGATGGAGAAAATGGTTTGTTGGTGCCGCCGGATGATCCAATGCTGCTTGCGAAGGCCATTCAAAGTCTGCTCCAGGATGGTATGTTGCGTAATCGTTTGGGTCAAAGAGCCCTCAAGTGGATAAGGCAGTCATGTGCAGAAGACAAAATTACCGATGCGTATGAACAAGTGTTCTCAATATCCAACAACAAATCGTGAAAGCTGAAGAAATAGAAATGTTCTCTTTCTCGCCTAAAATAGTTTTCGTTCTTCTATGCATTATTACATTCCTAGTACCCTTCGAAGAACTCCTGGAGATCCCCGAATCAGCGACCGGAATATTTCTGACTGCCGCGGTGGCTCTTGCTGTTTCCTTCTTTGCGGTTTTAACAGGATTAAGACAAAGAAAGTTGCCATCGGCTCTAATCTTGTTGGCCGTTTTCATCCTTTGGTGTATTGTTTCGCTATATTGGACGGTTGACCCAGAGCAAACAGTTCAGTCTTCTTTCACATATATTTCTCTTCTTCTGTTAACCTGGATGATTTTCCAGTTTGTCAGGTCTCAACGCCAACTGTCATGGATTTTACATAGTTACCTCTTCGGGTGCTGCGTTTCACTTGTTATGTTATTTGTAAGTTACATCGAAGGGAGGTTGCTTTTTCTGGCGGCGGACTTTAGGTATACCGGAGGCGGATTGAATCCCAACAGCTTAGCTCTACTTCTCGATATTGCAGTTATCATAGCTGTGTATCTAACAGTGGAGGCTACGTCGAAATGGAAGAAAGCATACTGGATATTTGTTTCCGCTGCGTGCATTGGTGTTTTTCTGACAGGATCTCGTGCAGGTACTCTGGCATTAATTGCAGCAGTTCTCACAAGCCTTCTGATTGCCCGGCCCAAAACGTGGAAATCGACGTTATTGCCCGTCATGGCAGTTGCATTTGTAATTTGGTTGGTTACTACAATCGTGCCCATCGAACTGTTGGAACGAGTCACGGAAGGCAGAGAAGCCGGCACATATATTGTTCGACAGGCACAGTGGAATGCGGGCATAGAGGTTTGGCATGAGGCACCCGTAATGGGTATAGGTGCTGGGGCCTTCATCACGGCAGTTACGGGTATAGGTGCACGCGCTTTGGTCGCGCACAATACGTTTTTGCAGATACTAACCGAAAATGGCATTGTTGGGATGGGGCTTATGATAGTAACATGGGGTCTTTTGATTCGTATGGTTTTGCAGCTACCTCGAGGGGGTAAATTATTTTGGCTGGGAATCGGTTGTGTATGGATGTTAGGCGCGATGGCTGGCAGTCACGAGTACCACAAGATTACCTGGCTTCTCTATGCCTGGCTCATGGTGCAATCGGCAATTTATCGTACTGGCGAAAAAGACAAGTGTCTGGTATCTTACCAGACGTCGGACAATCCAAAGTCATGTTTATAGTTCGTGCGGTTCTCGTCTTTTTCTTGTTTCGTTAGCTTTTTTTTAACCGAACCATCGCATTCAACTGTCTACTGTGTTGCCACAGATGGGAAAGATGAGCCTCTATTCGAAGCCGAATAACGTTCTTGTCTATGGAAATTTAATGGAGAACCCCAAACTGGCCCGGGTGCAAAATGAAGGGGCGGTTGGAATCTACGCATGGGGAAAAGGAAGGTACCGCTTATTCCGCAATCTCATCATCGGGCCGCACAGGATGGGCATTAACGTTAGTTCCGACAACAACCTCATCGCCAACAACACAATTCTGAGTACCAGCGAGGCCGCCGTTTACTTACATGAGAAGCGTGTGGGTAATAGCCTATTTAACAATATCGTAGGCGGGACCGGCCAATTGGTAGCGCTCAACACAGCCTCAAACACATTGGACTATACCTATTACGTGGGTGTATGCCGCTGGTCCTGGCAAGGAAAGGCGATCAAGGAGTTGGCTGCTTGGTAGCGAGTTTTGGGCCTTGACTCACATGCTTTGGTTAATGTAAAAACTCTCTCCATCAACTTCCAGCGGCGAGACTGCACACCGACGGCAGATGGCCCTCTGGAGGATAAGGGTACGATGGTAGAGGGCGTTACCGAAGGTTATACCGGGACCGCCCCAGATATTGGGGCAATAGAACTCAACGGATCACCAGCTCCAGAACCCGGCCCGCAATGGCTGAGGCGGCCGAAAGATCTGTAAGACAAAATGTTTGGGATTAGGATACTGCGGGCATGTTTTGAATCCTGAGGCCACTACATTACCACAACGTGAATCCGCTGGGTAAATAAGGTTGAGACCTGAAACCGTTCCGCTCGGCAACAGGCAAATCCGGAATGGGGTCAAAAACGAATGAAGGTTTTATTTGTCAGCAATAGTTACAGTCCGGCTGTGCAGCTTCAGGTTGAAGGATTGCGATCTTTAGGTATTGACGTTTCGATGCTCCTATCTGATCGGGCTTCGCTGGGCAGGCTTGCATACGTATGGTTGTGTCGCCATTTAAAAAAAAGGCTTAGAGAGATTCAACCGGATATTGTTCATGTCCAGTTTGGTGGCGTTCAGGCAGCTATCGTCGCCTCCGCTATTCCTAATCGTTGTGTGATCACATTCCATGGTACGGATCTGCATGGAGGTACCCGCACACCATCTTTCGTCTCAGCTTTGTCACAACGCTTTGGTGTATGGTGCTCAAGTTATGCTTCGAGGCGTGTTGTCCAGAATATTTTGGTTTCAGAGACTTTGCGTGAATACCTGCCCAAGAGTGTATCGCACGCGTGCGTTATTCCTACCGGCGTCGACTTTAATTGCTTTAAACCCATAGATCGCAACGAGTGTCTTACCGCCTTGAAGCTTGACCCAGAAGTTAGGTGGGTGCTCTTTTGTGATTATAGTCATGATCCTGTCAAGCGTCGTGATCTGGCAGACAATGTTTTAGCAAAGGTTCAGGCGGCGGGGCATCGAGGTCGTTTTCTTGAACTCTCTGGAGTGGAGCACGAGATGGTACCGATATATCTAAATGCTGCTCATGCTCTTTTGGTAACATCGGATAAGGAAGGCTCTCCCAATATTGTGAAAGAGGCATTGGCTTGTAACATTCCGGTCGTGTCTGTGGATGTTGGTGATGTGTCGACCCGAATCAGTGGAATAGATGGATGCCATCTATGTTCGCGAGAATCAGGCGAGATTGCTGCTGCCTTGTGTCGGGTGCTGGAAAGCCCAGGCCGAGTTTATGCGCGTGATCAAGTAAGCTCCGAAATTGACAACATAACCGTATGCAAGCGCATCGTAAGCGTATACGAAAGTATCGGACAATGATGAATATCTTCCTGACCACAGAGAACAGAAAAGACTGGTTGACCATGCGTGGACTTTTACGAATAAAGATTATAAAAGCTGCTATCGACTGTACTTCCAGCGCCACCTTTGCCTTGAATGCCGCTCCATAGTTCCGTCTTGGTGTCTTTGTCATGTGACTGCTCCTTTCTTTGTCATTATAGAGCAGCTTTCATTGCTGTCCAAAATACCTTAATATCAAAAATAGCCCCTAATAAAATCATAA
>CAZRKC010000048.1:0-12039 GCA_964600665.1 uncultured Candidatus Sumerlaeota bacterium
CTTGAAGGCCTAACAAAATTTACCGAGGAATTTACACACTAATATGGACTTGACTTATCTAAAGACATTTTCAGGGGATTTGAAACTTATAACAAGGTTTTCCACTGGTAACAACATTAAGGGTGTGCATACCATTACAGCTAAAACCCAAAACATAAGGGCAATGAGTTTTGTCTTAATAAGTCTTCTTTTTTTCATAATCAAGAAAATAGGTGTAAACACAATTCCCAAAAACATGATTCGAAAAAGGCCATACAACACTATTGTTCCCCTCCTCCACCCTAATTCGCCGGTTGCGGCGATGGCGCCCATTGTCCGGTTCTAACCAAAAGATAAGCCGCTGCTATCGCCCACCCGCTAACGCTAACATTTGTATAATTCGTCACCTCAGTATTTGCATCCCATTTCACAGTAGTTGCGCCTTCAAGCCCTACTTTTAGCTGTGATAGATCAGCTATCACACCAAACGACTTGGTCGTATCACCGTTTCTAACCGAACCGCTTATCCCAATATTATCAAGCCCTAAACTAGCATCAAGCGTAAAACTTGATACATTAATTTTCAGCCCAGCTGATGATAGCAAATAATTGTCACTTCGTCCTTCTGCATATACTGAAATAGGTTTTGACGAGTTTCCTTTCAAAGATGTTGTAGTAGATGTTTTTGTTCCTGATTTTACTGTAATTGGTGACGGGTCAGGAATGATTTGATTAGGCGGTGGTGCAACTTGATGAACAGTGGTTGCTCCAGCTCCAAAAGTTGATTTTGCAAAATTGGCAATCGCAGATCCAACTGATTTAAAGAAGCTCCCGATCTCTTTCCAAAACATACCACTGGGATCAGCTCTATTAACCGGGTTGTTGCCACAATACGAAAACATATTGTTCCCCTGGATTCCCTGCCCCGTGGCGACATATCCATCCGCATTTATAAACCGCCCAACCTCCGGATCATAGTAGCGACTGTTCAGGTAATAGAGGCCTGTCTCATTGTCGTAGCGATAGCCTCGATACCGGTAAGGATTGGCAACCCCTAATGTAGTGACAGCTGATCCTGTGATGCTGACCAGTTTCCCCCAGGTGTCGTAAGTATATGCCACGACCACGCTGCCGCTATCATCCACGATCTGGATGCTGTCCCCCTGGCGTTTTTGTTATTGTAATGGTTAACTCCATTGAGAATCAACCCAAATAGGTCACCTGCACATTAAGAAATATCCACTTTAATCATTCTGCTCTTTGTAACCGCCCTTCCACACATTCAAAGCTTTATGTACCTTCACAATCATTTCCTCTTTGCTCACCGGCAGCCTCTCCAAGTCCTCCCACTCCAATCCGTCCCATACGATTTCCGGGGCACCTCCATCTATACCGGGAATATGCTTATTCAGCCAATGCTGCATTTCATATTTAAAATCACCCGGTGTATATGTCATGCTATAGAAAGACTTCTCTTCTTCTACCAGAGCAAATACCTGTGGTACCTCCGCTGAATTGGGCTTCTCATAGTAGATTTTTGGTTTCTTATACTCCAGCTGGCTGCATAATAGAATCTGAAGCTCGGTGGTCATCTTCCGCACTCCAATTATCATTCGTATACCTTCCTGCCATCTCCCTGCTTCATCGCCCCTATGCTTTTCCATGAATGAATTCAAGAGATAGCGATGTTCCAGAAACAATTCTTCTGTTATAGTATCAGTTTCAATCACCAGCACTGTCACTTCACTGTCTTCTTTTTCAAGGTTATATACATCCATGGCGGATTCATATGTATTGCAAACGCTGCCTATGTGCCTATACTGGTCTGCAAGCAGTGTTTCCTTGATATGACTGAGGAATGATTCTCTTTCGTTGTCCATTGTGGTGTAACGATTCACTTTTTGGGGCTTCTTCTTTCGCCAATCCATGAAAAATACATCCTGCCAGTCCAATCCTTTCCAAATATGCTCATATTCATAAAGCTCATTACCAAGTATATGTTTTTTGAGCCAGGGAGTGATATCATCCAGAAAGACACCCGGTTTAAAGGCTTTGGTATACAACTTCTTCTCCTGTCCGATCAATGCATATACCGGGGCAAACATCTTCCTTTCCGGTTCCGAGTATGTATGAATGGCAAGAGCACTCAGAAGTATCTGAAGCGGAGATGACATTCTATCCACACATATCACTGTGTGCAGCCTTTTTTGCCATCTCATCCAACCGATATCTCGCAGATCTTCTTTGCCGCTATACTGCAGGATGAAATCCGCAAAAAGCCCCCTGTGCTCTAACAGCATGCTCATCGTTACACATTTTGTTTGAATTAGCAAAATGGTCTCTCGTCGTAAATCCGGATCGTGGATATACACTTCCATGGAAGCATTGAATGAATTCCTTATTCCCCCGACATGTGTGTACCCTTCATCTATGATTGATTTTTTGGTTTTCTCAATGAAATCATTCATCCTATCTTGCTTTATCTCATATCGATGTGCCCCGTAAAGTTGTCCAGTTTGCCATGGAAATGCTACTTCATACGGATGCTTTGCCATCAACAAGAATAAAGGTATATACAAGATTAGCCCACTTACTGGTATGATCCAGAAAACCCAATTTGGTAATCTTAATCCGTATTCAGATACAACAACAGCTAGAATCATCAAGAGAATTACTGCAATAATACCTGCAAAAATCCGATTTTGCTGTTTTTGTACACCACTTTGCTTTTCATATCTCAAAGAATCACCTTCTTCATTAATACTCGTCAAATTTACAATAAATGGACTCATTAAGTATCATTCCGAGTAAGCAAAATCGATCAAAATACACAGGTGATTTTGCTGCTAATATGTGTACTTCCAGCGAATATATCGAACAATAAATGAACTACCAATCGAAATAATTAGTCCGACCAAGAAAGCATTGTAATATTTGATAACAATTGCAGGAGAATTAGGATTTCCTGAATACGTAAGTCCAATCAGGCTGAAGAGAAATAGAATGATATTAAAATAGTTGATCATAATCATAAACCTACCAAATATTTTTTTCACTCTATTCATCGGTCTAATCCTCCTGCTGCTATGATAACTTGAAATCAAACCAAACTGGGTGACAATCCATGACGATTCGACCATGATTGCGGGCCCTGAGCTGGAGAATGAAAGCACCGGCTGCTGCCATCATTTGTCAATCCTGATGGATATCCTGCCAAACTCCCCGCTCCTGCCCCAATGGCAATTCTAACCGCACCTTTTCCCAAGAATAATCAATGGAGCAATGCTACGGAAAGAGTCTGGCAAATTACGTTACCCCCTTATCTACTAAACCCAAACGATTGTTCTCTGAATCGTTTTTTGGACTCTTATACTTTTTTCAAACAAGGTGCCCAAAATGTTAAATATTGCCTGAGTGTGAAATTTCAACTAGCACCCGATTTTACCTGCTGAAAATTCAAAATATTATTCTGCAGACTATGACACATGTTTTCTCTTAAGATCATGACTCACCATCAAAACCTATAAAGAAAAACCGGCGAATCCCAGACCGTTACTGTATTTCTTTGGTGGAAATACGCAGGATCGAACCATTGACCTTCTAAATGCCATTCTGATAGTATAGGCTTTATACAGTATTGTTAGACCCAAGAGTGATTATTCTATAAGGGTTTCATAGATAGTGCTATTTACTGCATCCCACTCTATTCTGCTCCCTGCGGTGCAGTCCGTTAGCAAAATGGTTCGCAACTCATAATAAATAATGGTTAGTGTTATTGAGAAACGTGGCAACGATTTGGCAACGAATCAACAAAAAAGCCTTGCGGTCATTTCCGCAAAGCCTTGATATTACTGGAGCCGATGATGGGATTCGAACCCGCAACCTGCTGATTACGATTCAGCTGCTCTACCGTTGAGCTACATCGGCATCAATTGCATTACAATAATAGCACAAGAAACCACGTGAAACAAGTACCCTTCGCTGATTACTCGATTTTCATACCTAAAAAACGAATACTTGATTAAATTTTTCCGGCTCAAAAGACCTCGAAACTTGAGAATACTCCTCGCAAAAATCATCCTTATAATTGACTGTATTGATCCAAACGTACGACATCCAACAGGTGTTCATCCATCTCCAAAGCAAGGATGCTCGCAAGACCACGGGCTGTGTCCAATGCCGTTAAACATGGTATCGCCATCTCAATTGCTTTTCTGCGGATTTTAAACCCATCTCTTTCAGGTTTCTTACCTCGAGTCGGTGTATTTATCACCATCGATATTCGTCCTTCTTCAATGATGTCAAGCAAATTGGGGCTGCCTTCACCGATTTTTGCAACTGTGGATACCTTAATACCGTTGGTCTCCAGCGCGCGGGCCGTCTTCTCTGTTGCCCAAATAGAAAAGCCCATTCTCTGAAACTCATTCGCTAACAAAACCAATTCTTCCTTATCTGTATCTCTCACGGTCATCAGAATCCCGCTACCTTTCTTAGGCAATCGAATCCCTGCTGCAATGATTCCTTTTAGGAACGCTTCCGGGAAAGTCTTGCCAATACCGAGTACCTCACCAGTTGACTTCATCTCAGGACCAAGACTGATGTCGACATTCCGTAACTTTTCAAATGAAAATACTGGCACTTTGATGGTGGAAAATTCGACCTCCGGAGCAATACCAGTTCCATGCGGAAAATCAGCTAATTTCTTACCCATCATAATCTGAGTGGCCATATTGACCATCGGAATTCCTGTCACTTTACTGATATATGGCACTGTTCGACTAGACCGAGGATTGACTTCGATCACGTAGAGTTGATTTTCGAACAACACGTATTGAACATTCATCAGTCCGACAACTTGAAGTGCACGGGCAAGTTTTCCTGTCGTCTCGACCATTAAATCCTTAATGTCTTGAGCAATCGACTGGGTAGGATATACAGATATGCTGTCGCCAGAATGGATACCCGCCCGTTCCAAATGCTCCATAATACCTGGAATCAAGATGTGCTCTCCATCACATATCGCATCAACTTCCAATTCCTTACCCATCAAGTACTTATCAATCAGGATGGGGTGCTCTTGCCTGACTCTGTTAACGATTGACATAAAATCTGAAATATCATGATCGTTATATGCAATCTCCATACCCTGACCACCCAATACATATGATGGTCGCACCAGCACCGGATATCCTAATTGTTGCGCAACGCTGATAGCTTGTTCTGAATTATATACCGATTTCCCTTTTGGCCTAAGGATACCCATTTCTTCTAACATGAGATCAAATTTTTCTCGATCCTCCGCCATATCCACAAACAAAGGCTCCGTACCAAATATCTTCACACCCATATCATTTAAAGCTTTTGTTAATTTGATCGCTGTCTGCCCACCAAATTGAACAATAGCCCCTATCGGATTTTCCGCTTCCACAACATTGGCGACATCTTCTGGTGTCAACGGTTCAAAATAGAGTCGGTCTGCTGTATCGAAATCCGTACTGACCGTTTCCGGATTATTATTGATTATAATTGTTTCATATCCAAGATCCTTTAAAGCCCAAACAGAATGGACGGTACAATAATCAAACTCAATCCCCTGCCCAATCCGAATGGGACCGGAACCAATGACAAGCACCTTTTTTTGCTTGCTCGATATAACTTCTGAATGGCGATCATAGGTAGAATAATAATATGGAGTGGCTGCATCGAATTCCGCAGCACAAGTGTCAACCGTTTTGTAAACAGCCACAATTCCCCATTTCTTGCGCAATGCTTTTACTTGTGCTTCATCACACCCTAAGAAACCTGCAATCGCAACATCCGGAAAGCCCATTTTCTTTCCTTTGTCCATAACCTCTTTTGTGATGTTATTGATAGAGAAACATTTAAGCGCTTCTTCCATATTGACCAGCTGCTGAATCTTCCATAGAAAGAAATCATCCATCTGGGTCAACTCAACAATCGTTGCCATCGATACACCCCTGCGAAACGCTTCCGCAATCGCAAAGATGCGCTCATCATCGACTTTCCGAATTCGCTCAAGAAGACTATCGGTTTCATACCTCTTATAGGAAGATTGTTCGAGGGTGTACAAACCCAATTCCAAAGAGCGGATCGCCTTCATCAAAGCCGATTCAAAACTATTGCTGATTGCCATTACTTCTCCAGTTGCTTTCATTTGCGTACCTAATGTACGATCAGCACTGACAAATTTGTCGAATGGCCATTTGGGAATCTTGACGACAACATAGTCCAGGGTAGGTTCAAAACAAGCAAATGTCTTCCCTGTCACTTCGTTCAGTATCTCATCGAGACCGTATCCAATAGCAATCTTTGTCGCAACCTTTGCGATGGGGTAACCTGTCGCCTTTGAGGCTAACGCTGATGACCGGCTAACCCTGGGATTAACTTCAATCACAGCGTACTCAAAGCTTTTCGGATGAAGGGCAAACTGGACATTACATCCGCCTTCGATTCCCAGTGTTGCAATGATTTTCAAGGCTGATGAACGCAACATTTGATGTTCCCGGTCTGTTAATGTTTGAGATGGCGCGACAACGATACTATCGCCTGTATGAATACCAACAGGATCCACATTCTCCATATTGCAAACAGAGATGGAATTACCCTTACTGTCCCTCATAACTTCATATTCGATTTCTTTCCATCCCGTAATTGATTTCTCAATCAAAACCTGACCAACCCGGCTTATGCGCAGACCATATGTGCCAATTTCCTTCAATTCCTCAGGATCAACAGCAATGCCTCCACCTGAACCACCAAGGGTATATGCTGGTCGTACAATGACCGGATACCCGATCTCATTGGCAAAATCCAATGCATCTTGTAAATGGTTGACAACTTTGCTCGCGATGCATGGCTCACCAATTCGCTCCATAGCCTCTTTAAAAGCCAGTCGATCTTCGGCCATCCGAATTGCTTCAACTGCCGTTCCAAGTAAACGCACGCCTTGTTGCTCAAGAAACCCTGATTCTGAGAGCTCCACCGCCAAATTAAGACCGGTCTGCCCACCTAATGTTGGCAAGATGCTGTCCGGCATTTCCCGGGAAATAATTTTTTTCAAAGTGTCTACCGTCAATGGTTCAATGTAAACACGGTCTGCAATATTTGCATCAGTCATAATCGTTGCGGGGTTGCTGTTGACCAGGACGACCTCAATCCCATCGGCACGCAAAGCCCTGCAGGCTTGTGTGCCCGCATAATCAAACTCTGCCGCTTGTCCGATGACGATTGGACCAGATCCGATCACGAGTACTTTTTTGACTTCACTTCGCCTTGGCATTTCCACTTTCCCCCTCTACCATAGACAAACGCTGTAAGAACTCATCAAACAAATATCCCGTATCATTTGGGCCGGGTGCTGCTTCTGGATGAAATTGGACTGTCACCACTGGACACTTTAAATAAACCACACCTTCGACTGTCCCATCATTCATGCTTCGATGACTAATTCTCGCACAATCGGCACCTAACGATGTTTCCACAACAGCATACCCATGATTTTGTGATGTAATATAGGTTCGATCCTTTTCCACATCTTTAACAGGATGGTTGCATCCTCGGTGGCCATATTTCAATGGGGCGGTATCTCCCCCTGCCGCAAGTGCAATCAATTGATGCCCGAGGCATATCCCAAGAATTGGTATCCCTATTTGCATCAGCTGCCTTATCGTTTCGATGGATTCTTGACAGTCCTTTGGATCCCCGGGGCCATTTGATAACACAATGCCTTGAGGCACAATGTCTAAAATATCCGCTGCTGTTGCGTTAGCCGGAAAAACAAAGACTTCACAGCCTCGCTTAAGTAAAGAGCGAACAATATTCTGCTTTAATCCATAATCAATCAGGGCAATTCGATAGCCTGAGCCTGGATAATGGATAATTTCTTTCGTGGTAACATGATCAACCGGTTTATCAATTGAATATGATTGAATCGCGCCTAAATGTACCTCTATCGAAAACTCTTTTTCGGTGGATATGATCCCCCGAATTGGCCCTTTCTCTCGGATGATACGGGTAAGTTGTCTCGTATCGATTCCTTCGATGCCGATGATATGAAATCGTTGCAAATAGTCATTAAGTGTTTCGACAGAGCGCCAGTTATTTGGATTTCGGCAAAGCTCTCTGACAATCAGTCCTTTTACTTGGGGAAATGCGGACTCCATATCTTCGGGATTGATTCCGTAATTGCCAATGAGTGGATAAGTCATAGTGACTATCTGACCGTAATATGATGGGTCTGTTAACACCTCTTGATATCCCGTCATCCCGGTATTGAAAACCACCTGCCCAATTACTTCCCCCTCAGCCCCAAAGCTGTGCCCTTCAAAAATTGTGCCATCTTCCAATGCAAGAAATGCTTTCATCCCTTCGCCCCCTGCTTATACAACTAAGTGTCCACATTCAACGATAATTCTACCATTGACCATGACCGTTTCAATCTGCCCGTTGAGAGCCATGCCGTGGAAAGGTGAATTTTTGCTTTTCGATGCAAGTTGAAATCGATCTACGATATACGTTTGATTTAAGTCCGCAATGGTAATATCGGCAGGGACACCCGCTTTAATAATCCCTCCTTGAATTCCTAATAGCGCTGCTGGGCGAGTACTCATTCTATCCACTAATTCATGAAGATCTAGATGGCCGGGTTTAACAAGATTTGTATAACTTAAAGGAAATGCAGTTTCGAAGCCAACCATTCCATTAGCCGCAAGATTAAACTCAACATTCTTTTCATCTTCATGGTGAGGCGCATGATCTGTAGCAATCACATCAATGGTTCCATCTTTTAACCCTTCAATTATCTCCTTTACATCACAAGCGGTTCTGAGGGGAGGATTGACCTTCCCTAATGTGTTAAACTCCTGACAAACTTCCTCCGTTATTGAAAAGAAATGAGGACAAGTTTCTGCAGTGACTCTAACGCCCCTGGCTTTTGCATGTCTGACAATGTCCACACCTAATCCAGTGCTAATATGTGCGATATGAACGGGGACTCCTAAATACTCAGACAATACAACTTCACGCGCAACCATCACCTCTTCAGCGGCAGCTGGAATCCCTTTAAGCCCAAGCGCAGTTGATACCACCCCTTCATTCATGACCCCATCTTCTGCAATATCCATGTCTTCACAATGAGAAATAACAGGCGATCCTAACGATGCCGCATAAATCATTGCCTTTTTCATTAAACCAGCGCTCCTTACAGGTTTACCATCATCTGAAAAGGCTACTGCCCCTGCTTCCTTCATCAATCCCATTTCAGCTAGCTCTTCACCTTTCTCTCCTTTTGAAATCGCACCGATTGGGTAGACTCGGACAACCCCAACTTCTTTAGCCTTGGCGATGACATATGAAACAACCACTTTGTTATCGATTACGGGAATTGTATTTGGCATACATGCAATGGATGTGAAACCACCTAATGCTGCACTGCGAGTTCCAGACTGAATATCTTCTTTATACTCCAGTCCAGGATCTCTCAAATGGCAATGTGCATCGACTAATCCTGGCATGACGATCTTATCCTTCGCATCAATCACATGTGCATCCTGCACGGATATGGATGGAGCTAACTCAACGATTTTACCATCATCCACCAAAACATCCAACATTCCTGAAATCCCGCTCCGACTATTGATAACATGCCCGTCTTTTATCAATATTTTCATATTACTCTCCCCCCACAATCTTCTGCAAAATCGCCATTCGCACAGAAACTCCATGTAATACTTGCAGCGAAATACATGATTCTGGTGAATCCGCCACAAGGCTGTTTAATTCAACCCCCCGATTCATGGGTCCAGGGTGCAACACAATATATGTCCCAGAAGGGGGAAGCCAATCCAACCGCAACCCGTACAGCTGACTATACTCGGAAAGAGATGGAAAGAGGCCATTGGTTTGACGCTCTGTTTGGACTCTTAACGCCATCACAACTTGTGCATCCTTCACTGCATCCCGAATATTGGGGCATACATATAAGCCCTTAGTTTCGAACATATTCGGAATCAGTGTTGCTGGTCCCGCAATACAAACATTTGCACCCATCTTAGTCAATCCCCAAATATTACTTCGTGCCACACGGCTATGGAGAATGTCCCCAATTATCGCAACTTTAATACCCGTAAGGGTGCCGAAATGTTGCTGAATCGTAAGCATATCCAAAAGTGCTTGAGTTGGATGCTCGTTCATACCATCTCCTGCATTGATCACGGGAATATTGACATGCCTTGCCAAATAATGTGGTGCCCCTGAACATGGATGCCGTATTACAATGGCATCTACTCCCATCATTTCGATCGTCTTGCCGGTATCTCGTAAAGATTCCCCTTTTGCCACACTGCTGCTAGCCGTAGCTATGTTCGCAACGACTCCTCCAAGATATTTGCCAGCCAGTTCGAAGGAGAGGCGAGTACGTGTACTATTCTCATAGAAGAGTGTGACAACACTTTTACCTTTTAAAATGTCGTGTTGCTTCGAACCCATTAGTAAGTTTTGCTTCCATTTCTGTGCCTTTAAGATGATTTCCGCGATATCATTGACAGGCACATTTTTTAGCCCGAGAAGGCCGTTCTCAATACCCATTTGTCCTCACCCCCAACAAAAAAACTTCTGCCCGAAGCAAGAAGTTTTGTACAACGTAATGCAGATCATCGGATCTGCTGATATGATACCCTTCCAGCCTCACGGGACTAATTAAAGGTTATATTGTTAAAACAATACTATCATACAAAGAATTTGTTGTCTATACATATCGCTTCTTTATCCACATACTTTATCCACATATCTGCCCATCCTTTCTTCTGCCTTGTAATTATGATATATTTGAATTAAAGAACATCATGATGATGATGCGAGGTGTTCGTGGTGACCATATTCCGCAATCGAAATTTCCATTATCTCTTAGCTATCACACTAGGTGGGTTCATATTATTAAACATAACATTCTTCGGTGCTTGGATGACTCATCGGGTTATCGATTTTATTCTGTCTCTAATTCGCCCTGATGGATTGATGGTTCCCCAATATCGCCACTTAATTTTCGCACTTCTAATTGGATTATTATCAATTTTCATTTTCCGTTCCCGTCTTCCATCGATTTACAAGGCAATTTATACAACTGTACCCACAGCCGTTTTATTCATTACAGTCGGCATCCTATTATACCGTGATCCTATTTCAGTATATGCTCTGAGCTTGCTTTTGTTTGTTGGCTTGATATTAATTATGTATCGTTTTAATCTTGAATGGATGTATTACTACGCCGTGATTATCATATCTTTAACCCTTTTAATCATGAATTCCTTCGGTATGGAAATTTAACCTTCAATTTCTAAAGTAAACGCCGCCGGCTAATGCCGGCGGCAATTTTCTTTGTTAGAATACATACCGAACAATCAGATAAATCATTGTGGTATAGAATATGATGGCACCTGCCATGACAATAGGTTTACCTCATGTGAAACCAGGGATTTTCCGCCACAAAGGAAGGTTCTTCTTGTCGGCTGAACACTCATCCGAGCGCATGCATAACACTCCTTTCTTTTCAGTACAGTTATCTATTCTTTCTTCAAGTTGATATCCCTTTTGACAGATCTCCGAAAACAATGGAATTCTTTGCGGTTTTGGAATGAGACGGATCTGACCAAAAAAAGCGATAAGTTGAAATCATGCATGATATAGCCAAAAGATCATGAGCATATGCCTTCAGCAGTATGGTCCCAACAAATATTAAGGCATTATGCTATCCGATCAGCACAAGTCTAATTGAGAATTCTCGAAAATAAAATAAAACCGGACATCTAGCCCGGTTATAAACTGGAGCGGAAGACGGGATTCGAACCCGCGACCCTCGGCTTGGGAAGCCGATATTCTACCGCTGAACTACTTCCGCATCATGACTGCAAACTCATTATATTTTTCCTGCTCCAGTTTGTCAATATTGGATTGAAACAGAAAACCACCGGCTAGGTGGTTTCAGAAACATGGTGCCGCAGGCCAGAATTGAACTGGCGACACGAGGATTTTCAGTCCTCTGCT
>CAZRKC010000049.1:0-11887 GCA_964600665.1 uncultured Candidatus Sumerlaeota bacterium
ATTTTGGCTCGCTTTTATTGCTTCTTTCTTTTTACACCATTATACGGACTTAATCTGCAATCCGAGGGGTGAAAAGAATGCGAATAAAACTAATCGTTACTTGGATATCCATCATTCTCATTTGTATAATTATTGGCCTGGCATTACAACCAGACCATCCGCTAAACGCTTGGTTCCGGGATACTTATGATAGAGTGGTATCCGTCCTTGTTCATGAAGAACTACCGGAACCGGAGATTCCCGAAGAAAAGGATATCGTTGCTATTACAATTAGCGCGATTGGTGATTGTGTTCTCGGTTCCGATTATCGATATGATATCACCAAATCATTTGATTCAATTCTTCAATCAGGTGAAAGAGGGTATGATTATTATTTTATGCAGGTGAAGCAGATATTTGCAGAAGATGATTTGACAATTGCTAATCTTGAATCGACATTGACAACCAGGACAACCCGAGCGGACAAGTCGCATCAAGAGCGAGCATTTTGGTTCCGAGGGCTTCCAGCGTACGCAAAAATCCTGGAACTTGGTAATATTGAGGTTGTTAATCTGGCCAACAATCATACCCATGATTATGGAGAAGATGGATATCAAGACACGATTCATAGTCTAAATCAATCTGGAATCGGATATTTCGGATATGACCAGAAATTCACTCAAGAAATCAGAGGGGTTCATGTTACCATTTTTGGATATAACCAGCTTGGTATCAATGAGCACGGGGTTGATCTGGAAAGTTTTTATACCCAGATCTTGACAGATATTGAGACAGCGCGGCCCAGCACTGATTTGATTATCGTATCCATTCATTGGGGGATGGAGAACGAATTCATACCAGAGCCGGAACAGGTGAGGTTAGCAAGGGCAGCGATAGATGCTGGAGCGGATTTGATTCTTGGACACCATAGCCATACACTTCAAGGAATTGAAAGCTACAAGGACAAAAATATCATTTATAGCCTCGGGAATTTTGTTTACGGTGGGGCCCATTTTGTCAGGGATGATGGGGCTGGCATCATCTATCAAGAAACATTCACTTTTGAGGATAAGGTATTAGTGAGTAACAGACCTAATCTCATTGCTGCACAGTATTCCGGATCTAAAGAAATGAATGACTTTCAACCACGTTTGGCATCAACACAGGAAAAGGATCATATTATTAAAAAGGTCCTAGAGAGATCATTGAACTTGAAGTATACGAGTTTAGGTCTTACGGAAAATCAGATCGATGCTCTGATCAATTACCGTCGCAAGGTGTATGAGAGTGAGTTTATTACTATTGGTAAGGCGAAGCTTGTGGACGCTAATCGTACAAGTGAGTATTCCGATTTGGATATGGTCGATTTAAGTCACTTTATCCCTGGCATGGAGGTTGAATTGAATTACGGCACGGTGAATAATTTTACAGGGGAGATACTGTATCATGAGAACATGGCCTATTCCAGACTGGGAACGGCAAAAAAACTAAAAGCTGCTAATGAAATGGCCATGAAGCGGGGGTACCGGATTAAACTATGGGATGCTTACAGGCCTCCTGAAGTGCAATGGTTGCTTTGGCAAGTCATGCCGAATCCAATGTATATTGGCAATCCAAACAAGAATTATTCGTCCCATAATCGAGGGCAAGCAGTGGATGTTACGTTAATTGAAATCGCAACAGGTAATGAGCTTGATATGCCTTCATCTTACGATGATTTCTCCAGCCGAGCTCACCGAGATTCGGCTTCCATGAGCGATAGAGAAAGAAATAACATGGAATTATTGGAGTATATCATGGCGACTAATGGACTATTAGGCATTAACAGTGAGTGGTGGCATTATTATGATGCCGACCAAGAGACTCATGAAGTGATTGATATTCAAGAAGTGCTGTTTATGGCGAATTTTCCATGGGACGAAGTAACATTTGCTGAGCGTTGATTCATCTTCTACTGAAAGGGGGTGTATCCATGAAGGGTCTTATCATATATTATTCTTGGACAGGTAATACAGCGGTGATAGCCGAAGAGATGCAAAGAATCACAGGATTCGATCTGCAACGCATTGAGAAACATCGTAATAGGTCATCCAGCGATATAATCGGGGCAGCGATGTCTGCAATAATGGGACTCACAGCAAAGATAAAGGAGTTAGATTATAAACCAGTTGGTTATGACCATATTATCCTTGGAACCCCGGTTTGGGCAGGCAAGACACCTCCTGAAGTCAATACAATATTGAAACAATCAGACTGGTCTCACAAAAAAGTGTGGCTAATCGTTACCAAGGCTGATGAAAAATCTCCGGATGCATTCATCCAAAGTGTCATACTCAGGATTGCGAAAAAGGGTGGAGATGTGATTGATTCCATTAGTTTCACTTCTCACTGGACCCCAAAAGCTGCAAAACCACTAAAATTAGAAGAAATCAGTGATCGCCTTGAATCTTGGGCTAGGAGCAACGGTCTCCACAAAGACTAACGTTGCACAACACGCATTCTCAGAATAATGTTGTTACTATTCATGAGATATTTTACTGTAAGCATGTAAATACTATGAAGACGGTTCATACTAAAACCGTATTCAAGCAACAAAATTTTATAGACAAACATAACAGGCGCTAATAAGCCTGTTTTTTTGTTAATGTTTTTACATATGTAAAATAATTAACAGAAAATTCATAATTAACGGTAAATAAGCCAAAAAAGCTGATTAGACGTAAATATTAATTAATTGCATTGACAATCAACATATGAGTAATTATAATGGCATTGTACAAAAAGATTCAGAATATATACTATATTTAATATTTTATAAACATTAGGAACATTAGTAATATACCATCTGTTCTTTGAAAATTTTGACATAATCGCTATTCAGTAATGAACGCAGTTGGACTTTTGATTTTGATGCATGCAGGAATTAAGCTGCGTCATTAAAGGAAGAGGGTGATGCATGAGGAAACGAAGATGATTTGAATAATTAATGCACACAAAAAAGGAGGAAAATTCATGTTAGCGGTTATTGAACGAGTAGTTGGAACGATTAGTAATTTCTTCTGGGGACCCCCGCTTTTTATTATGGTTTTAGGTACTGGACTTTATCTTACAATAGCAACTAAAGGTGCATATCAGTTAAAAGTTTTATTTCATATGAAAAATACATTTGGAAAAATGTTTGACAAGTCAATGACAGGTGTTGGCACAGTCACTGGCTTTCAGGCTGCAGCGACAGCGATTGCTTCGACCATTGGCACTGGGAATGTATCCGGTGTTGCGGTGGCAATCACCATGGGTGGTCCTGGGGCCCTTTTCTGGATGTGGATGACAGCGATGGTCGGGATGGCAACGAAAGCAGGGGAAATTATCCTCGGGCAACGGTATCGCGTTAAGTTTGAATCACTTGATGAATACCTCTGCGGTCGTAACTATGTAATGAAAAATGCCCTTGGATGGCATGGGTTGGCCTTGGTTCTTGCCTGGCAGGCATTTTTAACTTCTCCATGGAGCTTGCTAGTCCAGACCAATGCGGTGGCAACTTCGATGAAACAGGCATTTGGTTTCGACCTCATGATTGGTATCGTTCTCATATTCATTACATTGGGTGTCACCATCATCGGTGGTGTTCGCCGGATTGCTTCTGTGGCGGACAAAGTGGTGCCCTTCATGGCGATGCTGTACATCATCGCTGGTGTGTTGCTCATTTTCAAAAATTACGCACTGATTCCTGATGTATTTTCGTCAATCGTTCGATATGCATTTTCTCCGGCACCGGCTGCAGGTGGATTCGCCGGTGCATCTGTTGCGATGGCAACTCGATGGGGGATTGCTCGTGGTGTTTACTCCAATGAATCCGGTATGGGTTCTGGCATGGGGGCTCATGCGGCTGCCATTACCGACCACCCGGTTCGACAAGCATCTTGGGGTTTTGGTGAAAACTTTATTGACACGATTGTTGTTTGTACAATCACTGGTTTTGCGATCCTGTTTACACAGGCGCATATCAATAACCCTGGCGTGACAGGTGCTGCATTGACCACTGCCGCTTTCCAGGCCTCTTTCGGATATTATGGTGGTGTGGTTGTGGCACTTGCAGGCGCATTGTTTGCTTGGACAACCCTTTTGTCTGCATACTATGCAGGCGAAAAGAATGTCAACTATATCTTTGGTGATACTAAAGCCAATAAGATTGGGACCTGGTTCTTTATTGCCTACTTCTTAGGGCCGATCTTCCTGTCCGGTGCAGATACCGGGCTCCTCTGGCTGGTGACCGATACTGCAACCATCATCGGGGTGGTTGCCACCATCGTCATCCTATGGGTGATGAGAAAAGAAATTCTCCGACTCCATTATGACTTCTATGATCGCTACCTGCCTGAACTGGAAGCTGGAAATAATCCGCCACCAGTTAGCTTCGAATTCAAACCTTAAGCAATCAATAGAAACCGCCCTGACTTTTGTCGGGGCGGTTTTTCGTCGCTTGTTGAGGTGGAGATAGCCTTCTTTAAAAATGATGATTGGCTATTAAACTTTTAACGACATATAATAGGAAGATATTAGCTGGTGCTAAGTCTGCCCGAATAGAAACTGAAGCAAAAAGCTTTATAAAGCCTGCTTCCTAATCAGTATCAAGGGTGTTTGTTGATTGCTTTGGCCTGCAGGATTATCTTTGATTAAGCGCTTTAGATACTCGATCGAGTGATCCACGGAGGTGCTTTTCCCCAGAATTTCTACACCTAAATCGTTAGCGTCGACGATCATACAATCCATGTTGAGTTTTGCTTTGAGTTCTTCGCAAACCCCATCGGGGTGAATGGGATTTAGGATGCCCATATCAGCATAGACTTTATACGCTTCCCCGTAGAATCCATCCAAAACACTGATTTCGGGTCCTACGATTTCATAAAAGACACCCCGACGCCCAACTAATTTACCTAAAAACCCCATGATCGAGGCATAGATAACTTTTGGCAATCCGCACAGCATGATAGCTACCTGCATTTTGTACGGGTTACCAACAGAAAAACCTGCCGGCGTCTTCATGACAAATTTCGATAGATTATTCGCCCAGAAACCAGGCTTTACATCTTTCTTATATATAACGCGTTTTTGGCTTAATGCAATGATCTTTTCACTGATCGATAGAATGTCACCCTCTTCATAGTAGGGTGAAGCATATTCCTGAATAAAATCGAGATAGGAATCTCCAATTTCCATAAACCGTGTTCGAATTGCATGCCGCAAATAGATGTCTCCGTCGACTTGTATTTCAACCTGTTTGCCGGGATTTGCAAAGAAATCCATGGTTATCTCCTCCATCAGTTCAATCTATATTCATTCTATAATATCATGGTGGTATCGACAATATTGATAAGCTAAATCGTCAGGAATATAAAGCGTTCAATCAAAAAACCGTCTGTTCAAGACGGTCAGTCAAATCATTGGGTAGGAAGTGCTGTTGGGGCTGATACTCGATGGTTCTGCGATACGTCGAGCGTGAATCACAAATCGGGCATCTTTAAACTCGTATGTGCAAGTGGATAATGTCAGGATTCGGTCTTCCTCGGTTACTCGAATACCCAGGTCAAACATGCTTTTCTGCGTTATTTGATCTAAAAACATTTGGTAATGCGCATTCGAGGAAAAGGAATTCCGGATGAAGTAAAACTTGGTATCGGTGATGTAGACGGAGAAAATCTCGTAAGCAATTTTCCCATAATACGTGTCCAAATATATGTAACGATTGCGGTTTAAATAGTCACGGTTTTTATAAAGTGTCAAATCTTGAAACATCTTCCCGTTTTTTCGGTTGTGGCCGAAAATAACTGTATGCAAGTCGTTCCCTTTCCCTTCACTTCGGTAATCCATAAAAATCGCACCATTGGCATTTCGTTTTTTCTCGAAATTGTGCGTCAGATAGTAACTATTGTCTGTACCTTTGACAACGGGGAAATTGATTTTTGTTTCCGGGATATTCAGCCAACCGACAAAATCCGAGTTGACTTGGATGAGTCCTCCAAACTTACTCAAATATTGCTCAAGGAATAACGCCTCCCGTTCCTCTTCGCTAAGGGGATCATCATCAGGATCTGTTATCTCCGGGTCGTACAGGTTTTCAGTTTCTTCCTGTAATTTAGTTTGCAAATAATCTTGATAGAGTGGGACACCAATTTGGAAAGCCGAATAACCGATTATCACGACCAATACAAACTTCAATACTCGATTTTTCATGGCATCTCACTCCTTCTTTAGACGTTAATACCATTGTACCAGAGTCGATGATAAATTGAAATACAGAATAAGGGAAATGCCTGCCAGGTAGCCGGCAGGCACACATGTATCTATGGATTTTTAGGTTTTGCCTGACCATATGTTTTAAATTTCTCCATCATAAACTTCATTTCATCTTCAGATAGAATTTGCGCTTTCCCCATGCTGGATGCGATCACATAAGTCTCACAACATTCTTCGATCAACATGGCAATCTTGAAAGCGCTCTGTATGGTTTTGGCACCTGCAACCAAACCATGATTGCTCAGCAACACACAATATCGATCTTGCATATATTCATAAGCAATCTCTGCCAATTCCATGGTACCGAAAGAGCGATAGGGTGCGCAGCGGACATTAGGGCCGGCAAGGGCAACCATGTAATTACTAGCGGGTAATTCTTGTCCTAATGTGGCAAGTGCTGTCGCATAAGTGGAATGGGTGTGAACAACAGAGTCCACATCATCCCGGTGGACATAAAAGATGCGATGCAATTCATGTTCGGATGACGGTTTTCGTTTTCCGTCCACGACATCACCATCTTTGGACATAATTACCACATCTTCGGGAAGAGTCTCAAAGTAATCGATTCCGCTTGGGCTGATAGCCATTAGCCCTAATTCCCGATTAAAGATGCTGATGTTGCCCCCGGTACCCTTTGTTAATCCACTGGTAATCATCTTTTTCCCAAACTCAACAATTAGTTCTCTTTCTTTTTGCATTAGCATGTGCTTGGCTCCTTTTTATTTTTTATTGGGTTATTCTCGATACTCATAAAGCAGTGGTTCTCCGGCAATAAACCGTTTGACATCTGATATGACCATTCGCGTATGATTGATAATCGCATCCCGAGTTGCACCTGCAATATGGGGGGTCACGATGACCCGATCTCCGAACTCTTTAATAAATGGATGACTACAACTAATTGGCTCTTTGGCAAAAACATCCAAGCCTGCACCAGCGATAATTCCCTTGCGGATCGCGTTGATCAACGCATCTTCATCCACGGCTGCAGCGCGGGAAGTATTGATAAAATATGCGGTTGGTTTCATCATTGCAAAGCGATCAGCGTTCATCATCCCACGGGTTGCATGGGTAATTTTGACATGCAAGGAAACAAAATCGGCGCGTCTCAATAGTGTGTCCAGGTCAACTTTTTCTTGACCCACCATATCCACGTCGATTTCACTGGCATATGGATCAAAAACCAAAATATGCATACCAAATGCTTTCGCGATATGTGCAACACGCTTGCCGATGCTGCCAAATCCGATAATTCCCAGTGTTTTATTTTTCAGGTCCATCCCTTTAAAAACCATATAGGGTTGGTCGATGCCGATTCCCCAAGTAATGTCCTCTTTGAGTCCGGAGGCTGTAGTCCGTTTCATTGTTTCATCCGGTGTACAGTATTTTCCGGCATGCAATGCCTGGAAAGCCTGTGGGAAATGTCGAGCACAAGCTAAGACTAATGCAATCGTCAACTCAGCGGCAGAATCCGAATTTCGTCCCGGGGTATAAAGCACCGGAATTCCTTTTTCTTTTGCATAGGCACAATCGACATTGACGGGTGTTGCTCGGGTGCAAACGATTAATTTCAATTGCGAGGCAGCATCAATCACTCCTTTTGTGATCCCATCGTAACTGGTAATCAGGATATCGATCCCTTGGACCATCCCTTTGAGTGTTTCTTCCGGGATTTTAGGGTCGCCGATTGCCCAACCGGCCATTTCTACATCACCAAGTTGCATGATTTCGTCAAGTAGATCACTGTCATATTCTGCGGTAAAAAGGATTTTCACATAAACGCCTCCTTTAATGATTCGTTATTATTGATAAGAAAGAGTAAGAATGCGATGACGTTCGGTCCATAAATCGTCAGATACCATTCGGATTCGCCGATACAAATGGAAATATGCAGCATAGAGTGCATGATTTCGTTCATCAGGAGCCCAACGATCATGTTCTGGGCAATAATGAGAAGCAATATCCTCAATGGGTATTTCGGGATGGATACAGCGATAAGCAAGAATCGCTGCTCCTTTGGCCCCAAACTCACTCCCGACATGACTAATAACCTCACGGCCACATACGTCGGCGATGATTTGAGCCCAGGTTGCGCTGCGGCTGCCGCCGCCGGCGATATGAATGTGCCCTTTTGCTGATGTATCATGCAAACAGTCTTTGACTGAAAATGCTACGCCTTCATACACAGCACGAATGAGTTCCGACCGGGTTGTTGTCGCAGAAATACCGAAAAAACCTGCTTTAGCATATGGGTGGTAAAAAGGAGCGCGTTCGCCGGCAACACCAATATACGGATGGTATATGACACCACCACACCCGGGTTGAACATGTCGGATCTCATTTTCGATATTTGTAAAATCCTGAGATAACGAAATATTCCCTGTGACCCAGTCAATATTCGGAGTTCCAGCCATTGTTGCCATGATTTGGATGGCCAACCCAGAGCGAGGATGAGATATGAAACGACCTTTGGTTGAATCAGCGTCTTTGAGGTCGAGGACGATGCCAATACAAGCAGTCGTCCCCAAGATGAGGAATATATCGCCTGGATTGACGGCTGCAATGCCCAACGCAGTGACCGCAACATCCAAGCCCCCACCAGAAACCGGCGTACCAACTTTTAATCCGGTCATCTTACTGGCCGATTGAGTCACATATCCTGCCGGTTCATCTGCTCTTACGAGACTGGGGAAAAGTCGTCGAAATTCAGCAATACCCAAGAGTGTCATCAGTTCTTCGGCGTATTCCTGCTGAGCAAAATCCAACATGGTGACTGAGCTATCTGTATACTCAGTGTGACTTGTACCTGTTAAGTTATACCGGACCCAATCCTTACAGTTATAACATGCCGCCGCTGCCTCCAACCGTTCCGGATAATGGTCGGTCATCCATTTCAGTAAGATCATGGTGCCACCCGGCAGTGCTTTCCCATAAGTGATTTCGGTGAAACGTCTGATGGTTGAATCCGGCAGCAATGATACGGTATCAGCGGCTCGACCATCGCTCCATAGAATCGCCGGTTGCACAGGTTCCCCGTTGGAGTCAGCAAGCCACAACCCTTCGCCTTGTCCTGAAAGACCAACTGCAAGGATTCGAGATGGGTCAATGTTTTGGTGTTGCGTCAGATTTTTTAAGCATGCTGCACTTTTGGCCCATACCTGCATCATATCTTGCTCTGAGCAGTTGCTCCATGTGGCAACTTCAGTCGGCTCACTGCAGACAGCTAATTCATGGCCATCCATATCAAATAGTACTGCTTTGACCTGAGAAGTACCGATGTCAAGTCCGATTAAGTAGTCCATTCGCCGACCCCTTTCAATGGCATGCAGAAAACCATTCATTTGCTTTCTGACCATAAATCAATCTAATGGTAACATTTCACTTTATACATGTCAATAAAGCATCCCTTCCAATTCATGCAGAAGGGTTTAAAGGGAAAAAGAAGTGATATGAGAATATATTAGACATAGAATGCGAAGGATTGATGTTCGAAACTATATGCTCCAGAGAACAATCAGGATCTGAGCATGGATGCATCAATATCAGGTTCCAAGACTCCACGATGGAGAATGAAACGCGTATTTGGAGGGGTCACCATGGTTAAGCCTGGCCAACGAGCACGCCTGTTCGATGGGATTGCACCGGTGTATTCGCTATTTTACCGATATCAAAAGCATCAGTTTCGGAAGGCTCTGCAAATTGCCGAAAAATATATGGACTTATCCACATGGACACATGTTCTCGATGTTGGTTGTGGTACAGGAGCGTTATGTTCAGTAATGGCAGAGCGAGGGTATACGGTGACTGGTATCGATATATCGGAAAAAATGTTGGAGGTTGGGAAACGAAAGAAAGAGAATGAAGGGATTCGGTTCCTGCTGGGTAGTGTATTGGATGGGCTTCCATTTCCTCAGAAGAGTTTTGATGTGGCAATTGCGTCTTATGTGGCACACGGATTTGTCCAAAGCGAGCGCAAGTTTATGTATCAGGAGATGAAACGAGTGAGTACCAGGTGGGTTATCATCCATGACTTTTCACGGAGGCGATCAGGTATTGTCGACTTGATTGAACGCGCAGAAAGGAGCGATTACCGAAATTTTATTCAAGTGGTAACCACAGAGTTAAAGGCCATTTTCCCTGTGCTTAAAGTGATCAAAATCGGGCCGGGGGTATCATGGTATGTTTGTCAGGTGAACCATGAAGAGGACGAGTTGTGTGAAGTAGGTGAATGGTGATGAGCCCAATTCGCTTAACCAGGCGACAGGCAAGGGCATTTTTACTGAAAAAACAAGGTTTATGGAACTGTTCTAGATATGCAGGGAAAACAGGCGCTTTGAGATTTATCCGTTTGGCTGGCTGCATTCAATTTGACCCCTTGGATATCTGTGGTCAAAATGCCGAACTCGTACTGCAAAGCAGGATTGATGGATTCAGGAAAGAGTGGCTTGCAGAATTGCTATATCAAGACCGGGAATTACTGGACTACTTTGATAAAAATTTATCGATTATACCCATGGACAACTGGAGTAGGTACGAGGATGTGAGGCAGCATTATCGCCAAATTCCAAGATTGCGGGATTTAGTTTCCACCCACGAAGCATCTGTTCATAATGTTCTCATAAATCAAGACTATATTAATGCCAATGACCTTGATTTTGGCTTACCTGAAATCGGGTATTGGGGGCGATCGACATCAAGAGCGCGAATGGTTTTGGAGGCTATGTACCATATGGGATATTTGGTAATCCATCATAAAAAAGGAGCAAAAAAATTCTACACCTTGCCAGAAAGAGTCATGCCAGCGGATTTCTGCAGGCCCCAACAAAAAGGATATGAGGCGGAGGCGCAATTGTGTTGGCATGTCCGGCAGCGGATCAGAAGTGTGGGTTTGTTGTGGAACCGGCCATCAGATGCATGGTTAGGGGTGATGGGATTGACAGGTCCTGAACGTAATCGGGTATTCGGGAAACTGTATGATCAGGGAGAAATCCGGGATGTGCAAGTGGATGGCATTCACCATACCCTTTACTACGATAATTCCGATCACCAACTCTTGGAGGAGGTTATCGTTTCGTGTGATGAATCAGCCCGAAGTGAATTCATCGCCCCTCTGGATAACATGATCTGGGACCGGAAACTGATTGAGGCTTTGTTTGACTTTCGGTACCGATGGGAAGTATATACCCCACCTGAGAAACGGGAATTTGGACATTATGTACTCCCGTGGCTTTTCAATGACTGCTTCATCGGACGTGTGGAGCTGAACTACCGCCGTAATCATGATAGTTTAATCGTGAAAGGAGTTTGGCTCGAGCCAGGGTATACCATGGAAGGCAAAATTAAAGATGCTTTAGAAAATACCCTTGCGCGTTTCGTAGAATTTTGCCGTAGTGGATGAATAAATGATGCGTTTGTTCCGTCAGTAAATTAGTTTATCTGAAGTTGCATATTCGGAAAAAAGCTGCAGGCATTTTTCTCGATGACACGTCTCTAAGGATAGGATGTCGGATTTATCCATACCCGTGCGGATGAAATCATAAATATCGTCATCCCGGAAGCCGATGGATGCTGCATCTTTTGCGTCACATCCATAGTAGACAGTGCGAATATTCGC
>CAZRKC010000050.1:0-11302 GCA_964600665.1 uncultured Candidatus Sumerlaeota bacterium
ATAGTGACATTTTATCAGAATAAATTCAACATGACATTATCACAGAATAACCACACGATTAACAGAGTTAGATTGACTATTGATCTGATATTCGTTATAATGAAAAATAATATTAAATAAACAGGTGCCCGTTTGGGTTAAAAGGGAAGTCCGAGAAGAGTTTGTCAATCGGCGCGGTCCCGCCACTGTATACAGAGATGTGATGTATAACGCCACTGAGATTATCGGGAAGGCTACACCACAGATGATCTGGAGCCAGGAAACCTGCCTGTTTATACAGCCGCGAGACCTTCGTTGGAAAGGGGGCGTGCAAGATACTTGTCAAAGTGTTCTTGATGACTCGTTATCTTTAACCCATCGCACAATGGAGCGATGGGTTAAAATTATCTTAAGGGGGAAAAATGATGAATAATCGAAAAACTGTCGCATTTTCAATTCTGATATTGATCGCAATCATGTCTCTTCTAGGATGCAACAATCAGTATGATAACTCTCAATCTAAGGATAATCAGTACCCCATGACCATTGTGGATGATGCTGGGCGAACTATAACGATTGAATCACAACCCCTCAGGATTGTTTCATTTTCACCCGCTCACACTGAAACCTTATTTGCATTGGGATTAGGAAGCAAAATTGTTGGAGTGGATGATTATAGCAATTTCCCTGAAGCGGCCGCACATGTGCAGAAAATTGGAGATAGCTTCAACCCAAATTATGAAATGATTAATGATCTTAACCCTGATTGTGTTATAACTGTTGGGACTTCGGACTCACCGATGGTGGTCAGGTTATCCGAACTCGGGATCACAACGGTGGTTTTACAAGCATCCACGATGGAAGATGTGCTAAATGATTTCTTAACGATCGGTAAAATAACAGGGTCTAGTCAGGAGGCCGAAGAGCTGGTTGCTGCAATGCAAACTGAAATCAAATCCATTGAAGCTAAGATAGAATCGATCACAGACGATAACAGAGTGAAAGTGTTTTATGAGGTTTCGCCACCAGGAGTTTGGGGTTTGTGGACAGTAGGTCCGGAGTCATTCATTTATGATATTATTCGAATTGCTGGTGGAATCAACATTACGGATACAGAAACTGGTGATTATTTCTCTTATAGTGAAGAAATGCTGATTTTGAAAGATCCAGAAGTAATCATTACCCCGAACAAAGAGACTCCTGTGGAAATAGCCAGTGGTGCTCGACCATCGTGGAATGATATAAACGCAGTCAAAAACAATCGGATCGTTCTTGTTGACCAGGACATTGTGTCTCGTCCAGGACCAAGAATCTTGATTGCATTGAAGGATATTGCATTTGCATTATATCCGGAACTTTTCCCCGACAATTAGATCGGAGGAGTTATAATGGATCAAGATATTCAGGATAAATCACAAACACAAAAGTCGAGAAGAGGCAAACGAATCCGGGTCATGGTAATTTTAACTTTGATATTATTTGGGCTGATGGTTTTTGCTTCTGGGGTTGGAGCAGTTAAGATTGCAATATCTGATATAACAGGGATATTCTTGAGCAAATTCGTGTCCTTCCCACAAGAAATGATGGGCTGGCCTGATTCACATTATCGTATCTTCTGGATTATCCGCTTGCCAAGAATTGTTATGGCTGTTCTGGTCGGTTATTCATTGTCAACCGCTGGCACTGCACTTCAAGGGGTACTCCAAAATCATTTAGCAGATCCTTACTTAATTGGTTTATCTTCTGGTGCCGCATTGGGCGCTTCCATAGGCATAATCGCAAGAAAAAACATTCTGAGTGTTTCTTCTGCAACTATACCGATATTTGCCTTTGCGGGTGGGATTATTAGTCTGATATTAGTCTATACGATATCGCAAAAGGGCCGCCAGTCTTCGACAATAAACTTGATACTAGCTGGGGTTGCAGTAAGCTCCTTCTTTTCTGCAATCGTATCATTTCTGATTGTGAAATTCGGAGAGCGAATGGAGGAGATCATTTTTTGGATGATGGGTGGACTTGCCAATTCCACATGGGCTAATGTGCGCCTAATCATGCCGTATATTGCTGTGGGATCTGTCATAATCATTGGGTGCGGAAAAATCTTGAATGTAATGTCATTAGGCGATGAAAAGGCAAAACATTTGGGAGTCAATGTAGATTTCTATCGGAAGTTAATCATCGCTTCTGCAACACTGATTTCTGCAACGGCCGTTTCAGTAACTGGGCTAATTGGGTTTGTTGGACTTATGGTGCCCCATATGTTCAGACGTATAGTGGGAGCGGATCACCGTATACTTATTCCAGCAGCTGGATTGGGTGGCGCGATTGTCCTTCTCCTTGCCGACACACTTTCAAGAACTGCACTTGCTCCAAAAGAGATCCCGGTTGGAATTATGACAGCTGTCCTTGGGGCACCATTTTTCATGTATTTGCTGCGTTCAAGACGAATATGATTAGAGGTGTACGGTATGCAAAATCCTGCAATTTCTGTCGAGGATCTTCACATCTCTTTTGGGAGCCATGAAGTCTTACGTGGGGTATCTTTTCAAATCAAACAGGGTGAATTTGTGGGTATCGTCGGACCAAACGGTTCAGGGAAATCAACATTAGTGAAAGCAATTTCAAAAATTGTACCAGCAAAATCAGGCAGTATTCAGTTATTCGGTCAATCAATCAAACAGATTGGATATAAGCAAATTGCACATATACTAGGAGTTGTTCCGCAAGAGCAAAATGCAGATATTGAATACACGGTCCGTGAAATTGTGATGATGGGACGAACACCTCATTGGGCATGGTTGCAGGATGAGTCGGATGAGGACAATCAAATGGTCGATCGAGCGATGGAGAGCGCTGGTATCTCTCATTTGGCATCCCGTCGTGTCAGTACATTAAGTGGAGGGGAAAAACAGCGAGTTTTCATTTCACAGGTGATAGCGCAGTCTCCCGCCATGGTTGTTCTGGATGAGCCCATAGCTAACCTTGATATTCATTTCCAAATCATAATAATGGATATGCTCAAACAATTGAATCGAGATTCAGGAATTGCCGTTGCTGTCGTCCTGCATGATTTAAATATTGCCTCCCAGTATGCGGAACGGCTTTTTGTCATGAGTAAAGGCACCATTGTGGCAGTCGGGACACCGAGTGAAGTCATGACTGAGAAACTCATTTCGAAAGTCTACGAGTGTCAGGTAACAGTAACACATCATCCTCTTTCCGGAACACCATTTGTGGCATTACATCCCGGGGTCCTAGATTTTCAATTTGGATCTAAGAATGCAGACAGACAAAAATATCATATTCACATCATTATGGGTGGCGGGAGTGGCCGGGATATTCTCATACCACTCCTTTATAGTGGTTATAAGCTTAGCGCTGGAGTCTTGAACGAAGGTGATAGTGACTGGGTAATGTGTGAGAAATTTGGGATTGAAGTTGTATCTGAAACTCCTTTTAGTGCGATAAGTCAAGAAAAAGCCAATGAGAATATGGATATAGCAAAGTCAGCGGATTTGATCCTTGTTCTTCCTGTCCCCATCGGACACGGAAATCTCGCGAATATACAACTAGTTCGGGAAATTGCATGTGCAGGTATTCCGGTCTTGATTGCAGAAGAAAACTCAATCGCAAATCGTGATTTTACGGGAGGAAAGGCGCTAGAAATATTTGATTCTATTCGGGGTTTCAATAGTGTTTTTTATTGTCAGATGACGATATTGTTGAATGAACTCAACTGGATTTTTGAGAGAAAGGGTGTTTTACATGAATGATGGACTGAAACAAGGGCTTGTTCAAGTTTATACGGGTAACAGTAAAGGGAAAACAACGGCAGCACTCGGTTTAGGATTGAGAGCTGTGGGCCACGGTTTTCATGTCAAAATGATCCAATTCTTAAAAGGCACTTCTTATTCAGGAGAATTGTATTCGGTAGAGCGGCTTTACCCGTTGTTTACCATCGAATCGTATGGGAGAGGATGTCCCTACGGTGCAATGATCAAAAATGGCTCGATGAGTTGTACCGGCTGCATGAAGTGTTTTGTCATGCCGAATAATATTGATGAGACAGATCGACTGAGTATGGATTTAGCGATGGACAGAGTACATGAGCTAATTCAAAGCGGGCAGGTTGACGTTTTGATTTTAGATGAGATTAGTAATGCGATGAATATTGGCTTGGTTAGTATCCCGGCAGTATTGACCATAATCGATCATAAACCGGAGAATATGGAGATTGTGCTGACTGGCAGAAATATGCCCGAGGCAATCATCGGGCGTGCTGATTTGGTAACTGAAATGATTGAGATCAAACATCCCCATCAGCGAGGAATCCCAGGAAGACGTGGAATTGAATATTGATCAGTGGAGGTAACGAGATTGTCAAATGTGAAATTGTATATTGTGCGTCACGGAACAACTATATGGAATAAAGAGGCAAAATATCAAGGACAAACAGATATTGCGCTCAATGATGAAGGTTATCATCAGGCAGCATTAATCAGCCAACGATTCGCATCATCGAAAATCAAAGCAATATATTCCAGCCCGTTGCAACGTGCGAGAATTACAGCTGAAATCATTGCACAGCCGCATCTTATCGTACCTACTCTCCTTCCGGGTTTATTAGAAATTGGATTTGGAGAATGGGAAGGTCAACCCTATACGAAGATCAGAGAACAATATTCGGAACAATTAAAACACTGGATCCAAGACCCCCTTCATTACCAAATACCGGGCGGTGAGCCACTTCCTGAACTGCGACAACGAGTCAGTGATGCCCTAGAAACGATATTGAGTAACCACAATGATGGTGATGTAATTCTTGTGGGGCACAGTGGGACCATCCGGATGTTGTTTTGTATAATCTTGAACATGGATTTAAGTAGTTTTTGGCGAATTATGCAGTTCAATGGGGCGGTAAATGTAGTTGAGTATCGAGAAAAAATACCGACTGTATTTTCAATAAATGATATTCAGCACCTTCTGAAGTGAGACAGAGCAAAATGCTCTGTCTTTTGCTAGTTGCGACCACCGAATCTTGAATGATAGAATATACTCAGAACATGTAGAGGAGGGGGAATATGCTCGATATAATTATTCAAAATGGAATGATAATAGATGGCAGTGGTAATCCATGGTATCAGTCAGATATTGGGATTCAAAATGGGGAAATTGTAGCCATCAGACGGAACATTGATTTGGAAGCAAAAAGACTGATCCAAGCAGAAAGGTTAGTGGTCAGTCCCGGTTTTATTGATATGCACAGCCATTCAGATTTGATGTTACTTCAAGAACCGACCGCAAAAGAGAAGATTCATCAGGGAATCACAACGGAACTATTAGGGCAAGATGGTATCGGCGTAGCTCCAATTAAGCCAGCAGACATTGGAAACTGGAGGAAAGTCCTTTCCGGTTTAGCTGGGGATCCTCCCATAGATTGGAGCTGGAGAAGTTTTGGGGATTATCTGAACGCACTTGAAGTGAAAGGGACATCTACCAATCCTGCAGTGCTTGTTTCTTTCGGTGCAATTCGGCAAATGGTAATTGGACTCGATAATCGGAAGGCAACCCTTGATGAAATTGAAGAAATGAAAAAGCTGACGGCTGAAGCCATGCAGTCTGGAGCCGTCGGTATGTCCCTTGGTCTGATTTATCTTCCTTGTTTCTACGCGAGCCGTGATGAGCTCATTGAAATATTTCGCATAGTCGGTCATTACGATGGTTTCATGGTGGTTCATATCCGCAATGAAGCTGAGCTTGCTGAAGAGGCAATGCAAGAAGTGATCGATATATGTATCCAGGCGAATTTACCATTGCACATATCTCATTTTAAAACAGCAGGTCGCACCAACTGGCACAAATCAGAAATCATGCTTGAAATGGCGGAACATGCTCGGCGAAACGGGCTTGAAGTCACTTTCGATCAGTATCCATATATAGCAGGTAGCACCATGTTTTTTGCAATATTACCGCAATGGGTGCTTGAGGGAGGGGCAGATAAACTGGTCGAACGCTTAAAAGTTGACGATTTGCGGTTGAAGATCAAAAGAGACATCAAATCCGGTATTCCTGGATGGCAAAATATGGTTCACGATACTGGTTGGGATCGGATATTGATTACATCAGTTAAATCAGAGAAGAACAGGTGTCTTGAAGGCAAATATATGACGGAAATCGCTGACATCTGGGGAAAGACTCCTGAAGATGCAGCGCTGGACCTTCTTTTAGAGGAAGATGCCTCAGTCGGTATGGCAACTTTTGCGCAAAGTGAATCCAATGTAAAAATGATTTTAAAACATGACTTTCAGATGGTATGCACAGATGGATTACTTGGTGGCAAACCTCACCCTAGGGTATATGGCTCATTCCCACGGATTTTGGGGAAATATGTGCGTGAAGAGAAAGTGATTACTTTACCCCAAGCAATTCGAAAAATGACCTCAATGCCAGCTCAAAGACTTGGGCTCAAAGATCGTGGTCTAATTCGAGAGGGGTTAAAAGCTGATGTTGTGGTGTTTGATCCAGAGACCATTATTGATACTGCAACATTTGAAGCACCAAGACAATACCCCGTCGGAATTCACAACGTAATTGTCAACGGGAGTGTGGTTCTTGATGAAGGAAAGCACAACGGAAATATGCCCGGGAAAGTGATACGGAGGATATAATAATGGAAATTGAAAAACTTCAACACGAGGTTGACGCATGGATCAGTCAATTTGAGGAAGGATATTGGCACCCATTATCGATATTGGCAAGGTTAACTGAAGAGGTCGGCGAATTAGCTCGAGAAGTTAACCACCTCCACGGTGAGAAGCCCAAAAAACCTACAGAAGCAGAAAGTAACTTGGCACTGGAGCTTGGAGATGTCTTATTCGTTTTAGCTGTGATGGCAAACTCTCAAAAAATAGATCTTAGCCAGGCTTTTCAAGATGTAATGGAGAAATACCATACACGAGACATTTCGCGTTGGACTAAAAAATAGGGGGGATTACAATGGAAAAAATTACAATGAACCCAGGGACTTTGCTTTATCCAGTTCCTGCAGTGATGGTGAGCTGTGGTAGCTATGAGGGAAAAGCAAACATCATTACTATCGCATGGGTCGGAACTATATGTTCAGAACCACCAATGCTTAGTATTAGTGTTAGACCGGAGCGGTATTCACATGCTTTGATTATGGACTCATTGGAGTTCGTGGTCAATATTCCGCATATTGATCTATCTTTTGCAACAGATTTATGTGGTGTCAAATCGGGTAGAGAGATTGACAAATTCACAGCCGCAGGGCTTACGAAGGGGAAAGGGATTTCAGTGAGTGCTCCCATCATCAATGAATGCCCGATCAATCTTGAATGTGTAGTCAAGAACACAATCAAATTAGGAAGTCATGACATGTTTATCGCAGAAATTACCGCTGTACAAGGAAATGCAGATATTGCTGCCAGCAATGGGCGGTTGGACCTAAAAGGTACACCATTATTTTCATATGCTGCGAATGAATATTATCGATTAGGTGAGTCGATTGGACAACATGGATTTTCGCTTGAAGGTAAATGATACGACAGGAGCTGATATGATGAGTAGCAGGCAGATATGCGTGAGATCAACCACAACTGATTCTGACTCCATTATGTCAGTACGACATTTCAATGGCCAGGATTTTATATCCCTTACTCAGATCGCTGCTATCGTCGATCAAGGAGTTCAATATGAAAGGGATAGTCTCCGCGTATTTTCTCTTAAGGGTGAAGCACAACAACGACATACAATCCCACTTGAAATTAAGAGTGCAATCGATAACGCAATTGTGGCTTACAGAGACCGCTTAATGACAATCAATGATCAGATATTTGCCACACCAGAAATGGGAAATGAAGAGTACTTCGCCAGCCAATGGATCGTCTCTCTGTTGCGTGATGAAGGATTTGATGTGATCGAAGGTCTCTGTGGTCGATACCCACTAACAGATGCAGAAGTGCACCTTTCAACTGCGTTTAAAGCAATTAAAAAAGGCAAACCCGGAGGTTCCACTATAGCGATCATGTTGGAATATGACGCTCTGCCCATGGGGCATGCTTGCGGGCATAATTTGATAGCTACATCGGGTCTCACTGCAGCACTCGCTCTTGGTAAAATGATGACAAATATTGAAGGGGAGATTTGGGTGATAGGGACACCCGCTGAAGAAGGCGGCCGGCTCGGAGGGAAAATCCCTCTACTCAAATCTGGTCATTTCAATCATGCAGACGTTGTCATGATAACTCATCCCGGTGATCGCTGGGATACCGGTTCAGATTTTCTTGCCATATCGGGTGCGAGAATTACATTTGAGGGAGTACCTTCCCATGCAGCAGCCGCTCCAGAAAAAGGGGCCAGTGCTCTAGATGCAGCAATATTGACCTATCAAGCCATTGAAATGTGTAGAGAACATATTCGGGACGATGCACGGATTCATGGAATCATTAAGGAAGGTGGCATTGCTTCGAATATTGTTCCCGAAAAGGCAACCATGAGCTATGCTGTAAGAGCACTAGATCAACCCTATGTGGAATATTTGAAGAGCAAGATTGAATCTTGCGTGCTTGCCGGAGCCATCGCGACTGGGGCGAAATCTTCGATTCAATGGACATTTGGATATAGTGCACCAATTAAAGTTCCAATACTTGATGATTTCGTAATTAATCTAGTCAAGGAACATAATATTGGTCAAGTAAGTAAGTGGGAAGCACTGGGTTCCTCAGATCTTGGTAATGTCGGTTATGAGTTGCCTACAGTCAACCTTTGGTTCAAAATTGCTGAAAACGGGATATTACCTCACACACATGAATTTATGCGCGCCGCCGGGAGCCCTGATGGGTTTAACGCTGCAATTGCCGCAGGGAACATACTCGCATCTGCAGGATGGTATTTGTTCCAAAATCCATCTTTTGTCAAGCGGATAAAAGAAAGCTTTGTGCTCCAAAAGTTAAATTTAACATCTATGCACTGCTTGGGGCAATAATCTTGACAAAAAGGGTATAACAGACTACAATAGTATTGTACCCCCAGGGGTATATGGGGATCTGAAGCATCAGCATGGAAGGGTGTGGTTTAGTGAGTGATAGTATGATCTACGATGTGATCATTATTGGTGGAGGACCTGCAGGGTTAAGTGCTGGAATATATTCAAGCAGAGCACTATTAAAAACACGGCTTATCGAACGTGGACTACCCGGTGGACAAGCGGCAACAACCGAAGCAATAGCAAATTACCCCGGATTTGCAGAAGAGATTAGTGGCCCCGACCTCATGATGGATATGGAAAAGCAAGCGCGGTCATTTGGGCTTGACATTATCTCTGCGGATGTCCAGGCAGTGCATGTTGATGACGAAGTTAAGAAAGTGGTTGCAGATCAGGAAGAGTACTTAACGAAAACTCTCATTATTGCGGGAGGCGCTGCACCGAACAAGCTCGATGTACCAGGTGAAGCCCGATTTACAGGTGCAGGCGTGTCCTACTGCGCAACCTGTGATGGAGCATTCTACTTTGATCGGCATGTTGCAGTTGTCGGAGGCGGTGATTCAGCTATTCAGGAAGCTATATATTTAACAAAATTTGCTGAATCGGTCACTGTTATTCATCGGCGGGATCAGCTCAGAGCTACAAAAGTCGTGCAAGAAAAAGCTTTTGCTAATCCAAAGATTCGTTTTCTATGGGACTCAGTTATTACCGAAATCTTTGGGACTAACAAAGTTGAAGAAATCATGGTAAGAAATGTCAAAACCGAAGAGTCGCAACGAATAAAAATTGATGGCGTTTTCGTGTATGTCGGTATCAAACCAAACACTGACTTTTTGCCTGATGTGATTTCACGGAATCCCCAAGGGTATATAATAACCGATGACCACATGTCGACTAGTGTTCCTGGAGTATTTGCAGCTGGTGACATTCGGCAAAAACTCTTGCGACAGATTGTCACTGCTGTGAGTGATGGTGCAATTGCAGCGATTGCTGCAGAAAAATACATTGAAGAAAACAATTAAAGGGGGATCTCAAATGAGTCAGAATGTGATCAATGTAACTGATTCCAGTTTTGATCAAGAAATCGTAAAATCAGATTTACCTGTTCTAGTTGATTTTTGGGCAGCATGGTGTGGCCCATGCAAGATGATAGCCCCAGTGATCGAGCAGATTGCAATCGATTATGAGGGTATCATGAAAGTGGCGAAAGTTGATGTTGACAAAAACCAATCTTCAGCTTCGAAATACGGTGTGATGAGCATACCAACCATGTTACTGTTTAAGAATGGTGAACCGATTAATCGGTTTGTAGGGTTTATGCCTAAAGAACGCCTCAAGTCATTAATTGACAAAGAATTAGTATAAATGGGAAAGAGGTTATCATAATGGGTGATAAACTGGAAAACGATAGCCAACAGGACATCATCCAGCGACTGAAACGGATCGAGGGGCAGGCGAGAGGCTTACAAAGGATGCTGGAAGAGGGCAGAGATTGTAAGGATATCATGATCCAGATCACTGCAATCCGATCGGCCATCGATCATGTTTCGATGGCAGTCTTAGGTGCGCATATGGCAGAATGTTTCGCAAACGAAATTAGAGAAACGGGAGATTGCGTTGAAGCGATAAATCAATTAAAAGACATGTTTATGAAGTTATCTTAAGGCGCGCAAGCAGCCTTATTTTTTTACTTGAATAAAATATCATCAAAGGGAAAAGTGTTCCAGGGAAATAAGTCCTACGTTCAGAAATTATTACACGGCAGTATCGGTAATTTTTCAGACATTAAGGGAATCGTAAAGGAGCAGGAATTTTTGGATATTCGTAATAAATAGTATTTAGGTCAATAACTTGCTTAATATCACATCATCATCGATATAGGAGGAGACAATTGTGAAAATTTACGATCAGGCGCACCGTTTAGCAAAAGAAATCTCTGAAAGCAGCGAGTACCGAAGTCTATTACAGGCACAGGAAAAAGTCAAAAGGGACGAAGCAACGCATCATATGGTCCAAGATTTCCGAATGAAACAATTTGAGCTACAGGCTGCACAGATTACGGGTCAGGATAATTTAACTGAAAAAGAAGAACAGATTGAAAAACTATATCAGGTGATCAGTATGAATAATGCAGTGCGGGAACTTCTCGAAGCAGAGTATCATTTCAATAAACTCTATACAGATATCATTAAAATCATCACGGATGCTATTAAGGATAGTATTGATATGGAACAACAATAAATCAGTAATGTCACTCATCGGTTAGTCAAGTCCGAATTAGTGGGTAAATTCCTCGGCACATATTTTACGATCTAGATT
>CAZRKC010000051.1:0-10791 GCA_964600665.1 uncultured Candidatus Sumerlaeota bacterium
TGATTTTATTGAAAGCTTATCGAAGTTAGCAGGACCGTCTCAGATTGTAGGAGAATTCTCATTATTTATTTTCCTACAGTAACTGGACACTATCCTGAATGAGACTCTACTTGAAAACCATCAGCCACTGTGGTATAATCCGTATAAGGCATACCCAGTAAGTCCGTGAAGGGAAGTGTCCTGATGGTTCGAGCAGAATTATTTTGGCGAATTTTCGAAATGACTGGATCCATCACAGCTTATCTTCTTTATAGGCAAATGATTTTGCAGTAAAAACATACATTGTAGGCAATGATTGAGAGAAGTAAGCTTAACGCGGCCTTACAGGGAGTGTCAGTCATGGACTGAAAGCTGACACAAGCATGATAAGCTGAAATTCGCTCATAAGCCGCAGGCTGAATTTTATTAAGCTACGTCGGAACCCGTCGTTATGCGGGAGCACTAAATCGTGCATACGAGCGAACTCTCTCAGAATTAGTCGGGGTGGCACCGCGGAGATATCCGTCCTTTTATGGGCGGTTTTGTTATTTTATGGAGGGAATTGATATGAAAGAAGCGTTTAATCGGTGAAAACAAATTGCTGAGGGTGAGGTACTCCTATGTGAAACCCTCAATGAACCCAATAAACTTTTTTAATTATTTGGGAAAGAAAGGCGAGCTGACAAAGATACTGCGAGATATGAGGCGTTTGTCAGTTGAGGATAGGCCTATCGTTGGACAAATTGCAAATGATGTAAAGAATCAGATTAATCAACTTTTGTGCGAAAAAGCGCAATTACTGAGTGCTTCTGAAGAAGGTAGGCGATTTGCTGATGAAGTCATTGATGTTACTTTACCGGGTCGACCCGTTCACATTGGAAAGAAACGCCTGATCACCCGTACAATGGATGAAAGGAAAGAAATTATCATAGGCATGGGATGTTCAGTAGACTATTGTCCCGATATCGAATCGGATTATTATTGTTTTGAGGCACTAAATATTCCTAAGAATCATCCAGCAAGTCATATGCAAGATTCAAACTTAATCTTCCCAGATATTGTGTTTCGAACCCATACTTCAGTGATGAGAATATTGTCTTATTTGATTTGTATCAGAGAGATCAGGTGCCAGAAACAAAAAGAGCCTTGCATATTTCCTGACATTTAGAAGTAAGAATCGAACATTGACTGATGATGATGTAGGTGAAATGATAGATAGCATCGTCGCCGTATTAGAACAAAATTATCAAATCATACTCAGATCGATATAAACTCGAAAGCCAAGCGACCCTTGGCTTTTTGTTTGCAGAACGTTCTCATAAATGATAAACTGTGATTGTGAAGCATAATCACATCAATGACCGGAGGGATGTATATGAGCGAGAAAAAGACACGGACCTCAGTGGTTATTTACGGTGAAGAATACAATATTCGCGGTGACATGACAGCAGAGCACATTGAAGCATTGGCTAGATATGTTGACAGAAAAATGCGCCAAATAGGCGGCCATGAAAACCGACTATCTGTTAGTAAAGTGGCAGTTTTAGCCTCACTCAACATTGCAGAAGAGTTATTTAAACTCCAACGCGAATATAACAGAATGGTCTCTATTTTTGAAAGGAAAGATAAAAATGGATAGATATGGTTTCAGCAGGGGGCAATGATATGAATTATTTAGATATCATCATCTTGCTATTTGTGGGGTTCAATTTTGTTGGAGGTCTGGCGAAAGGTTTTATCAGACAGTTAGTTGCGCTGGGGGGAATCCTCCTTGGCCTATTTGTGGCGTTTTATTATCATGTTACAGTTGCTGAAAATCTTGATCGGATTATTAAGATTCGCGATTTTATTTCGGAACGATTCAATATCGCTACAGAATTATTGCCAACCCTTCCGGATTCAGTTTTATCGGTTGTAACACTCATAGTAATATTTATGGTTACCGCACTCATCGCTTCATTGGTTGGGCATTTACTGTTAGGTGTTGTTAAATTAGCAAAGATGTCACCCATTGACAAGATCGGTGGTGGCGCGGTAGGACTTGCTAAAGGTGTATTTATTGCCATGATAGTCGTTCAATTACTTGGACTATTTCCTGCCGGATCAGTTTTCATGGATGCACTAGATCAATCAATCTTTGCCCCCATGCTAAACAAGTATGCGCCTTCTGTATTTCAGGAGATACAGGAGATAATTATCAACCGTGGGATTTAGTTACCTCGTAACCATACGACCAGCAAGGGGTGAAATAAGTGTCAATTGGATTCATTTTCATTGATGGATTTGGCATGGGAGATGATGACCCAGAAACAAATCCTTTCTTTCATGCCCAAACGCCCTTCTTAGATAAATTACTACAAGGATTTAGATTGACACGTGTAATCGAGGAAATCACAATGTCTAATTACAGAATCATCCCTACTGATGCCAACCTTGATACAGCAGGGTTACCGCAAAGTGCAACCGGACAAACATCATTATTGACTGGCAAGAACGCTGCTCAAATAATTGGGAGGCATTTAAATGGATATCCGTCTCCAAACCTTGTGAATTTGATTAATGAACAGAACATACTGAAGTATTTCGTGAATAGTGGGGCAGATGTTATATTGGCAAATGCATACAGCCCTGAGTATTTTGAAATGATCGAAACGGGTAAAAGAAAGCATGCAGCCATTGCGATTGCAAGTATGTCAGCAAACTTGCCTTTTTTGTCCATAGATGACATGTGTCAAGGTAATGCAGTCTACCAGGACATCACAAATCGACTCCTCATCGATCGAGGGCATCAAGTTAACCGTCGCACCCCGAATGAAGCTGGAAAATTGATGGCAAAAATCATTGAGAATCACGATTTTACGATGTTCGAGTACTTTCAATCAGATATTATTGGCCACAAACAGTGTCTAGCAGATGCAGTAGAAATCATTGAGACACTGGATGCCTTTATGGGAAGTCTGATGAATACCCTCAGTTGGGCAGATAATACAATTATTATCACAAGTGATCATGGCAATATTGAAAATTATCGGATCAAAACACACACGCGTAATCCTGTACCTACAATGGTGTTGGGTGATTTAATCGGTGTGATGAGAGAGAAAATATGTTCGATCACGGATGTATTTGAATATCTTAAGTTAATCCACCAAATGTCAAAAGAAAAGAGGAAAGTCAATGACTCATAAGTTTGAGCTCTTATCCCCAGCAGGGGAATGGGATTCATTAATTGCTGCCATTGAAAATGGAGCAGATGCGGTATATATTGGTGGCAAATCGTTCAGCGCAAGGAGTTTTGCTGGAAATTTTAATCAAGAGGAAGTTGAACGGGCCACACAGTATGCCCACAGTAAATCTAGAAAAATTTATGTCGCAGTAAATACGCTATTATTTGACCGTGAGATGGAAGATGCGCTGCAATATGTAAATTTCCTCTATGAAACGGGTGTAAATGCTGTAATTTTGCAGGACTACGGTTTGGCCTCCTTAGTCAAACAGTTCCTTCCCGACATGCCGATGCATGCAAGTACTCAAATGACAAGCCATAATCTACAGACGATCATGATGTTGGAAAAATTGGGCTTTCAACGTGCGATACTTGAGCGACAATTAAATTTGGAACAGATCCGTCACATCACATCCAATTCGAATATTGAGATTGAGGTCTTTGCACATGGGGCTCTTTGCATTTCGTACTCAGGCCAATGTTTAATGAGCAGCATTATCGGTGGTCGAAGCGGGAACAGAGGTAAATGTGCTCAACCGTGTCGATTTGAATATCAACTGCTGGACAAAAAAGGGAACCATTTGGTTGAAGCCTTAGGACCATATTTATTGAGCACAAAAGACTTGTTTTTATTAGAAAGAATTCCTGACTTAGTGTTGAGCGGTGCTTCTGGCATCAAGATTGAGGGGCGGATGAAACGACCAGAATATGTTGCAATTGTGACGAGAATCTACCGGAAAGCCATTGACTTGTATATGAACGATCCCGAAAAATTCACAGTATCATCTGAAGATGAGAGGCAACTGAGACAAATATTTAACCGTGATTTCACTGAAGGGTTTTTTAGCGAGCAAACGGGTACAAATCTGATGAGTTTTAAGAGACCGAATAATCGCGGCGTTTTAATCGGGAGGGTCATCAAAGCAGATTGGCCCAAAAATGAAGTCTTGATAAAACTGGAAGAAACCGTACGAATCGGCGACGGTGTTGAGGTTTGGGTTAGTATTGGTGGAAGAAACGGATTCACAATTCAAAGCATGAAAGTTAATCATGATGTCCGAGAAGAGGCTTATGACGGCGAGACTGTTTCAATTTCAACAGATGCCCGCGTGCAGGTTGGGGATCGAGTATTTCGCACTTTTGATAGGCGATTGATGCATGAAGCACAAACATCGTATCAAGGCATCGATACGGAGGTTAAGGTTCCAATTCAGTTCCATGTAGTTGGTAAGGTTGGGCACCCATTAAAACTATTAGCGAAAGATTTTAATGGAAATGAGGTTGAAGTTGAGAGTGATGAATGTCTACAACAAGCAACAAAGCGACCAATGACATTCGAAATGGTCAGAAAACAACTTGATAAGACAGGTGGGACTCGGTTCATTGTGACGGGATACACATGGGATCTTGATCAGGACATTTTTGTAGCCGTTAGCATCGTGAATGATTTGAGGAGAAAGGCGTTAGAGTTGTTGATATCGCTGCATAGTGATGATAAGAAAAAGGCTGATGAAGGTATCTGGAGATGGCATAACCCTGCCGAATCCACACATATGCAAAACAATTTTCATATACCGAAGCTATCTGTAACGGTATCGGACATCAATGGTCTGAAAGCAGCTATCAAAGCAGGGGCTAGTGTTGTCTATTTTTCCATGGATCATAGACAGTCAGATGCTGATGTTCTTTTGAGTGAATGGGAGTCAATATCTCAACTTGCGAAGCAGCATGAATGTGAAGTCGTATCCAGTTTCTCTTCGATTACGAAAGATAATGAGTTTGGTGAGTTATCTCAAGTGATGAAGTATTTTGGAAGTTCACAAGCCATCATGGCCGCTAACCTAGGGGTTCTAAAATATGCGAAAGATTTCAATGAACGGGCGGTATATTTTGATTACCCATTATACGTATTCAATAGTATTACTGCCGAGGCATTTAAGGATATCGGCGCAAAGCGAATTACTTTATCACCTGAATTAACGCTGGAGCAGATAAAGAAGTTAAGGATTCCATCTGATGTGGAAACGGAATGTCTTGTTCATGGCCGGTTGCAGATCATGATAACAGATCATTGCTTGTCATCACTAGCAATTCGTGAAACGAGGCAAGGTGAGGAGTCGTGCAATATGTCATGTAAGCATGATGATCTCATTCTCAAAGATAGTGCGGGCTATCAGTTCCCGGTTAGTTTTGACTCAAAATGTCGGATGCATGTTTATAACTCAAGAGAACTTTGCTTATATGACAATCTTTATGACATCTGTAACGCCCCAGTCGACATTATTCGAATCGAAGCAAAAGATCGGAATGTTGAGTATATCCAACAAGTTGTTGCGATCTATTCACATTGGCTTGAAAGGGCAGCATCAGGAGAGTTTCTATCAGTAAGAGAAATATCCGCAAGTAAATACATCCTTGAAGAACTCAGCGAGAATGGAATCACGAAAGGTCATTACTTTCGCGGTGTGGAATAGGCAGGGGGAACGAAAATGGACCAAAGATCAATCCGGGTGTTAGAATATGAAAAAATTATTGATCAATTATGTCAAGAGACGAGTTGCGGGCTCGGTTTGAGTTTAACCAGAGAACTAAGACCCTCATTTGATTTCAATACAGTGATCAAATGGCAAAAGGCTACTTCAGAGATGAAATTATTAATGCGCCTGTTGCCTGAATTAGGCATGGGAGGGGTTAAGGATATCCGATCACACCTGAAGAAAGTATCGATTGGTATGAAACTGGAACCAATTGAACTGATTGATACTGCCGACACGCTAGCTGCTGGAAGGCTGCTCAAAAAATCCATTAGCTCTGCAGTTGGGGATTTCGCATGCATTAATGAGTATGCAGACACAATTGGGTTGTTCCAGGAGATTGAAAACCAGATTTATCATTCCATTAACGATTTTGGTGAAGTAAAGGATAATGCAACTTCTCAGCTAAATAAATTGAGGAATCAAATTCGCACACAAAATGAACGAATTAAGGACAAACTGGATTCCTATATCAGATCAGCTGAGTATCAAAAAATCATTCAAGAGGCGATAGTAACCCAGAGAGATGGGCGATACGTGATTCCTGTGAGACAGGAAAGTAGAGGCGCGTTTCCTGGGATTATTCATGACCAGTCAGCAAGTGGAGCAACCCTCTTTATTGAACCCATGTCTGTCGTAGAAATGAATAATGACCTTCGCCAACTTAAGAAACAGGAAATGTCCGAGGTCGATAGAATATTGCAGCACCTGACTAATCTGCTGAAAGACCGTATGGCTGCAATTGAATTCACGATTGACGCATTATCCCATCTAGATTTCATTATGGCTAAAGCGCGATTGAGTTTTAAAATGGACGCCTATGAGCCGGAAATTGCTGAAAAACCGATTGTTCGCTTCAAACAGGCAAGACACCCGTTGCTTAGCGGGAGTGTGGTACCGATTGATATCGAAGTTGGGGAAACATTTAATACGCTGGTCATCACGGGACCTAACACGGGTGGGAAAACTGTAGCATTGAAAACAGTTGGATTGCTTGTCTTGATGTCTCAGTCAGGTTTACATATACCAGCAAAATATGGATCTTGTGTGGGAGTTTTTAATGAAGTACTTTCAGATATCGGGGATGAGCAAAGCATCGAACAGAATTTAAGCACTTTTTCCGGTCATATGAAGAACATTATTGACATTCTCAAACAGGCTGGGCGTAATTCTTTGGTGCTATTGGATGAGGTTGGGGCAGGGACGGACCCAATCGAGGGTGCCGCACTTGCAATGACTATCTTAGATCATTTACATCGGAGGAATGTTAAAACAATTGCAACGACCCATTATAGCGAGTTGAAGGCGTTTGCTTTCAATCATGACGGCATCGAGAATGGATCTGTCGAATTTGATGCTGAAACGCTACGGCCTACATATCGACTCATTATTGGTTTACCTGGTCATAGTAATGCGTTTGCTATTGCGAATCGACTTGGCTTACCGTTAGAACTGATTCGAGATGCGCAAAATCGAGTTGCTACTGAAGATGTTAGAGTGGATGACATGATTCGGAAAATAACAGTGATGAAGGCAAAATTAGAAAATGAAATTGAATATATCGAAAGTAAACGTCTTGAGATCGAGAAAATGTTCAAAGAACAAAGAGAAGCTCATACAGCATTATTAGCCCGAGAGAAAGAAATCATCTTGAAAGCAAAAGCAGACGCAAACACAATGCTAACCCGTGTCCGCCGTGAAAGTGATGAGATTGCTCGCCAGTTAAAGAGAGAACAGAAAGAGAGAAGCGACACATATTTGGATAACGCTGATCTAACGAAGGCGAGGGGGGCACTTAGATCACTACAAAAAGATGTTTCAGAATTCATGGGTGAATTTGATCTGCAGCCGGTATATGAACCACTTAAAGAAGCAAAGATAGGCGCGTCTGTGTTTGTGCGTAATTTAGACCAAAGCGGGGTCATTGTCGGGAAGCGAGGGAATATGTTCGAGGTTCAAATTGGGTCTATGAAGGTCACCACTGATTTGAAGGAGTTGTTCTCAGATTCTTCACAGCCATCAAGAAACGAACACGCTAGTCTCAAAAACAGTCAAAGTGATGATTTCCTGGAAGGTGTGAATGTTACTCCAACTGAGCTGGATATAAGAGGGTTAACGATTGAAGATGCAACGGAAAAACTTGAGATATTTTTGGATCGGGCAATGCTTACTGGAATAAACAGAATCAGGATTATCCATGGTAAAGGAACCGGTGTTTTGCGAACAGCAATTAGGAAATACTTGGCGGAGATGCCATGTGTCAAAGAATACCGGTTTGGAGAAAGTGGCGAAGGTGGGGATGGGGTTACAATCGTATCACTATAAAGATTGGACGGCTGCATTGCAGCCGTCCAATTTATTATCAATTCTTTCCGTTCCCATTCTCCGCGGGAGGTGTTGGGGTTGGTGATGGAATTGGGGTTGGAGTCGGCATTGGAGTTGGGGTCGGTGTCGGTGTCGGTGGTGGTGCTGTATGTAATGTACAAGCAGTTGTGGGGAAATCTTGGCTGCCATATGGTTTTGAGAATCCCCATTCTTCAGACCAAAAGACAAAGGATTTTAAGATCCTGTATTGGCAATAAGGGCCTGCTAACTGGCCAGTAATCTCACAAATTTCCGCTGTTGTATGTACATTACATATCTGAGTCGGGACATGATCCTTCAAGAAGTATTCACTGCCAATACTGGTGGTTGGGCAATTGGGTCCTGGTAAATGACCAGATACTTTACATATTGTTGCAGTAACAACACCTTTCGGGACTGCGAAATCTTTCGCTGAAATTCCTTTATGTCCCACTCGCATGACGCGAGCCCAAATCCGTGCTGGGTATGACCCACCATATACACCCACCATTGTTTTATCGCGGTCATGTCCAAGCCAAACTGTGGTCACTAAATTTGGCGTATAACCAACAAACCAAGCGTCACGGTCATCATTTGTAGTACCCGTTTTACCCGCTGCGGGTCTACCAATGTTTGCATTTCGGTAACCGGTACCGTATGGTTGACCAATGGTATCCTTTAACATGTTTGTGACTAGATAAGCAACAGCAGGGTCGAGAACTTGACGCAATTTTGGTGTATTTTCTTCTAATACAATACCATTACGGTCAACCACTTTCAAAATTGATATTGGTTCGGCCAATTTCCCATTGGTCGCGAATACACCGTAGGCGGAGTTTAACTCAAGTGGGGTAACACCTCTGGTCAATCCACCGAGAGCAATTGCCGGGCCAGTATCGTTGACTTTAGGGTTTGTCAGTTCTAAAGTGGTTATCCCCAGATTCTTAATCGAGGCGATAGCGTTATTGACCCCCAAAAAATCAATGAGTCTAACTGCAACTGTATTGATGGATCGCGCAGCTGCTTCTCGAAGAGAAATTGGACCAACGTACCTGCTATTGTAGTTTTTAGGGGACCAGCGAGAAGATCCGACTCTTAATGTGATCGGTGCATCTTCAATGATAGTTCCCGGACCGTATCCGCGCGCGATTGCTGGAGCGAATACAACTACCGGTTTAAAAGCTGACCCCGGTTGGCGAGTTGCAACGACCCGATTTAACCCCATGAGTGTATCATGGTTTCGTCCGCCGACAAGCGCTTTGATATATCCTGTATTCGGGTCTATGGAAATAAGTGCGGCTTGCGGAGCATATACACCATCTTTGGGCGGGAAGGTTTTGTCAAGAATCTCTGTAAATGCTAATTCTGCCTCTTCCTGCATAGCGAGATCAATTGTCGTGTAGATTTTTAGCCCGCCGCGATAAACAGCATCAGCACCATATTTTGCAAGCAGTTGTCGTAAAACATAGTCTACAAAATATGGATGATTGTATTTGCGATTTCTAATAGGTACTATTGCGAGCTCTTCATTTTTTGCAGCATCGGCTTCTTCTTGTGTGATCAGGCCATTCCTAACCATTAACTTAAGGGTTACTTCCTGACGAGTTTTAGCCCCCGCAAAATTGCTGTGGGGTGAATAATAATTGGGTGATTTTGTTATACCTGCAAGCATTGCGGACTCTGCAAGAGATAGCTCGTGGGCTGATTTTCCAAAATAATGATTGGCAGCGGCTTCAACACCATATGCATTGTAGCCCAGAAAAACCTGATTCATGTACATTTCAAGAATGTCATTTTTAGTATAAACACGTTCAATGCGTACAGCGAGTATCCATTCTTGGACTTTGCGGTAGATGAATTTCTTTTGAGTAAGATATGCGTTACGAGCAAGTTGCATCGTGAGAGTGCTGCCGCCTTGGCCGGTCAAATCGCCTGAGGTCAGATTAGATGTGACCGCTCGAAATAAGCCCCGAATATCAACTCCAAAATGCGTTCTAAATCGTTCATCTTCTGTGGCAATGACCGCATTCTGAAGATGCACAGGCATTTCGTCTAAACTGATCACAATTCGATTTTCTACATCATGTAAAGCAGCAATCATTTCACTTCCGTCCGCATTATATAGGAAAGATGTCGCGCTCAATCGTTCTTTCAAATCATAAACTTCAGGCAAGTCTTGTGAAGCATGGACGAAAAGCCCAACCCCCGCGAGCATACCTGTGATTATTCCAATGACCATGATAATTATTAAAACTCGGGCAATATTTATCGATTTTTTATCCTTAACTTTCTTGTTGGCTTTAGTACGCGGCATTATTTATGTCCTCCTTCGCAGCGCTGTAAAAAAATATCTTATGATTAACAGACATATTATAACACAAAAAAGTTTCAAGTGGAAATTAACAAAATACGTCGGTATCTGTGTGATGATATGGGGATTCTCTTTCGTAACTTGCCAAGAATATTCATTAATGAAGGATATATTATTGACATTCAGTATGAGAATATGATAGATTCTAAATGCACCGAAAAAGACGATGATTTTCATGGCAAGAATATGGTCATTTCAATGATTTTCGTTTGACAAAACAATGGGCGTATGATACTATTGTGACTCGGGGGATTAAAGCAATTATCAATCCCAACCCAGTGGTCCTTGACAACTGAACAGTACGGAGCGAGAAAGAAAAGGTAAGACAAGATAAGACA
>CAZRKC010000052.1:0-9768 GCA_964600665.1 uncultured Candidatus Sumerlaeota bacterium
AAGGCCTAACAAAATTTACCGAGGAATTTACACACTAATATGGACTTGACTAAACGAAGTTTTTTTTATGAATAACATTACTTGCTAATAGTCCCATCTTTAATATGGAACTGAATATTGTTTTTCTCACAAAAATCTATGACTTTCTCTGCCTGCTCATTATAGAAAGCACGATGTAATGCGTATGCACTGATTTCTTTACTGTAATTAGTGCGTCCAAAGATGATTTTATCCGTGAAAGCAACCATCTCCAGAATATCATTTAAGTCCTGCTCAATCAGATTCGGTGTGGGATACGGCTCAATGCTCACCCATGTCTTGCACCCCGCATCATGCAAAACACAAAGGGCAGCAAGTCGTTCAATGTAAGGAGCTGCTCCTGGTTCGATGCGCCTTCGGTACTTCTCATCGAGGGATATAAGCGTGATACCATATTCGTTGACAGTCGAGAACATCGCCAGTTCGGGAGGCAGCAATCCTTTTGTCAGTACCGTGCATTTTATTTCTGCATCGTTCAACTTCTTTATGGCGGCAAGACTCATATGTTTTATTTCATCATATCCGTACATAAATGGATCAGTAGTAAAGGAAAGCTGTACAGATTTTATCTTAGACTTAAGGCGTGGGATTTCGCTGTCGAGAATTTCAAGCGTATTCCTTACCAGAAAAGGCTCCAACCATTCCTCATATGAAGGTATCTGTCCGAAACGCTTCTTTTGCAAGAATGCATAACAAGGATATTTGCAGCCATGAGAACAGCCTTGAACATGGTTCATGGTGTAATCACCGTACTCCACACCGGTTTTATAGAGCATAGTTTTTCGCTCTATATACCCTTTGACTGTTTTCATGCTCATGGCCTCCTATCAGTAAATGTTATTGTTTTCTTTGAAACAATGCCCTTATATATATCTTTAAGCCCCCGCTTAATTTCAGATCTGTAGCCTTCAGATGGGAAGATTGGGTGTTCATCCAATGCTTCCCAAATATCTTCCAGCGGGACTCCTTTCATACCTTTAAACTTGTTTTGTAGATACTCCACGATGTCTTTAACATAATAGCAATATTCATCCGCTATAGTTTTAAATTCACCAGAACCATCAAAGTTAAGCATTAATTGGTTCTCCATACCATGAGTATTCTTAGCGGAGGATTTTCCTCCCATAATATTCCATGCCGTTTTTTTGAACAGCCTAAACCCTTTAATATGACCGCTGCAATGGATAAGGTTATACACCAGAACATTCTTTGTATTAAAAAACGGAAATGACGCAATGAAATACTGTTTATTTGAAAAACCTCTCAATGCTACAATAATGTCCTGGATTCGTTTCTCATAAGCCTCTTTATCACTTCCAAAAGTGGCCAGCTCCGCAATATTTGCGAGATACGTCTTTTCATACTTTTCGACTGCTGCGTCACTTTTGGCTTGAGATACACCCCTTATGCTGTCAGAAACCATGTGGTTAATGATTACCTCACCCCAGTCTCGCAGGAATGGTACTAATGCAGTCCAATCCACCGATGCGGTGTACGGGTCGTAGACAAGTAAATAATTAATCTTTAGGTTTCGAGGGGGGTTACTGGCAATTTCTCTCAATAAATCGTTACCATCTCCACTTTTCGTGACAATGTGATAATTGTCGGCATCGGCTGGAAAGTAAGTTTTCAGAACATCTATTTTCTCTGCTGACAGGTCGCTAAAATATAACCATGCTTGTTTATCGGGGTAATTACTCATTAAATCAGAAATCAGCTTTGAAATACGAACTGGTGTTCCGAAAACCTCTTGGCCTTCGTTGTTATGGTAGACTCCGCTATTACACATACAATCAATAAAGTAAATTCCATTACACTCCTTATAGTTAAGGAGTTTTAGTGCCCACTCTTTAGTGTACGCTTCAATCAATTCAAATTTCTTAATGGTATGTGGGTTTGCTCTATCAATGGTTACCTTTGTTTTTTTACTTCGGGGCATATAATAACCTCCAATTGATAGCTGATAAACTGTCAAAATGCTTCGCTATCACTCATCCTCAACGAACTCCATAACATCGCCAATGTTACAATCCAGAGCTCTACATATTTTACCAAGAACCTCCATGCTCACGGTTTCGCCCTTAGACAGCTTAGTAACCGACGCCCAGCTGACTCCCGCCGCCTTTTGCAGATCTTTTTTCTTCATGTCCTTATCAATTAAAACTTTCCATAACTTCTTATAGCTGACGGCCATCTTTGTCACCTCTCTATCTTCACTTCATGAGGATACGTCAATTATATCTGTTGACAATACAATTTGCAAGATTAATCTTCATAAACAGGAAAATAATTCAACATTTATATTGAACTATTCTCCGGTTCGGTGCTATAATGTAGAAGAGCTTCTCTTGTTAATTTACTATTAACACAGCCAATGCACAAAATAGAGAAGATTACCTGATGCAATAAACATGTGGAGGGCTGGCTATGGCGCAGAACCGTTCGTTTAAAGATTATGTCTCGAATCGTTTTTATAATGAGCTGTACGATGCCGTGTCCAGCTACTTGGGTCAGAATCATCGTGATCTTGATGTTTCATCCCGGTTGGTACGCACTATCGATAGTGCAGAATTATCGGATATTGATATCAAAAGCGTTTTTGTAGATAATCTGCCCGATATGAAAATATCATTTGATGTACTTCTGGAAGCTGAATTTGAAATATCGGAAACCGACAGACACACCGACAGATATGACCAGAAAAGACGCTGGTTCAAAGTTTCTTGTACTGGTGACCTTTCATGTAACCTTGACGATTTTGCAATCACTTCCACGGAAGAATATAACTACCGCAGTAAGCAAAACAACCCTATGTCGGATTCACTTGTTCCTATAATACATAAAGACCAGCTGGAAGCCGTTGCAAAAGGATTCTTGGAGAAGTATTACAAAGAAGCTTTATATGAGCCAATGGCTATTGATCCCTCGGTTCTTACAGAGCGTATGGGGCTTTTAATCCAGCTAAAGCACATTACATCAGACTTTTCAACATTCGGGCAAGTATTCTTTACAGATTGCGAAACTGAATATTATGATAAGAACTCCTCCGAATACAAAAGCACGCAGGTGAAAAAGGGTACAATCTTTGTAGACCCCGATGCGTATTTTTTGCGCAATCTGGGATCTGTTAATAATACCATTATTCACGAATGCGTCCATTGGGATAAACACAGAAAAGCATTTGAATTGGAAAGGCTATACAACGAAAACGCCACTCAGATAAAATGCCAGGTTGTCGGTGGCATTAAGGATAATAAAGTCAAGTTGGCTACCGATTGGATGGAATGGCAGGCAAACGCACTCACACCGCGAATCCAGATGCCATATACCCAGGCAAAAATAAAGGCGGCCGAATTTATAAGAAATTACTTACGGTTCTTTCCCGGCTCTAAACTTATCGACATCATGGAACCCGTCATTGATGAGATGGCTTCGTTCTTCTGTGTTTCTCGTTATGCTGCCAAAATCCGCATGGTCGACCTCGGCTATGAAGAAGCGATTGGCACATTTACATATATTGATGGTCGGTATGTAAAGCCCCATTCTTTTAAGAAAGGCTCTCTCCTACAGAACCAAACATTTTCAATCAGTGAGCGCGATGCCATCATTGAAAGTACAATGGTACCTGCTCTTCGCGAAAAAATACAGAGCGGTAACTACTTATTCGTTGATTCCCACTTCTGCATAAAAGATGCAAAATATATAGATTACGATGGCGACGGACAGGCTTTCCTGACTGATTATGCGAGACAACATATGGATGAATGCTGTCTTGTATTTGATTTATCAGTACTCAGGTCAGCTAATAGCTATTGCAAGCAATTTTATACAGAATGCGTTCTGTATAGAGATGCCACATCCGACATAATCTTTGAAGCGCACTTCAGCGACTCAAAAATCAATAATGATGTAGATGCTCAGGCAAAGGCCATTATAGCCTATAATAAGGAACTGGCTGAAGTTATGCAGAACCTGCCCGGCGGATTTTCCGGAGCGTTAAAGTCTCTCATGATCTGGAAAGGTAAAACCGTCGAAGCACTTGCCGGGGACTGCTGCCTTGATCCAAGAACCATTCAAAGAATGCGAAATAATGAGGCTTATGAGACTACGATTGAAACAATTGTTGCCATATGCATTGCACTCAAACTTCCCCCTACTGCTAGTGACGCATTAATTGGTCGCTCGGCATGCTCACTTGGCGTCAGCGAAAAACATCTGACCTATCGTTTCCTATTAAACTCCTGCTACACAAAGACAATTTACGAATGTAATGAAATGTTATGTAGATTAGGGCTTGAGCCGCTGACAATAGAAATATAAAAAAGTTTTAAGCGACCCGGACATTCTGTGTCCGGGTGTTTTAATGCCATTACGCAGTAATTCCAACATATTTGCCCCTAAGAATGAGCCCATACGGCCCATTTTTAGGGGCTTTTTCATGTTATCAGCTATAACAGACGGACATTCCATGTCCGTGTAAGGAAGCTGAGTTTTTACTAAAATCTAATCATCCACATGGACAACCATCTGGCCAGGGTTTCCCGGTGTCAATGTGAGAACAATTTAATCTACGCCGACCGCCGGGAAGCAAGGCTGTAGCCGAAACAGAGGATACCCTCTTAGGCTTGCAGACTCTCTTCCCTTGGTCTGGTTTGTCATGCCTGCAAGAGCTCTCTGTTTCGGCAAAGCCGAAGGAGGGCTTATATCATGCAAAAAAATGACATCCCAAAGCAAACCAGAGACTATCGCATCCCCGCAACAAGGCAAAACAGAACATTCAAGAAAACCCCCATCCCGCACAGAACGAAGTCCGGCGAGCCGATGTCGTACTACGTCCTCTCGGAGGATGGCAATCAGCATTCAAAGGTAACACGGGCCATATGCCTTACCCTCCCCGAAAGATATGACAGCAAATGCCCTCAGCGGTGGTTTGTGGACGAGGAATCTGGCCTTGTAGTCAGATTGCCTCGTAACGAACTTGGCGAAAACATTGCCCGCGAAAATATGCGCTCCATCTGGCGCGAAGAGAAGTATCAAGAACGTAAATGCTCGTGCGTTACCAAAGGCTCACCTCGTTGCCCAAAGACCTGTAGCAACTGCCCGATGTTCAATGATTGCAAATCCCAACACAAAGAAGATAACGGCTTGAAATGCTTTAAAAAGTGCGAATTTTGCAATGAACCAAACACAAGTCGCACTGTGGATCTGGATATGTTCTTTGGGCGCGATGACGATGGTGACGGAGCAGAAGCACACTATGAACCTGCTGATCCCAGCGACATAGAGGCTATTGTCGAAGACACCGCTCTGCTTTCCACTCTAAATGCCGCCTTGGCTGCTCTCTCCCAGGAAGACAGAGACCTGATAAGGGACATATTCTGGCACGGGAAAACAGAGCGACAGTTAGCACCTCAACTGGGCTTAAAAGAACCAAAAAGCGTTAACAAGCGCAAACATCGCATTCTTGAGATACTGCGCCAGAACAAAGCCTTGAAGGAATTTCTTGATTAACTTCCACATCCGGTACGCAAACCACCCCTCGCTGTCTGTAGAGGGTGAGGGGCGGCGAACCGTCCCGGAAACGGAGGTAGTCTTATGCAATCAAAGACAAACAACACGGACACTGAATTGCGTGACCACGACCTTGATGAAGAACTCGCAGGCATTCTAACCGCAATAAGCATCGTGTGCAAACGTCTCGCCAAGAAGCTCCTCGCAATTCAACAGCGGGATGAGCCCATCGAGGAAGGAGGTAAAGCGTATGAGCAAGATGAGTGAACTTGATCTCTGTGTCAGCGAACTGAGGATTGCCGCACAATCCCTAAACACAGTGGCGGACAGCCTGGCAGCCCTGTTCAGCAGCGGTAACAACCCCGAATCAATGGTTGAGCCGAAAACCAATACGATCACCACGAAACCTAAACCAATAACACTGGAACAAGTACGCGCGGTGCTTGCGGAGAAGTCTCGCGACGGACATACCGCAGAGATTAGGGCATTGCTTGAAAAACACGGGGCTGTAAAACTGTCGGAGATTGATCCCGACAAATATGCAGATCTGCTCGTGGAAGCTGAGGTGCTGGGAAATGATTAAACACGCTCTTCTCTCGGCTTCCTCCTCCCACAGGTGGCTGAACTGCCCGCCCTCCGCAAGGCTCTGTGAGAGTTGTGAGGATAAAGGCAGTGACTATGCCGCCGAAGGTACGGACGCACACGCCCTCTGCGAGTATAAGCTTCGAACTGCTCTTGGCATCTCGGCCAAAGACCCAACAGCCAACCTTACCTACTACAACGAGGAGATGGAGGAATGTGCCAACAGTTACGCCGCCTATATCCTTGAACTGGTGGAAACGGCGAAACAAAACTGTGCCGACCCGGTTGTCCTCATTGAACAGCGACTCGACTTTTCCAGGTATGTTGAGGGCGGCTTCGGTACCGGTGACTGTGTGGTAATCGCTGACGGTACGCTCCACATCGTGGACTACAAACACGGCCAGGGTGTTCTAGTGGAAGCCGATGACAATCCGCAAATGAAGCTCTATGCATTGGGAGCCTTGGAAATCTTCGACGGCATCTATGACACCGATACGGTTTCCATGACCATCTACCAACCCCGACGCGACAATGTATCTACCTATACGGTATTCAAGGAATCCCTGTACCAATGGGCAGATGAAATCCTGAAGCCAACCGCCGAACTCGCCTACGCAGGTGAAGGCAAATTCAACTGCGGCGAATGGTGCCAATTCTGCAAAGCAAAGCATGATTGCCGTGCCAGAGCCGAACGCAATATGGAACTCGCCCAATACGACTTCAAGTTACCACCGCTGCTTGCTGACGATGAGGTCGAGGATATCCTTGGAAAGATTGACTCCCTGATTTCATGGGCATCGGACATCAAGGATTACGCCCTACAGGCTGCCCTTAGCGGTAAGCAATGGAATGGCTGGAAGCTGGTCGAGGGACGCTCCAACCGCAGGTACACAGACGAAACGGCAGTAGCCGATGCTGTCAGCACCGCCGGGTTTGACCCATATGAACGCAAGGTTCTCGGCGTCACCGCGATGACAACTCTGCTCGGCAAAAAACGCTTTGAAGAAGTTCTCGGCAGCTACATTGAAAAGCCTCAAGGCAAACCGACGCTCGTGCCGGAGAGCGATAAACGACCGGCAATCAATAGCGCACAACAAGACTTTAATGAATTTTAAGGAGGAAAATCCTATGTCCACTAATGCAAACAAAGCCAACACTAATCCTATGAAGGTCATCACAGGTCCCGACACCCGCTGGTCTTATGCCAATGTCTGGGAAGCAAAATCCATTAACGGCGGCACTCCAAAGTTCTCGGTATCGCTGATCATCCCTAAGTCCGACACCCGCACCGTGGCTAAAATCAAGTCTGCAATTGAAGCTGCCTACCATGAGGGCGAAGCAAGACTGAAAGGCAACGGAAAGTCCGTACCGCCCCTTTCCACCATCAAGACGCCCCTGCGCGATGGTGATACCGAACGCCCGGATGATCCAGCCTACGCCAATTCCTACTTCATCAACGCAAACTCAGCGACTGCCCCCGGTATCGTTGATGCCGACCGCCAACCTATCTTCACACGATCCGAGGTTTATAGCGGTGTTTATGGAAGGGCAAGTATCAATTTTTATGCCTTCAACAGCAACGGCAACAGGGGCATCGCCTGCGGATTGAACAACCTGCAGAAAATCCGCGACGGTGAACCACTCGGCGGCAAGTCCAGGGCCGAGGATGATTTTGACACCGACCTTGATGAGGACTTCCTATCGTGAGGACGGTCAGCATCGACATAGAAACGTATAGCAGCGTAGACCTCGCCAAAAGCGGGGTCTACCGCTATGCGGAATCACCGGACTTTGAAGTCCTGAGCTTCGGATATTCCATTGACGGCGGTGAGGTTCACGTTGTCGACCTCGCCTGTGGTGAGAAGTTACCAAACGAAATATGCTCGGCACTTATTGACCCCACAGTTATTAAATGGGCTTTTAACGCCCAGTTCGAAAGAATCTGCCTGTCAAAGTGCTTAGGGTTACCTTTGGATCAATACCTTGACCCTCAATCTTGGCGCTGTACGATGATATGGTCGGCATATATGGGCCTTCCCCTCTCCCTTGAAGGCACCGGAGCAGTCCTCGGGCTTGAAAAACAAAAGCTGATGGAAGGCAAAGACCTCATCCGTTACTTCTGCAAGCCGTGCAGCCCTACAACCGCCAATAGTGGTCGGACACGCAATCTGCCCACCCATGACCCAGACAAATGGGCTGCGTTCAAAGAATACAACCGCCGTGACGTTGAAACTGAAATTGCCATACAGGGAAAAATAGCGAAGTTTCCTGTGCCGGAGTGTATCTGGGAAGAATACCACCTCGACCAAGAGATAAACGACCGTGGCGTTGCACTGGATATGGAATTTGTGCGTCAGGCTATTGGAATAGATAATGCATCCCGCTCCGAGCTGATTCAAATGATGCGTGATATCACAGAGCTTGAGAATCCCAACTCCGTGATGCAAATAAAGCAGTGGCTTTCAGAGCAGGGCCTTAAAACCGATACGCTTGGCAAAAAGGTAGTATCCGAATTGCTGAAAACAGCTCCAAAGCCGCTCGGCAGGGTACTGGGACTCAGGCAGTCGCTGGCAAAGTCATCGGTCAAGAAATACACGGCGATGGAAAACGCCGTATGCGCCGATGGACGCGCCCGTGGTATGTTCCAGTTTTACGGTGCCAACCGCACCGGAAGATGGGCCGGCAGAATAATACAATTGCAAAACCTGCCACAGAACCATCTGCCTGACTTAGAACAGGCTCGCGGTCTTGTTCGCAGTGGAAATTTCGCGGCTTTAGAACTGCTCTACGACTCCGTACCGGAGGTGTTGTCGGAACTTATCCGTTCTGCCTTTATTCCTAAACCCGGCTATAAATTTATCGTGGCGGATTTCTCGGCGATTGAAGCACGGGTCATTGCGTGGCTTGCCGGAGAAAGGTGGCGCAACGAGGTGTTTGCTACCCATGGCAAAATTTACGAAGCATCCGCAAGTCAGATGTTCCATGTGCCCATTGAAGAAATCACCAAAGTTAGTCCGCTCCGTCAGAAAGGTAAAATCGCCGAACTTGCCTTGGGATACGGTGGATCGGTCGGTGCACTTAAGGCAATGGGCGCACTGGAGATGGGCCTTAGCGAAGATGAACTTCATCCGCTCGTTGCTGCATGGCGGGCATCAAACCCAAATATCGTGCGCTTCTGGTGGGATGTTGACCGTGCTGCAATGACGGCGGTCAGGGACAGAACACCAACGCAAACCCACGGCATTCGATTTGCCTGCCAGAGCGGAATGCTATTCATCACACTCCCATCCGGCAGGAGGCTTTGCTATGTCAAGCCACGGATAGGCACAAACCAGTTCGGTACTTCTTGTGTGACCTATGAGGGTATCGGTGCCACAAAGAAGTGGGAGCGGTTGGAGTCCTACGGCCCGAAGTTCGTGGAGAACATCGTGCAGGCTACCAGTCGCGACATCCTATCTTATGCCATGCAATCACTCCGTCATTGCTTTATCGTAATGCACGTTCATGACGAAATTGTCATCGAAGCTGAACAAGAAATGTCCGCTGAAGTTATATGCCAACAGATGAGCCGGACACCACCGTGGGCGGAGGGCCTTCTGCTCCGTGCCGAAGGGTTCGATTGCCCATTTTATAAAA
>CAZRKC010000053.1:0-9300 GCA_964600665.1 uncultured Candidatus Sumerlaeota bacterium
AGGGTACTGTGCTGGACTACAAAATTATAAAGCGCTTCAGTATGATAGCAGGACGAGCTTATGAGTTGGCTATAAGAGAAAAGGATACTGGTCTTACTAAAATCTTGACCGGGTTGGAAAAGGATCTTGAAATAGATATCCATCTCAGTGATGATATTGAGATCGAGTTCTTAAAGACGTCAGCAGTGATCACCCATGTTGGCAAGCATGAAAAAAGACATAATTAATCCGACTGAATTCTGGGGAAGAGCGATTGCGATGCTGATTGAGAACTTGATTGACCTTGGAGCACCTTGGTATCCTACCATCTGGTCGGAGACCGGGTGACGGCTGAGACCACAGGCACCCATACTCAGTACTACACCTACAGTGCAAAAGGTGAACTGGTCGGAATCCGGTGGGACGGGGATTCGTACTACTATATCAAAAACGCCCAAAGGGACATCATCCAGATTGTGGAGGACGACGGCAGTGTCGTCGTGACATATACTCACGACACCTGGGGGAAACTGGTCATGGTGTGGATGGATATCAAATGGGGAATGATTTTGCTGTAGCACTTGCTAGTTACGGTATGGTTGCTGTAGCGCTAGGTCTTGGAACGGTTATAGAAGTAGTCAAATTGGGAACAGTACCAGCTGGATGGGGAGGTATATCAGCTGCCCTCGCTCAGTCAGTGACTGAAGCAGCATTATGCAATTACACCCAGGTTGCGGTGGAGCCAATAATTGATTACTTTTATCGAAAACCAGTGCCAGTGAGATAGTATACGCGTGTCAGATAAAAGGGGATGGTGAAATCGTGAACAGATCTTTAGACAGGAAGAAACGGTTGGCACTAAAGGGGTATGTAGTGGGGTCGTGGATACCGGTGTTGTACTTTGCGTTTCAACTTAGAACCGGTTTTTCCAAAAGATTAGTTTCATGGGATATCGGTCTCGGGTTTGTTTTCTTTTTAATTAACTTGGTTATCGCCGACTATCTATATAGAAAGTATTTGGCTTAATTCCGAAGGAGTAGAAACCACGGGTTGACGCGTGGGTATTGTCGTTGCGATTAAATTGACATATCCAGGCACATCTTCTGACCATCGTTTAATGCCGAAACCAATAGCTGTGTAATCGTTTACATGACTAGATCCACCGGGTATTCAAAAGGGGATGAGTCGATCATCGAGAAAGATGACACAGTCGAAAAACATCCACCGGATGCATGCAAATACTCGAATTCGAACAATTGGAGGTGACCTATTGAACTCAAAACCTAAAACCAATGTACGCGTTATTGCAAAAGCCTTGAATTGTCTTTTGATTTGTTTCGTTATTGCGATCATCATTCTAATGTATACCATAAGTTTTTATGAATCAGGTGGGGCTGAGGCAAAATTCATTGTATATTATATCTTTTATCCACTACTCTTCGTAGGTGGGATTTGCGCTTGGATACTATCTGCCCTAAGTTTGAAGCATCCTTATGAATTCTTCAACCGTGCAGAGAATGAGCTACGAGGAGCGTATCGTTATGAATCCGCATATGAAAGTTGCAATGATTTTGTAGATTATTTCAGGAATAGTATCATCAAAGATGGATTTGAACACATAGGGTTAATCGAAAACGCATCGGGAGCGAATATGGAAGTCTTTGCTCGCAGTGTAGAATTTAATCGAGAAGCAGTAGTCCTGATTGAGGCGGATGTATTTACAGAAGATATGCTCTTTGAACATTGGCCACGGTTCAAACAGCTTATTGATGACTATTCGGGCTATCCCAAATGGGACTGGAAAAAAAGGATGCGGACGGTGGTCGTAGTCAGTGAAATGTCAGTACCGTTGCAAATTCTGCTCAGCGCGAGAAACGTTTTAGGGAGGGAAAGCGTGGGGTTTAGTGAGATTGTGATCGGACAGGTGTATGCAATAGTGGGAAAAGAGCGAAAAGTGTATGTCAAAGTACATCCAGATAACTCAACGAAAAAAGACCGGACCAACTGGTTGGAGAAGTACTTTGTTAATCCAAAGGGCATGGGCGCTGAACATGTCTGGAAAGATGTTAAGTGGAAAGACATCGAGCATGAGTTCCCGCAATACAAGGATCTGGTAATGGCAGTGCACAAGGCGTTGAATGTGTGGAAGGGTGGATATCAGGAGGATCAGGGAGAGACGGAATCTGGCAGCAGTGACCAGTGATATCTCCTCACTTGACCTGACATTCTCATGGGAGAGAAGTAGTGCATAATGTGAAAATCGAGCTGTAGCTTTCTATGACACCCATACACATCATCAAATACGGCAATGAATCGTGAAGAACGGATAGTGAAAAACCGTTGCCAAACCATTGCCATTTTTCCTAAACATCTGATGTTTCATGATGTGATAGTATTGCACAAACCCTTGATATATCAAGATATGTGTGTAATGGATAATACTAAAAATACCCCTTTAGCTGAATCGTAATCAGCAGGTTGCGGGTTCGAATCCCATCATCGGCTCCAGTAATATCAAGGCTTTGCGGAAATGACCGCAAGGCTTTTTTGTTGCTGCGATGTAATTATTACAAGAGACTGGTTTGACTAAATAAATCATCGTCATTATGAAAATGATCAGGGAAAGTAAGTATTGCATAGGAATTTTTACCTTCAATCTGGTTAGAATCAATATTGGGTTGTTCGACTATCATCTGCTTATTGAATTAATGTGTTTGGCACTTTCAAAATGTGTTTTTCTAAGATTAAGATAATACTGAGATATATTGAAAATTTGTTCCGAGATGGTATCTATAAAAATTGAATCTTATATTTAAGACTAGCGCTGGACATGAGCCATGCCCTTGAGGCATGATAATTTGAAAGAAAAGGATTTGGAAGTATCATTTAGAAGATATGTATGACTGATTCGCATGGTAAAAAATGAATATCATATGTCAACGGTGCAATAGTCAAATTTTTGCTGCTGGAAGAATGGCGTCTTCGATAAATCTGATGTTGAAATGCATCCGGTTGTGAAATAGGCGATGGGTTCTTCAGTAATCTCTGATTTTGATTATTAAGTTTCAGAACCTTAACTGTAGCCTTTTGATTCGATTGCTTTTTTACACTCGTATGAGCTCTCTTGAGAGTTCTCCGTTTGAGCTAAAGTAAAAATGTTGGGGAAAGAACAGTGACAAATTTTTGAAACTTAATCAAATATATCGATCATTTGTGCAAGAATTACACATGTGGTCTCATGAATGGTATGAAGACTTACTTAATAAATATCAATTTATGATGATTATCAAAGGATCAAGATTGGGATACTGAATCATTTGGTGTTTATGATAATTCTTTGTGGAGGGCCTTTTTATGAATGATTTAACACCATTGAAGATCATTCTCATTTCACTCGCAACTGCATTGACTGCATTTATTGCCAATCGATCGATGGGTATATATTTCAATGCGCTGCGACCGATTTTAGGTGATTACAGAGATGGTAAGATTTCTCGGCGAGAATTGGGTACACTCGTTTTCGGATTGAGTATAGGATCTGTAATTGGTAGTGGTATTCCACTTGCCCTTGCTACAGGCTTAATGAACGGACCATTGCTTTTTATTGCCGGGGGTGCGATCGGTGCGATGATCGACTCTGTTTGGATAGCGACGATGGTAGGTGCTTTGTGGGGACTGGGAGTGAGTTTAGGACTTCATGCTATCTTATCTGTTGCGACCAAGTTACCGGTTGATTTCCTATCTCCACTGTCAGCACTAGGTGGTCCTTTGATGATTGCCTTCACCTTTTTTCCGGTACTTGCGATTGTTTTTCAGTTCGGTCGCTCTGCGGGGATATTCACCTTGATGATTGCTTTACTCGGCAGGCAACTGACGGTGCTTTATTTGCCCAGATTTTCTCCGGAGGCAGCAGTGATGCTGCTAAGTATTATCTGCCTGTTTGGCCTTGCAGCTATTCAAAAACCAAAGACACTTAACGGAGAAGGGAATGGCATTATTAATGACGCGGAAATGGAGGACGAGCTATTTGCGGCAAGAGGGCGATATCTGAAGAAAAATCTTCCGTTTCTCATGTTGACTGGTGGCATCATTGCAACGCTCTGTTATCTGCGCCTGTTTGGTAAAACACCCGTTTCTGTCTTTGCATTAAAGGAAGGTAATATTGCCGGGGCAGCAGTGGCGGACTTGATTGATGATATTGGATTTCTCCCAATTCGAGTAACCACGATTGTGATGACTGGAATCTACTCCGTTATGGGGATTGGTGGTCCATCACTTGCGTATTACAGTCCCAATATCTTCATTGCTTTTGCCGTTGGGGCTATGGCTGTGCTGGTTGAAGCAATGGGGACACTTCAATTGGGAAGACTCCTGAGCCGCCTTCCGGCAATTTCGGAAATCTCAAAGAACATGGTTAAGGCGATGACTTTAGCTATGGAAACAGGAATCCTTTACGGATCTATCTTGGTTGGAGAAAAAGTCGCTCAATCATTGGGAGTATTTCTGATCATATCTCTATATTTGCTAAATGAAGCATCGGGACGACCCGTCAGCCGTTTAGCCGCAGCTCCTTTGGCGACAATCATTGCCGGGGTATTACTAAACCTGATGGCTTTGTTGCATCTGTTCACACCAATATAGTTTGATAGGCAAGATGAGTGATTGGGTTTCATTGCGCCAATAGTGCGTTACAACAGCAAACAAAATATCTCATGATATGCAAATATGAAGATTTCCACTGCACGAAATAGAATCTAAACAGTAAACTTACGAATCGGGGGGGATAATCTTGATTGGAATCAAAGAGGTTTTTGATGCGAAAAGGAAAATATCTGCGTTTATTCGGGAAACGCCCTTGCTTCACGCCAGTAGTATAGATGCTCATCTGGGTTTTCCGTTGTATCTTAAAGCAGAATGTTTTCAAAAAACAGGTTCATTCAAGATTCGCGGAGCTGCAAATTTTCTGTTGCAACGGCAGTATGAAGGGCAACAGATTCGAGGAGTCGTTGCGGCTTCATCAGGAAATCACGGCCAAGCTGTCGCTTATGTTGCAGGGCAAATGGGTATCCCTGCCACGATCGTCATGCCGGAGGGTGCTACTCCTGCTAAAGTCAAAGCAGCGATCGGATACGGGGCTGTCGTAGAATTCTGTGGAACCACATCTTCAGAGCGATTGGAACGAGCGAAAGAGATTGCACAATCGTCTGGTTATATTGAGGTACCGCCTTACGATCATCCCGATATAATTGCTGGACAAGGGACTTTAGGGGTCGAATTGATTGAACAGAATCCTCACATTCAAGCGGTATTTGTGCCTATTGGGGGCGGTGGGTTGATTTCAGGAACGGCTCTTGCCATCAAAGAATTAAGACCCGATATCAAAGTATATGGTGTGGAACCTGTAGGCAGTAATTCCATGTATGTATCAATGAAAAGTCAAAAAAGAACCAAATTAGAATCGACGAATTCAATTGCTGATGGGTTGCTGACATTAATGCCCGGTGAAATCACATATTCATATGTTTCAGAATATGTGGACGACATCGTATTGGTGGAAGAAGAGGAAATCAAAGATGCCATGAGGGTCTGTCTGGAGCGATATAAAGTAATGACAGAGCCTTCTGGAGCAGTCAGCATGGCAGCGGCACTAAAAACTAGAGATATGGGTATTGGTTGTATCGCGGCCGTTCTCTCAGGTGGGAATACGGATCTCGCCCGACTGGGGGAATATCTTAAACAAAGGTGTGATTGACACCATGTCATCATTGGAATAAATCAAAGCCTTGCCATGTTATACAAATGTAGTTGAGAAAATTTGGGACGCATCGGCTGAAATTAAGTAGAATAGCACGGCCACATTAAATTTGAACCTTTACTTATCTACAACACAGGTGTAACATACGGAGTTGTAACTATTTGCTGTATGGAGGTTTTATCATGGGTCTTTTTATTGGATTTCTCGTTTTCTTCTTACTGATCGCCGTTGGTATCCTCGTCAAAGAAATCTTTTTTGATCAAAAACACCAAGAACGGTATCTGCATAGCTGAGACTTGGAAAATCTAGGGCAGAAAACTGTGTAAAAGGGGATGAATCGATTCCCCTTTTTTGCTTATTGTCGAGGATCCAGATCAAAAATATTATTCCTATTCGAGTTGTTAAACCATATTGATTTTGGATACAAAAAGGAAAACTGCGGTATTTATGGAAATAGCAAAAGACTACATTACCGCATCTTTGAAGGAGAATCATGATGAAAATATTAGTTACTGGAGGGGCTGGATACATCGGATCTCACACCGCTGTATCTTTACTGAATGCAGGTTTTGAAGTCGTGATTGCGGATGATCTCTCTAATAGCAGCAAAGAGGTAATCGATGCTGTTCAAGCAATCACGTCAAAAAAAGTGGTATTCTACCATATTGATGTATCTAATCGGATGGATATCAATTCAATCTTCCAAAATCATTTGATCGATGCTGTCATCCACTTCGCCGGGTATAAAGCTGTTGGAGAATCAGAGAGAATTCCGCTTATGTATTACCGAAATAACCTCTTAACGACAATTACACTATTGGAGGCTTGTTGTACTTTTCACGTAAAACGATTTGTATTCAGTTCATCCGCATCGGTTTACGGGGAGCATAAGGTGCCATTTGTAGAAGGAATGCAAATCAGTATGCCAGAAAACCCATATGCAGCCACGAAAGCGATATGTGAAAAACTTATCTCGGATGCAGGAAAGCAGATCCCTGGGTGGTCAGCGGTTTTGTTACGGTACTTCAATCCAGTTGGTGCACACGAAAGCGGCATTATCGGCGAGGCTCCACAAGGAACACCCAATAATCTAATGCCGTATATCACTCAAGTCGCAGCCGGCATCATCCCGGAACTCAAGATATTTGGCAGCGATTATTCGACACCTGATGGTACAGGTGTTAGAGATTATATCCATGTTATGGATTTGGCGGAAGGTCATGTCGCTGCACTTCAGCATGCAAAACCTGGGCTGGAGATCTACAATTTGGGGACGGGATCAGGGACGAGTGTTTTAGAATTATTAAGGACATTCGAAAAAGCCAACCAAATCATGATTCCTTATCGAATCGTCGATCGGAGAGCAGGAGATTTAGCAATTTGCTATGCCAATGTGGATAAAGCGAAGAAAGAACTTTCATGGATGCCTCAGCGAAATTTATTTGATATGTGTCGCGATGCGTGGAACTACGAAAAAAACCGAAGAGGTATTTGATTGTCCAACACCCATCACCATTACGGGCCCGAAATGAATGGATGGTGACACTGTGAGAATAAACGAGAAGGTAACCAAGCAAACGTGGCTTTGTCTGTACGTTGTCATCATAATGGGAGGGTTTCTGAGATTCTTAAATCTGAATTGGGATCATGGGTTTATGTATAATCCAGATGAAATGAATATTTTGATGGCAGTATCCAGAATCAGTTTTTTTGACCAAATGGATCCCGGTTTTTATGCATATAACGGCTTTCCCATTCATTTATACAAAATTATCGGATCCTTGATTGCTTATGTCTGGCAGGATCCGAATTGGTCGCATGAATTGGCTAAGTTAGCTTTGGTCTCCCGATATACTTCGGCATCACTATCATTGTGTTCAATATATTTAATGTTTTTAATTGGAAGACGACTGTTCGGAAATACAGGTGGAATCTTGACGGCTTTTTTTATGGCTACAAGCGTAGGCTTGATTCAAGCTGCTCACTATGGAACCACAGAGACCTTATTAGTATTTTTCTTGTGTGGTATGATACTTGAAAGTCTCCGTTTGCTCCAAAAGCGAGAAGTGCTGTTCCGTGATGGGGTTATGACAGCGATTTATTTGGGACTTGCTGTTGGCACAAAGACAACGGCTTTGAGTTTTTTGTTAATCCCGATTATTACTGTAATCATTCTGCTTCGGTATAAAAAACTGACGTTTCGAAAAGCTACATGGGTGAGTTTTGGTGTGTTGTTTATTGCGACTGGGATTTTCGTGACGGTGTCCCCATTTACGTTGATCCATTTTGGAATATTTTTGAAAACAATGGTGTATGAAAGTGGCGTTACCTCAGGTCAAATTCAAGTTCCTTACACGGTTCAATTTCAGCAGACGGTACCATATGTTTATCAATTAAGAAATTTACCCTGGATGACAAGCTTAGGCGTTGCGTGGGGTGGCATGATTGGATCGGTAATCTGGTTTCGGGAACAGATAAAGAAATGGCAACAGGTTTCTTTGGGAGAAATTCCGACACTTCTCCCTCTGATGGTTTTCAGTTTGGTCTACTTCGCATACATTGGTCAATGGTATGCTAAATTTATCCGCTACCTTGTTTTAATGATTCCGTTTCTTTGCCTTTCCATGGTCTATCTGATTGAAAAAGTGCCAAATGGTTTGACCTTCCGATGCATTCATCGATTGATGGGTTCATTGATTGTTATTTTTTCTATGGTTTGGGCATTGGCGTTTGCTTCCATCTATATGAATTTGAACACGCGGACACAAGCGAAGCAGTGGATTTATCAAAATATTGCACCTGGTCAGGTCTTGATCGGGGAGCACTACGATTACCTTCTGCCAGGCCCTTATACCGGGATGAGTAGTCAACAATATCAGCATCGTGTTCTTCATAATTTCGACCCAGACTCGGAAGCAAAAAAGATCTTAATTGCTGAAACCCTTGCGGAAGGAGATTATTTGATTCTTTCCAGCAGGCGTTTGTGGGGGACGATATCCCGGGTTCCTGAGCTGTATCCCATGACCAGTCGTTACTATGAGCTGTTGTTTTCGGGGGAGCTTGGGTACTCTATTGTGAAGGAATTTAGCAGTTACCCACGATTGGGCCGCTTTATTATTCATGATGACGTCGCTGAAGAAACATTTCAAGTATTCGACCACCCAGTCGTATATATATTCGTCAACAAGAAGGGTTTGACGAGGGGTGATTTGGCTGCGATTTTAAGTGCAACCGATTAAAATGGATACATTTAAGTATTTGCTGACCACTTCACTTGCATATTGTGTTGGGAATGTGTCTTCATGGAAGTTTCTGTTTTTATTGCATGGATTTGCGGAATGCGATATATTGAAATCATAGAGTGCATATCATGGAAGGAGGGGTTTCGTTGAGAGCATTTCGATTCAGCACGTCAATAATTAGCTTTTTACTGGTTGTATTCATCATGCTGAATCTGCTCGGGGTGGGTCAAGTCTCAATTTCAAAAGTATTATTAGCAGCAGCAACGCCGACATCAACACCGACATCAACGCCTACATCAACACCGACATCAACGCCTACATCAA
>CAZRKC010000054.1:0-8850 GCA_964600665.1 uncultured Candidatus Sumerlaeota bacterium
GGAGTGCCCGATGGTTTTTCCTTTTTCACTTTTGCGAACTTAAGTGTACACTACCTTCACGACGGATTTGTTGTTATACTTGATTCTCAATCGATATTGTGTGTTACTTGTTAGTTACGAATTCAGTTAAAAAAATGAACCCGAAGGGTTCGTGAAATTCGCGTATCAGTTTTTTGTCTACAAAGGTTTATGAAATCAATCACAATTTTATTGGCTCTTGTCAAAGAATATGTTAGTTCTTCCAAACATTAATTATTCACGCAGACAAGTCAAGAATACTCATACACGTGTGACATATTATACCTGAATAATTTGTAACCCTCAATTTGCTGTTCGAATCATTTGGAATCATTACTTATTATTCTCATCTATATGAGGAATGTTATTTGAACTCTTAATCGCATTACCTGCTTCAATTATTTCTGTTAGCAATTTACTCAAAACTCCTCTTCTCAGTGAAAATTCCTCAACATGGATTTTAATTTCACCTTGCAACCAATCGTTCAAACTAGTTAATGCTTCGAGGTCTTCAACAATTGGTTCTAAATCATCCTTATTAGAGTATCTGGACTTTATCAAATCTGCGATGAAAAGAATTACATTATTATCCGCTAACCGTAATGAAGTAAACAATTCCTGTAAAACTAAGTGACTCAAGAATGGAAAATTTGATAGACTTGTTGCGATCCATCTTAATGTTTTTGTGTCCCCTTTAGATATCGCATAATTAAAGTTGGACAGGATATCAATCTTATTTCTTTTTTCAATTTCTTTGTCAAGTTTATCATATTCGCTTAATACTGAACGACCGATTGCCGTTGATGAAATACCTTCATCAAATATTGAGATGTCATAGTGTGAACTTGGTTCCCTTGCTCTTCCTGCCGCAATATTCAATCCTGTGATAATTATTCTTTCCAATTCCTCTAAATCCATAAATAAAGCAGTGCAATCTATCAATTGTTTATATTTAATCATTGCTTTAAAGTATTTACTGTATTCAATATTGCCATTTTCCAAATTCTTAAGAGTATTATGGCATATTTCTCTTGCTTCTTCTTCGCTCAAATTGTAAACATACCCGCCAAACAACTTTTCTTCTTCTGGAATATTATCAGTTTCCATATCTTTACTAAACTCTTCCATAAAGGTATCCTTGTTCAATATATTAGTGTCCAAATAATTGGTGAGATGTTTTAGATATATAGAAAATTCGAAAGATTTATTGAAATATCTTCTATAAAACTCTGCTACTGGATCTTCACTTTTGCTAAACATTCTTGAACTGATATCTCTTTGTTTCAAGTCAGATAATTTATCTATCTCGATAAAACCTTCCTTTTTATTTTCATCTGTTCTTACTTCAAGAGAATATGCTAATACAAATGTTAATACAAGGTCTAAATACACTTGATATTCAGGAGTATCGCTCCAGTCATTTTTATCATTCAGAACAGCAAAAATGTTGCGAAACTCATTTATTGCCCTTCTCAAGATGCGAAAGTTTTTTTTCGTTGACTGCTCAAGAATTTCTTCAATCATTTCTACTTTTGAACACATATGTTTATGGAAGGAGATTTCAGCACTGGATTCATTAATAATCGATAAGATTATTTGCGGGATATTACTGATGAACTTCACTGTTTTACCAATCGTTTTCTCTTTTCTTATGTTATAAAAATTATTCATATCTTCTGTTGCTGATTTTTCACAAATTTTATTTTCATCTGCAAGAATAACTACTTTTACATTGTAATGCTCAACCAAATCATTGATATAACCCATCACCGATTCACAGGCAGCTCTTGACCTTTCAAAATCATCTAAACATATAACAATGTTTTTCATGTCAATAATCTTTCTCATGTCAACTTTATATAAACTCCCAAATTCCAATCTTCTACCAGTAAGCACTGATGTGATTGAACTTGTAAAACTCAGACATGCCTTTGCGATTTCTGCAAGTCGGCTGTTCTCGATACCTTCTAAAACTCCCACTTGACTTAATAAAACTTTTACTGCAATATCATCAACTGTAGCTACATTATAAAGCGAAACATAAACAGGCTCCCAATTGATATCTTTAACAGCTTTGCTTATGGAGTTTTTCCAATGATATGTTTTACCAGAACCCCACTCACCGTTTATTAGAATTGCGTAATCAGTATGATTATCCTGAATATAGTTAATAACTGCATTTGTAACATCATCTTTCATCATTCTAACCTCCTACAGAATTACTCTAACCTGTTGCCTCGGTATACCCTTTGCTTACTTCGTCCGTAGATATTTATGAGGTTTACATCCATCATTTGATAGGCACCCAACATTGATTATGTTGGATTACTCAACTGGAATTTTGGTAATAATTCATTCATGTGGTAATTGTAACTCTAATCTGAAGGATTTAGAATTAAGTATTTATTGTGAATACTGGCACATACGGTTAGATCATAAGAGCCCCAGATATTTTTCAAAGAATTGAAGTAGTTTTTCGATGATGCTCAGCTTTCGTTCGGTTCTGCCGCCTTTTGCAAACCGGGAAACGGGTGGCAAGATCTTATCGATCGCAGTCCCGGTGGTCTTGAGTGATCCATCCCGAAATGCATTGTCGATGAATCGTCTGGTTTCTTCATCTTTTAACTTTTCGTCTGCTATGATTTTGTTAATGTCGGCCTCTTTTTGGGCATGGAGGAATTTTCTCCAGTCCACATCCACATCCGTTGAAATATTGATCTGTTCGATAAAGTGTTCGATCAGCTCTTTTTTACTGCGAAGCCGGATACTTGAGTTGATCGCTTTATCGATGCTCGTGAGGATATCTTTGTCTTCACAGTTTGATGCGTGGTATTTAGCCACCAGCATCAGGATGTAGTCGATATTCACTTCGATCTGTTTGATCAACTCGATTTCAAAGACGATGTCATCGCTGATGTCTTCTTTATCATCTGGTGGCTTAGGCGGATACAGATCAATATATTCACTCAAGTAATCCTGGAAATTCCGCTGAGACAAGATTTCATACCCGGCAAAGTCATCGAATGCCGTTAGGATATTCCTTAATCGCAAGATAGCACCGAACAGGCGGATAAAGGTCTTCTTGTTCTCTTCTCCGATGATCTGCTGTCCTAAGGGGAATTGTGTGATTAAATCATTGATCAATTCTGCATAACCGGGTTTATGTTTGCCTTGTTCTTCATATCCTTCGTAGTACTCACGAAAAGTCTTGAGGAGCACGATCCCACCGGCATCTTTGTTTCCAAACAATGCGATCGCTTGATCCGTCTCTTCTTTTAGATCCCGAAAACAGACGATATTCCCAAATGTCTTGACACTGTTTAAGATCCGGTTTGTTCGGGAAAATGCCTGGATCAACCCATGCTGTTTTAAGTTCTTATCCACCCACAGGGTATTTAAAGTCGTAGCATCAAAGCCGGTCAAAAACATGTTGACCACGATCAATAAGTCGACTTCTCGGTTTTTGACCCGCAAAGAAAGGTCTTTGTAGTAATTTTGAAACTTATCCGAGGATGTATCAAAGTTAGTATTAAAGGTGGCATTGTAATCATGGATCGCCGCTTCTAAGAACCCCCGGGAGCTTTTATCCAGATTATCTAAATTAAAGTCTTCATCCGGTAACAGTCCATCCGGATCCTCCTCATTGACACTGAAGGTGAAGATCGTTGCAATGTTTAGCGCGCGATTGTTGTCAACCAGCTGCTTTTGAAACTCAGTGTAATATCGCATCGCCATGGGGATGGATGCCACTGCAAAGATGGCATTGAACCCGGCAACCCGTCGGTTTTCTCTTTTTTCGATCATCGCCTTGGGGTTTTGGGTATCTGTTTCTTCCCACTTTGCGGCTAAAGTATAGAAGCTGTTACGTTTTGTTTTCTGGTCAAAGTGATCTAGGATATAGCCAACGACTTCATGGATCCGTCTGGGGTCGGCCAACGCTTTTTCCCGGTCGATTGCTCGTACATCTTTGTCGTTGATATGATCCGTTTTTTTGATGGTGTTGATAAAGTCGATCCGAAAGGGTAAAACATTGCCATCATTGATGGCATCGACGATGGTATAGGTATGGAGTTTATCCCCGAACGCCTGCTCAGTGGTGCGTAATAGTGGGTTTCCTGCAGCCCCTGCATTTGCAGCAAAGATGGGGGTCCCGGTAAACCCGAAGATATGATAGTTTCGAAAGTGGCGGGTGATTGCAAGATGCATATCCCCAAACTGGGACCGGTGGCATTCATCAAAGATCAGCACAACATGCTTTTTGTAGATGTCGTGTTGTTTGTTTTTGCGGATGAATACATCTAACTTCTGGATCGTTGTAACGATGATTCGGTATTCATGGGGATTGCCTTTTTCATCCCGGTCTTCCAATTGCCGTTGCAAGACCCGAGTAGATGTGTTACCGTTTGCGGCTCCTTTTTCAAACCGGTCGTATTCTTTCATGGTCTGATAATCCAAATCTTTCCGGTCGACGACAAAGAGGACTTTATCGATATCAGGCAGTGTGGTTGCAATTTGTGCTGTCTTAAAGCTCGTTAAAGTCTTACCGGAACCTGTCGTATGCCATACATAGCCACCTGCATCCAGTGTCCCCATCTTTTTGTAGTTGGTTGCAATGGTAATTCGCGAGAGGATTCGTTCTGTTGCCGCAATTTGATACGGGCGCATGACTAGCAAAAGTTCTTCAGATGTGAACACACAGTATTTGGTCAATACATTGAGTAAGGTATGTTTGGCAAAGAATGTTTTCGTAAAGTCCACAAGATCCGGGATGACCTGGTTACTGGCATCAGCCCAGAAACTAGTAAACTCAAAACTGTTACTCTTTTTGCTTTTTTTGCGGTCGCTGCTAGTTTGGTCTTTAATGTGGGCATTGCGGGTGGTATTACTATAGTATTTCGTGTGGGTGCCATTTGAGATCACAAAGATCTGGACATATTGAAAGAGTCCTGATGCAGACCAAAAGCTATCCCGTTGGTAGCGGTCGATCTGATTAAATGCTTCCCGAATCGCAACCCCCCGACGTTTCAGTTCAATATGAACGAGGGGCAGACCGTTGACCAGGATCGTGACATCGTACCGGGTTTTGTATGTACCCTGGGATGATCCGAATTGATTGATCACCTGCAGGCGGTTATTGTGGATATTCCGTTTATCTAATAGATAGATGTTTTTTGTCGTGCCGTCATCTTTCCTTAAGATCTGGACATGATCGTCCTGGATCCGCCGGGTCTTTTCGACGATCCCTTCGTTGGCACTCGCCAGACACTCATTAAAAAACCGGCCCCATTCTGAGTCAGTAAAGTCATATCCGTTTAACAGTTCCAACTGTTTTCGAAGATTTGTGATCAAGGCCTGTTCATGATGGATGGATAGATACGCATATCCTTGGGATGAAAGCAGCCGGATCAGTTCACTTTCCAATTCGGCTTCAGTTTGAAATGAACCGGATGGAGTATACTCTGACACATATTCTGCGACCACCGTATTCTCTTCTGTGGATGCAACGATGTTGTATGTGCTCATGCGGGTTTCTCCTTAAAGGTCAATAATTTGTCCCGGTAGTATTCGTATTGTTTACGCCTTGCTTCGATCTCTGCGGGTAAGCCGATTGTAAGGTCGTTGCAGAGGGCATCAAAACGGTCGAGAATGGAAACAATGCGTTCTTGTTCAGAAAGGGGTGGGAGAGGAATTTTAAGTCGTTTAAGTTTCTCAGCAGTAATTAGAGGTTGACCACCTCCAACTGCTAAGTAATTTAGCTTCATGTTCATCAACTGGTAATAAGCGAATGATAGATCATAACCTTTTTTAGGCTTTACTATAAGAGTATTATCAGAGACATCATATTGACCTGTTGCTCTGTGAACTAAGCCTGCGTTAGCTCCAACTCTCGCAACTAGAATTAGATCCTCATTAAATACATAAGAATTAGAATAAGCAATGATGCCAGTTGAACCATAGATAGGAAATTTACCCCCATCATTTCTAGCCTTGTTTTTTCCTGATGTAATATTTTCGCAAACCTCATTCAGACTTTTCCTCCCAACCTCATCACCAAAACTCAACAGCTCATCTCTATAATACTCATACTGCTTCTTTCGTGCGGTCAGCTCTGCGGTCAGCTCTGCGGTCAGCTCTGTGAACTGGTCTAGGATTCGGAAGATTTCCTGTTGAACGGGAAGGGGGGGAACGGGGATTATAATTTGCTCCATTTTCTTTTTTGATACATTGTACCTTGTAACCCCACTTGCTGTCCGCTTAATCTGTTTTCTAAGTCCTTCCGATCGGAATAAATGTTTGGAGAAGTCAGGCAAAAGTAACTCCTTGTTTTTTAGCCGGAAACCAAAACTAAAACTATTTAAATATAGTTTCTCATCCGTTTTTGCTGTCAGCACAGAAGACATCCCGCACTCATCCGGCGTTTCTGATGAACCTGTGAATAAAACATCCCCATACTGTACTGTACTTTGCTTTTCGCTTTTTCCGATTTTCACCTTGTCGGTTATATCATTTCTTAATGACAAATTGGAAAATACATTCATGTAAGTAATAAATTTTGCATTACCTTCAGTAAAATCCTCTTTTGTTTTGCCACTTAAACCGCCGAAAAAACATCCTAGTTCACCAAGAGTTCGATGTTCAACTCCTTCCGGGCAAAGCTCCTTGATCAACTCCTCCAATCTGCTCATGCCCCCACCTCGATTTCTGAGATGATTTTGGCAATCTCCTCTCGCAATACTTGCTCGCGTGCCACAATCTCTTCAATCTGAGCATTGAGTGTAGCTATATCAACCTTTTCCCGTTTATCCTCTTGTTCCACATAGGTAGACACCGACAGGTTGTAATCCTTCGCTTCAATCTCTGCGTTCGGAACGACCCGTGCAAAATACGCGATATCGTGTCTGTTGGTGAAAGCCGAAACGATCGCATCGATATTCGCTTGTGTCATCTTGTTATTGTTGGTGACTTTGACACATTCTTTTGAAGCATCGATGAATAGTGTTGTGTTATCTACTTTGGATTTCTTCAACACCATGATACAAGTTGCAATACTGGTTCCGTAAAACAAGTTGTCCGGAAGTTGGATCACACAATCGACATAGTTGTTGTCGATCAGGTATTTACGAATTTTCTGCTCTGCTCCCCCGCGATACATAATGCCGGGAAAGCAGACAATAGCAGCCGTACCATCCGTTGCAAGCCAGGATAGACAGTGCAGGATAAACGCAAAATCTGCTTTGGATTTCGGTGCTAATACTCCAGCTGGTGAAAAACGTGGGTCGTTAATGAGTATCGGATCACTATCTCCATTCCATCGGATGGCATAAGGCGGATTGGATACGATGGCTTCAAACGGCTCATCATCCCAATGCTGCGGATCTGTCAATGTATCTCCAAGGGCAATATCAAACTTGTCATAATCGATATCATGAAGGAACATATTGATCCGGCAGAGGTTATAAGTCGTGATGTTGATCTCCTGGCCGAAAAACCCCTGCCGTACGTTTTCTTTTCCAAGAATTTTGGCGAACTTTAGAAGTAACGACCCTGAACCACAGGCTGGGTCATACACCTTATTCACCTGGGTCCTTCCGACTAGTGCCAAATGCGTGAGCAGTTCGGACACTTCCTGCGGGGTATAGTATTCGCCACCGCTCTTTCCGGCACTGGATGCATACATCCCCATCAAAAATTCATACGCATCACCAAATGCATCAATTGTATTGTCTCTAAATCCACCGAGTTTCATCTCTGCGATACCATTCATCAGTTTGACGAGTTTTTCATTTCGTTTGGCAACAGTGCTGCCTAATTTATTGCTATTGACATCGATATCATCGAATAAGCCATTGAAATTATCTTCACTATCCGACCCTTGGGCTGAAGACTCAATATTACTAAAGATACGCTCCATCGATTCGTTTAGGTTCTCATCATTTTTAGCGCGAGCGTGGACATTTTGAAACAGCTCACTTGGCAAGATAAAGAATCCTTTGGTTTTGACCAGATCGTCCCGTGCCAGCTCTGCTTCACTGTCTGAGATTTTTGTATAGTCAAATGTTGCATCTCCAGTTTCGTGTTCACCGGCATTAATATAGGCGGTGATATTTTCAGAAATGTAGCGATAGAATAACATCCCCAGGACATACTGCTTAAAGTCCCATCCATCTACACTACCTCTTAAGTCATTGGCGATATTCCAAATGGTTCGATGTAACTCGGCTCGCTCTTGTTCTTTACGGTTGTTCATGTCTTGCCTCCTTCGATCTGGGTTTTATCAAAAGCATCCGATCACACAAAATTCGACATGAATCGATTAAATCAAAGCTTTATTTGGAGTTGAATACATATTTACTTATGTTATGCATTTATTGGGAAAATCCTACTTCAAAATAAAAAACCCCTCGAATTGATCTGAGTCACAAAAATGGACTCAGATCAATTCGAGGGGTTGGATAAGAAAAATAAGCATAATTCATAAGTTGATTACTATGGGAAAATCTCAATGGTAACTTAAATCATTGGATTTACAAATACCAAGTGCTACTTTATATACAAATTTTTCGCATGTTTATTAATATACTCATTCAAACCCATCCCTTGAAGTGCCAGTCGCTTCATTTCCTCGACATGTTTCATTCCTGCACTACTGTACGAATACTCGTAAGGCTCCACTCGCATGCCACTTGCAAACCAAACAGCAATTTTATCAGGGAAAATTTCGTAATAAGTTATCCCCGAATCACCACCTCTGTTACGATAAAGAGTTTTCACTACTTTCCCTCCTCGTATACTAAGTTTATTCAATAACTTCAAATTAGCACTTGGATCCTG
>CAZRKC010000055.1:0-8590 GCA_964600665.1 uncultured Candidatus Sumerlaeota bacterium
GTCATGCTTATACATTCCCAGATTGGCCTTGTGACCCATCCAGTCGATGGTTTTACGCAATCCTTCCTCCAAGGAGACTGTCGGCTCCCAGCCCGTCAGCTCTCGTATTAAACGGTTGTCACAGAGCAGTCGCTCGACTTCACTCTCCTTCGGCCTCGTCCTTTCGTCAACGGTCTCAATCTCAACGTTGGCATCGATGAGCCTGACAATCATCTTCGCCAGATCCCCGACAGATATTTCCCGGCCGGAACCGATATTGACCGTCCTGCCGACAGCCTCGTCGCAGTTTGCCAACGCGAGGAAACCCCGGCATGTGTCTTCCACATAATTCAGATCTCGTGTTGGGTCGAGGGAACCGAGCTTGACCCGCCTGTTCCCGGCCAGGATCTGAGAAATGATGGTCGGGATGACAGCCCGGGCGGACTGCCGCGGGCCGTAGGTGTTGAAGGGCCGCGCAGTGATCACTGGAAGACCAAAAGAAAGGTGGAATGACTCGGCAATTTTGTCAGCACCGATCTTCGATGCAGAATAGGGAGACTGTCCCTGAAGCGGATGCCCTTCATCGATGGGCACGTACCGCGCGGTCCCATAGACCTCGGATGTGGACGTCACTAGCACCCGCTCCACGTCATGATCCCGACACGCCTGCAGGATATTCAGCGTCCCCTTGACGTTCGTGTCGATGTACAGATCGGGCGAATGATACGAGAAAGGGATTCCGATCAGGGCGGCAAGGTGAAACACAACATCCATTCCCGCCACGGCCTTCTTTACCCCGTTCGGATCTCGGACATCGCCCGTATAAATTTCAATCTCTTTCAGTCGCTCTTTCGAAAGTGTTTCCAGCCAGCCCCAGGAATTGAAGGAATTATATAGGACAAACGCCCGAACCTGATACCCCCCATCCATCAACGCCTCGACAAGATGACTACCAATAAACCCATCCGAACCGATCACGATCGCTCTCTTCATATTTAGTCCTTCTTAACTCTGTGATTCAAATATTCTAGAAAATGGCTCCATCTCAGACAGGACGGTCATTTTGACTTGCTGCCTTTGGCAAAACACATGCACCCGCGATCGCTTAATCTTGTCAGGGTTAAAGGTCAGCCAGATCTCGTCGAACTTGTGTACAGCATGGATCGTCGGAATGTCACTTTCCCGCCCAAGCACTTGAAAGCCCTGAACCCTGCGACCCCTTAGATCCGGATCGTCATCAATGAAACCAACCAACTTTATTGATGACGATTTGCCGTTAATCAGCCTCGACATGGACATTCCGACCCGACCTGCACCATAGATCAGAATATTGGATGCAGCCTGCCTCTGAGAATCGAGCGGCTTAATTTCCCAAAGAAATTTTAATACAACACGTGGGAACATGAGGAAGATAATCAGGAATGCCCATACCAGGGGGATGAGATAGAGCGACAATGTCCTATGGACACCGAACAGGGCAATGAAGAAAATCAGCCAGAGAAAAGAGCCGACAACAATGAGCCTCAAGGCATCAGGAACGTAGAAGAAACGAGCGGGGTTCCGGTAGCAGCCAAGCACGGCCATGCCAGCAATCAGAAAGGGAGGCAGGAACCAGAAGCCGTGAAGAAAAACCCCCCATTCACTTTCGGGGGGTAATCCCGAATAACGGGTAAGGTGTGCCAGGGAATAGGCTGCTTCTATCATCAGAACATCAGCTATGACAATCTTCGCATGCAGGTTGACGGTGCGCCGCCAGTTGATGATGCCCGAAAGGGTAGCCAAAACGCCCCGGGTAATGAAGAGAAGATCTTTGAATGGATTCGTCTTCCGGAAATAGGTCAGATCGCTCTGCGCTTTTAGCGCGAAAAGGGTCTCCCTATAAAACTTCTCCGGAGGTACATCAGGCGGATAAAGCTCTGCCTCGTTGCGAAATTTGATCTGATTGGGTCCGAAAATGCCCGGCTTGAATCGAAGGACTTCAGCATATTCCCCGACAAACAGGTCTTTGAACTTCATACTCTCGGGCCGAGGGCCAACAATGGACATGTCTCCCTTCAATATGTTCCACAACTGCGGCAGTTCGTCAATCTTGCTCCTCTCCAGGAATACCCCAAGCTTCGTCATTCGCGAATCGAAAGCCACTGTTACACCCGGACCGTCGTCGTGCAAGGTCACCGGGAATTTTCGAAACTTATGCATGTTGAATGGACGCCCCTTGAGTCCTAGTCTGGTCTGCGAGAAAAAAATGTGTCGGGGCGATTCGATGGAAAGAAGCAACATGACAAACACGGTCACGGGCAGCGTCACGAGGAGGCCGATCAGCGAAATCACAATATCGAAGAAGCGACGGGCTGCCCCCATTATATCCTCCGATATTCCCTTCACAACGATCGGCGAAGAAAATTTACCCAAACTCCGCACCCCCTCTTCCGCATGGGGTTTCGTTGAACCTACCGCTGAACGAAGTATACCCAACAAGTCACTCATTCATCGGTCCTCCATCACTCTCAGCATCTTTTGGGCCTCGAAAAAATCTTCCTCCCGCCCAATATCCATCCACAAACCATCATGCTCAAAAACCTGAACCGGCTCCCCGGCTGCCAGAAGCGTGTGCATGAGGTCATCAAAACCAAAATGAACGCCTTCAGGTATATGATCCAAAATATCCGGCTCCATGCAGTAGATACCCATACTGGCATTGAACAGGATGAGGGGTTTCTCCCGAAATCCGGTCACGACTCCCGCTTTGGAATCCAGAACTCCGAGGTCTACCTTTACGGATTTCTTCTTTACGGCAACAGTCAACATTCCGCCATGACGTTTATGAAATTTTACAAACTCTCTCAAATCAAGATCGGTGACTAAATCGCCATTCAGTACCAGGAAGGTTGACTTTAGCTTATCTACCAGGACGCGCAACGGCCCTATCGTGCCCATCGGCTCCGACTCCTCGCTAAAGGCGATGTTCATGTCCCACTGGCGGCCGTTGCCGCAAAGCGCCTTGATCAGATGCCCTAGGTAGCCGATGTTAATGAAAACGTCCCGCACTCCGTTTCTCCGCAACCATTTCAGAAGAGACTCGATGACCGGGACATCCCCCACCGGCACCAACGGCTTCGGCAGAACCAGCGTGTAAGGTCGAAGACGCGTCCCTTTACCACCCGCCATCATGATCGCTTTTATGCTTTTCATTGCTTTCGTTGCTCCTTTCGGCTCTTGGCTGGACTCATAGTGCATCCTCCAGGGCATTCGCCACAAGATCAACGGCCTCAAATCCCATTGTCGGATATAGGGGAAGAGTCAGTTCTCGCCGCGAAATTTCATCAGCAATCGGTGTAGCATATCGGCTCAAATCCTCCCGATAGGCAGTGAATTCTTTGAAGGAGGGATAATGGATGCTGGACTGGATGCGTCTCTGTTTTAAGGATTCAATTACCGCTAGCCGGTCGATCCCTTCATTCAGCAACACTGGATAGATGTGATAAGATGGTAAAGAATCATCATGATCAAGAAAAGGGATAGATATCCCCCTAATAGAAGATAAAGCCCCGTGATACCGCTCCGTCATCCTCCGGCGTTCCTTATTGGCTGCCTCCAACTTCCCAAGCTGGACGGTTCCCAGGGCCGCCCGCATCTCATCGATACGGTAGTTCAGGCCGGGCCGGAGTACATCATAACTCACAGCGCGACCCCGGTGGCGGTCGAGCGTTAGCGCGCTCATCCCGTGGGATCTCAGGTACCTGCCTTTCTGGTACAGACCCTCCTCCCGCGTCACAAACATGCCTCCTTCTCCGACGGAAAGATTCTTATTTGTGAAAAAACTGAAGCAGGCCACATCTCCGAAAGTCCCACAGGACTGGCCCCGATACGTTGCTCCCGGAGAATGGGCACAATCCTCGATCAGATAAAGTCCTCGTTCCCGGCACAGCATAACCAAAGCCTTCATGTTACACGGATAACCGGCGTAATGCACAATCAGGACCGCCTTCGTTCTAGGGGTGATCTTTCTTTCCACATCTGTCGGATCGATGTTCCAATCATTGAAGGATACGCTATCCGCAGTCACCGGCACGGCTCCCGTCACGTGAACCACATTCACATCGGCAATGAACGTCAGCGCCGGAACAATGACCTCGTCACCCGGGCCGATCCCCAGCGCCAGCACTGCCATGTGCAACGCCGCCGTACCGCTGGATACAGCCGTGGCCAGCACCCCTGCCCCAAGGAATTCTGCAAACTGACATTCGAAGGTCTGAGTGCATTCCCCCATCGTAATCCAACCACTTGCGAGCACATCCGCAACGGCCTTGCTTTCCGACTCGTCGTAATTCAGTTGAAAAAGGGGTACTTTCCACATGCTGTTAGGCTCTTTCTCCTTCATTTTCTTTTCCTTGAGTTTTTGTCGCCAGCTATGCTTGACAACGGCTGGATAGAATACGGGACAATGACAGGTATATTTCAGCGTTTGATTTGTTGCGGACCTATCGCAACTGAGGAGACGATTATTGCTTTCGTGCGTCGTTATCTATGTTTGTCTATCGCAAAAGCTGGGAAATTTGCGTTTTCTTGCTGCGGATATGGGCCAATTCTCCCCATGCTAAGAGCAAACTCAGATAGACTTCTGAATCCAGCAGAGAACGTGGGACCTCAAGAAAGGAAACATATTAAATACCGTGTAGAGGGAAGGATGTAGCCTCGTAACAACTCTACTGATGGGTGGTGCCAGTGTCAAACGCCAAACATGAATTTGCCCTTCTGGAAAAAGTTCCTTTATCCGCTTTATTGGTACGCCTCTAACATCCGGATTTTTGGGGTTGTTGTAGATGAAATCATACCAAAGCACCCCTCCCCCCGGCTTGACCCACTCCCACATACGACTGGCAAGAGCGTGTTGAAAGCCATCGTCCAACAGAGACGAAAACACCACTGATTGAAAAACAACATCCTGGCTATTCGCCGCAATATCGATGGAATTGGCATCCGCCTCATGCACAGCCAACGTCGCAGGCAAAGTCATACGCGCGGCTGCAACACGCTCAGGCAATAACTCAATGCCGCACATATTTTGAGCCGACAAACCAAACCGTAAGAAATCCAATAAATTACCGCCACCGCCGCAACCCACTTCGGTCAGTGTCATACTTCCCAAATCCTTCCAGCACAGGTCATGTGCAAACAGGCCAAGTATGGCACGCTGCCTCTCTTGTACGCCATGCCACACCTCCGGGCGCAACATGCTGTAACGATCACCTACGCTGCGGCGAGCATAACGATCAGCAAGGGCGCTAGGTGCATCAAGTTTCTTTTTAAGAGCATCAGTCATATATTGGTTATTCCCTCTAAAACCGTATGCTGTCAAAAAACTGTTGAGCTAGTACTGGGTAGCTGTGATGCTTCAGAACATAGGCATGACCACGTTGCCCCATAGCCGTCAACTCTTCCGATGGCAAAGCAAGTAAACGACGAACTCCGCGTGCCACCGCTTGCGGATCATCTGGCTCGACCGATATTCCACACCCTGCCTCTTCAACGGGATCGTTACCGGCATCAATGGCCATCAAGACGGGTCTTCCCGCCATCATATAATCCATCAGTTTGTTCGGGCTGATACCAAACCGATATAGTGGTTGTCTGGGAGAACCAAGGTACAGCAGGTCAAACCATTCCAGCAAGCTGGGAATCTGTTGTTTTTGAACAGGATCCATAAACCAGATATTTTTTAGGCCTTCGCGCTCTGCATGCCTTTGATGGACCCTCTTGTCGGGTCCATCACCGATTAACACAAAAACAACATTCTCGTCTTCCATCAACTTCGCTGCATCGATTAATGTTATCAGCGAATTTGCCACGCCGTGGCTCCCTGCATAGCCAACAATAGATCGTCCTTCGGCTTTCAGATTAGAAAGTGCTTCTCTCACTGTACCCTTCAAATCCAGACTATCTACATGCCACTCAGCTGGGTCAATACCGTTTGGTACGATATGCAGTTTGTGCGGTGCCATGCCACGCGACTCCATGTACTCACGCACTTTAGGCAATATGGATATCACCACATCCGCATTCTGGTACGCATAGGCCTCCGCCGCCCGAACCACCATAATAAACGGGTGCCACTTGGACATTCCGCCAAGTTCCATTGGCGAGAGGGGCCACAGGTCATGAACTTCAAATACCAACTTGGCTTTTGCCAGCCTGGCAATCCGATGAGCAGACCAAATATCCATGGGATAAGTACTGGAGGCAATCACAATGTCGGGATTGAATGATTGGGTAAGCGCCTTCCCTTCTCGATACAATCGACTAATGAAGCAAGCCATATTGCGAACCCTCCCAATGCTATTGCCTGCATATCGAGGTGTCTCAAACCAAGTATATTCAATGCCATCGATCGTTTCGTCCAGCCTATCCAAGCTTGCAAGGTGAGGCTGCCGGGAACGAACGTGGGACTCAGACGATGCTATAATCTTGACCTGATGCCCCAAACGCACCCATTCCCTTGCCAGATAATAGGGACGGTATTCCATGCCGTGCATGGGTGAACCCGCATAGTGATTGATTAGGAGGATTCTCACAAAATATCGCCAAATTCCATCAAAAAAGATTGTTTGTCACGGCCACCTTAGAATTTGTAGGTATGATTTCTCAACCACATATCTCAGTAACAATCTTTGGCCCACTCGTAGGATACATTAAAACATATCCATAATAGGTGTTAGATTTCTTTCATACCGATAACCCTAGCTGGATTTCCTGCCATTACCGCGCCTGCAGGGACATCTTTCAATACAACGGCACCTGCGCCGATGGTGCTATTTTCTCCAATTACTATTTTCTGCATTGTTGAGCATCCAACGCCCAGCCAGCAATTGTTCCCCACAACAACACTACCGCTCACTTCCGAACATGCAACGATCATCGTGTTTTTACCAACGATACAATTATGAGCAATATGGACCAGATTATCGATTTTGACATGAGAATAGATGATCGTATTCTTTAACGTACCTCGCGCAACAGCAGTAAAATTCCCAATTTCGACATGATCTCCGATCTCAACACATCCCATGTGGGGAACTCTATAAGGTACATTATTTTCATCGGACTCAAATCCAAATCCTTCTTCACCGATGACTGAATTTGACCTTATAAGACAGTGCCGGCCGATCGTTACGCCATCGGCGATAACAACATTATGACGAATCTCCGTATGTTCTCCAATTTCTACATCCCGGCCAATAGTACAGCAGTTCCCAATACATACAGAGGCAGCAATTTTCGCGCTAGGGTGAACAACGGAATTGTGGCCAATGCCTGCTGGCTTCTTTTGGGTAAGAAATTCGGATATGGTCACTGCAAAAGCTAAGCGCGGGTTCTCTACTATGATAAATGCATTGGAACCAATTTCGTCAGGAAGTTCCGACGTGATAAAGCAGGCATGTTTGACCTTTTTCAGTAGCTCGCTTTTAACCTCTCCTTTCGAGAAAACAAGGGTATTTTCAGAAATACTATCGATGGGCCCGACATTCCTGATACGCACGTCCTTGCCGTAAAGTTTGGCTTTAAGAAACTTCGCAATATTAGACGCTTTTAAGCTTAAATGCTGGTTTTCAGCTATCTCATTACCCATCGTATTACCTCAAATGCCTCCGCATACCGTCCAGCAATCTGAACACCCCTCGTCCTAGCGAGACTTCTGATAAACTCCTCATCAGCATAGATTCTACTTTTCTGTGATTGATATGCATCCAGTGCATAAATCTTTTGATTGATATTTTCCTCTGAAAGAAGAATAAACGCCTCTGCCTGAAATTCTATATTGTTCCATGGGATCTCGTAACCGAAAATATTCGCATTCTTGAAAGCCCTGATTCCTTCTATTGAAACGGTTGAATGGTCCTGATGCAAATCACTGAAAGATGGTAAAAAGACCAAGTCCGGACAAATGTCTTTTTTAATCTTCACCAATTCTTCTAATATTTCTTGGCGATGGTAACTCAACTCCCTAACCTTGAAATTGAAGACAATAAGATTATCCGGCGGGATACCCAAGCGTTTTGTCGCTTCTTTGACTTCCGTCTTCAAGATATCCTTTGGCCAGGGTTCGGGGACGGATTCTTCCGCTGTCGAAAATGCTACGTAATAAATTTCTTTTTTCTCAGCGATAAAACGCGCAACGCTGCCGCCACAACCAAATTCCCCATCGTCGGTATGAGGTGCCAGAACTAAAATTTTACCTATATCATTCATAACATCTCTTCGTGATAGGATTTAGGAGTGGAGAGGTGGTTTCGTTACGCCTAGCACGCTACAATATGGCGCATCAAACTTTTCAAAAGCAATTTGCCAAGAGCAAGTTGCTTCAGCTCTACCATTTTCGCCAATTTGCCTTACTTTTCTCCGGATTATTAGTGAGATATTAACCATTGTTGCAACACTTTCCGCAGAGCTGGTACAATAAATTCGGTCATCGACTTAAGTGGTAAAGCTGCTCACTCTTGTCCAAAATAGATTTTAAAGGGGAGCCACAATCAGGTAGAATTTATTGTACCAGCTCTCATAGAGATGGTCAAGTTCTTTCAGACAACCCCCAGAGTTTTTTAAGTGGTTTAGC
>CAZRKC010000056.1:0-7729 GCA_964600665.1 uncultured Candidatus Sumerlaeota bacterium
CCAAGCTAGTCTCTTGATATAATCATCAGGACATCGTTCATCGATATTGGAAGTGGGATTTCGCATGCAAAACTACGTCGGACAACAAATTGATCGCTATCGCATCACCGAACGCCTCGGCATGGGCGGGATGGCTGTGGTCTATAAAGCCTACGACACTCGTCTGGAGCGGGACGTCGCGCTCAAGCTGATCCGCACGGAGGCGATTCCCCCGGAGCAATATGAACGCCTGATGAAGCGCTTTGAACGTGAAGCGAAATCCCAAGCGCGGTTTGACCATAAACACATCGTCCACATCTATGACTATGGCGAAGTGGATGGTTCCCCTTACCTCGTGATGGCCTTCATCTCCGGCGGCACACTCAAGGAACGCCTGCATGGTCCGGTGGACTGGCGGCAGGCCGTCCGCTGGTTGATCCCGGTGGCGGAAGCGCTTTCTTATGCCCACCAGCATGGCATCGTCCACCGTGATGTCAAACCGGCCAATATCCTCTTCGACGAAGAAGACCAACCGATCCTGACGGACTTCGGCATCGCCAAGGTGCTGGAGACAGACGAAGCCACCCTCACCGGCACGGGTCTGGGTGTCGGCACACCAGAATATATGGCGCCGGAACAGTGGCAGGGGAAGACCAGCGCGGCCACAGACCAGTATGCCCTGGGCGTGGTGCTGTATGAACTGATCACCGGACGCAAACCCTATTTGGCGGATACGCCCGCAGCCATCATCCTGATGCAGGCCAATGAACCCCTGCAGGCACCCAGCAAGATTGTGAAGGATATTCCTGAGCCTGTGGAGAAGGTGCTGTATAAAGCGCTGGCCCGCGACCCACGGGACCGTTATGCAAATATGGGTGAATTCGCTCTGGCCTTTCGGGGACTGCTAACGGAAACACGGGAACCGGAAAAGTCTGTCAATGCCATTCCCATTCCAACACCTCCCATAGTGAAAGTAGACACACCCGAAGGCGAGACCAGGGATGGGTTTAACACCAAGCTTGTGGAAGAGATGGATATTAAGCAAAAAGACAAGCGGGGGTTGCCCAAATGGGCACCGTGGGCGGGTATTGGGATTATTGGACTGGTCATCATTGGATTAGCCATCTTCATCGGTGGGAAATTGGTGGATAAAATAAAGGGTGAAGATGAACTGATGACAGTGTTGGTAACGGAGACATCCACTGTAGGGGTAACCATGACTACGGAAGAAATTCTCACCTTAACACCAAATGTAATACTACCTGAAGAGACTTCGCTAACAAATAAAAATGATGGAGCTGTAATGTCATACGTTCCAGCAGGAGAATTCCTAATGGGCAGTAATGCCAAAGGAGCTGAGGACTATGAGACTCCTGAGCATCCAGTGTATATTGATGCTTTTTGGATTTATAAAACGGAAGTAACAAATGAACAATTTGCATTGTTTACTGAAGAAACGGGCTACGTGACGTTTGCAGAAAGAATAAACTCCAGCGTAGTATATGATAATGGTGAATGGATTGAAAGGATGGGAGCTTTCTGGGCTGATCCGGAAGGTTTGGGTAAAGGTATTTCAAATCGTGAAGACTACCCAGTGACTCAGGTTTCTTGGTATGACGCAAAAGCATATTGTGAATGGGCTGGGGGAAGGTTACCAACAGAGGCGGAGTGGGAAAAGGCTGCACGTGGCGAAGATGGAAGGGCATATCCATGGGGAGATGCTTCTCCAAATTGCTTAATTGCAAATTATTTTGGATGTGAAAGCTCCGCCAGACCAGTAGGAAGTTATTTAGAAGGCGCAAGCCCCTATAACGTATTGGATTTGGGAGGCAATGTTTGGGAATGGGTTGCAGATTGGTATGATGAAGACTATTATAAGTATTCAGTGATAGAAAATCCCACTGGTCCAGAAAATGGATCGGGGCGTTCTGTACGTGGGGGCTCTTGGCTCGATATTCGTGAAGGTTCAAGAGTAACAAATCGTCTATCTATGCATCCAGATAGTACTGTTTATGATATTGGTTTTCGTTGTGTACTACCCATTTATCCATAGTTCCATTTCAGTATTTGCAATTATGTGATTTAAACCAAGTATATCTAATAGAATTTGGCAACCTTTTAAACAATCGGAAAAGAAAATATGACTCCACTGAAAAAAGGTCGCTTAATTGAAAAAGACCTTGTTGATGCCCCACAAACATGCACAATTTCAGGCGTTTTGTGGGATGAGACCTTCAAAAAAGCATAAAATTGATACAGTACGCCCCACTTTCAATGCAGTTGCACCCTTTTTTCAGGAGACTCAAATATGCAAAACTACTACGTCGGACAACAAATCGATCGCTACCGCATCACAGAGCGCCTCGGCTTGGGCGGGATGGCCGTAGTCTACAAGGCCTACGACACCCGGCTGGAACGCGACATCGCCCTCAAGCTGATCCGTACTGAGTCCATTCCCCAAGACCAACACGAGCGGCTGTTCAAACGCTTTGAGCGGGAAGCGAAAGCTCAGGCAAAATTTTCCCACCCAAATATTATCCCTGTGTACGATTATGGAAAAATTGAAGATGTCCCTTATTTAGTGCTTCAGTTCCTTCCTGGTCGCACTTTAAAGGAAAGACTTAAACGACCCTTTTCGCTTGATGAATCCCTAAGTATCCTTATTCCTATTTCAGATGCAGTTGCCTATGCACACTCCAGAAATGTCATTCATCGGGATATTAAACCCTCAAATATTATCTTCAATGAAGAAGATCAACCCTTACTGACTGACTTTGGGATCGCCAAAGTCCTCGAATCAAATGTAGGCACTCTCACGGGAACCGGACTTGGTGTTGGAACCCCGGAATATATGGCGCCAGAACAATGGCAGGGAAAAGCGACAGAAGCAAGTGATCAATATGCGTTAGGGGTCCTATTATATGAAATGCTGACAGGCAGTAAACCCTTTACTGCTGAAACGCCGGTGGCTGTCGCCCTGAAACAAATTAATGAACCCTTGAAACGCCCGACAGAACTCGTGCTGGATATTTCCCTTCCAATCGAGAACTTTATATTCAAGGCTATGGCACGGGATCCTCAGGACCGATTTGCTTCTGTTTCAGATTTTCGAGACAAACTGGAATCAATTTCAGCGCAGTACCTACCAAAAACAAATTTGCCTGACGGTAATGAGGAACCATCCTTTGAAGAATTGGTAGAAAAATCGACTTTTGATAATAAGAGCAATAAACCTCCAAGGAAAGGGTATTTTCCCAAGTCGAATGGCGAATTTTCTGAATCTGATGAGGTTGATACAGAGGATGCGCTAAATTCTACCAATGTACACCAAAAACCAGATCCATCGCCGCTCAAAATAAAAAAAAGAGGGAAAACTTCCAATAAAATGATCAAATGGCTTGGTGGTGGGCTGATTGGTTTAATTGTTATCTCTTTTGCATTAGTTTTAGGTGATAATCTCTTGAGCATTAAAAACAATAATGAAAACACCTCCCTTTTAAAGAATCAAGAAACGCCAGCATTCACCGAAATGACTCTGAAAACAGCAACGATGACTATCAGGCCCTCTCCTACAGCGACTCTGTCAGTTACTCCTGAGCCATCCGCTACACCGACTGCCCAGATCATAACTAGAGTTCGAGAAACTGATGGTATGGTCCAGGTCTTTGTACCTGGAGGAGAGGTGAAGTTGGGTTACACCAGTGAAGAGTTGGATGAATTAATGCAAATATGCAGCGATCCAAACAACATCTTTTCTTGTGGTTTTTTGGAGTATTATAATTCTGAAATTTCTTTTTCGAACCTGGATGATTTTTGGATAGACCAGACTGAAGTGACAAACAGAATGTACGAAGCATGCAGATTAAGTGGCGCATGTCCGCCTGTTATAAAGTCTAGTTATACTCGACAGGTCTATTCCCGAGATCCCCAATATGCAGATTTCCCAATGATGTATACATACTGGGATGAGGTAAACGCCTATTGTAAATGGGTGGGAGGTCGGTTGCCCACATTTGCAGAATGGAAAATGGCTGCGACAGGAACTGATGGCAGATTCTTTCCCTGGGGCAACGATCCTCCATCTACCTCGTTAATGAATTACTCTCAGAGCGGGATTGGGGATTCTGTCGCCGTCGGAAGCTATCCTGAAGGAATGAGTCCGTATGGCGCGCTTGATTTGTTGGGGAATGTATCAGAATGGTTAGGTGACTGTATAACACCTGATGGGCACAATGAGGAATTGTGTGGGTGGTATATTGGAGGAAATGCTGTTGATGAAACTTTTATTGATTTATTTTTCCCATCATACGGTGGAGCCGGTTCTAGTGGCCAAGGTTTTCGGTGCGTGATGGATGGTGATTTGGAGAATTGATGCACAACTACGTCGGACAACAAATCGATCGCTACCGCATCACCGAACGCCTCGGCATGGGAGGGATGGCCGTGGTTTACAAAGCCTATGACACCCGGCTGGAACGCGACGTCGCCCTCAAGCTGATCCGCACTGGTGAAATCCCCGAATCTCAACATGAGCGTCTGTTTAAGCGTTTCGAACGTGAAGCAAAAGCCCAGGCTCGCTTTTCCCATCGGAACATTATTCCTGTTTTTGATTATGGCGAAGTGGACGGTTCTCCCTACCTGGTGATGGCCTTCATCTCCGGCGGCACACTCAAGGAACGCCTGCATGGTCCGGTGGACTGGCGGCAGGCCGTCCGCTGGCTGATCCCGGTGGCGGAGGCGTTATCCTACGCCCACCAGCGCGGTATCGTCCACCGCGATGTTAAACCGGCCAATATCCTCTTTGACGAAGAAGACCAACCGATCCTGACGGACTTCGGCATCGCCAAGGTGCTGGAGACAGACGAAGCCACCCTCACCGGCACGGGTCTGGGTGTCGGCACACCAGAATATATGGCGCCGGAACAGTGGCAGGGGAAGACCAGCGCGGCCACAGACCAGTATGCCCTGGGCGTGGTGCTGTATGAACTCATCACCGGGCGAAAGCCCTATGCCGCGGACACGCCTGCGGCAGTGGCGATCATGCAGGCAACAGAGCCTCTTTCACCTCCCAGTAGCCTGGTACGGGGAATTCCGGACACAGTTGAAAAAGTTCTTTACAAAACCCTGGCCCGTGATCCACAAGACCGCTACGCGGATATGGGTCGATTCGCCAACGCCTTTCAGAGATTGCTGGAAAAAGAAAAAATAAAGGAACTGGACCAACACCGCAAGATAGCGCCAAGTCCATCCACAAGTGAAAGCGAAACGGATTTCATAAAAGAAAACACTTGGGATACGTTGGACGCAACGTCGATCGAAAGCATGGATGGTGCCATGCTGAAACAGAAGCGCGGATTGCCCAAATGGGTATTGTGGGCCGGGATTGGGTTTGTCGGTCTAATCATATTAAGCCTTATAATTGGCCTTGGTGGGAATCTGGTGAACATGGACAAAGAGATTTCAGAATCACTGTCAATGATGGCAACAGAGACCGCCACCACCACGATCCCGCCAACGGCGACAAACACCATAACACCGACAAAAACGACCACCCTCACTCCTACACCTGAACCAACAATGGGGATTGGTTCGACAATGATCAATGAAATTGACAGGGCAGAGATGGTGTATGTCCCGGCTGGCGAGTTCACAATGGGAAGCGAAGAACCAAAAGCATGGAGCCGTGAGGCACCCGCGCACCTGGTCTATCTGGATTCTTATTGGATCTATAAGTACGAAGTTACGAATGCCGAATACCGTCTTTGTATTGAATCGGGTATATGTGATGCTGATATCGACAATTATCCGGATAACCAATATCCTGCCATTTTTGTCAATTGGAATGATGCCCAAAACTATTGCACTTGGTCAGGAGGCAGATTGCCCACCGAAGCCGAATGGGAAAAAGCAGCCAAAGGTATCGTTAATCGACGATTTCCATGGGGTAACGATGTTTGGTGTCCGGTTGGCGGACATGAAATTCCTCAAAGCGACAGAGATCCCATTGGTTGTCTTGATGAGGGGCCTGGTCCTGTTGGGGGTTTTCCCAAGGGCGCAAGTCCTTATGGCGCATTGGACATGGCTGGCAATGTTTGGGAATGGGTATCCGATTGGTATTCCACAGCGTATTATGCAAATTCAGCCTATGAAAGTCCACCCGGACCCAATGAAGGTGATCTCAAAATCTTTCGAGGTGGTTCGTGGGCTTATGATTATTGGTATAGTCGTGTCACTTTCCGATTTTACGCGTCACCAAACTATAGTAATGACGAGATCGGCTTTCGATGTGTGGTGGATGAGCCATAAATAGAAATTTTCAACATATCGCTTTGATCTTTAAATAAGGAAAAGAGTGATTAAACCATGCAAAACTACGTCGGACAACAAATTGATCGCTACCGTATCACTGAACGCCTCGGTATGGGCGGGATGGCCGTGGTCTACAAGGCCTACGACACCCGGTTGGAACGCGATGTTGCCATCAAGTTCATTCGCATTGAAGGTGTTTCGCAGGAAAGGGATGATCGTCTGATCCTGCGTTTTCAGCGTGAAGCCCGCGCCATGGCGAAGCTGGTTCACCCCAATATCGTCCAGGTGATGGATTATGGCGAGTTCGAGGGCACGCCCTATCTCGTCATGCCCTACCTCTCCGGCGGGACACTTAAATCACAGACAGGCAGCCCCATGCCTTATCGTCAGGCAGCATCACTGCTGGCCCCAATCGCAGATGCCCTGGCCTACGCTCATTCACAGGGGATCATACACAGAGATATCAAACCGGCGAATATTCTGATCACCGAATCCGGCACGCCGATGCTTTCGGATTTTGGAATTGCCAAGCTGCTCGAAGAACAGGATGTGACCCTCACAAGCACGGGCTTCGGCGTAGGAACCCCGCATTATATGGCCCCGGAGCAGGTAGACAACAAAGTTGTCCCGCAAACGGATATTTACGCCCTGGGAACCATTTTCTATGAACTGGTTACCGGGAAAAAGCCGTATGATGCCGAGACCCCCGCCGCCATTCTGGTAAAACGCGCCACGGAGCCGCTTGTCCGTCCAAGGACCTTTATCTTGAATCTCCCTGAGGAAGTGGAAAAGGTCATTTTCAAAGCGATGGCGTATCAACCGGAGAACCGGTATGAGACGATGGCTCAATTCCGAAATGTCCTGAAAGAGCTTGTTTTGGGACAATCGGTTCCATTTCCAGGAACTCCCGATTGGAATATGCCCAATCCCGCGCGTTCTTTTGCCCCAGATGAAGTGGAAGGTACAACCAAGGATATTTTTAAACCCTCTCCACCGCCAATCTCCAGCGTTCCCAGGAAAGAAACCTCGGGAAAGAAACGCGTCACCCCAAAATGGGCTTACTGGATTGGCGCAGGAGGAATCCTAGCGATCATTGTTTGTATCGTCATGGTGATTGTATTGAATGGCGTAAATTTGGGTAGAGAGACTCAACCTTCAAACCCGGTAGTAAGCAACGAAAGCGTTTTGCCCACAGATGCCCCAACACTATCAAGCGACTTCACATTTACTCTCAGCCCTGAGATCGTCTACACTACCACAGTAATATCAACTTCCATGAACCAATCTACAACTATCCGAACTACACCAGAACAAGAACCTACTGAGACATTACCAGTAAATATTATTACGCCAACTCCGGTAATCTATTATCCGTTATCAGGATGTGCAGGATCACAACTTCATCTTGGGGACTCAGCGTTTATCAGTTATGACACAGGCA
>CAZRKC010000057.1:0-7597 GCA_964600665.1 uncultured Candidatus Sumerlaeota bacterium
GGTCTATCAATACTCCATTTCTTTTAATCGGTTTATCCGGGAAGTTCTGATAATAGCGCTTGACGATAACGTCGCAGAACTTCTCATCAAGTTCGATGGTATAGCAGGAGCGGTCAGACTGTTCGCAGGCGATTAGCGTTGAACCGCTGCCACCAAAGGGATCGAGCACTAGGGTGTTACTCATGCAGCTGTTCATAATCGGGTATGCCAGAAGCGGAACCGGCTTCATTGTCGGGTGGTCGCCGCTTTTCTTAGGCTTATCGAACTCCCAGATGGTGGTTTCCTTTCGGCCGGTGTACCACTGATGCTTTCCGGTTTTCTTCCAACCGTAGAGCACAGGCTCATGCTGCCATTGGTATGGAGAGCGCCCCAGCACCAGCGACTGCTTCTTCCAGATGCAGCAGCCGGACAAATAAAAACCGGCATCCACAAAGGCCCTCCTGAAATTAAGTCCTTCGGTATCTGCGTGAAATACATAGATAGAAGAATCCTGCGCCATAACTGCTTCGGTGTTTGTAAAGGCATCGAGCAGAAAGTGGTAGAAGGCGTCGTTACCCATATTGTCGTTTTTTATTTTTCCGGCGCTGCCTTTATAGTTGACGTTGTAGGGTGGATCGGTGATGACGAGGTTAGCTTTGGCTCCGGCCATCAGCAAATCAAAGGTGTCAGCCTTGGTACTGTCTCCGCAGACCAACCGGTGCCGACCGAGCGTCCATACGTCACCAAGCTGAGTGATCGGCGGCTCCTTTAGCTCTGCGTACACATCGAAGTCGTCGTCATGAATGCCGTCTTTGAGCGAATCCTTAAACAGTGCGTCCAGTTCAGCAGGATCGAAGCCTGTAAGGGACACATCAAAGTCTGCACCTTGTAGATCTGTAATAAGCAGAGCCAGCTTGTCCTTATCCCAGTCGCCGCTAATTTTATTGAGCGCAACGTTGAGGGCTTTCTCCTTTTCATCATCCATCTCGATGATTACACATTCAACTTCGGTGATTCCCATATCGAGCAGTACCTTTAAACGTTGGTGGCCACCAACGACTCTGCCAGTTGCCTTATTCCAGATTACCGGCTCGACGTAGCCAAACTGCTCAATGGAGCGTTTCAATTTTTCGTATTCCGGATCGCCCGGTTTCAAATCCTTACGAGGATTGTAATCGGCGGGAATCAAGAGTTTAGTTTTCAGTTTTTCAATCTGCATATTTCTCCGCCGCCTTTCTTAAAGTTGAATACATGTCAACGTTCTCCCAGGGGAACAGGCACGAGTTGAAATGCCCGTAAGCCGCCGTGTCAGAATATATTGCATTTCGCAGACGAAGCTTCTCAATGATCGCTGCTGGGCGGAGATTGAACACCTCTTGCACAATATCCGTGAGCTGTACGTCGGTAAGTTTGCCTGTGCCGAAGGACGTCACATCGACCGCCACCGGGTTTGCCTTGCCAATTGCATAAGAAAGAGCGACCTCACATTTTTCAGCAAGACCGCTCCATACGATGTTCTTTGCAATGTACCTGGCCATATAGGCGCCGCTTCGGTCAACTTTGGTGGGGTCCTTTCCACAGAGTGCACCGCCGCCATGGGATGCAAGTCCGCCATAAGTATCCACCATGATTTTTCTGCCCGTAAGGCCTGTGTCAGCAGCGGGTCCGCCTTCGACAAACCTGCCGGAGGGATTGATGAGGATTTCAGTATCACCGTCAAACGGAAAGTCCTCAAAACACTGCCAAAGCACGTTGTTAAGGATGTCAGCCTTCAACTGTTCCTGTGTTTTGTCCTTGTCGTGCTGCACTGACACCACAATGGTTTTCACGCGCACCGGTTTGCCGTCCTCATACTCAACCGTGACTTGTGACTTGCCGTCCGGCTGAATGCCTTTTATGATTTTGCCTTTACGGCAGTCGTCAATTCGCTTCACGATATGGTGGGAGAGGAGAAGAGGGAGGGGCAGCATCTCACGGTTTTCATCGGTCGCGTAGCCGTATACTGTGCCCTGATCTCCTGCGCCGACTAAGCCGTAAGGGTCGCTGATTCCGTTCCTCGACTCAAGCGAGGTGTCTACTCCGGCTGCGATATCCGTACTCTGACGGTGCACGTACACAGATACTGTGAATTTCCAGGGGTTGTATCCCACCTCACGGAGTACATTCTTCACGATGAAAGGGATGTCCACTTTTTCGCTGCAGGTGATTTCGCCCGCTACGATGATTTTGCCTTTTGTCGCCATGACTTCGCAGGCTACGCGGGAAGCTCTGTCTTTGCGAAGACAAGCATCCAGAATGCTATCGGCAATAAGGTCGCAGAGCTTATCCGGGTGTCCTTTGCAGACGCTTTCAGCGGTTCGATAACTTTTATTCATTTTCATAATCTCCAATCTGTTTTTATTTGCCCCGACGAGCAGAAAGTAAGCGTTCCATTACATCATCCTGTGGATTTGTTCCCTTGTAATCACCGGTGCAGTTTTCCTTTACGATCTGGAATATTTCTAACCACAAGCGGTTAGTCTGGTTCATGTAGTTCTGACCCATTGACACATACGGGCTTTGGATGGCATTGCCCGTGGTAGGATGCTTTGCCAGAAATCCGTATTCGGTTACCGCTTCCTCGCACTGAATCCAACGGGCCACGCTCATTGCGTAGCGCTCTAAAAGATGAGATGATACGAGGGTGGCACATCCTCGTTCATTCAGCCACTGCCATGTGGACTTGAAGATTTCACTTGCAACAAGTGTCTTTCCGTCTTTTTGCACGGCTTCGAGCATCTTGTTAGGTTCAGGCATCATGTGGCCTTGAAGGTCTGCAGTATCCGAAAATTCCATGACGGTTAGTTTCCTGCCGCCGGGATTACCTTCGGAGATTTTGTCAGCGAGAGCCTTCTTTTTTGCACCGGCACCGACACGAGCGCCGCCCCTGTTTGTACCGTCTTTTGCCAATCATCACACCTCCTTTTCGGGTAAGGGCTATTACCCCGTTTGATTTTGCGTTTTTGTGCGCGTTGCCCCACGCCGCTGTCCGCTTGAAAGAGTTTTAGGGATTTGACCACCCCCACCGGATTGCTGATGGGAATACCCACAATTCTATGTTAACTGTAATCACCATAAAGAGAAGGCGAAAGCCAGGCTCTGTGGCCCTCCCGCAACCTATTATCTAGCAAGGTGCGAACGCATGGAGATGGGGCACTTATGCAATGATATGAGGACTCATCAGTCGATGGGTCATTTCTTTATGGAATCTGTGCAAGGAGTGAAGACTATGTCATTATCAGTTGGAGAAGACTATTTGCAAGCAACTCGAAATCCATTCCAAGGGAAGACCCATTATGATTCAGGTGAGCTACACTATGAAGGTGGCTGTGTAAAGTTATCCACATCCCAAGTCTGCCCCTGCGGGATTGGGATACAATACTATAAGGACGGAACCATTGAAATGCAAGGGCTCTTCCAGCGCAGAGGGCTTGTATGTGGAAGAATGTACTATTCATCGGGGAGGCTTCGTTTTGAAGGTTATTGCGCGGAGCCAAGAGGTTATGGTCCTGCTTATCCTGTATCTGGCACTTTCTACGGAGAAGATGGCACGTTACTGTATCAAGGGGATTTTGCCTGTTCATTTGGTGGTGTCGGTTATCCGACGGTGACTGTGCCTGAAAACTTCGGATCACTTTTCTAGGCCCCGCCTCCACCGGTCACCGCTCTCGGCTGTGATACCGGAGTGACAGGATTTGCACAGAGCCATGAGGTTATCTGCTTCGTTGCCGCCTCCTTTGGAGAGCTGTAGGATGTGGTGAACCTCTTCAGCGGGCGTTAACTTGCCTTCCTTCTGGCACGGCTCACACAAAGGGTGTGCTTTAATATAGCGGTCGCGGATTCGTTTCCACGACCTGCCGTAGCGTTTGTTGGATGCCGGGTCACGCTCATACCGGTTATAGCGTTCGGTAACAAGCTTCTTATGCTCGGTGCAGTATTGCTCGCTATCCGCAAGCCGACCGCAGCCGGGGTAGGCACAGGGGCGTTTGGGTTTGCAGGGCATCGATTCACCTCCTTTTGGGTATAAGAAAAGCCACCGCAGATTTCTCCGCAATGGCTTTTCGTATACTATTTTTCTATTGTAACGGTATCACATAATGGATGTGCCAAGTTGTGCCAAAGTGTGCCAACTTTCAATTGGGAACGATAAATTTTTGTATCGCAGAAGAATGAATGCGGTGTACTGTACGACAGGACACACTCATCAAGATACAAATTTTATTCCAAGAATAGTTGTTAATATACCTGTATCTGAGAAGCATTCTCTCGTCAGGATTTGCAACTTGGTTAATAGCATCGTTGATTTCACCCTTAAGGCTGATAAGCTTGTCGACCCCTTTGCTGAGTTCCTTTTCCATATCAATGATTTTGCAAATGCATCGGGCGAAGAGAGGGTCCGTACTACGGGCATGGTCAACGCGCTCTTGAAAATTACTGCCGGATATACTCAAAGCAAGGGCACGAAGGTTATCAATCTCTGCAAGGTATGAGTTTACCATTTCATTAAGACGGCAAGCCTGACTCAAATATTCTTTTGCTGTCATATCAGGGCACCTCGCTTTTTAGCTTTTCCAAAAGCACTTTCCCGTCAAGGTCGGATAAAGTCGTGAACCAATTTCCAAGAAAGAACCTCTCTATAGAGTTCTTATCAGCCAAGGCGGAAATGTAAGCTTCGTCATCCTTATCCTCTTTGCGAATGGGACGGTGATATTTAAGGAATAGGGCCACATCACGATAATCTTCTGCCGCCCGCAGGACAATGGCATTAGCCAGGTTTTGGTAAGGATCCATAATCTGTACCTCCGAATAATAAAGTCCACTCGGATTGGCACGGATTGTCATTTGTTGTCGAAGGTTGTCTTAGATTTTCAGATTTGCCTTTACGGCATCGATAAGGGCGGTTTGCGTCCTGTCCTTCTCGAACAGAGCTTTCATAACACGTTCATCGATCGTGCCTTTGGCGATGATGTGGTGTATAATCACCGTTTTGGATGTTTGCCCTTGCCGCCATAAGCGTGCGATGGTCTGTTGGTAGAGTTCCAGACTCCATGTCAGCCCGAACCAAACAAGAGTTGATCCTCCGGCTTGAAGGTTCAGCCCATGCCCGGCACTTGCGGGGTGGATGAGTGCGACCGGCAACTCGCCATTGTTCCAACAATTTATACTCTCAGAAGAATCAAGACATGAGAAGGGGATACGCAGGCTATGAAGACGGTCGGAGATCCGATCCAGATCATGCCTGAACCAGTATGCCACAAGCAAAGGTTTGCCGTTTGCAGCTTCAATTAAATCCTCCAGGGCGTCCAGTTTGCGGTCGTGTATGTGGTGAATTTCGCCACCATCACCGTACACCGCACCGTTTGCCATCTGACAGAGTTTGCCGGAGAGGGCGGCGGCATTGGCGGCAGTTATCTCTCCACCCGAAAGCGTCAGGACCAGATCCTGCCGAAATTCATCATAGCGACTGTGTTCTTTCTCGGACAATTGAACAGGATAATCAACGCTCACCAGCTCCGGCATTTTAATATAATCTGTTGACTTCATTGAAATGGTGATGTCGGCAATTTTGCGATAGATGTCCTTTTCGGTGTGCGGCAAGGGTTTGTAGCTGAATATCACTTGGCCGTTGCGTTTATCGGGTATGAAGTAGTCAGTTCTGTACTGGCCGATGAACCGACCGAGTCGCTGACCCATGTCAAGAAGCCGGAACTGTGCCCACAAGTCCATCAGGCCGTTGGAAGACGGTGTGCCGGTGAGACCGATTACCCTTTTCACCTTTGGGCGAACCTTCATCATCGCTCTGAATCGCTTTGACCGGTGGTTCTTGAAAGACGACAGTTCATCGACCACCACTGTGTCAAAGTCGAAGGGCAGACCACTGTCCTCCACAAACCACTGGACATTTTCGCGGTTGATGATGTATATGTCGGCTCGCCTATTAAACGCGGCTTTCCGTTCCGTTTCATTTCCCACTGCCACTGACCAGATAAGGCCGTAAAAGTGATCCCATTTTTCAAGTTCTCCCGGCCACGTATCGCGTGCCACTCTCAAAGGCGCAATAACCAAAATTTTATGGGCCTCAAAACTATCAAACAGCAGGTCGGATAACGCGGTCAGCGTAATCGATGTTTTGCCAAGTCCCATGTCAAGCAGAAGGCATGAGATGGGATTTCTCCGGATAAATTCCATTGCATAATTCTGATAGCTATGTGGATTGTATTTCATCAAGTATCCTCCTGATTGCGGTTTCATTGTCCAGTACATATACAGGAAAACCAAGCCGCCGCAGCATTCCATGCCTTGACTCCTGCAAGGGACGGGATCTTTCCCCTGGACTTTTAACCTCGATAAAAGCAATTTTGCCTTTGGGCAGGAGTAAAAAGCGGTCTGGCATTCCATCGAAACCAGGGCAGGTGAGTTTAGGTGCGATACCTCCCATTGTTTTGACTGCTTCTACAAGTTTTCGCTCTATTGTTTTTTCCATTATAAAAGCCTCCTTTTCCGATTGCCCATCATGCCGATTTTTCCTATTAATACTACGCGTGCGTATTACGTGTGCCAATTACTCCTATTACTATATAAATAATAATTAATTGGTTATTTATCGGCATATGGGCAACGGCAACATTGAAACGCTGATTTTGTAAGGGCTTGCGACTTTGCCGATAATCGTTGCCGAAGCCTTAATCGTCAGTGATGGGCATAGGTTCTACCCTGATAAACACCTGCTGAGGTCCGTACATGGGCACATTGCGTTTGCCGGTTTTCCCCGTCGCGCATTTGACCCAGCCACCTAACCTGTTTAGGATACTTTGGATCTCGTAAGAGTCGGCTTTCTTGATGGACTCCCTGGACTTACCGAAGCATTCGCACCAGATTTCCATGACACAAACCTGAGTGCGGAGCACTGAGCCTTTTGCTCTCGTCGGATCGTCGGGGGAGCGCATATATTCCAAACGACGATAGATATCCATAGCGTCCCAGTTTTCGGGAAGCAGGGTTTCAAGGTACTCGGCCACAAGCCCTTCGCGGTCGTCGTTTTCCATTGCTTCGCGTTGTTCGGCATAAGCTGCCGCCACCAACTCGCCTTTGAGGTATAGCTCTTCGCCCTTGCTGTATTTTACAAGTGCCTCCGCCCAAATCTGGTCTATTTCCGTAAGGTCCCAAGCGTGGTGTTTGCCTTCACCGGATACCCGCACCGGCCAGAAACGTCGGTTGCCCGTGATGTCCCGCAGGAAGCCCCCGTCGCTGTTGGTCGTACCGACGATTATGCATTGTCGGGGATGACTTTCCACCGCCCGGCCATAAGAGGGCCGGTACTTGTCATCCACACGGGTGATAAAGGACTTCACCGTTTCCACGTCCATTTTTTTGATACCCGCCAGTTCTCCCAGTTCGAGAATCCAGTAACCCTGCAACTTCTCGGGCGCGGTCTTGTCCTTCATATCCGATATGGAAAGGCTGTCGGAGTACCATTGCCGCGCAAGCCTTGAAAAAAGCATGGATTTACCGATACCTTGTTTGCCGTTTAGCACAAGGATGGAATCGTGTTTGGTTCCGGGATTTAAGATTCTTGCCA
>CAZRKC010000058.1:0-7341 GCA_964600665.1 uncultured Candidatus Sumerlaeota bacterium
TTTATTATTTGAATATTTGGTGACTGGATAGTAATAAGCAAAGGCTAAGAAAAAAACAATTAATATTTGGTGGAAATCATTACGGAAGGAATCATTCTATGCAAATTAAAATGGATACCGATGCTGTCCGAACAATGTCTTCCAGGTTCCGGCACACAGCGGACTCGATTGATGCCGGTCTGTCGTCAATCAAGACAACCGTGGAATCCGCTGATTGGCAAAGTCAGGCTCGGGAAGAATTCATCATGCGGCTGGAGATGCTGCGACGCACATCAACCCAAAGCGCCACCGTGCTACGGATGATGGCTCAAGCCGGGGACCAAAAAGCAGAACAATGGGAAGCCATTGCTCATGTTTTTAATGGTCCATTTCATTACCTCGCAGGCCTCTGGAGTTCTATCCTCGCGTTCTTCAACGGGATTGAAAACAGCGTCTGGAATGCAATATCAAACATCCATCTGTCCAGCTTGCCAAAGTTCGTTTTTCCATCCATTTCAGGCGCAGCCATCATTGGAGGGATCACCAGCATCATTCCAAAATGGAAATGGAATCCGCCTAACTGGTGGCCTTTCAATAAGAATGGAGAAAATGAATACGCCACTGGAAGTGGTGGGGGGTCATGGGGAGATTCAATCGGATCCAAAAACGAGAGTAATGGTAATTTGGATACGTCTTCTGCTGACAGCGACATATCACAACCTGCTGATAATAAACCTTATCCCCAACCGCCGACAAGCCCAGAATTAAAACCTGTGACAGGGGAAGGATCCTCGTATACTTGTGCGACTTACGCAAAAGCACGAAGACCTGACCTCGGAGTAACAGATCATCCAAAGGGCTCTGCATATAATTATAAGAATAAATTCGCTGATACGGCATTTCAGATTGATAGTGATGAAGCCAACCTATCAGACATCATAGGTCCTGGTTATGCAATTGTATGGGACAAAGGACACCCCTCATACGATAGAGAGCACGGTCATGTAGCAATTGTTGAAGAAATTTATGTCGACCATATTATCATTAGTGAGGCAACCCCATACGGCAACAATGGTGTTTATCGAATAAAACGAACAACAATATCAATTGACCAATTAAATAACGATCTGGTTTGGCTAATCCCGTAAGATAGGAAATATCATAATGAAATTACGTAATAAAACGGACAGTCTATCCATCTCCATATCCTCATCAGAACTTTGGTATCTTACCCAATTCTTCGGCCCGGGTTGGATCTTCGGTGTTGATAACCCAACGGAAGGCCTCTCCCAGGAAGAAAAGCTTCAATTTGAGGAGAAAGCGCAGACCACTCTTTCCAAGGAGGGTTTACTTCTTCTAACGGGTGGCAATCAGATCCAAATAGATGAAATGTTGGGGGGGATGGTCTATTCTCTCCTTCACTCAAAGGATATGCTTATTGTCCGCAATGCCAGGAGCGATGCAGAACAGTTTTTTCATTTCCTTCCGCAATGGCAACTGGAACTTTGTAGAATCGATGAAGAATATGAATTGACTTTGTTTAAGAACAGAAAAGACTTATTCCAACATGTTCTGTTTTCAAATGAAATCAAGACGGAAGCCTTCAATGTCAATGGAAAATTCAGAATTAGCGCAAGGGATCTTGAAATGGCGGCATATCAATTTGAGTCTGGCAAAGAGATTTTAGCGAGGGAACTCTTTACTAATGGTTTTGGAAGCTTACCTCCTTTTGATCAGTTTTTAGAAGGTTATTTATCCCCCGAGTTCCACCTCATTTTTGATATGTTATATGATCGAAATGACAAAAAGCATATCCATAGCGCACGAAATGAAATCATGCAGATGAACGGAACGCTTTATTGGGTTTCTCATGACGAGGCGGGAGAAGAGGCAACAGAAATGATGAATTTCACTTCCATCTCCCCTTCTCAGGCCGAGAAACGCTTTTTTAACATGATTCCCCGAAAATAGGAGGGCGTGTGCAGGATTATCGGGGAAAGCAGATTGACCATTATTTAATCCTGGACCACGTTGGTCTGGGCGGCATGGCTGTGGTCTATAAGGCTTACGATGTGCGACTTGAGCGCGATGTCGCACTCAAGCTGATTCGCACAGAGGCTATCCCGGCTGAACAGCATGAACGTTTATTGAGGCGTTTCGAGCGGGAAGCGAAAGCCCAGGCCAAGTTCTCACATCCCAATATTGTTCCCATCTATGATTACGGTGAAATAGACGGCACGCCTTATCTGGTTATGGAATATGTCCCTAACGGCACGTTGAAAGAGCGACTCACCTTTCAGCAAGATTATCACCAGGCAATCACCTGGGTCCTGCCCATTGCCGATGCCTTGCGTTATGCCCATGAACGCAATACTGTTCACCGGGACGTCAAACCAAGCAACATTCTCTTTGATGAAGAAGATCGACCGCTTCTCACGGATTTTGGAATCGCGAAAATCCTGGAGACCGACGAGGCGACACTAACCGGTACCGGCATGGGCGTTGGCACCCCGGAATATATGGCCCCGGAACAGTGGAAAGGCCAGGCAAGCGAAGCTAGTGATCAATATGCACTTGGAATTGTCCTATATGAATTATTGACCGGGAAGAGACCTTTCGCAGCTGAGACGCCGATGGCAGTCGCCTTAAAACAAATGACGGAACCCATCCCCCGTCCAAGTGATCTGGTTGAGGGGATTCCGGAAGGACTCGAGAAAATCCTTTATAAACTCCTGGCGCAATCCCCTGGTGACCGGTATGAAGACATGGGACACTGTCATCAAGCATTGAGTAGCATCATGTCCCACGAGAATCAAGTACCGGAACAAATAGTAGAGAAAAAAGACTCACCGAAAAAACAAATTATATCTGATCCTCCCAAGTCAATTTCTGAGATTGAGACGTATGATTTGGTCGAAAACACCAAATCAGAATCCGAAGTGAATCCTATTGTCGAAATTTCAGAACCTTTAGGAGTATTGCAAGTTGAGTGTGATTCTTCATCTCAACAATCTCAAAAAGGACAATTTATTGGGAAAGAGATTTTTTCGATTGGCTCAACACGGATCAACCCTTTGGATGGCGCTGAGATGGTATTTGTACCTGCTGGGGAATTCTTCGTTGGGAGCCCTTTCGAGGATGACTACGGTAAAAAGATTTTTCTGAAATCGTATTGGATCTACAAATATCCTGTTACAAACAAACTTTTTGTGAACTTCCTTAAGCAAACTAAAGAATCTCTGCAAACAATTCAAATGTGGATTAATTTCTCACAAGACAAAAGCAAAATTGAATACAAAGAGGAATGGCATGTGAAACCAGGTTTTGAGAATCACCCTGTGGTTTTTGTTTCTTGGTATGGAGCTCAGATCTATTGTTCCTGGGCTGGCGGTCGTCTGCCGGATGAAAATGAATGGGAAAAAGCAGCTCGTGGTTCAGATGGGCGCATTTATCCATGGGGAAACTCTACTCCAGATAGTAGGTTTTGTAATTGTAATAAAGCTATTGGCGAAACAACACCCGTGGGAAAATATCAATTAGGCAAAAGTCCGTATGGGGTTCTCGATATGGCTGGTAATGTGTGGGAATGGGTGAAGAGAGATCCAAACCATTTGAACAACGTGAACTCTCTATATCCCCAACTAAAAATTAATTTTGAAAAAAATTTCCAAATTTTACGAGGAGGATCCTGGTCAGATAGTCCAGACACTGTGAGATCTTTCGATCGTGTGAGATATGCGCCGAATTCAATGGAATATGATATTGGTTTCAGATGTCTTTATCCAATTGCCATATCAACAAATAATAAATAGAGATCATGTTCTTCCCAATAAAAGAGCTCTGGATTATGTAATCCTGCGCCACAATTAATTCAATACCCATGAATTGATCAATTATGCAAAACTTTACCGATCAACAAATAGATCATTATCATATTCTTGAACCCCTTGGCCAGGGCGGCATGGCCGTGGTCTATAAAGCATACGACGTACGGCTCGAACGTTATGTCGCACTCAAGCTCATTCGAACAGATGCAATCCCTTTAGAACAACATGAGCGCATACTGAAGCGCTTTGAAAGGGAGGCACGATCGCAAGCCAAGTTTACACATCCAAATATTGTTCCGGTATACGATTACGGTCAATACGAAGATATTCCGTATTTAGTACTGGCCTATCTTCCTGGAGGGACCCTAAAATCCCGGATAAAAGGTCCAACTCAACTAAGGAGTTCTTTGGAAATTATCATCCCTATTTGTGATGCATTGGCTTATGCTCATAATCTGGGTGTCTTTCACCGGGATATCAAACCATCAAATATTTTATTTGATTCGGTTGATCGGCCAATCCTAGCGGATTTTGGAATTGCTAAACTCCTCGAATCAAACGAGAACACGCTGACAGGAACCGGGCTGGGTGTTGGCACACCAGAGTACATGGCGCCCGAACAATGGCAGGGCAAGGCTAATGCGTCAAGCGATCAATATTCCTTGGCAGTCGTCCTATATGAGCTCTTGACTGGAAAGAAACCTTATACTGCAGATACCCCTGTCGCTATAGCACTTAAACAGATGAGTGAACCCTTCAAACGACCTAGTGAACTTATCAATGGATTTCCGGACGATATCGAGAAAATCCTCTATAAAGGTTTGACCCGGAACCCCCAAGACAGGTTTGCAACCATTGACCAATTTGGGAAAGCGCTGGAATCTATATTAGAAAAGATCAAGAGAACCAGTTTCAACCAGATTCCTGATGGAAGTCGAAAAGAAATTACACCTGCTAATGAGATGCCATCACAAGACATCTTATCTGAACAGGTTACGATCGATGATATCGATAAGAAACGCATTACCCCCCTGCCACCAGTGATTGTAGATAAAAGTGTTAATCAAGAAGAAGAAACTTCCAATAGGAAACAGCGACGGATTTGGTTTGGCTTAATTGGGGCAGCAATCTTTCTCATTGCCTTGTTATGGATAATCATCTTTATAGGAAATAAAGTCCTCCAAAAAGGGATATTTTCTTCTATTGAAGATACTACTAATGAAGAGACTCTGATCACTGAAGAGACTCGCATTCCTAGTATTGCTTCAACCCCTACAAAACAATCCACAATAAAGCCATCCACGTCGGAACAAGAACTCACTGAATTATCACCAATGAATTTTGTAACGCCAACTCCGGTAATCTATTATCCCTTATCTGGATGTGCTGCATCCCAACTTCACCTTGGGGATTCAGCGTTTATTAGTTACAACACGGGCAGCAATTTCCTGCGCAAAGAACCGGATACCAACCCAACAGACAATATTATTGGTGAGATCGAATCAGGAGAGGTGATAATCATCATCGATGGGCCAGTCTGCAACTATGGCTGGTTACTCTGGAAGGTTCAGACAACCAGAAATGAGACAGGTTGGACTCCGGAAACAAATGGCAATGAGTTTTGGGTACTACCTCTGACAACAAGGGATTTGTGTGAAGGAGCTTTGCCTAGTCGTCTGGTTGTCGGTAGTATGGCGAAAGTGATGGAAGAACCCGATAAAGCAAATTGGGTCAGAGAAGAGCCGGGTGACAATGAAACCTTCATAGGTAAGATTTATCCTGGTGAATGGATGGAGATTATTGGCGGCCCTTACTGCGGTGGAAATACAACCTGGTGGAAAATAAAAGCTGTGAATTCAGATTTAATTGGCTGGACCATGGAAGGTAATGCTGAATATTATTATCTTGTTCCCGCTCCGTAAATCAATAGATATCATTGATTTAGACAAATGATATAGACATCAAAGGGAGAATGTCGAATGTCCCAGTTGATTCACATGGATACTGAAATTGTTACGAAGTTATCATCGTCCATCAAGCAGTGTGCGAATACCTTTGATGATAAAACAAGATCGATCAAAACCATCATGGAGTCTGCCTCATGGGAAGGCGGTTCACGAGATGATTTTGTTTACCGGGTCAATGAAGTTCTTACAAGAGTCTCCAGCCTGAACCTTGAAGCAGAAAGTCTGAGCTTGCAAGTACAGCAAGAAGTCGCACAATGGATGGAAGTTGATCACAGAGGATCTGAAAACATTGCTTCCATAAAAACTGTCGCTGTTGGAATTGGTACTGCAGTGTCCTCAAGTTTTTCTGGGTTTTGGAAGTCAATCACCCGCCCATATCAGGAAATTCAGTTTTCAAAATGGTGGAATGGATTATCTCAGGATGACAGAATTGCTTATTTAGAGGAGGAACAAACCAGGATCGCAGATACCTTAGGGATTGATCACATACCATTGGAAATCATTGATTTGGAGGATCCATCGTATGGGGATTATCAGGGAGCTTATAACCCTGAAGATGGCAAGATGTACCTTGATGTCGATAATATTCAATCCGATAATCCGTGGGAGTTAATTAACACAATGGCTCATGAAATGCGCCACAGGAAACAGCATGAAGCCGTTGAATACTACCAAAAAACGGGTCAACTTCCAGAAGGGATCAGCCAATCCGATGTAGATACCTGGCAATACGAAATAGAAAACTATATCCCGCATAATGAAGACTTTGAGGCTTACCGATCCCAAGCAATAGAAGTTGATGCTCGAAGCTATGGTGATGAATATGTAGAATCAGTTTTCGACAATAAACCTTGGAATGACTGAGTAAGCCTATATAAACAAGGAGGACAGGATGAGCTTCACAAAAGAATCCTTACAAACGCTGCTAATGAAGCGTTGGGGTTATTCGGGCCACAGTGCATCCCAAACTGCTGAAAAACTCCTCAATATGGATCCAGAACTTCAAATCGAGTTGAAAAACTTCTTACAGACAAATGATTATTCTGACAATTACAAATTATTTGGGATGACATTCACTGATATTGCCAATGCTTACCCCTTTAAGCCGCCGGCGGTTTTCCTGTTCTTTGATTGGGCAAGGCGGGATCCGGTAAATGCGTTGGATGCGTTGGTAGAGGAATATCGGAAACCCCTGCCCAAATCTTTTGATACACAAGCATTGAAGGCCTTTTTATCTAAAGAAGAATAGTTTTTGGGTAATTATTTCAGAGCACACCACCTCAGAAACATTTGCAATGTTTGGAAGCATTTTAGATATGAAAAAGTGAAAACCATGCAAAACTACGTCGGACAACAAATCGATCGCTACCGCATCACCGAACGCCTCGGCATGGGCGGCATGGCAGTGGTTTACAAAGCCTATGACACCCGGCTGGAACGCGATGTTGCGCTTAAACTGATCCGCACAGAATCCATCCCCCAGGACCAGCACGAGCGCTTATTCAAGCGCTTTGAACGTGAAGCCAAGGCCCAGGCACGGTTCTCTCATCGCAACATTGTCCCCGTTC
>CAZRKC010000059.1:0-6962 GCA_964600665.1 uncultured Candidatus Sumerlaeota bacterium
TGGCAAGAATCTTAAATCCCGGAACCAAACACGATTCCATCCTTGTGCTAAACGGAAAACAAGGCATCGGGAAATCCACGCTTTTTTCAAGGCTCGGTCGTCAATGGTACTCCGACAGCCTTTCCATATCGGATATGAAGGACAAGACCGCTCCCGAGAAGTTGCAGGGTTACTGGATTCTCGAACTGGGAGAACTCGCGGGTATCAAGAAAATGGACGTGGAGACGGTGAAATCCTTTATCACTCGTGTGGATGACAAGTACCGGCCCTCTTATGGCCGGGCGGTGGAAAGTCACCCCCGCCAATGCATAATCGTCGGAACAACCAACAGCGACGGCGGCTTCCTGCGGGACATCACGGGCAACCGACGTTTCTGGCCGGTGCGGGTATCCGGTGAAGGCAAACACCACGCTTGGGATCTTACGGAAATAGACCAGATTTGGGCGGAGGCACTTGTTAAATACAGCAAGGGCGAAGAGCTTTACCTCAAAGGTGAGTTGGTAGCGGCAGCTTATGCCGAACAACGCGACGCAATGGAAAACGACGACCGCGAGGGGCTTGTGGCCGAGTACCTTGAAACCCTGCTTCCGGAAAATTGGGACGCTATGGATATCTATCGTCGCTTAGAGTATATACGCTCACCCGACGATCCGACGAGGGCAAAAGGCTCGGTGCTCCGCACTCAGGTTTGCGTCATGGAGATTTGGTGCGAATGCTTCGGGAAGTCCAGGGAGTCCATAAAAAAGGCCGACTCCTACGAGATCCAAAGTATCTTAAACAGGTTGGGCGGCTGGGTCAAATGCGCGACAGGCAAGACCGGCAAACGCAATGTGCCCATGTACGGGCCTCAGCAGGTGTTTATCAGGGAAGAACCTATGCCCATCACTGACGATTAAGGCTTCGGCAACGGACATCGGCAAAGTCGCAAGCCCTTACAGAATCAGCGTTTCAAGGTTGCCGTTGCCCATATGCCGATAAAAAACCTATTAATTCTTATTTGTATAGTAATAAGAGTAATTGGCACACGTAATACGCACGCGTAGTATTAATAGGAAAAATCGGCATGATGGGCAATCGGAAAAGGAGGCTTTTATAATGGAAAAAACAATAGAGCGAAAACTTGTAGAAGCAGTCAAAACAATGGGAGGTATCGCACCTAAACTCACCTGCCCTGGTTTCGATGGAATGCCAGACCGCTTTTTACTCCTGCCCAAAGGCAAAATTGCTTTTATCGAGGTTAAAAGTCCAGGGGAAAGATCCCGTCCCTTGCAGGAGTCAAGGCATGGAATGCTGCGGCGGCTTGGTTTTCCTGTATATGTACTGGACAATGAAACCGCAATCAGGAGGATACTTGATGAAATACAATCCACATAGCTATCAGAATTATGCAATGGAATTTATCCGGAGAAATCCCATCTCATGCCTTCTGCTTGACATGGGACTTGGCAAAACATCGATTACGCTGACCGCATTGTACGACCTGCTATTTGATAGTTTTGAGGTTCATAGAATTTTGGTTATTGCGCCTTTGAGAGTGGCACGCGATACTTGGCCGGGAGAACTTGAAAAGTGGGAACACCTTCAAGGCCTTACCTGGTCAGTGGCAGTCGGCACTGAAACGGAACGGAAAGCCGCGCTTCATAGGCGAGCCGACATCTACATCACTAACCGCGAAAATGTCCAGTGGCTTGTGGAGGAAAGTGGTCTGCCCTTCGACTTTGACACGGTGGTGGTCGATGAACTGTCGTCTTTCAAGAACCACCGGTCAAAGCGATTCAGAGCGATGATGAAGGTTCGCCCAAAGGTGAAAAGGGTAATCGGTCTCACCGGCACACCGTCTTCCAACGGCCTGATGGACTTGTGGGCACAGTTCCGGCTTCTTGACATGGGTCAGCGACTCGGTCGGTTCATCGGCCAGTACAGAACTGACTACTTCATACCCGATAAACGCAACGGCCAGGTGATATTCAGCTACAAACCCTTGCCGCACGCCGAAAAGGACATCTATCGTAAAATTGCCGACATCACCATTTCAATGAAGTCAACAGATTATATTATAATGCCGGAGCTGGTGAGCGTTGAGTATCCTGTTCAATTGTCCGAGAAAGAACACAGTCGCTATGATGAACTTAGGCAGGATCTGGTCCTGACGCTTTCCAGTGGTGAGATAACCGCCGCCAATGCCGCCGCCCTCTCCGGCAAACTCTGTCAAATGGCGAATGGTGCGGTGTACGGTGATGGTGGCGAAATTCACCACATACACGACCGCAAGCTGGACGCCCTGGAAGATTTAATCGAAGCTGCAAACGGCAAACCTTTGCTTGTGGCGTATTGGTTCAGGCATGATCTGGATCGGATCTCCGACCGTCTTCATAGCCTGCGTATCCCCTTCTCATGTCTTGATTCTTCTGAGAGTATAAATTGTTGGAACAATGGCGAGTTGCCGGTCGCACTCATCCACCCCGCAAGTGCCGGGCATGGGCTGAACCTTCAAGCCGGAGGCTCAACGATGATATGGTTCGGGTTGACATGGAGTCTGGAACTCTACCAACAGACCAACGCACGTTTATGGCGGCAAGGCCAAACCGCCAAAACGGTGATTATACACCATATCATCGCCAAAGGCACGATTGATGAACGCGTCATGAAAGCTCTGTCCGAGAAGGACAGGACGCAAACCGCCTTAATCGATGCCGTAAAGGCAAATCTGAAAATCTAAGACAACCTTCGACAATAAATGACAATCCGTGCCAATCCGAGTGGACTTTATTATTCGGAGGTACAGATTATGGATCCTTACCAAAACCTGGCTAATGCCATTGTCCTGCGGGCGGCAGAAGATTATCGTGATGTGGCCCTATTCCTTAAATATCACCGTCCCATTCGCAAAGAGGATAAGGATGACGAAGCTTACATTTCCGCCTTGGCTGATAAGAACTCTATAGAGAGGTTCTTTCTTGGAAATTGGTTCGCTACTTTATCCGACCTTGACGGGAAGGTGCTTTTGGAAAAGCTAAAAAGCGAGGTGGCCTGATATGACAGCAAAAGAATATTTGAGTCAGGCTTGCCGCCTTAATGAAATGGTAAACTCATACCTTGCAGAGATTGATAACCTTCGTGCCCTCGCTTCAAGTATATCCAACAGTAATTTTAAAGAGCGTGTTGACCATACCCGTAATACGGACCCTCCCTTCGTCCGATGCATCTGCAAAATCATTGATATGGAAAAGGAACTCAGTAAAGGGGTCGACAAGCTTATCAGCCTTAAGGGTGAAATCAACGATGCTATTAACCAAGTTGCAAATCCTGACGAGAGAATGCTTCTCAGATACAGGTATATTAACAACTATTCTTGGAATAAAATTTGTATCTTGATGAGTGTGTCCTGTCGTACAGTACACCGCATTCATTCTTCTGCGATACAAAAATTTATCGTTCCCAATTGAAAGTTGGCACACTTTGGCACAACTTGGCACATCCATTATGTGATACCGTTACAATAGAAAAATAGTATACGAAAAGCCATTGCGGAGAAATCTGCGGTGGCTTTTCTTATACCCAAAAGGAGGTGAATCGATGCCCTGCAAACCCAAACGCCCCTGTGCCTACCCCGGCTGCGGTCGGCTTGCGGATAGCGAGCAATACTGCACCGAGCATAAGAAGCTTGTTACCGAACGCTATAACCGGTATGAGCGTGACCCGGCATCCAACAAACGCTACGGCAGGTCGTGGAAACGAATCCGCGACCGCTATATTAAAGCACACCCTTTGTGTGAGCCGTGCCAGAAGGAAGGCAAGTTAACGCCCGCTGAAGAGGTTCACCACATCCTACAGCTCTCCAAAGGAGGCGGCAACGAAGCAGATAACCTCATGGCTCTGTGCAAATCCTGTCACTCCGGTATCACAGCCGAGAGCGGTGACCGGTGGGGGCGGTCAAATCCCTAAAACTTCTTAAAGCGGACAGCGGCGCGGGGCTTCGTGTTGAAAAACGCAGTTTCAAACAGGGGAATAGACCCCTACCTATAAAGGAGGTGTGATTATTGGCAAAGGACGGAACAAACCGAGGCGGTCCTCGCGTCGGTGCCGGTGCAAAAAAGAAGGCTCTCGCCGACAAAATCGCCGAAGGCAATCCCGGCGGCAGGAAGTTGACGGTTATGGAATTTTCAGATACTGCAGACCTTCAAGGCCATGTAATGCCGGAACCTAACAAGATGCTCGAAGCCGTCCAAAAAGACGGAAAGACACTTGTTGCAAGTGAAATCTACAAGTCCACATGGCAGTGGCTGAACGACCGCGGATGCGCCGCCCTCGTATCACCTCAGCTTTTGGAACGCTACGCAATGAGCGTGGCCCGTTGGATTCAGTGTGAAGAAGCGGTAACCGAATATGGATTTCTGGCAAAGCATCCTACCACCGGCAATGCCATCCAAAGCCCTTATGTGGCAATGGGTCAGAACTACATGAACCAGACCAACCGCCTGTGGTTTGAGATTTTTCAAATAGTAAAGGAAAACTGCACCGGTGATTACAAAGGAGCAAACCCACAGGATGACGTTATGGAGCGCCTGCTCTCCGCTCGCCGGGGCAAATAAAATAAAGATTGGAGATACCAAAATGAGTAAAAGCTACAAAACATCGGAGAGTGTATGCATGGGACACCCGGATAAACTCTGCGACCTTATCGCCGACAGTATCCTGGACTCCTGCTTGCGCCGTGACAAAGCTTCACGCGTAGCCTGCGAGGTCATGGTGACTAAAGGCAAAATCATCGTGGCGGGCGAAATCACCTGCAGCGATAAAGTGGACATCCCTTTCATCGTGAAGAATGTACTCCGCGAGGTCGGATACAACCCTTGGAAATTCACAGTATATGTGTATGTACACCGTCAGAGTACGGATATCGCAGCCGGGGTAGACACCTCGCTTGAGTCTAGGAACGGAATCAGCGACCCATACGGCTTAGTCGGCGCTGGAGATCAGGGTACAGTATACGGTTATGCGACCGATGAAAACCGTGAGATGCTGCCCCTCCCTCTTCTCCTCTCCCACCGTATCGTGAAGAAGATTGACAACTGCCGCAAAGGCAAAATCATTAAAGGGATTCAGCCGGACGGCAAGGCACAGGTCACGGTTGAGTATGAAGACGGCAAGCCGGTGCGCGTTAAAACCATTGTGGTTTCAGTGCAGCATGACAAGGACAAAACACAGGAACAGTTGAAGGCTGACATCTTTAACAACGTGCTTTGGCAGTGTTTTGAGGACTTTCCGTTTGACGGTGATACCGAAATCCTCATAAACCCCTCCGGCAGGTTTGTCGAAGGCGGACCCGCTGCTGACACAGGCCTTACAGGCAGAAAAATCATGGTGGATACTTACGGCGGGCTTGCATCCCATGGCGGCGGAGCATTATGCGGCAAAGATCCGACCAAGGTTGACCGAAGCGGCGCCTATATGGCCAGGTACATTGCAAAGAACATCGTATGGAGCGGTCTTGCAGAAAAATGCGAGGTCGCTCTTTCTTATGCCATCGGTAAGGCAAACCCCGTGGCAATAGACGTGAAGTCCTTCGGCACAAGCAAGCTCACCGACGAGCAGCTCGCATGTATTGTACAGGAGGTGTTCAACCTTCGCCCTGCGGCGATTATTGAAAAGCTACGACTTCGTAGTGCGATTTACTCCGACACGGCGATTTACGGGCATTTCAATTCCTGCCTGTTTCCTTGGGAAAACGTTGATATGTATACAAACTTAAGAAAGGCGGCGGAGAAATATGCAGATAGAAAAATTGAAGACTGAGCTGTTGATTCCCGCCGACTACAACCCCCGCAAAGACCTTAAACCCGGCGAGCCGGAATATGAGAAACTGAAACGCTCCATTGAGCAATTCGGCTATGTGGAGCCGGTTATCTGGAACAAAACCACCGGGCGCGTGGTCGGCGGCCATCAGCGTTTGAAGGTGCTTCTCAACATGGGTATCACCGAGGTCAAGTGTGTTGTTATTGAAATGGACGAGGAAAAAGAAAAAGCCCTCAACATTGCACTCAATAAAATCAGCGGTGACTGGGACAAAGACAAGCTGGCTCTGCTCATCGCAGATTTACAGGGTGCGGACTTTGATGTGTCCCTTACTGGTTTTGTGCCTGCCGAACTGGATGCGCTCTTCAAGGATTCGCTTAAGGATGGCATCCATGAAGATGATTTCAATGTGGATGCCGAACTTGAAAACCCCGCCGTCACGAGACAAGGCGACGTTTGGAAACTTGGGCGGCATCGGCTGGTTTGCGGTGATTCCACAAAGGCTGAGACTTTTGTCATTCTGATGGATCGGAAACTGGCAAATCTGGTGGTGACCGACCCTCCGTACAACGTCAACTACGAAGGCACGGCGGGAAAAATCAAGAACGATAATATGGGAAACGATGCTTTCTACGATTTCCTGCTCTCGGCTTTTCAAAATACTGAAGCGGTCATGGCACAGGACGCTTCCATTTATATATTCCACGCTGATACCGAGGGCCTCAATTTTAGAAAAGCATTCTCGGATGCCGGGTTTTATCTGTCCGGCACTTGCATCTGGAAAAAGCAGTCCCTCGTACTCGGCCGCTCCCCTTATCAGTGGCAGCACGAGCCTGTGCTGTTCGGGTGGAAGAAAAAAGGCAAGCACAACTGGTATGCCGACCGCAAGCAAACAACCATCTGGGAATTTGAAAAGCCAAAGAAAAATGCAGATCATCCCACCATGAAACCGGTGGCACTGGTAGCACACCCGATCCTCAACTCCAGCATGACCAACTGCATCGTGCTCGACCCCTTCGGAGGTTCGGGCAGTACATTAATTGCCTGTGAGCAAACGGGACGCATCTGCCATACCATTGAACTGGACGAGAAATTCTGCGACGTCATCGTGAAGCGGTATTATCAGAACTTCCCGGATAAACCGATACTTCGCAATGGAGAGCCGG
>CAZRKC010000060.1:0-6083 GCA_964600665.1 uncultured Candidatus Sumerlaeota bacterium
CCCATGAACTATGAAGCAATGGACAAAGGCGCTGCGATTGCTGCTGCTCAATAACTTAATTTACGCAATAAAAAAGTCGGATTGCTCCGACATGATCCTGCCGATCGATCCATCTCGGCAGGATTTTTATTTTTCGCTTCCTCATTATCGCTTGATAAACAGTTGTGTAAAGATGAATCGCGATGCTCCTGAATTCGCAGCACCAATACCGGTATGAGTATAGCTTGGGTTGAGAATATTTTTTCGATGGCCATCAGAATCCATCCATAAAGTGAATGCACGATCTGGTGAGCCGCAGGAAGCCAGGTTTTCCCCGGCCAGGCGGTAGGATACGCCAGCTGCTTTTAGCATGTCGTACGGGCTACCATAAATGGGTGAATTGTGGGAAAAGTATTTTAAGTCAACCATGTCTTGGCTTTTAAGCCTCGCTAACCATGTTAAAGTGCCGTCATGTTGAAGCGGACTCGCACCTTCTGCGATTCGGGCGTTATTCACAAGTTCAAGAATACGCTTTTCTTCCGATGACATGGAAATACTGCCTGATGGCGGAGTTAACGAATATTTTGTTGTGGTTGTGGGGCTGGAAGTTGTGGTTGAAGTCTTCTTTGTGGTGAAGGTTTTAGCGGTCGTGGTCATCTTCGTTACTGATTGGGTCGTTTTCGCTTGGTTCATGCTCTTTTCTGTTTGTGGTGGGGTTGATGTCCGTGAAGGGGAGGTCTCATTGATTGTAACCTGTTGGGGGTTTGTTGCGTAGCTTGGCAGGGTCAATTGTTTAAAATATTGAGTAATCACTCCATCAGGCGGGCTAAACGGAATGTTGCCAATGGAGGCAACATCATGATTAGACATTGAATAAAGATCATGGCCATCGGCATAAATCCACCCAGACAGTGCACAGAAAGATATGAGTCCAATCACTATTAACGAAACACCCTTTTTCATTCGTTCATCCTCCAGAGGCTAATTGATGGTGGGTCATCACTCGCGTCTCATAGAAATCCCATACGGTGTATGCGTCATATTCTTTATGCGGATGGTTAAGTGATTGATGTTGTGTCTGGTATAAAGCGTTTCTGATTCGTAGAGGATTTTAAGAAACTTGTGAACATATTATATCATAGAAGGTATCTTCACCTCACGTTTCTCTATTATTTCAGTTAGTGGTATCTCTAAGAAGAGGTATCATTAGAGAGGTCGGAATTTTCCTTTTGTGTCTGGAAGATGATGCAGGATTACAGTTTCGTGCTTTGAATTATGAACCTGTACTGTATTGCTGAACATGATTTTGATTAATGGAGTACATAGTTGAACATGCTACGCGAGATTTGATTGCCAGAAAAGGGGTGTCTTGGTTGAGAATTGTTGATTTTTCTTTAGAAGAAATCAAGGCCGCAACTGCTCTATCGGTTCAAAATTATGAAGAAGAAAGGAAGAAGGCACCGTTGCTGCCACCTCAAGAATCAGGGCTCAATCTGGAGTTATTTACCGATAATGGGATGGGGGTTGCTGCTTACCGTGATGAGACACTAGTTGGTTTTCTTTGTGGTATGAACCCAAGTCTGAATGCTTTTCGATCCACGGATGTGAGCGGTGTGTTCGTTCCCATGGGTGCAGTCGCAACGACCCAGGAAGGACGGGCTGAAATTCTGGCTTTGTTGTATCAAGCGGTAGCAGAAAGATGGGTGCGGGCGAAAGTTATCAGTCATGCTGTGTGCTTGTACGCTCATGATGAGATCTCTCAGCAGTTGTTTTTCCATTATGGATTCGGCCGACGCTGTATCGATGCTGTTCGATTGATGGTCCCATTCCATTGTTCACCTGCTGTTTTGGGGTATCGCTATACGGAACTATCGTTTTCTCAGTTTAATACGGTTTATCTATTGGACCAAATGCTCAATGCGCATCTAAAAAAAAGCCCTACTTTCATTAATCGCGAAGGGAATAGTATAACGAAGTTTATATCTGATTGCGAAACTGATGCAGCTCGAATATTTGCAGCATACCATGATGATCAAATTTGTGCTTTTTTGAGAATAGTGGATTCCGGTGAAACTTTTATCACACCAAGAGCTGACAGTAAACATATCAACGGGGCGTATTGTTTGCAAACGCATAGACGGCAAGGCGTTTTCTCAAATTTGTTAAATCATGCAATCGCAATTTTGTCCGATGAGGGGTACACTTATCTGGGGGTGGACTATGAGAGCATTAACCCAAGTGCCGATCAGTTCTGGAAGAAATATTTCACTCCGTATACACATAGCGTCGTGCGTAGAATTGACGATAAAATCTTGAATCTGAAGTGATGATGCGCTCAATAGCCAGTGCGACTGTATGAATTTCGCATTTTTTTAATATGCGAAAGGATTTTCTGTTTTGAGAACGAATTAGTATTCTATAACCTGGTAATAAGACTTGATTGTAAAGCCAACCATTAGCAAAGAAAGGGGAACAAATCATGTATCAAGAAACCGTAAAACGGAAATTAGGGAAGATGATCGAAGAGCTGAAGGTTGGCGACAAGGCCCGGTTTTCTAAGAAAATTACCGACCGGGATGTGCACCTTTATATGGGGGTCACAGGGGATATGAATCCCATCTATATCGATCGACAGTATGCCAGTCGTACCCATTTTGAAGAACCGATTGTTCCGGGGGTTATTTTGGCAGGATTGATCGTCGCATTGATCAGCAATGAGTTGCCTGGAAAAGGCAGCATCACGGTTTCACAGTGTGTCGAGTATTTGGCCCCGGTGAGATGGAATGATTTAGTGTCAACGGAAGTGGAGATCATCAGCATTGACCAGGTTAAGAACCGTGTCGTCATGAATGCGGTCAGCAAGAATCAGCGGGGTGAGATTGTGGTCAAGGGCGAAACGACTGTAATGCCACCTATTCGATTACGGTCTGCCATGAGTTTTGCATTTGAAGATTATAATTGATCAGTTTCCTTCAATTCATTAAGAGGGACTCAGTGGATATTCACTGAGTCTTTTTATCTGAGAATTATCTGCTCTGCTTGTTGAAGAATGATTTCTAAATCTTCTCCACGAAAACTACCCCCTTGAGCGGATTTTGAGTTCCCGCCACCTTTTCCTCCAAAGACAGGCAGTGTTTCTTTAATCAGATGATTCATATCGACGGGCAAATCATCGGAACGGGTAAATACAACAAAAGGCTGAGGTTCATTCGTTCCCAACAAAATGACATATCCTGGCTGCGCTGCAATCATCATCGCAATACTTTTCATCTGCTGGAGGTCCATATCAGTGATAATTTCTCGTATGATTCGTGGAGGTGGATCTGATGCCATGGATTCAATCAGTGACATGGCAATGGATTCGCTCAAGCGTCGATTTGTATCTTGAAGGGTACGCTGGGTATCTCGGTTGGTTTGAATGATTCGTTGGATTGCATCATAGACTTCGCGGTCTTTGATGGTCATCTCAGCAGCAATTTTCAAGATCATTTGATTCTTCCACCGGTAATCCTTCAAAGCGCGGTTACCGCAAAGAAACTCGATGCGAATACCTGCTTTCGTTTTTTCTGCCTTTCTAAGTTTGATCATACCAATTTCGCCCGTAGCGGTAACATGTGTTCCGCCACAGGGACATACATCAAAATCACCAATGTGAACCATGCGGACATCACCTTGACGATCGCTGATTTTCCTGGCGTCAGGAACTTGAGCCGAATCGTAAGTACGTGTCACAACAGGCAGATTATTGTACACGATCTGATTTGCCAAATTTTCAACCTCATCGAGACACTCGGCACTGATGTAATCAGACTGAAGGTCGATGGAAGCAATTTCAGATCCGAGATGAAAACTGATGGTCTCTGCATTGCACAAGCGTTGAAATGATTGGGACAGGATGTGTTGGCCACTGTGTTGTTGCATGTGATCTTGGCGGCGGCGCCAGTCGATTTTGCCCACTGTAGAACCAATGGGAAGTGGAAGGGTGACTTGGTGCAGAATGATATCACCTTCTTCCCAGACGTTGGTAACCGGAACACCATCCAAGGTACCATGATCGGCTGGTTGGCCACCGGACTCTGGATAAAAAGCTGTTTGATCTAAGACCACAATATGCATTGCGTCGCGAATGAAGGATTCTGTGATAGTAGCGGTAAATTCTTGAACTGTCGTGTCGTAATACAGGATCCGGGTTTGCATCATGGATCACCTCACTTACCCTATACGACTTCATTATGAAGATTCCTTTATAGCTGATGATTAAGATGCTCGTGAACGATAGGAATTTGAATGGATGAAATGGAATACTTATGATACGATCACCCAGGAGGTGGAAGCACATGGAGCAAAATGAGAAAATCCAACAATTAGCGGAATGGATCGATCATTCGTCTTACCTGGTCATTTTTACAGGAGCCGGAGTCAGCACTGAATCTGGTATCAGTGATTTTCGTAGCCCCGGAGGAATTTGGGAGCGTTTTGATGTGAATGAGTTCACTTATCAGAAGTATCTTGCCAGTGAGGAGAATCGGAAACAGTCGTGGGCGCTGAGCAAGGAGACATGGCCGGTTATCAATCAAGCTTTACCTAATCAAGGGCACCAGGCGATTGCTGATTTGTTTGCCATGGGAAAGGCAAAGGTTGTGATCACACAAAATATTGATGACCTGCATCAAAAATCAGGGATTTCTCCTGAAAAAGTGATTGAACTTCATGGTACTTCCAAATTCGTTTACTGTATCGAATGCCGCAATCGTTACACCAGAGAGGAGATCCAAGGGTGGCTTGAAGGATCCAGTGCTGTTCCTGAATGCGAGAAATGCGGGGGAATCCTGAAAAGCGGCACCATTGCTTTTGGCGAACCAATGCCGGTCAAAGAAGTCGAAATGGCAGAAGATTACGTGATGAATGCGGATCTTCTCATTGTTGTCGGATCGTCTCTGGTGGTTTATCCTGCTGCACAGTTGCCTATTACAGCCAAACGCCATGGGGCAAAATTGGTCATCGTCAATATGTCAACGACACCCCATGATGCCTATGCGGATTTGACTATTCATGGTAAAGCGGGAGACATCCTGCCTGCTGTCGTGAAACTTGTGAAAGAAAAGCAATAGATAATGGTGAGTGGTATTCACTTGGGAACGATGAATCGGTGAAGCTTGGTCACTGAATGATCAATTTGAGGGGGCTGTGCATGAAACATTTCACATCAATCCAGTTGGCACGTGCAGCTATCATTGCTGCTGCATATGTCGCTGTTAGTTACTTGCTTTTGCCAATCAGCTATGGGCTGGTTCAGTTTCGAGCAGCCGAAGCGTTGACCTTGCTTCCCATGGTGTATCCTGAGGCTATCTGGGGGGTTTTTGCTGGTTGTCTGATTGCGAATATCCTCGGCGGTCTGGGACCCTGGGATATTTTTGGCGGTAGCCTGGTCACTTTGTTGGCAGCAAGTCTGACATGGAAATATCGACATACGATGATTGCATATTTATCACCTATCATCTTGAATGGCGTATTCGTAGGTGCGTATCTCAGCGTCCTCTTGCAAGTTCCTTACTGGCTAGTGGCACTAAGTGTTGGGGTGGGAGAGGCAGGGGTCATCCTATTATTAGGGGTCCCTTTGGTTCGGTTTGTCAAAGCAAGAAGGCATAGCGGATCATCTGTTTTATGAATCGTTGAATTCTATTGCCGGCGGTGTTCACATCCGTTATGATGGCGATGAATAATCGGAATCGTCCGGAGGTGCACCATGGCACGAAATCAATTTCGAACGGTCGCCAGCTGCTATGAGTGTGCAGCTTTGGAAAGTTGTTTCGGCACAAAAAAACCGATCCTCACACGAGAGCAAGGTCGTGCGAAAGCAGTTGAATGCCAGTCTTTACGAAAAGGGATCACGACTGAGACAATTCAGGTTGAGGGACAAACGAAGGGCATGAGTCGAAAAAAAGCTGAAAAACTAGTTATGCGACATCGGGCACGATGGGTGGCCAATCAACGGATTCGACTTAATCCAAGGGTTTAGCACCGCAAATAACAGCGGTGTTGTTTTACGCATCAATTGAAGAATTAAGTGCGAATAATCATAGGAATCCATAATAATACTGTTG
>CAZRKC010000061.1:0-6000 GCA_964600665.1 uncultured Candidatus Sumerlaeota bacterium
GTTCAGTAGAGATCAGGGCGTTCTAGATTTTACAGCAATTTGTTTACGCTATCGGGACGACATTAAGCGTAACTCCTTGGTCTGATCTTCGATCAGATAAAATAAGAGCCCCTATTCTCACTAAGTGTTCGCTGAAGTCACAGAACGAGCCCAAATATGATCTCCTCAGAGCGAAAAATCTAGTAACATTGAACAGCTCTTCAGCTGAAGTGGAGCGTTCCAGAAGATTATTCCACAATATTAAACACTCTGAAACTTTATTTTCGGCTTGATCCACCAGATATGTGCCCTCAGGATCTGGGAGATTTTGGGATGAATTTATGGTCTGACACATTTCCCCGAGCACATCTTTCGTAATCTATATTTTCGTAATCTAGTATAAAGGGTTGGCATAATAGCGCAGAGATCTATACCGCAGTATGTTGAAATTAGCCCTAAAATAGCCACGAATTTATATATGGGTGATGTATCTTGCTTAAGCACTTGCCCATATGTTTTTCGCGATCCGATCCGATCTCCCAACTCAAATAGTTCTTTGCCGCTTCTGATATACATCAAATATACTGCACTGCTTCTTCGAGTTTCACTTATTTCATCAAGTTTAGCAATAGATATACTCAACCTAGATATTTTATCGGTATTTTGGCGTAAAAAGTCTTTACAATATTTATATCTCTTATCTATAACTTCAACAATGTCTTTTTGGTTATCTAATCTGCATGATGAGATTGATCCTTTATGACGTCTAAAATAACCCAATGTTTCAGGGACATACGCAAAACGGCCTTCCAGTGTCATGGCAAGGAGTGTTGGATAATCGACGTATGGTAAATCATACATCTGTTGGAAACCTCCAATTTTCAAAAGTGCAGTTTTCCGAAACATTAATGTCACAGAACCTGGCGATAAACCATCAAATAATGGATAAAGTGCGCTCCCCAGAGGATTATTTTCGAATGCAATGTACAAGTGTACTACTTTTGGTAATTCATATTTAAGTGAATCACCTGAATCATACGCAACATAGTAGTTACTAAACGAAAGAGCCACTGAAGATTCTTCAAACGAGGTAACTTGTTTTTCAAGTTTGTCTATTGACCAGAAGTCGTCACCCTCAAGGATAGCTACAATCTCCCCTTTCGACAGTGACAATGCATAATTATACGTTTTCCCCAAATTTGATTTACCTTGATTCTCCTGTCTAATATACCTAATACGTTTATCCGAATATTCTGCAACTTTTTGTGGCGTAGAGTCAGTAGATCCGTCGTCTATTATGATCATTTCCCAGGACTCATATGTTTGGTCTAGAACACTCTGTATACATGTCTTAATGTACCTCTCATGATTGTAAGTAGGGGTAATAATTGAAACTTTAGGATACGTCATCTTGCCACCAGTAATGCCTACGTTATCAAAATGCAGACCGATCTATCTATAGGCCATTAGTAGATATGGTATTATATGTTATCGATTCGAACTAAAGGAAACGCTCTGATATCTGCTCTTAGGGTAAGAGACCATATGGGAAGAATGTAAGAGATTCGGCGCCCGAAAGCACCATATTCGGTAGTGTTTCGGATCATCTATAGTTTGTCTAAGTATTTCTGCCGGTGACCCACCCTCGTTAATATCCATCAGGATGGATCCGACCAATCAGAGGAAACATTCCTCATTCAGGAACACGCCTAAAACCTTGGTCCTTCATTTTAGCTCCTTATTGACCAGTTCCATCATGTTGGTGGTTCGAATCCGCTTCCCATGCTATTTGGAGAATGCGGTGTAACTCATGAGCTCCTGGAGGAATCGCTCGATGGTATTGGCTGCTTTCTGATAGCCGTGTGCGTTCAAGTCGTAAGCGAGGTCTTAGTTGTTCTGTTCACGCCCATACGCCTCCTTTAACCCCTCTGCAACTTCCTTCTGGTGTTTCCAGGGGCTATTCCTCAGTACTGCCCAGGTCAATGGACTTGGCACATATGGCAGAGATCTGCTCTCAGGTAAACGCAATACACTTTCCGTGTGCCTGCCAGGATACGCCGAGGAAGGCAGCCTCAGCTGCTTTCTGGATGCCGGTGTGCCCATCGGAGACGACCAGGCGGATCCCGGTGAGACCTCGTTCTTTGCGGTCCTCGAACAGTCCCGACCAGAATTCCTCATTCTCACAATACATGACTTTCGCTCCCAAGATCTCCCGGTAGCCGTCTTCCTGTACCCCGGTGACCACCAGGACCGCCTTGGTGACGTGCCGTGCTCCGTCTTGGTCGAACAGAAAGAAGGTGTTGTCACCTTCCCCCCTTCCAAGAACGGACCGTGCGGCTTTCACCGCAGTACGCTCATGCATTCTACTACCCGGTTTTCTGGCGGCAGCGCAAAGAAAGTCTGGTTTGAATCCAAGGTGTCTGCCACTTTATGCGTTCCCGCCTGTCAAGGAAGTAGTTCCTCCTGTCAAAGGATAGGTTCGCGTTCAGTTTCGGATGGCGTATCGCTTGATCTTGGCATCCGAGAACAGTTGTAATACATTCTCTTTAGTCTGGAACATCCACTTACGCGTCCCTACGGAGTGCCAATATTTTTGGGCTAGCCGCTTGTGCCCTTTGTTTGGGTGTCGCCACTTACCCCACTTCCCGAGGACCATCCATACATAGGTGTCCTGTTTTTGGAACGTCTCCTTTGCCATGTCGTGGCGGTGGTAGTTTTTCCCTTCTCGAATGATCGCATTCAGGATCTTGATACGGGATCCTGTGCCTAGGCTTGCACTTTTTTCACCGCTTTCTTGTTCGTATCGGTGCTCGACTCGACTGGCTTTCGGGATAGTTTAATGAGAAATATTCCATTTTTATTTTCGGGAATTATAACTCAGAAGTTGATGCCCTGGCTTCTTCTGTAATCTCCTTTGTTGAAGCCGTGACGAGGAAGTTACCCACGTTGTAGACGAAGTGGGCTTTTATCTTGGAGGTTGTCCCAAAATACCTTTGCCGGGAGGTGGGCACCCCCTCTCGGTCCTCTCCCGCGTGACGATACCATGGGAAAGACCATCTCCCCGTCCTGACCTCTTGTGTGGCCCAAGTGGCAGAAATCTTGTACATAGATGTTCCGAGCAAGGTGCAATGGAGGTTTGCAGACCCTTTGGGACGACCTCCTGGGGAGATGTTGCCACGGGCAGGCCCCTGATCCCATCTAGCGTCATGTTGGCGAGAGATGGCCCTGTTACTCCTTTATCTAAATCCAAGTTGGATGCAATACCAGTCTCCCTTTTTACAAGATGTTTGTACGCTACTCGTGTGTCCACCCTTCGCGTAGTTCATTATCTGTTTCTATATAGGGAAGCATATCCATTGTTGTAAATATAATCTTTGTTTGATAATGATGTGCTAGATATGCCAATATAATCAAACCCCGTAGACAATCTATTTCTATCTATTGGGCCTCTTAATGCATGACGATCTATGTCCCATGATCTCATAAATAAGTATGAATTCTCAGAGGCTTGATATCCCTGAGAAAGGTAATTGGGTTTTCTATACCAAGCAGAAACTAGATCATACCCAACAGGTATGTCGACGTAAACCTGATTATCGTTGTTAAGAAATTCGGGCAATTTCAATCCTAGCATCACTTCTCCTACGTTATGAAATTCAGGATCGATTCCTCCATAACTTAATATGTTTGAACTTGGGATCTGAGCGTTCGCTCTCGTGTCCTCGTTGAATCCTCCTATATCAAACATTAATCCTGAATTAAAGAAAAAGAAAGGGACTAAGAAAAGTATTGTTAACAAAATGTAAAAGAATCTGTTCTCTGAACTTGGTATAGTCCTTCTGCTATTCTCATTAGTTGGCTGATAATCAATTATTTCTATAATATGTTTCAGAAGGCCCCTACCTAATTGACGAGACCAACGATACACCTGATACGCTCCGATTATACAACAAGGAGATAGGAAGAGCAGTGTGAAAAAGTATAATCTCTGCATATTTTGAAACATAGACATAAATGGAAGGGTCATCGATATTATCAGGAAGGTCATTGCTGCGGCTCTAAAACAGACACTCAATTTTTGGAAACCCTGCGAAAATATGTTTCTCATTAGCCCTATAACGATGAATCCTTGAAATGTATACTGCAACAAACGATATAATTTGCTGTAAGGTGGAACTTCCCAGAACCCCGCTCCCATAGCGGCTGGGATCATTGAAGACTTGGATGATGTATCTGTAAATAAGGCGAAATTATCGATGATACTATTGCCTGATCCTATTACATTGGAAAATGTTAAAAAACTAATATACATATACCATATGATGCAGATAGTAATTAAAAAAATTATATAGTAGGGTGATATATTCCAGCCTAATAAAGTAAATTTTTTACCAGACTTATTTTGCTGAGAAAGATTTGAGGCTGTTTGAGCGTCATAGATCTTTTTTATAAAGTATATTGATGATGCTAAAATGACTATAAGAATCCAATTTATCGAAACGGAATAATGAGATATAACTAATGAAATCGTGAAAATTAAATAAAGCATTGATCTTTGACTTGGATGTATTCTCTTTTCTGTGAGCAGCAACAACAAGAGTGCGACAAAAATTAATGCAATCTGTTGCCTTCTGAGCAATAACGCCTCGGTAAAAAAATAAAAATTAAATATAAAAAAGAATACTGCAAAGAGTGATAGTTTACCCGAGAATTCTCTTTTATAGGTTGCATACAGGATCGCTGGAACGATCGCAAAAATCAGTGGATACACGGTTTTCAGAACAATAAAGGGGCTAAGCCCCAACATCTCTGAAAAAACAGTCCCTAATATCACAATCGAAAGCACGCTGTTGGCACTTCCTGGCAATGAAGAATCCCAAAAATTATTTTGAATGGCCTGATTTAAGTAATAAAATTCTCCATCTACATTAAGTCTCCTTGGGTATTCGGAAATCAATAGATCTCCAAACAGTAGCGATATTGATATGGATAGAATCAATAGAACTTCCGCAGACGAGGAATCTCCTGATCTTTTATATGCAAACCACAAAACAAGGATTGCAATTAAGATAATACCCGCAATTGAGAGTGTGTTGTTATGATAACGACCGATCAAGAATGATCCGATGATTGAAACACAAGGTATACTATATATCACCCAAGACACTGGAGCGGTCAACTGTTGAAGATCTAATGTATAAGGTGCACGATATTCTTTATCGCGCAGATAAGACATAATTCCCAGAATTACAATAATAATACTGAATGTTAATAGTATATAGGGGAAAGATAGTGGTTTTGTAACTCCAAACAATGGATAGCTCATATTTATGAAAAATCCCGAAAGCATTAAGACCGCGAGACTTAAACCAACCGCATAAGCAACTGTTTCAACGGTACCGAGAGCGTGGAGTTTCAGTATCCGTAAGAGGAGGAAGCCAGGGACAAGAAGCAGGAGAATGAAGCCAGGGACTTGTTGGAGGAAGGGTAGAGAGAAGCCAAGGATATTCAGGGCTACTGCGCCGCCATAAACAAGATACACAGAAAGTATGACTACGAAAAAAGATCTGATATCCCAGTCATTCGGGCAAAAAATGTTTCTCGTTTCCATGTTATTCAGCGATGGATATGCCTTAATTTCGCTATTTATTTTGGCTTTCAGTAGTAAATACTTTTTGCTTTTCTATAAGGCAACCAAAAACCCCTTTTAATTTTTTTTATCTCTATGAAACCCTCCTTCCGCGTTGTACCCTCCTTTGATAAGTTACTTTGTACACCCACTCCTAAGCTAGAGCATAGATGTCACAGGGAATGCCCCGGCATACACTCCAGTCACCAGCAGCCATTTTGCGATCTTCTAGTTATCCCTGGACACAAAACGGCGGAGAGCGAACTCGTTAAGGAGATACCAGAGAAGGGAGCTGATAACCACTGTGATGGCGATGCTCGCAAGAGGTGCCGAGGAGCATGTCAACGTCGGTCTACTTTTCCCCAGCTTTGTCGGAATATCATTCCCCACCC
>CAZRKC010000062.1:0-5399 GCA_964600665.1 uncultured Candidatus Sumerlaeota bacterium
CGTCCTGCTATCATACTGAAGCGCTTTATAATTTTGTAGTCCAGCACAGTACCCTCTTTACTAATTATGTCTCCTCTTCGGATATCTTTTATCATTCGATAAACATCCCTACCTCGATCTGGGAATACGATGAATCCAAAAAACACAAAACCCAGGAGCAGGAGCATCCAGCTGAGCATAACCCACGGAATCTGTTGAAATGCTCTGAGATAAGCCGGGAAGGAAAAAATATTAAAGAGTATAGACGGAGTCAATACTAAGAAAATACTCTCAACTAGATAGGAGTTATAGTATTTCATCATTAGCCTCCACTCAGAAGTAATAAACAATGTCTTTGAAATAGTTATCCGGAAGAAAATCTATGCTCAACTCTTTATTTTTATTCAGTAAATCAATTTCATTAATAATTTTCTCTCTTTAGGATGTGCTAGAAACAAGCCTCAGACAGGAAAAACTACGATATGTTTTTTCCAATTCATTGTTATTCTCCAAACCAGATTTGTGTATTCTGAGAAGTCTAATCATTTATTTTAATAACGCTAGTGACAATTTTCGCCCTACGCATTGCCCTAATCTCGACATGATCCCCTTCAAGGAAATCCTCTATAATATCCTTTTTCAATCCAGTGAAACTCTCTACGCGCCCTGAATCATTCACTTGGATTGACATTCTAAACTTATCTCCAGAAAAAATGCTACCACTATCCCGTGAAAATCTTGTCACGACCCCTTTCTTATTTACAAAGTTGCACTCTTTAATATCTCTTAGAATCGTAATCAGTTTTCTTAGAGGTAATGGAGGAAGAAACCAACTCAGCACCAGCACATAAACAGCACCAATAAATATCATCAGCAGAGGTATCTTAAGAACAATGGGACCTATCACCAAGGGAATGGAGAAAAAAGTTAATCTTACACCATTGATTATTAGATAATCATGATAGTACTCTTTGTAGTCGTTCATATTAAACCCCTTTCTCAGATTGATCCACAATATTCTTTTACATTTTCGCTGTTAATATTCTTCCTATACTAAGTATAAGAATTGTTAACACAGGGGTTCTTACCCACGGGGTCTCCCTGATCGGACAGTATAGTCGCTTTCGTTAGTGTGTTATTTTTGTGTGCTATCGAAATTCACCAAAAGTAACCCTCTATTTATCCTGATTTTCAGTATTACTGCTAACTTTCTAACGGAAAGAATAACTCATTTGGATTTTGATGGTTCTAAAGTACTTAAGATGCTACCTTCATTGACCTGGTTTACTAGCGTTGATATCAATGACCTTTCAGTAATTTTATTAATACATGGAAAAATAACTATTACCGTATCCTGTTGCACTTCTGCTGCTAGATGAAGCTCCTCTTAATTTCCATACTTTAGTAACTCTACTCTCAGATTCCGTAAACGTTACTCCAAATCCCAAACTTCCACCAATTGCGTGTCCAATCGGATCCGATGATGCTTTCGAGTAGTTACTCTTGATAACAAGTCCTCCAATAAAGCTAGCTGTAAAACTTCTATTATATTTATTCTTGCAGATAAATTCTTCTGCTGTGTCTAACCCAGAGTATCCAATCAAAAGACTCACGCCCCCACTGGCTCCGAACACATATTCATAAGGATCCAGAAGTTCTGTGTAAGACTTTACGATGTATAGATTCCCTTTATCATCCCACACAAGCGCTATTGTTTGAGAACGACCTAAACCTAATCCAACACCATACTTACTCTCAATGTAACCCGCATACAAACCGTCGATATCGTGCATAGACGCAGGATTGTTGTTGCAGTATGCAAACATATTACCCGTATTCAAATCACCATAAAACCCGTTAATTGCATCTGCATTGATAAACCGTCCGGTCTCCGGACCGTAGTAGCGGCTGTTCAGGTAATAAAAGCCCGTCTCATTGTCGTAGCGGTAGCTTCGGTACCGGTAAGGATTGGCGACCCCTAATGTAGTGGCAGCTGACCCAGTGATGCTGACCAGTTTCCCCCAGGTGTCGTAAGTATATGCCACGACCACACTGCCGTCGTCATCCACGATCTGGATGATGTCCCCCTGGGCGTTTTTGATATAGTAGTATGAATCCCCATCCCACCGGATCCCGACCAGTTCACCTGTTGCACTGTAGGTGTAGTACTGAGTCTGGATGCCTGTGGTCTCTGCTGTCACCCGGTCTCCGACCAGATGGTAGGATACCAAGGTGCTCCAGGGTCAATCAAGTTCTCAATCAGCATCGCAATCGCTCTTCCACAGAATTCAGTCGGATTAATTATGTCTTTTTTCATGCTTGCCAACATGGGTGATCACTGCTGACGTCTTTAAGAACTCGATCTCAATATCATCACTGAGATGGATATCTATTTCAAGATCCTTTTCCAACCCGGTCAAGATTTTAGTAAGACCAGTATCCTTTTCTCTTATAGCCAACTCATAAGCTCGTCCTGCTATCATACTGAAGCGCTTTATAATTTTGTAGTCCAGCACAGTACCCTTTTTACTAATTATGTCTCCTGTTCGGATATCTTTTATCATTCGATAAACATCCCTACCTCGATCTGGGAATATGCTGAAACCAAAATAAACGAAACCCGGGAGCAAGACCATCCAGCTGAGCATAACCCAAGGAATCTGTTGAAATGCTCTGAGATAACCGGGAAAGAAAGTCATTAGTGCTATTATCGCCGGTGCTAGGATTACGAGTATGCTTTCAATCAGGTAGTATTTGTACGCTTTCATGGATAATCCTCCGTTCAAATAGATAGGTAGCATCTGTTATCGTGTATCGACATACAAATCATCGAGAATTCACAACTAGATTTCGACTCGCCCTCTGAATCCAACGAATTGCCATATCAAGCAAGGAATAATCAGTTAGATACACTTCAAGCCCACAGTTTATTGCAATTTCGCATAGGTCATGCCTCTTTGGTGCAACTCAACCACCAACCTCTGACAGTTTGCATATGGGATAAGATCAATCCCGCATAATCCCGGGCGATCGAACCCTCCCACTTAATCCGCAGATGCTGAACCATTGATTCTAGCTACACTTAGGATTACTTTTGCTGTCGGCATGGCTAAGACTTCAACAAAATCCCCAGGCAAATAATCCTCTTTAAGGTCGTTCGAAAATCCTGTAAACTCTTCTTCATCCTCTGACCCTTCTAGTGAAAGGGACAGAATAAACCTGTCCCATGAGACAATGCTAAAGCGTTTCTTCTTCGTAAAACGCTTAACGACCCCCCTATATGAATCAAATCTATTTCCACGAATATCCTTTAATACCGGAATCAATTTCTTCAAAGGATAGAGCGTAAAATAATAGTGAAAAAATACAAACCAGACTGTGAAAACGAGATGTATCCACCCAAGGTATATACCCATAAAATGCCAATAGACTATCATGGCTACAAGAGTCCCAAGCGACATCCAGAGTAGCTGCCCGAGAGTTAAAACAAGATAATCGATGAAGTACTTGCGATAAGCTTTCATAACTGTCTCCTCCCAAAAAACCGAAATCCTGCATCTGTGGAAAATTGAACTTGTCTTCCTTAAGCATCATTTACTTCAATCAGACATAATACCCTTGGTATTCTATAGTCATCAGATAGGATTATTTCGTCAATCTCTACATCCTAGTATAATTGTTGCCGGAGCCTCCTCCTGATCTTCCTAATCCTGATCCATGAGTAAATGGCCTTGAGTAAGTGCTTGTGGGCCTCGGAAAACCATAATACTCGTGAAGTTCACTATACCCCCCATAACTGATATGGGAAGGTCTGTTTTCAGATACTGAAAACCCTCCTCCGAATCCGTATGTTGGACCAAGTGCAACCCCAGTCACTTCATATTCTGAGGTTAAATCAACCCTGCCAATAACTCCTATTCCAATGTTTCCAGCACCACTCACTGATTACTTTGTTCTGTTAATGTAATCAATTGCTGTGTCCAGTGGTGAGAATCCAGCTGTCAAGCTCACACCTGCACCATAGCCGATAACATAATGAAACGGATCAAGAAGCTCTGTGGGGGTCTTCGTGAAGTACAGATAGCCTTTATCGTCCCAGACAACTGCTACTGTTTGTGAAACTGCTAAACCTACTCCAGTACCGTATGACATCTCAAGGTAATAAGCATATAGCCCCTCGATATCATACATTGACGCAGGATTGTTGTTGCAGTAAGCAAACATATTGCCCGTATTCAAATCACCATAAAACCCGTTAATTGCATCCGCATTGATAAACCGCCCGGTCTCCGGATCGTAGTAGCGGCTGTTCAGGTAATAAAAGCCCATCTCCGTGTCATAGCGATAACTCCGGTAGCGATAGGGGTTGAGTACTCCCACAGTATCTTTCGCAGGCCCATCAATGTCTATTAGTTTCCCCCAGGTATCGTAGGTGTATTCCACCACCACAGTGCCGCTCTCGTCCAGGATACGGATAATGTCGCCCTGAGCGTTTTTCACATAGTAGTAATGGGTTCCATTGTGCTTGAATCCGAACAAGTCGCCCGCGCCGTTGTAGTAATAGTAGAGGGTGTCTGTCCCGTCACTTTCCCAGGTCACTCGGCTGCCCACCAGGTGGTAGGTGGTCACAGTACTCCCGACGGTTTTCTTAGTCCGGATCCCCCGGTCGTTGTACTCATAGGATATGCTGAGGCCGGTCTTTGCGGCGTTGCTTAATTGCCGCCTCTGTCCCATGTGAAGGTCAGTCCGTTGATATAGTTTGTGGATTCCCTATATTGTCGTAGCTGATAGTTGTATTATCATAACTGGTCAGTTTATCCTTCCAGATTGAATAGTAACTGTATCCGATGGTATCCACCGCAACACCCGGATCACCTGATGTGAGGGCATACTCTTTCTTGTCCAGTATATGTGACCTAAGCCTCCAAGCGGGGCCAAGGAAATTCAAAGTCATTTGCCGATTGATACTTTTGTGCCATTTATGAGTAGATAATACTCATTTGTAAAGTTTTCTACAAAAGAAAATAAAAGGATGGTTTTTATACCAGCGTTACCCATTTCTGCAATAATGTTCTTAACTTGTTCATTTTTGCTATCAACAACAATTATTTCGCTTTCTTTCGAAATAATTGTTCCAACAACATAATAATCGTTTGTTCCCGTAACATTATAGACATCAAAATTTCCATCCTTATTGAATTTATGTGATATTTTTTTCACAGAAAACAAGCTAGGTATTTTGTATCCCTTTGTAGATTTCGGAACTATAAAATGACCACCTGAACTACTGCCTTTTGAATAGATTACCATGCTTGAGCTGTTTCCTTGAATAACATCATCAACTTCACCGGTTTGGTAATATCTAAAGGATTAAGTCCGTATAATGGTGTAAAAAGAAAGATCAATAATAAAGAGCCAAA
>CAZRKC010000063.1:0-5302 GCA_964600665.1 uncultured Candidatus Sumerlaeota bacterium
GCTGGTGTTCCTATGAGTCGTCACTTTCTATTGCACTTGATTTTTCATTTCACCGCTTTGACACATAATAACACGGGTGATCTATTTGTGTTGAATTTTTGGCAGGGATGAGTTATAATTGTCGTGTGTCTAACGGGGTGTAGCTCAGTTTGGTAGAGCGCTTGAATGGGGTTCAAGAGGCCGAAGGTTCGATTCCTTTCACTCCGACCATATAAATACAGTAACGGCGCGGGTTTGCGCCGTTTTTGTTTTATGCATTTAGCCCTCTGGAACCCATTTTGCTAACATTTTGCTAACGGGTGCTTTTTGTCTGTTTATTTTGGGTGGAACCTTATCACTCTTTCGGAGTCAGAAAAGAGGACTCGTATGCATAGAGGGTGAAAGGTATTGGCAAGTCCGAACAGCAAATATACAGAGGCGATTCGGGAACGAACAGAGAATTACATCATCGAAAGCAACAAGTCAGCCACTCGTGTGGGAGAAGAGTTAGGCATTGATAAGAACACGATCTGCCGGTGGGTGAGAGAATACCGATCCAAAAACTGTTTGCCGAACTATCAGGAAGAGCAAGACATCCGGGGCAAAACAGCCAGAGAAACGAAAGCATATATGATGAAAGAAGACAAAAAGCGGATCGGAATCCTGACAGAAGAGGTAGAAATCTTAAAAAAGCGCTGCACATCTTCATGCATGCACCAAAATGAAGGATGCGTTTATCGACAGTCATCGCTCAGACTATCGATTGATGAGGAAGTATTGGTAGTGAGCACGAGCGGTTACCATACTTGGAAAAGGCGAGCACCCAGGCCTAGAGAGCTGGAGGATAAGCAGATTGTTCAGGAAATGCTGGAAATCCATGCGAAGCATTACAGAAGCTATGGCGGCGTTCGCATGAAAAGGGCCCTGGAAAAGCAAGGGATATTCATCGGCCTGAGCAGAGTGTATCGGCTGATGCGTCAACATGGGATCTCCATCGAACCCGGCACCGACCGCAATCCAAGGGTCAGGGGATGGGATCTACCAGGATAACATTCTGAACCGGCAATTCAATCCGCCCTCCCCCAGAACTGGGTAGGCGATATCACCTATATCCGCAGCACAGAAGGCTGGGTGTACCTAGTATTAGACCTATTCAATCGGGAGGTGGTGGGCTCAGCGATGAGTCGCAAAGCAGATACAGAGCTGGTGGTTCAGGCAATGTGTTGGTGCGTCGCAATTACCCTCAGGATGTCATGTTTCATAGTGACCGTGGGTGTCAATACAGCAGCAAGCGTTTCCAGAAATATCTGCAGCAGCATCATGTGAGCGGCAGTATGAGCCGCAAAGGCAATCCTTTCGAAAATTCTTGCTGTGAGAGTTTTTTTGCGACTATCAAGAAAGAATGGATATATTTTCAAAAATATGCTAATCTGAAAAGTGTTGAGGCAAATATATTCGAATATGTTGAAGTATTTTACAACCGGAGGCGTATGCATGCTTCGTTGGGGTATTTAAGCCCTAAGCAATTTCTCGATCGATATTTGCGAGAGATTGCTGCATAATGGGCGGTCGGGTATTCATATGCAAGATCGTTTACCAATCCGAAAAAAGCATAAGGGTCCATTTTAGGATTTATTAAAAAAAGGGAGTAATACCTGTTTGTAAGTGGAATTGCTTAATAGGAAAATCATTGGGCACAGTGCCAGAACCAGCAGAGACTATTATTTTGGTGATGGATACATTCGTTGGCGTAAAGACAAATCTCGAGTAGATCTAGATGATTCATGCGGACTGGGTTAGTGAGCATTATTACTGGATCTCGATAAGGTGCTTAACACATTTTACACCCAGCGCTTTTTTGTCTTACGGGATGACCTTCGAAAAACCTATATCAGAAACAACATTTATGCTGTAAAGACAGAATCTGTTTGCGAGCGAAACCTCTATTGCCTGAACTATTATATACAGAACGGGCTGATCAGGTGAACCGGAACAGCAAAAATGAGACCCATAGTTCCCTAAGTTGCTTTAGTCCCAATGAAATCGAAACACAGAATGGTAATTTCTGTTTGGGAAAGTTATTCAATACCAGTTCACAGTTATGTTCAGAAGAGCATCAAATATGGTGTAATTGTAGGAACTGGTATCAATCTACCAGATCGTGCTAGGAGGTTCTATATGGCAACAATTAGTAAGTGGGAAAAAATGAAGACAACGGGATCAATACTATTATCTGGCCTAGTGCTATTTATGGTTTTAAGATTCGATCAAGTAGTAGCGGTGATCTCATCGGTAATTAGAATTGTAATGCCGCTTTTCACTGGAATAGTGATAGCATACATATTGAATTTGATTGTGAAAGTGTTTGAGAGACACTATTTCCCGAAAACAAGAAAATACTGGCTTGTCAAAATGAAGAAACCAGCCTGTGTAATTCTAGCTTGTCTATTTGTTCTTGTAATTTTCATCGCAATAATTACACTCATTGTTCCTCAAATTATTGAAATCATGAAAATTCTAGGATCGCAAATACCGATTCTATATGAAAAGCTATTTCTTTTTGGAAATCAAACGCTTAGTTCTTTTCCTGATATATTCAAAACTTTTCCGAAATTGCCGGATGATATTGACCAAAAAATGATTGATGCATTAACGAGTATGACAGGAGGAGCACTTAATGTTGCAGGCTTCGCAATTGGATCCGTTATTGGATTGTTGATTTCAACCATTTTTGCACTCTATCTGTTATTTTCTAGGGATATACTTTTACTTCAAGCAAATAAGTTTTTTAATATTTATCTATCAGAGTGTAAGCGAGCACGCCTATATTCAGTTTTTTCTGTTGCCAATAGTGTTTTTTCGAAATTCGTTGTCGGTCAGGCTATTGAGTCAGTAATATTAGGCACTATGTGTACGATCGGAATGCTTATACTAAGATTTCCATATGCAGGAACGATTGGAACAGTAGTTGGGGTTACGGCTTTAATACCTATGGTTGGTGCATATATTGGGGGCGTCATTGGATTCTTAATCATTCTTGCTGAGAATACCTATCAAGCGATAGGATTTGTCGTTTTTTTGATTATTCTACAACAGTTTGAAGGTAGCGTAATTTATCCGAGAGTTGTTGGCGCTTCTGTTGGTTTGCCCGGTATTTTCGTGTTTGCGGCAGTAGTTACCGGTGGGGGACTGTTTGGGATACCTGGTGTTCTTTTTGCTGTGCCAATAACTGCAACCATCTATAAGTTGGTTCAAGATGATATGAGAAGTAGAATTGCGGGAAGCAAAATCGAGTAGACTGCAAATCGTGTTATGTTTGAATATTTATATCGAAAATGTTCCAAATTTGCATTCAGTTATTGGTTTACCGAATTGGCTTTCAAGATGATTGTTTTGCACACTAGATAGTGGAACCTTATCACTTTTTCGGAGTCAAAAGAGGACTCGTATGCTTAGAAAGGGTGGAAGGTAATGGCAAGTCTTAACAGCAAATATACGGAGGGTTTCGGGAACAAACCGTCAACTGCATCATCGAAAGCAACCAGTCAGCCACCAGTGTGGGAGAAGAGTTAGGAATCGATAAGAACACAATCTGTCGGTGGGTGAGAGAATATCGAACGAAAAACCGCTTACCGAGCTATCAGGAAGAGCAAGAAATCTGAGGCAAAACAGCCAGAGAAACAAAGGCATCTATGGCCCGGGTGAAAGAAGACAGGAAACGGATTGAAGTCCTGACAGAAGAGGTGGAAATCTTAAAAAAGCGCTGCACATCTTCATGCAAGTACCTCAATGAAAAAGGAACGGCGCGGGTTTGCGCCGTTTTTGTTTTATACATTTAGCCTTCCGGAACCCATTTTGCTAACATTATGTTAACGGGATATCCTCGATCCAATTATTCTGGCGTTCAAAACTTCATTTTCGATGCGCCTGCTGGCCTCTTCCTGGAGCCCGAGAAGTGTATGAGAGGAGAGGTGTCCACGGTGATGCTGATCTGACTGTGGTCGAGTCGCTCAGAAACTAATCTCGGATGGATTCCCTGCAGTAGCAAAATTGTGGTATGAGTGTGTCGGAGATCGTGTAATCGTATCTGGGGGACATTGGCTTTTTTGATCATACGGTTGAAATGATTGGTGATAGATTTCGGATGAAACGGTTGCCCATGTTCGCCCGTAGACATCAGGTCCAATTTATTATGTATTTGATTCCCTGATCCGGATCTCGACAGACAGAAAAATCCTCAAGATAGAACTAGAAGAGTTTAGGACATCTATACCGACATTAGTGAGCTGGAAGAATCCATTGGCATCTTTAAGCTGCAGGAGATGGGTATGGGAGCTAACAGGGTAATCATCCGGAATGCAGGGTAAGAAAGAAGTTGCATCCAGGGAAGATAGAGTCGATTAAGCCGATATCACGCCGGTGATGCAGAACCGGAGATGGCGAAAATCCTCAGGATTGGCCGAAACACAAGCATATGACCTTTGCCTTACAGGTGAGCTCAAGAACAAGAATATTGGACGGTTCAAGAGGATCTTGAGAGAGGTGGAAACATGGTCAGGCAGATAGTGAAAGCCTGCATGGAATTGATCCTACTAACGGTAATCTGGGTGGGACTACAGGGATCAAAGACATGTCTGATGGCAATACCCAGGAAGAGTTCTGTATCGGATGAAGGGACACTGTCTGGAGACAGAAGTTCTGAACGCTTATCCCCTGACAGTAATTGTCATGGAATGCATGAATTATCATAAGTGTCGACTGCTGGTAGAAAACAGTCAAAATCTATTATTATCTTCTTCGCCTCTGGCAGAATATCCAATTGAAGTCAAGTCCTATCTAATGCCGTCAGAAAAAATCGAATAGAACCATCTTGCGTATATCGAGGTATTTGTCGAAGATGCTCCAGACGATGATGATGTGGAGGAGATTGTCCAACAGGCGATTCAATATGTGGCATCCATCATTCACTATGATGAAGAACTGGTAAGACAAATCTGGAGGGTACAACCGACACCTACAATGCATTAGAGCTCCTGGTGAAGAGAAATGGAATCTGCAGTGAGTATGCCAATCTGTTTATGGCCATTATGTGCAGCTAACAGAATCTGGCTCGGATTTTCATCGAATCTATTTCCTGCGGTCATTACCATGCTTTTGCGGAAATCTGGCTAAAGGATAAAGGCTGGTTCCCGATGGAGACCTAGCAGGGTAAACTGGGGGTGTCCTTCCAGCACATCCGTCTCTTGGTGAGGAGGGATTTTATTGATATTGGTGTCAGTTTCGCTATAGTAGACAACCAATAATATAGCTCAAAACCGCTGCT
>CAZRKC010000064.1:0-4819 GCA_964600665.1 uncultured Candidatus Sumerlaeota bacterium
AAGCACGAGACACCAAATTAGGTCCGGAAGAAATTACCCGGGATATTCCCAACGTGGGTGAAGATGCCATCAAAGACTTAGATGAAAGCGGGATTATCCGCATTGGTGCAGAAGTTGGGCCAAACGATATATTGGTGGGGAAGATCACACCAAAAGGTGAAAAAGAATTAACACCGGAAGAGCGTTTATTACGTGCTATTTTTGGTGAAAAATCACGTGATGTGAAAGATACCTCCTTGAGAATGCCACATGGCGAACGCGGTAAAGTGGTCGATGTAAAAGTGTTTACTCGCGAAGAAAACAACGACCTGGCTGCTGGTGTGGACATGATGGTTCGAGTTTCCGTGGCACAACGCAGAAAGATCACTGCTGGTGACAAAATGGCGGGTCGCCATGGGAACAAAGGTGTTGTTTCACGATTAATCCCGGTAGAGGATATGCCATACCTGGATGACGGTACACCGGTTGATATTATTCTCAATCCGTTAGGTGTTCCCGGTCGTATGAATATTGGTCAATTATTGGAAGTCCATTTAGGTTGGGCTGCCTTACGATTAGGTTTCCGCGCTATTACGCCTGTCTTCGATGGTACGAATGAAGAAGAAATTGAAGCAGAATTAGGGCGTGCCTGGATGATTGATCAAGCATGGAAAGAGACCGCCGAGAAAGCCTGGAAATGGGTGAAAGATCAGGATTATTCACAAGAAATGATCCGTGATGATGAAGAAGTAAGATTGCTTTACTTCGAACAGTGGCTAGGAGATAAGGGCTATGACGTATATCGCTTGTCATCCGACCATCAATACGCTCGACAATCAGTGCTTGAAGGTTGGTTGCGTGATAAAGGTTATGATCCTGAAACAATCATTGCGTTTGAATCTGTAGAAACAATGGGCGAGAAAACTGCTCAAATACGCGATACGAATGCTATCAATGCGTGTTTGAAACTATGGCTGGCAGCAGAAGACCAGGACGTCTCTGATATAAGCGATGAAAATGTACGAGAAAGAGCAGTGGAATTCATGAATGCTAGCGGCAAACCGATACCCATTTACGGCAAGATGGTTTTACGTGATGGGAAAACAGGTAAAGCATTCAATCAACCAGTTACGGTGGGTGTGATGACGATGTTAAAACTCCACCATTTGGTTGAAGATAAAGTTCACGCAAGATCCACAGGCCCATACAGCTTGGTCACCCAACAACCCCTGGGTGGTAAAGCACAATTTGGTGGGCAACGCTTCGGTGAGATGGAAGTTTGGGCTTTAGAAGCTTACGGCGCTGCTTACACCCTGCAGGAAATGTTGACGGTAAAATCAGATGATGTTCAAGGTCGTGTTGCGACTTATGAAGCAATTGTCAAAGGCGACCAGATTGAAGAACCTGGTTTACCCGCTTCATTCCGTGTACTGGTAAAGGAGTTGCAGTCACTGGGTCTTTCTGTAGAAGCTGTGATGGATAATGGTGATAATGTACGCTTCGGAAAAGATGAAGAACGTGCGAAACCACCTAAATTGGAAACCGGATTATTAGGCCTTGGCGGTGGATTAGGAGGTCTGGGGTAGGATAAATTTCCTTGACTGAGAAAGTTGCCCATGATATAATCTGCCCTCGTTGCCTATCGGACAAACTTGTTGTCTGAATTACCGGCGTATTGTCGAGGCCATCATCAAGAGCGATGGCCTTAATTGTTGAAAAAAATCTGAGTTTTTATTTTGGAGGCAAGAGAACGTGCCAACTATAAACCAACTAATTCGAAAAGGTCGCCAGACCAGAAAAGGTAAGAGTAAAGCTCCTGCTTTGTTGTACACACTTAATAATATGAAACAGAGCCGTACCAAACAGGAAAAAGGTTCACCTCAAAAACGTGGTGTATGTACCGTCGTTCGTACAATGACCCCGAAGAAACCAAATTCTGCTCTTCGCAAAATTGCTCGTGTTCGTTTAACCAATGGGCTTGAAGTAACAGCTTATATTCCAGGTGAAGGTCACCAATTGCAAGAGCACTCTGTTGTTCTCGTCCGTGGTGGTCGTGTAAAAGACTTACCTGGTGTGCGTTATCATATTGTTCGTGGTACGCTGGATAGTACCGGTGTATCCAATCGTGGACAGGGTCGTTCAAAATACGGCACAAAACGACCTAAGAAATAAGTATTAAAAAGAACGGAGATTGACAAATGCGTCGAACAAGTCCGGAGCAGAGAATTACTCCTCCCGATATCAAATATAATAATGTTTATGTTCAGACTTTCATTCATCATATTATGAAGAATGGAAAGAAGAGCGTCGCAACACATCTCGTTTATGATGCACTGGAAATTGTTGAACAAAAGACAGGCAAGCATCCGATCGAGGTTTTGGACACAGCTTTGAAAAATGTTGGTCCAATGATGGAAGTTCGCCCTCGTCGTGTTGGTGGAGCCACCTATCAGGTGCCAATGGAAGTAGCATCTGACCGTCGCGTTGCTTTAGCAATTCGTTGGATTATTGGTTCATCCCGCTCACGTTCTGGCCGTTCATTCTCTGAGAAATTTGCAGCGGAACTTATGGATGCAGCTACTGGTCAGGGTGCTTCAGTTCGAAAACGTGAAGAAACCCACAAGATGGCAGAAGCAAACCGTGCTTTTTCTCATTACCGCGTATAGGTAAAAGGTAAGCATGCAAAGATCTTTTCCACTTGAGCGAGTCAGAAATATCGGTATCATTGCTCACATTGATGCTGGTAAAACTACAACTACTGAACGAATTCTGTATTATACCGGCAAGACATACAGGATTGGTAATGTTGATGAGGGTACTACCGTTACCGATTGGATGGCTCAGGAACGGGAACGTGGTATCACAATTGTTTCTGCTGCTGTTACAGCCGAGTGGAAAGATTATCAATTTAACATTATTGACACACCTGGCCACATCGATTTTACTGCGGAAGTTCAGCGCTCATTAAGGGTGCTTGATGGCGGAATCGTCGTTTTTGATGCTGTGCAAGGCGTTGAGCCACAAAGTGAAACCGTATGGCGACAGGCTGACCGTTACCTCGTTCCTAGAATTTGCTTTATCAATAAAATGGATCGAATGGGTGCTTCATTTGAGCGTTCCATTCAATCAATTGTCGATCGTTTAGGCGCTAATCCAATTGCAATGCAACTGCCAATTGGTGCGGAAGCGAATTTTGTAGGTGTGGTTGATCTCTTAGAAATGAAAGCTATCCTCTGGGATGATCCAGAAGGTAGAGAGTATTCGGTTGTCGAAATTCCAGAAGAATTAAAAGACGCTGCAGAATTCGCCAGAATGCAATTGGTGGAAAAAACTGCTGAGCTGGATGATGACCTCATTGAAAAATTCCTGGACGGGCAAACGATTAGCAACGAAGAACTGAAGCGCTCTTTGCGACAAGCAGTGCTTGATAATAAGGCTACGTTGGTATTTTGTGGATCTTCCTTAAAGAACAAAGGTGTTCAACCTATCTTAGATGCTGTGATCGAATATCTTCCTTCACCACTTGATGTCCCTGCTGTAAAGGCAACATCACTTGATGGGGAAGAAATTATTCAATTACCGACAGCAGATAATGAATATTTAAGCGCACTAGTTTTCAAAATTGTGAGTGATCCTTATGTTGGTCGCTTAGCTTATTTCCGTGTGTATTCAGGGAGAATAGTAGCTGGTGAATCAGTCCTGAATCCCACAAAAGGAAAAAAGGAACGCGTTGGACGCTTGATCCGGATGTATGCTGATCGCCGTGAGGATGTAGAATTCATCCCATCGGGTGATATTGGCGCTATTTTAGGATTGAAGTTCACATTTACTGGTGACACATTATGCCATCCAAGCAAACCTGTTGTCCTCGAGACAATCAGTTTTCCGGAACCTGTCATTGCGATTGCAATTGAGCCAAAAACCACTGCAGATCAGGACAAGATGGGAGAAGCGTTACGCAGATTATCTGAAGAAGACCCAACATTCCGCGTGCATACCGATGATGCAACTGGACAAACCATTATTTCAGGGATGGGCGAATTGCACTTAGATGTTCTGGTTGATCGCATGATGCGCGAGTTCAATGTTAAGGCGAATGTTGGACGACCAAGAGTATCCTACCGTGAGACCATCCAAAATCCTGTAACTGGTTTAAGTTATAAATATGTAAAACAATCCGGTGGTCATGGCCAATATGGTCATGTTGTCATCAATATGGAACCGTTGGAACGGGGTGGGGGGATTGTCTTTGAAGAAAAGATTACCGGTGGTACGGTACCAAAAGAATATTTCAAAGCCATTGAAAATGGAATTAATGAAGCATCTCAATCGGGTATATTGGCAGGATATCCTGTCACGGATTTGAAAGTATCCCTGGTTGATGGCTCTTATCATGAAGTTGATTCAAGTGAAATGGCCTTTAAAATGGCTGCGGTATTTGCCTTCAAAGAGGCTTTCCAAAAAGGTAGACCTACCTTATTGGAACCCATAATGAAGGTAGAAATTGTAATACCCGAAGATTACTTAGGTGAAATTTTGGGACAGGTAAATGCAAGACGTGGTGAAATTCAGGGAACTGATATGAGACCCGGTAATTCACAAGCTGTGCGTGCTTTGGTCCCATTAGCGGAAATGTTTGGTTATGCTACAGAATTGCGATCTGCAACACAGGGGCGAGGAGTATTTTCAATGGAATTCAACCATTATGCTCCTGTTTCAGACTCTGTGGCTCATCGTATATTAAATTATTAAATTAATCATCTGGATTTTTAAGGAGAACAAGTCGAATGGCGAAGGAGAAATTTGATCGCAGTAAACCCCACCTGAATGTGGGAACAAT
>CAZRKC010000065.1:0-4273 GCA_964600665.1 uncultured Candidatus Sumerlaeota bacterium
TTGCCTTTTTGTGTTATATTTCATGGAGTTAGGGTTTCCGGATGGAAACTAAATAAGAATGTGTGGCTTGAAAGGTTTGAGCCGCTTGAACGTTTAAGACAGAAAAAAGCAAAGTGGAACCATGCGTCACACCGTCTTTACGGGAGGTCCGCGGGAGGTCTTATTCCCCGGTCAGCCACGCTACGGATCACACCCGTTAACCGCTTTCGGGTCACTCGATGCTTATTGCGGACAGAGGTGGTTCCGTAGAGTCGACTGGAAATCCGCAGACATGAGTTATCAGCGTATTGCCAACCCGGTGCAGTCAGGCGCATCGGTCCCGGTCACTTTCGTGCCCGGTCCGCGCGCCCCGAAAACGGAACGGGTGCCGTGATCCTTCGCTACCGGCTGCCCGGGGAATAAGACCTCCCGCTCGATGGATTAGTGAAAGCTTTGACTGAAAAACACAAAAAGACATCACACTCATTCCTGACACCCAACAAGATTTGGCCGCATATACATCGTCTTGGCCGAGATAAGGAATGACTGTCTCGATGTGTTACAACCATTAAGGAATATTGACAAACGTGCGGAGCTATCCCGAGTTACTCACTTTTCAACGATGTCCCCCGGCTGCTCTGCCTTATTCTTTTGGAAGCTGAAAACCTGGAAAGCCTGCTTGTTATTGACATTTTCGGGGGAGAGGAATACCATTTTCCTAATACCAACAACAATCATCGTTGCTCGTTCAAACTTGGTAGAAGAAAGAATGTGAAAATGCGAAGGGCGTCCCCAAAAGTTGCCCCCTACCGGTTCCTATTGCAGCACCTGGAGTCCATTTTTGGTGACCGGGAAGTTGATTCGATAAAACCAGATGAGATTTATCATTTCCTGGAGAATATTATGCGGGAGTCGGCCAAATCTACCCGAAGGTTACGCTATGCCCAACTGAAGGCCTTCTTCAACTTTGTGATCGAAAAATGTTACCCCGACCTGAAGAACCCCTGCAATGCTCCCCTTCTTTCCAAACCATTCAGGATGCCGAGGCAGTCGCCGAAGACGATCCTCGAGAAAGAACTGGTCGATGAGATGATCTATAACACTAAGAACCCTAGGAACAGGCTCATGCTCGAACTGCAGGCTCGATGCGGTCTGCGGATTGGGGAGCTGCTCAGCCTGAGGGTATCTGATGTCTCCGACAGGAAACTTACAATCAACACTCCGAAGTCAGGCAAAGACGTAGAAATTGCATTCATGCCGGAGCAGGTGGCGAGACGTCTTCGCGAATATATTGTTCTCAAGGGGTTATCCCCGGATGCAAGGATATTCCCCGTCTGTTATTCTACCGCCAGGACTTTTATAAGGAAGCTCGGGGCCAAACTTGATATCACTATTTCTCCCCATGACCTACAGAGATACTCGGCAACCTATGCCAATCGGAACGGAGTACCGCTGGAAATTGTATCCAAGGTTATCCTGAGACATCAGGATCTAAAGACAACTCAGGTCTATCTCGGCAAGGTCAGCGAACACGAAGCGATACGCTGGATAGATATCCTTCACGGCAAATGACCGGCATTCCCCCATATTAATTACGAATTATAACAGGGTGGTCTTTGGGGCGCTTTTTAAATCAGTATGTGGTGGCATTGTCCCAGTGGTTCTGTTGTTATTGATAAGTTACTTTTTGGAAGCGACAAATTTGATAGACTCCACAATATAGAAGCTTTTAAGTGGTAATGAACGGTTTTTCTGTTGCATAAGAGTAAGGATTTGGATAAGAATAAATAAGCAGTAAGGGGCGGGGAATTCAGCAGAATAAATTGTACAACATGGCCTTGGATAGTATATGCCTATTAGAATTAAAGTATTATGTTCAGGATTTGTCCCGATAAGCAGGTTTAATTTTTGGGATACACCCGTAGTCATTAAGCAACCGGCAATAAAAGGTGCTGCAATTCCAAAATAACGAGAGAGGCAACTGATGGCGCTCATTAAATGTCCGGATTGCGGGAAGGCGATTTCAGACACCGCCCCAACCTGTATTGGCTGCGGAAAGCCTATGCAGATCGTCCCTAAGCCTACAGATCAACCTCCATCCGCGATCCCGAAAGAAGAACCATCGTTACCGCTGCTGAGCCTTGAGGAAAAGGAAAGCCGCCCAGCTGTTTTTAAAGATATGGCCAATTTGACCAAATGGGCTAGATGGCTGATATATGCCTTAATTTGCTTGACCGGCATCGTGATGATCTCGGGTGGGTTCGAGTACAGACTTCTTGTCGATTTTGAAAATGGAGTATATTCGTCTGAATCCCGAGATACTGTGATTGCTGTAATAGCCGCAAACGATATGAGGCAGTACATATTCTGGATTGCCTTGTTCATCGTCTATGTGGCGGCAGCTATTACTGTGTTGAGGTGGGTATACCGGGCCAACTCCAACGCTCGCCATCTCGGGGCAACCGGTATGAGGTTTACGCCTGGATGGTCTGTTGTCTGGTTCATGATCCCAATTGCCAATTTATGGAAACCATATCAAGTCTTAAAAGAGATATGGAATGCAAGCTACGATCGGGCAGGTTGGAAAGATAGGGTCGCTCCCATACTTCTTAAGTGGTGGTGGTTTGCTTATATTCTAAATATCGCATTTATCGGGATAACCCGCAAAATGACTGGCATTGGAATAGCCACAGGTAGAACCAAATCAATGGATGATCTTTTCGCCTCAAATATTATAAACATGATATCAAATATCCTTCTAATCCCCTGTTTGTTGCTATTTATAGCGATTATCACAAAAATATATGAAACGCAGACGTACGCGTATCGTTCTGCTTTGTCTGATTCATTGGCTTCAGCACCCGTTGAGCGACAAAAAGAGGAGGTAACATCTTTTAAATATTTGGCCGCATTTTTTATTCCCATTGCTGTAGCTCTGGTATTGGCTGGGTTTATGACGTATCAATCGGGTTTGTTTCAGAAAGCTATTCCCCCCGAAGCTCGGAGGAATACCCAAGCGTTTCCAGCCAAAGAGGAGGCCAAGCCGGAAGCAGACATTTTCGATATAATCGAACCCGAGGAGCCGCGGCTGACGGACGATGGACGCAGGCAAGAAACCATCTTCAAAGCCGCCATGGAAGACTATGTACGTGAAGACAGTAAACGGCGTTTCAGAAAGTGAGGCGTCTCAATGACGACACCTGCCAATCCCCCGGACCAGAAGCTAACGAGGGAAAACCGTAAGCATTCCCTACATATTGATCCGAGGCATGCCAACGCCTGGCATAATATCGGGGTTGCTTATTCTTTTTGTGGCAACGAGACAGCTGCCTTGGATGCAATCCGGAAGCTACGACACCTCGATCCGAAAAAGGCCGACAAGTTATTCAACTTGATCAAGCCACACACTGATCTAATCGAAAATGGAAGTGAGGAATGAATGACAAAGCGAAGCTCTGACCAGACTTTGCGTCCGGTGCACAAGGAGAAGGTTATGGATTTTGATTGATTCCGTAAATGATCTGAAAATGAATCCGGAAACCTTAGAAGTCTATCGAGATAGGCCCGAAACTCAATACAGGGAATTCTACCAGAATCTCATTAAGCGTGGGCGGTGTTTTTTTGCCCATGAATGGGATGGCAATATTCATTTTGCTCCAAGCAGATTCATAGGATATAGAAACAACGATATGAACTTTCATTTGGCGAATTACGAGAAGGACGATAAAAATAACTAATCCGGTAATCAACACAATGCTTCGGAAAAGAAGTGAACAAAACAAAGCCCTGGAAATGGAATTGAGGAGAAAGAATGGCAAGGAAGAATTACATCCCACCAGTCATCGAAAATCACAGTTTCACCACTGAGCAGATTAATTCCGGTATCAAAAAGCTTGTCAAACGAAAAGCAGAGGTTGAAGACCTCGACCCGTCCAAAGTCAGACACGATGATCCGAAAATCCAAATCATCGAATCTAATATTAGAAACACCATACGGGAGGTATTTGGCCAAAACTCCCCTGAACTTCAGGAACACGGGTACTTAGAGATATGGCGGGGTGGATATGTCATGGATGAACCGGACTACGTTTTGCAGAAGAAGTTCGCCGAAGGAATACCACAAACAGTAATCATTCTCGACGGTCTAATTTCAAGACTGGGAGAGAAAAAAGAAGACTTGGATTGGGCTGTTCGGGAGGAGAATTCAATAGACGTCTTTTGGAATGACATACAGCCTATAGAGGGGACAGGGACGCCCTTCGGATTTTCACATTCTCTGATCTGAGATGCCGGC
>CAZRKC010000066.1:0-3873 GCA_964600665.1 uncultured Candidatus Sumerlaeota bacterium
CCTGCACTCGGGACTCTCACCCGTTAGATCGCACCCATGCCGGGCGCACTAAAAAAGGAAGGGCTTTCGCCCTTCCTTGACCTTAGATTTTCAGTTCGGTTCAAATTATGGTTTGGATACGAAAGACACCCTTGAAGGATTCTCGCCCCGCTCTAACGCAGGCAGGTATCGATCGTAGAAGTCATTGTGAAGCTCAACAACAACTTTCCTCAAGGCGATCAAGCAAGCAATCGCTGCACACACACCGATAATGGTCATTGTATCTGTAACCAGCCACAATAAGCCAGTGTTTGCACCAGCCAGGAATATCGGGCCCAAGAAGTAGGCAACCCACAAGTATGTGGCTGTCTTGTTCAACTTCGTGTCACCTGCAAGGAAGTTGACCGATTTTTCCCCGCCGTAGTATGCGGAGAGCAATGTGGTCCAAGCAAACAAGGCAACAGAAATCGCGAGCATATACCCACCGACTTGACCAAACTGGGTCTGCCAAGCAATCGTTGTCAATGCAGCTCCGGTGACACCGGGATTGGCGAAGTTCGCGCCAGTCAGCATGATGGACATCGCCGTAATGGTACAAACCACGATGGTATCGATGAAGTTTTCACCGAAGCCCCAGGATGCCTGTCGGACCGGATGGTCCACGATCGCCGCTGCATGCACGCCCATACCGGAACCCATTCCGGATTCATTGGAGTACACACCACGGGCAACCCCAAACCGCATCGCCTGAGCAACAGTCGCACCGGCTACACCGCCTGCTCCAGCATACGGAGTGAAGGCATGACGCACGATGGTTGTCAGGGCAGGAATAAATTCACGGATGTTCATGATGATCAGGATGGTTCCGACTGTGATATAGAATACAGCCATAAAGGGAACCACTTTGTCCGCAACGGATGCGATCCGGCGCACACCACCGATAACGGTGACACCCAGTGTCACAAACACGAATACGATCCCGACCATGACCGGGAAACCGAATGCCTGGGTCAGAGAAGTCGCCACAGCATTGGTCTGCACCAGAAGGCTCCATGGAGAAGTCAAGAGCGTCCATGCCAGAACCTGTGCCAGACGAGTCCAACCAAGACCGTTTTTCATGACATAGTTTCTGCCGCAGAGATATTCGTCCAGCGTTTCAAACTTGACACGGTATCTCTGGCCAAGAATGATTTCTGCCGCTTTGGTGGACATTCCCACCAGAGCCGTCATCCACATCCAGAAAATTGCACCGGGACCGCCGGATACAAAGGCAGTAGCAGCACCCGCCACATTACCCACGCCGATGGTGGAAGCAATGGCTGTTGCTGCTGCAGCAAATCCACGCACCGTGCCTTCACCTTCAGCTTTGGAGTCGAACATGGTGCCAAAGGTATGTTTCATATGGAAGCCAACGCGAAGCTGGTAAACGCCTTTAAATGCAATCGTATAATAAAGTCCGGTTCCAAGAACTGCTACAAATAACGGTGGTCCCCAGAAAAAATTACTGATAGCAGAAACTATTTTGGTAATGGTTTCAATCATACTGATAATTCCTCCTTTTTTTCTTTCGTCGGGTACGCAGCAATAAGCTGTGACTTACGGGACTATCTATCCCCCTTTCGAAAAAAATTGGATTTTCTGAATCATAACTACCAATAGTTTATCAACTTGATTTAGAATTGTCAATCAATTTGGATTATATTTTATATTTAAAGTTTTCACGGTAATGTATTAAATTCAGTTAATTGCATCTACACCTGTTTTATGGTGTCTGTATATATTCAATAAGATTTGTCATTGTTATACAAAGCTTTACATGATTTTTCATTGTTTTCCAATAATATGACATTCGCTTAAAGCGACATATGTTGTTCAATAAATATTTTTGACATTACGCGCATCCAATCCCTCATCCGATAATAAATAGTTCCTGTGTTATTGTAATATAGACTATTCGACCATATGAATATAACTGATTAACGCCCAATTTCTCCACAACCTCTGCCATTTAGCATATCCATCTCCCTGAAATCATGATTTGAAATGAATATGATCAATTCTGGGGATCAAACGATCGAATTCTATCGTATTGATGAACTGTCGCATAGACTTAAAAAGGCGCTCTATTTGAGCGCCTCATCAATGAGATTTATGATGGGTAATGTCGGGCTTTTTCTTCTCCGCGCAAAACCCGCAAACCACCTAATGCCAATGACTCCAGTTCTTTCTCACCTGGGTACACCATCACTGGTGCAAGAAATCCAATTTGCTCAATGATCCAATCGCAAAGTCTTTTTGAGTATGCAAGACCTCCGGTCAACAAAATTGCGTCGACTTGACCGTTGAGAACCGTGGACATTGCCCCGATTGATTTTCCGATTTGATAAGCCATTGCATGGTATACCAATTCTGCTTCTTTATTCCCATCATCAATCATTTTCTCAACATCTCGCGCATCTTTTGTACCGAGCAAAGCCTGAATACCACCAAGTCCAGTTAGTTTTTTCTGCACTTCTGCCATTGTGAATTTTCCGGAGAAACAGGTCTCCACGATTCCATAGACACTCGGTGAGCACCGTTCCGGTGTGAAGACGCCTCCATCAACACCATTCACATCCACAACTTTTCCTTTTCGATGAGCACCAATTGATATGCCACCGCCCATGTGACACACGATCAGATTTAAGTCCTCGTATTTTCGTTTCATTTCTTTGGCAGCCTGTCGTGCAACGGCTTTTTGATTTAATGGATGAAAGAGACTCTCCCGTGGCAACTCCGGCCATCCAGAAATTCTGGCCACTTCTTCAAATTCGTCCACCGATACGGGATCGACTACAAATGCAGGCACACCAATTTGCTTGGATAGTTCATCCGCGATCAGTGCACCAAGATTTGACGCATGCTGACCTCGAGCACTGGCTAATGCATCCGCCAGCATTTCTTCGTTAACCAGATATGTTCCACTGGAAATCGGTTGAAACACCCCACCTCTTCCGACGATTGCATGGAAAGAATGCAGGTCATATTGTTCAGCCTCCAGCATCTTCAAAATTGCATTTTTGCGATATTCATATTCATCTACGACCTTCGGAAAGTGAGAAAGGTCTTCAGCTGAGTGGCTGATTGTTTTTTGAAACAGTGATTCCTCATTCTCATAAACAGCCACTTTCGTCGAAGTTGAGCCTGGATTAAATGCCAGAATCCGGTACTTCTTCTCCATAAATCCACCTCTTTCCGCTAATGTGCTTAACGGTACATCTCTCGCCACAGTTTTTCGTAACCCATTGCATTACCACGTAGCTTTATTGCGTCCTCCGGTGAAAATTCACGGACAATTTTGCCGGGCGATCCAATCACCAGTGTATTAGCCGGGATTATCTTCCCCTCTGGGATTAATGATCCAGCCCCGATCAATACACCCTCGCCAATTTCGGCACCATCAAGAATGATGGCACCCATCCCGATAATCGTACCATGTCCGATTTTGCATCCGTGCAGGATTGCACCGTGACCTACAGTGACTTGATCCCCGATGATCACAGGTTTACCTCCAACCACATGGAGTACACTCTGGTCTTGGATATTGCTACCTTCACCGATTTCAATTCTATCATAATCCCCACGGATAACCGCGCCAAACCATACACTGGATCCTTTTCCAATGATGACTTTCCCTGTAATCACGGCTGTATCCGCAATAAATGTGTCTTCATGGATTTGTGGAAACTTTTCTCCGATGGGCACTAGCATGCTATACCCTCCCTGATTAACCAATAAATTCATTTAGAGGGAGAAAATCTCCCTCTAAATGAGTATCCAACATGGCTTTATTCTTTAATGTTATTGAGCAGCAGCAATCGCAGCGCCTTTGTCCATTGCTTCATAGTTCATGGG
>CAZRKC010000067.1:0-3736 GCA_964600665.1 uncultured Candidatus Sumerlaeota bacterium
CAAATCGACTCCAATTAAACCCCTCGACTTATAGTCGAGGGTAGTTCAGTGGCGACCGGTTTCGACAGCGGTTGGCAAACGATTCGGTATCAGTATTTTCCATACCGCAAATTTCATATTTTCTTAGGTGTAAAGGCCAATGATTACGTGCCGTCATTACAGTTCACCGGTCAATGGATTATTGAAAACATGAAGCTATTAAATCCTCGGTGAGGAGATTTTCCAATTCGGAAGCAGTTATCGCATTTTTCCATCGGTAATCGATAAACGCTAACCTTATTGATTTCATTTGTTTGTAGCGCCCCACATCGGAAATGGACGGTTTATAAAGGAGTAACTTGTTGACTTACTGGCAAAGGGGTAGTCTCGGACAGGTAGCCGGGATGAAAAGGCCCGTAGATCGCATTTACAGAGACCTCGGGCGATGATCCTGTTTCCGTAGTATGCACAAATACAAACCCTGAGCAGAAAAGGTCTTCTTTTGCACTGGGGGACGCTCCAGAAGGCCTCACAGGCACATAACTCCCCCGAGACGGGTAAATTTTCATCGTCCGAGGAGATATGGATCATGGAAGCCTCGCATAGATGCCACAGAGAATATGCAGGGGTGTATAGGGATACAATGAAGGGAAATAGCAAAATATTGATGAGGGAGAAATGACATGACTAAAAGGGATCTGATTGAGGCATTGGCATTGAAAGAAGAGTTGACGGACAAAGATGCCCAAGCCATCGTCAATATGATCTTTGACGGTTTCAACAATACGCTCAAGAAAGGCGGGAGGATTGAACTCAGGGGGTTTGGGAGCTTTACTGTGAGGCTATATAAACCTTATACGGGAAGGAATCCGAAGTCCGGCGCTAAGACACAAGTGAGAGCAAAGAAGCAGCCGTTTTTCAAGGTTGGGAAGGAACTGAAGACGAGGGTGAATGGGTGAACCGTTCAAACTCTCAGCCCGATAATATCTGCCCAGCGCTGGGCAGCAGTCGGCAGAATCATAGGATGAGATCATGCCGGGCATGGAGATGAGGATCACGAAGCCGGGTTATGCCGCTGGTGCAAGAATGGTGGAATATGAGAAAAGAAGAAAATGACGTTCCTGGTGACGACGATACATTGGTGGATAAGGTTACGGGAAAATTTGTCAATCCGGAAAGGGCCATTAAATATTTCACTGAATGTATTGAACTTATGCCGGGCCGCGTGAATACCTTCGCACTCCGGGGGGTTGCCTATTATGAGCTTGGGCAGTATGAGCAAGCGATAAGTGATTTTGATGAAGCTATCCCCCAGAAAGCAGGATTAATCACCACCTGCTACTTTCACAGGGGACTTGCATATCTCAAGCTTGGCAAAAATCTTGGTGCCATCGAGGACTTCAATGAACTGATTCGACTTAAGCCCGATGATGCTCAAAACTACTACAACAGAGGGATTGCATATAATGGGCTTGGCCAACATCTGCGTGCCATTGAAAATTTTAATGAGGCCATACACCTGAAACCAGATTATGTTAACGCCTACATCAACAGGGGAATGAATCATTTTATCATTGGCAGCATTGAACTTGGCTGCCAAGATGCACAAAAGGCCTGTGAGTTGGGCGACTGTATATTGATAGAATGGGCTCAGCTCAAAGGATATGCCTGATGACGGACCACCGCTGACAGGTGGGCTGGGTTTTCGGACAGAAGGAAGTGGTTTATGAGCGGGACAGTGCTCATCAGAAAGCATATATATGTTATAGAAGGATAATTCATGAAGCAAACCATATCTGAGTTGCTAAAAGCCATAGGAAATGAACCTTATCGCAATCTAATCGGAAGCTTAATACAAAAGCACTCAACAAAGCACCTACAGCATCAGGTACTTGGAGAAGCATCTCTTTTACCTAAAGAGTTACAGGGATACGTGATGGATTATATTGATGTGACGAATAATAGATTCGCATACAGGGGTGATTTCTGGCAAGGGGCTAGCTGTGAACAAGCATTCGTGATTGTCATGGATACCGCATTAAACTTTCTACCCATTAAAGATCGCTGCCCAACCTGGCGGGCAGCATATGAACCCGAAAACCAGGAGCTAGCGTATAGCCTCTTTATGATACCTACTATGAGCATAGCATATTCTGCCTCGATGAATAAAGCACAGCGAAAGCTTATGGGAATCAAAAAAGGAATATTTGGATAATTGTTATGCGTTTAATCTCTTTAAGAAGATAAATTAAGCGTTATTGGAGAACGACTAAAAAATTCATAAGGGGGTAATCATAATGGGGTTTTTTTCAAATTTATTCAGTACAGACGAAGAGCTTGCACGTCAATACCTGCGGCAGGTCTTCTCCACCGGTGGTCAGATTTGCACCAGCATAGCTGCGGCAACGCAGCGTTTCGATGTCTCTTTTCCTGTGAATAACGAATCGCGTGAAGAGATCTCGCTCGCAATCCTTGGCACATCACTAGCTATTCTGAAAGATAATTCACCATTGATGACAGCTGAACGGGGAGCAATGGTTGAGAAGTACTGCAAACAAGCAATATTGAAAGATTGCGACGTACCGGCTGCAGTAATCAGCAAGTTGAACAATGACTTGGACAAATACCAAGATGCTTACCAAAAGGCGATGGACAGTAAGAACGACCCGTTTGGTAAGATATCTGGAATGATGCTTGTACGGTTGCTCGGCCCCAGAGTCAAAGAATTATGCTTGCCGGAGACCGGGGACCTTAACCCCATTATCCACATGCAAGTTGGCGGTATCTTTACGCTAGCAGTAATGGGGGCAATGAAATTCTGGAAAGGCAAGTGACAGATGATAGATAAAGCAGTAAGGCTAGCTCCGTAGTTCTTCGGATAGGTCTCTGATAACAGAATCTACAGGATCCATAAAAAGAATACAATTATGATGTAATCCGTTATTGCTTTCATGAAAACGTTTATTGACTTCTGAATTACGACCTCATGTTGCACTGATGCTTTATGGTGACCATCATTTTATCTGTCAGCAACCGTCTTTTTATGATCATTAACGTGCCTTATTGATGCCCATTTCCCAAAAGTAATTCGAGCTAATGGCACAGCAAATAATCACTATATAATTGTTATCATACTATAATTATAGAATAATGGCCGATTTTTTCAAACTTTAGCCGATAAAAGATTATAATATTCTGACATATCAATATCATACACTCGGAAAGGAAGCAAAAAAGGGGTGTGATGGTTAGGTGGGTACTCGATATAGAGATACTTTTATTTCTCGGGACAAATCCCCAAAGCTTGCTTGGTTCTTTGTATTAATGCTTACGTTATCACGTGGGCCATATTTTACGGCCATAATTTCGGTCTTTATCCCGGTGATAGAACACCATTAGGTGGTGGCTGATCGGCTCAAATAGAGCCCTTTTTCACGGCTCACGTTATCTTTTTTTAGATGAATTGCCCTCATCCTGTCTGTATCTTTACAACCTATGCCTACCCTTGCCGGATTCTTTCCCAGTCTATATGAATAGACGCTACAATCAGTCGTCGTACACTCCCTCACAAGGGAACGGGACCCTCCCATACATTCCAGGCAGTGCTTCCGGATGATCTTGACGGATGGACAGCCCTTTCCCAGCCGATAGGGATGGAAGGGGCAAGCATAGTAGGCAGGATCAGAACCGTCACCATCGCAGCTTCTGAGTAACTTAACTCCAAGTGCCTTTAATTGTTAGTTTCATGCTGTGATGA
>CAZRKC010000068.1:0-3299 GCA_964600665.1 uncultured Candidatus Sumerlaeota bacterium
CTTAACACACTTTCAGAATAATAACCTTTGGGGATTGATAATCAACATCTTATCTAGATTATCTTGCGTTATGCTTCGCGATATTAAGCCTTTGGCAAATTCATTTAAGCCGTCATCTGGATAGGGACTGGATGACTGCCCCAAATCACTGCTTAAAATTACATGATCACAACCGATTGTTTGAATTTGCTCCAACATAATTTTCCAACTGGTTTCGCCCTTAAAAATAGTATAGTAAGAATGGTCTATACATGCACTGATTATTTCACGCTTTCAGAACCACCGATTCTTCTGAACGGAACCGAAGATTCACGCCAATGATACCATCGGTTTTTCATTGGATACCGCCCCGTTGCAGGGCGGTATCCGCGGCGAGATTTTACTTGCGCTTTGCGTAGAATTCGCGCATATTCAAGTTGCCGGAATACGCCCTGAAAGATTTATGAACGATCCTGTCCATGATGGAATCGGCTAGAACACCCCCGCCTAGCCGGGCGTGCCAGTCTTCCACCTTGTATTGTGTGCAGAAAATCGTCGCAGACGCTTCATAGCGGCGTTCAAGCAGTTCAAAGAGAAAGTTGAGCTCCTCGTCCGACAAATCAGTCAGTAGCCATTCATCGAGAACAAGCAACTTGTAATTGTTGTACAGCTTCAAAAGCCGACTCACACCGCGCTTCTGCTCGGCAGCCTCATCTCTTGCCATCAGCAAATCTGGAATGCGAATGTACCTTGTCCGAATGCCTTGCTTGCATGCCTGGCGTCCGAGAGAACAAGCAAGAAAACTCTTGCCAGAACCGGTAAACCCCTGAAAAATGACATTGGAGTTGTTGTGGATGAATTGACAGGTAGAGAGTTCCAGCAGGAGGTCCCGGTCCAGTCCGCGTTCCGAGTAGTAGATATCCCGCACTTCTGCGTTTGGGATCCGGAAGCGCGCCTGCTTTAGAAGACGCTGTACCTTGCCGTTGTATTTCTCCTGGTAAACGTAGTCCACGAGCCTCTTGATCCTGTCGTCGAATGGCATTGCGGTGTAAGCGTTGTCACTGCTCTGAAGATCCAAAGCGAAAATCATTTCTTCCATGCTCATCTCACGCAGCTTGCGGCGGGTTTCATCATTGATCATCGTGATTTCCTCCGTAATACGAAGCACCACGAACATATCCGGCGTTTTCATGATCCGACGTTGTCTTCTTCTGATTTTCCTGATAGATCCTGTCCTCGTTTGCGGCCAGAATGGCTTTCAGGTGTCGGTAACGTGGTGAGCGAAACTTGGTTAGACCCAGTGCGCAGGCGATCTCCAACCGCTCTTTGGAATACGCTTTACTCAGACGTAGGACCGACAGGCAGGAGTTATATCCCTGTTCCTTGATCTTGACCCCACTGAAAATTCGATCGATGACCTCAGCGGTGTCGGCGCCGATGGATACGGCCCAATTCCGAATTCGCTGATCATCCCACTCCATTCGCTGGAAATGATCCGGCATATCTTCCTCGTGAGTGGACCAGCCATTTGTAACATAGTCCGGGAACCTTCGGTGGGAAGCGATTCGTTCGCTCTGGTGGTAGATTTCAAGCAGTGATTCCGACACTTTCAGGTCGACAGATTTTCCAACGTACTGATATGGGCAGGAATAATGATTTTTTTCATGGGTAATATGACAATCCAGATACACTTTCCGCCCATAGATCCAGTTGGCAATCTCATACGGCATCGTCGGAAGTTCCCGCAGGCGTGCCTTTTCTTCCTGAAGAAAGATGATCGTCCTACTTCCGTCCCTTTTCTGAAACGGCTCGTCATTGAATTCTTTGAGCGCTTTTGTGACTGCCGCTTTCAAATCATCCAGGGAATAGAAAAGGGTATTGCGCAGGCGGGCAATAATAGCCGTTGCAATTTTACCGACGGTACCCTCGACCGATGCTTTCTGTTTTGGCTTGCGCACCTGGGCAGGCATGATGGCGGTAGTGTAATGATTTCCTAGCGCCTCATAGGCTTCGTTCAGGATGATGTCACCCTCATGGGGATGCTTGATAACACCGGTCTTTAAGTTGTCGCACACAGTCCTGACCGTCGTGCCGCCAAAGAACTCAACCATGTGGATGTTGCAAGTAAGCCAGGATGCTTCTTTCATGTTGAGGCAGGGCTCCACATAGGAGTACTGACTGTAGGGCAGGGTGGCAACAAACAGGTAGACGTCAATAACATCGCCGGTCGTGCGGTCCATAAGCTTCATGGTAGACCCCGACCAGTCCACTTCGGTTAAGATGCCGGGCTTGTGTATCAAGTGGTTTGTCAGATTTTTGGTCTCGGTGAACTTGCTGTATCCAGTGCAGAATTTTGTGTAACCGACCGGGATGCCCCCACCCATCGCGCATTTGTCCCGGTATTCCTTCCAGAGTAATTTCAGCGTGACGCCAGTCCTGGACAATTCGCTGTGCACATGCTCGTAGTCCGCATCCTCAAAAAGTGTCTCGATTGCGTGCTTGTCCGGGTAGAAGAGCCTGTATACCTCCTCCGGGCGCATAGCCTTAACGCCTTCGTAGGAGAGTTTTTTCTCCTGCGCGATCTGGAACACATCACCGACAGAGCTCTTTGACATGTGGCGGCTCTTGGCAATGCTGTTTTGCGACAGCCCTGCAGCTCGCAGTTCCAAAATCTGTTTGACTTGAATTTTATTGGCCATTAGAATGGCCTCCTTCCTGTAAATTCGAGGAAATTTTATCCTCAAGTTCATTTTACAGGTTGGCGGTATCTATGGAAGAATTAGTGGTATCCTTGCGTGAATTCTAAAGATTTACCGAGTGGTATCGTTGCCGTGAACAGGTGGTATCCTATTGCGTACAGGAGGTCTCCTAACCGCGAAATAATCAATTGACTTAGCGAATTATGCAAAAGGCTCAATTAAGCAAAAAAACGCGCCAATTATCCGACAATGCCGAAAAAATATTGTTGCTGCTATTTCAACTGTTGTGTTGACCCGCTGAATTAATTTTATTGAAATCACTGACCAACTATTTCGTTATGGAATGGAAGAACCCATCAAAATGCTACAAGTCGTTCGGCTCATTCCGTCGAGCAACAAAACATAAAAAGCGGATAGTTGGCGTCGAATTTTTCGCAATCTTCCATCTCATACACCGTTGCCGCTTTTTCAGTTTTGTGTCTTCCTCCTTTAGACCAGCAAATTTTGTGTTCTATTTATAATGACCATCAATGATTTCACATTTTAATTTTCCCAGCGTTTGGTCCACCCATGATTTATCACGTGGCTGTTTTTCTCTAATGCCTTTAATGACAGATTGTT
>CAZRKC010000069.1:0-3271 GCA_964600665.1 uncultured Candidatus Sumerlaeota bacterium
TACCATACATAGGAGCTATTCTCTTACATTTTTCCTACAATAACTTTACACTAACTTGTCAAGTAACACCATTAAAAATCACCTGTTATGTTGGATAAATTCTCGCCCAATTCGATTGTTGAAGCGAATTCCCATGAGGGTCGGTCGAACTCCCTGCTGTGACACCTCCACCAACCCGTCTTCCTGCAAGCGACGGATATTGGCATGAAAAACATCCATTAATTCCACCCCGAATCGATCTGCAAACAACTGAAAGTCCACACCATCCACCAAGCGCATACCCATCATCATGGTCTCTTCCATTTCCTCGATAACTGTCACATGTTCCTTCCATCCGGTTGCTGACCCGGACATGACCCCTGCTATATAGTTCTGAGGAAGGAAGAAATTGCTGGAACGGACTCGGTCCAGATATGAGAAAGCACCTGCCCCCATCCCAAGATATGCCTGATTATGCCAATAAACCAGATTGTGCTGACTTTGACAGCCAGGTTTTGCATAGTTGGAAATTTCATATTGGTTTAAGCCGCAAGTCTCCAGAACTTGTTTCCCGGATTCAAACATGTCCGCCTCCGTATCTTCATCCGGTAACATAAGCTGCCCCCGTGATTGCAGCTGCCCAAAGACTGTCCCATCTTCAATCACTAAGCTATATGCGGATACATGCGTGGGTGCCAAGGCAGCAACATCCAACACCGATTGTTCCCACAGTGACAGTGTTTGATCCGGTAAACCGTACATCAGGTCTGCATTCCAATTGACCCAGGATACCTTTGACAGAAGTCCGACTGTGTGCAGACAGTCCGACCATGTGTGGATTCGCCCCAGTGTCTGTAAAAGATGATCGTGGGTCGACTGAAATCCAAGACTGATCCGGTTGAATCCCAAATCTGCCATCAGGGTCAACTGATCAAGATCCAGCGTACCGGGATTTGCTTCCACCGTCATCTCCGTCCCGGATGCTGGCCGGATCTGTTTTACGACCATCTTCAGCAGACGTGAAAAAAGCCGGTGAGGCAACATCGTCGGCGTTCCCCCGCCAATATAGAGGGTCTTCACCGCCCTGTTGCGGATCAATTCGGCTTTCTGCTGCATTTCGTTTTCCAGGGCATCCAGATAATCTTCCATGAGCCGACTCTGAGGATCACATGGGTACGAGTTGAAGCTGCAGTAATGGCACTTTTGGATGCAAAAAGGAATGTGAATATATATGCCCCAAGGTTGTTCCACCCCGACCACCTCAGTCCAGTTTCAATACGGCCATGAATGCTTCCTGGGGAATCTCAACATTCCCCACTTGCTTCATCCGTTTTTTCCCTTCCTTCTGTTTCTCCAGTAATTTGCGTTTGCGGCTGATGTCGCCGCCATAACACTTGGCGAGTACATCTTTTCGTAATGCGCTGACACTTTCCCGCGCAATGACTTTGTTGCCGATGGCAGCTTGAATCGGAATCTCAAATTGATGTCGAGGGATCAATTTCCGTAGTTTCTCCACTAGCAGCCGTCCTCGGATTACTGACTTGTCTCGATGGACAATGGTTGAGAAGGCATCCACGACCTCTGCATTGAGCATGATATCCACCTTGACCAGGCTCGATTCCAGATAACCGCTGAATTCATAGTCAAAGGATGCATATCCGCGAGTACGGGATTTTAGCTGATCAAAGAAATCATACATAATTTCGCTGAGCGGCAAATCATAGGTCAGCAAAACTCTGGATGCGTTGATGTACTCCATGTTGCGGAAAACTCCCCGTCGTTCCTGGGCTATCTCCATAACGGCTCCCACATACTCATTGGGCAGAATCACTGTCGCCTTGACAAGGGGTTCTTCAATGGTCAAAATCTCTGTTTGTGGTGGCAATGCCGCCGGGTTTTCCACCATCATAATGGTGCCGTTTGTTTTTGTTACCCGATAGAGCACATTGGGTGCGGTGATCACCAACGAAAGATCGTATTCCCGTTCCAGTCGTTCTTGAATAATTTCCATGTGCAACAATCCCAAGAAACCGCAGCGAAAACCGAACCCTAACGCCAGTGAAGTTTCCGGTTCAAAGCTCAACGCGCCATCATTCAGTTTCAACTTCTCCAGAGCATCCCGCAACTCAGGGTAATCGTTCGTCTCAGCCGGATACAACCCACAGTAGACCATAGGTGTGATTTTCCGATAACCCGGTAACGGGGTCGATGCAGCATTGATACTGTCGGTGACTGTATCGCCGACTTGGGAATCTTTCACATTTCTAATACTGGCAGTCAAAAAACCCACTTCCCCAGCACTCAATCTCTCGCAATTGGTCATCTCAGGGCGGAAGACCCCGACTTCATTGACCACGAATTCTTTCTCAGTTGCCATCATCCGGATCTTCATGCCCGGGGCAATGGAACCTTCCATCACTCGTATATAGGGAATAACTCCTTTATATGAGTCATACAAGGAATCAAAAATCAGCGCTTGCAATGGCTTTTCTGCATCCCCTATCGGAGGAGGAATTTTCCGGATAATGGCTTCCAGCACTTCTTCAGTGCCGGTACCCAGCTTAGCAGATACTAAAACAGCGTCATGGCTGTCCAAACCGATGATATCTTCCAGTTCATGCTTGATTCGTTCCGGATCCGCATTGGGCAAATCGATCTTATTGATCACCGGAATGACCTCGAGGTTATGCTCAAGGGCTAGATACACATTAGCAAGGGTCTGCGCTTCGATTCCTTGAACTGCATCCACCACCAGCAATGCTCCATCGCAGGCCGCCAGACTGCGGGACACTTCATATGTAAAGTCCACATGGCCTGGAGTATCGATAAGGTTTAAGACGTATGATCGGCCGTCCTTTGCCAGATAATCCAGCCGCACTGCCTGTGCTTTAATAGTGATGCCCCGTTCTCGTTCGATATCCATCCGATCCAGCACCTGATCATCCATTTCTCTGGCACTTAGGGTTCCGGTGAATTCCAGAAGCCGGTCTGCCAAGGTGGATTTACCATGGTCGATATGGGCAATGATGGAAAAATTACGGATCCGACTTGGATCATACCCTTCTTTACGGTTTTCTTTGGCCATGGTTTCACCTGCTTCCTTCCCCGGTCCTTATCTAAATCATTATAGCATCTGCACCCAGCGCAAGCAAGACTTCCATCTTTGCTGCTGTTGTGCTCATTTTTCATAGCAAATAAACTCGTTTTTGCGGTGTACCTTTCCGATGTGAAAGATACCATCAATTGAAGAATTAAGTGCGAATAATCATAGGAATCCATAATAATACTGTTG
>CAZRKC010000070.1:0-3227 GCA_964600665.1 uncultured Candidatus Sumerlaeota bacterium
TCCGTCCGCCTCCAAACCCTTGCTCATCACCGCCAATAAAGAGGCATAGTCCCCAAACTGCAGCCGATACCGCTCTGCGCCCGGTCCATCCATCACGCGGATCCGATCGACGATATCGATATCATCATCCCGAAGACTCGCGATTGCACTTGCAATTAAAAGCGCTATAAGAGGCAAACTGGTGACGAAAAAGAAACCCATCACAATCCTCTGATAAAAAAACCCCAGAGGGGTGCCTTGCGCCGCACCCCAAAATTTCATCGCATAATCATTGACCACTAATGCAATTAGTGTGCACAACATCATGACTACCCAGAAGATTGCAACCCCTTTGATAAACCGGTCAGTCTCGTAAAATTTCATGCTGCCACCTCAACTGATCCATAATCCTTCACTCTCCCAGAAGGGCTTTGTACGCAAACCCCATTGCATTCATGGCTACTGTCTGGTTAATCATCCGTCTGGCAAACTTCCCTGCCAGTGCACTCATCCATTTCTTTGGTCGAAACCAGTATTTAGTCGCCTTATCACCCAGCACAGACAATTGATAAACCGTCCAACCTCCGGGTCATAGTAGCGGCTGTTCAGGTAATAAAAGCCCGTCTCATTGTCATAGCGATAACTTCGGTAAGGATTAGCGACCCCTAATGTGGTGGCAGCTGATCCTGTGATGCTGACCAGTTTCCCCCAGGTGTCATAAGAACGCCAATAATAATCACTAAATGTGACATCTACTTAGCCGAGAAGTCACCGTTATTCTCACGCCACTTACTTCTCAAAAACTATGAATATAGTTTCAAATAATGTTTAAGGATCTGCCATGAGTTCAGTAGATGCCCCAAAAACACAAAAATAAACTCAACTCTATACCTACAATAATACAATCCTTCATCGATTATACTCCTAAATAGTCTCACAGGTTATCAAATGCGTCCATAAGTTACCATATCTACTTCCTATTTTCAGATGCATTCAGTGCTTTATCAACTAAAACAATCAGGTCTTGATTCTCTGGGAACGCATGTTCTACATCTTTCCAAGTTAAGTCTTGCCACACATGTTCCAATTTCACATCATCCGATCCAATAAAATATCTGCGTAGCCATAGGGCCTGATCATCGTGAAACGATTGCCGTCGATATGCTTTCGTATATAGCTGATCTCCTTTTCTGATGTAGGCAAAGATCTGTGCAGCCTGAATTTGTGCACCCCCCCATACAAGAGGGTTTGCAAAGATACCGTGTATGTCCCTTAAGCATAAAAGAACTTGAAGAGGGATAGTCATTTCTTCAGTGGCAATGAAGGTTCGCATGCGCTTGACCCATTCAACATTAGGCATTCCAGTGTAATCTGCCATGTGTTTATGAAAGAGGTACCGATGGTTTAGAAGCATATCCAAAGTGAATTGTTTAGTCTGAATCAATAGAACCGTATCCCTTCTCCACATTAACCCGCGAGCAAAAACCTCCATCGTAGCATCTAATTCATTTTCAATCTGTCCGGTATACTTGAAACCGTCTTGCATAATTCCCTGCCTGAAGTTATCAATCAAGTCGTTATTATCTATGTGTTTAAGAGAATATGCGAATGCTCCATAAAGCTTACCAAGATTATAATCATACCCATGCTCATAGGGTGAAAACTTGATTATTCCATAGAACAAAATTATTACGGTAACTATAAATCCTGGGAAACCTAACAACACGACCATCTCGTTTTCAAAGATTCCTCCAATAAGAATTATGACCGTACTTACAAGCATCAAAAGCGAGCAAACTCTTACCAGATTTTTAAACTTCTCCCTTTTAACCATTTTCGCATGTCCACCCCTCATAGGATACCGAGTCTAATATAAACCCGCAGGCTTGCCGATATTCTCACAAAAGTAGCGAACATTCAGGTTATTGCCCCCACATACTTAATGATGTATAAATGCCTGCCATCATCCACAGCACTTACCATTATGAAACAGCAGCCGCACCAGAAGAAATCACATTAGCTATTGGACAGTATTGAAGGAATCACAGGGTATACGGAAACCTCCAAATCAAAATTCAGCACAAATAACTCGCCATCATCGCCTCCCGACGGAAAATCAGTCGGATCAAGAGCGATCGTGATTTACATTCGGTATACACAATCAGTCAACACAAAATCCCCAAAGCAGAAACCAATATGGTCGTGATTCCGAATATGTTGAATCGCCAGTTCCATGGATGAAGGCCATACGAAGCAGTTGTGAGTGATCTAACCTATTCAAGAATCAACTGCAAGTGAGACTACACCTGACTGCTGGTGGATATTCAATCGATCGATCATAGGTTACTGTGACTGTCCCCGAGAATATTCCCATCGGATGATGGATGTATACGCTAGAGCACAGGTCGACCTCTGGCAGTTCCGGATGTTTCACCCGAACCGGGGCGAAAATACAATTGGAGATCGTTGATGAAGGTTTTGCCATTTTACATTTTGAGCTTTCATTGAGTCTTAAGGCCGTCCTTACAATCATGTTCGTGTTTGAACAACATTTAAGCTTTGCAAAAATCAGACTCATAGTTCCCTGTGCTAACTTAGTCTCAAGGGATCCAAGGTATAGAATCGATATTTTCATACGGGTAAGTTTATACCACCATACCATTGATGCAACATATTGGTCCTCGTCCTAGTAAAAATACCTTGCGTTGATCCACCCGACTAATGCAACCACCAGATAAAATATTGAGAACATTAGGACAGAAGCAATAAGCCGTTGCGCAGAAACAAACGGCATCGGAAAAAACAAATGCTGTAAAACTAGCCTTATAAGTGGTAATGATGATCTAATAACTACAAATGAAATTGGCCATACGCATAAATTAAGCAAGAATTGCACGAACATACCCATTTTGTAACTCTTCCGATAATTCAATTTACCCACCTCTGCCAGAATGCCGTTTATCCGTAACTGCTAACCAAGAACTGGGGTTTGACCATTATAAGTACGTCGGTGGCGATATTCATTAAAAGGGTTTGTGCAATACTATCACATCATAAAACTCCAGATGTTTAGGAAAAATGGCAACGATTTGGCAACGGTTTCATGACCCTTTATTCTGCTTCATCAGACAGTCCTGCATCCTGCACTACGACCCGTTTCCTATGACTTAATGTGAAGTGCTTCTGCCCCACTCGGACCGAATCATTCGTCTCCCATACGATGGGGGTCACTTCATCCATCACTTCTT
>CAZRKC010000071.1:0-3084 GCA_964600665.1 uncultured Candidatus Sumerlaeota bacterium
CCTACCGGTCGTGCCAGCGGTCACCATCACGCGCTGTGATGGATGAATGACAAGGTGTACAAAGAGCTTTGAGGTTCGCTTCATCATGATTACCGCCACGTGCAAGCGGAAGGATGTGATGCACCTCAGTAGCCGGTGTCATTTTCCCGTTCTTTACACACTCTTCACAGAGCGGGTGCGATTCAATGTACCTGTCACGTATGCGCTTCCATGCCCGTCCATAACGCTTTCGTGTTACCGGGTCACGATCGTACTTCTCATAGCGAGAGGCTTCCTGCTTGGCGTGCTTCTCACAAAACCGGTGCTCTGTCAGCTCAGGACAACCGGGATGAGAGCATGGTCGTTTTGGTTTTCTCGGCATAAAACACCTCCTTTAGGGCATAAAGAAAGCCCTCGCGGTATTTTCCACGAAGGCTCTTTGCAGCTTTCCATAATACTATTCTAGTACGGTTTTTTGTAAATTGCGTCCGCTATTTGTCCACTCCTAAATTCCATATAGGAGTAGCGTCAGCTGACGCAGAGCATCTTCCTTTTTCTTGTACACCCAGGAACGTTCAATATGTAGCTGTTCACTAACATTTAGAATGGCCTCGGTCTTTGTAATATCTCGGACAAAGAATTCATTCAGGATAAATTGCGAATCCTCATCGAGATTCTCCCAAGCGGGCTTGAACCATTTCATGTACTCCAAGGCCTGTCTATAACGTTCCTTAAGCACATCAATCTCATCAATACCAAAAACCAGACGGTCCTCTATCGCTTTAGGATTGTGAGCACTCGGCATTCCGGTTGGAACCGAACTCCTTGGTGATTCTATCTTTTCGTGAATGGTAGCGATGTCTTCATCGGTATGATCAAGTATATATTCCATGTTGCTGTAATCCTTGAGCGCATTGATCGCTGCCATCTTTTTATCTAGGTAATGCCAAACTATATTCATCGCATCGAACCTCCTTTGAATGTTGCTTTGACTGCATCAATAAGGGCGGCTTGGGTGTTGTCCTTATCCTTCAGTGCTTTCATCACCTTCTCATCTATCGTATCCTTAGCGATAAGATGGTGAATGACTACCGTTTCCCTTTGACCTTGTCTCCAGAGCCTGGCGTTGGTTTGTTGATAGAGTTCCAGACTCCAAGTCAACCCGAACCATATTAGGGTTGAACCGCCAGCCTGCAGGTTCAGTCCATGTCCAGCAGACGCTGGATGTATGACTGCAATCGGAATTTCACCGTTGTTCCATTTTTTTATGGAATCAGAACTGTCTAAGGTTTCCACAGCAAATCTTTCTTTGATCCGGGCAAGATCGTGTCTGAACCAATATGCAATGAGGACAGGTTTGCCATTGGCAGCTTCGATCAAGTCCTCTAAGGCTTCCAGCTTTCGATCATGTATATGAATTGCAGCACCTTCATCATCATAGACTGCTCCATTAGCCATTTGCAGAAGTTTCCCCGACAATGCGGCTGCATTGGCCGCTGATATCTCTTCACCTTTGATCATTGCAACAAGATCCCGCTTCATGGTTTCGACAGTTTCCATTTCTTTTTCAGATAGCCTGACAGGAACCTCGTTCATGACCAGCTCCGGCAATTTAAGATAATCAGAACCTTTCATGCTGATGGTAATGTCAGAAATCCTCTGATAGATCATTTCTTCCGCTCCAGGTTTTGGTTTATAAGAAAATACAATCTGTTGATTGCGTTTATCAGGGCTAAAGTAGTCTTCACGATATTTCCCTATAAAACGTCCAAGGCGCTGCCCCATATCCAGCAGTCGATATTCAGCCCAGAGATCCATCAGTCCATTTGAAGAAGGAGTACCTGTAAGACCCACAACCCTCTTGATTAAAGGCCTCGCTTTCAATAGACTCTTGAACCGTTTTGCCTGATGAGATTTAAAGGATGACAGCTCATCAATTACTAACATGTCATAGTCAAAAGGCAAACCGCTCCGAGAAATGAGCCATTCAACATTCTCACGATTGATAATGTAGACTTGAGCTTGCTTAAGCAGTGCTGATTTTCTTTGTTCTTCGGAGCCAACAGCGACTGTGTAAGTCAGTCCATTCAAATGATCCCATTTTTCAATCTCGGTTGGCCATGTATCCCTTGCTACTCTCAGCGGTGCAATCACGAGAACCTTTCGAATCAGAAAGCTATCGAGTGTGAGATCAAAGATTGCGGATAGAGTTATTACTGTTTTACCTCAACCCAAGCCCATATCAAGGAATACAGCTGTCACCGGTTTTTCAAGAAGGTAATCAACGGCATATTGCTGATAATCATGTGGTATGAACTTCATCGGGCATCACCTCCTTCGCCGAATAAGAAAGCAATTAATTTTGCGTGATATGCTGCATGTTCTGACTGCGAAGGGTATACATGAATGTTATCTGGGCTGTTGTTTCTCTTATCGCCATCGATATGATGAACCACCTCATCTTTGGTCAGTTGTCGGCCAAGTATCTGCTCTGCTACAACTCGATGTTCATGAATTCCAAATAACTTTGTATAGGTAACTCCATCACCAGAACCTAAGCGATATTCTCGCAATTTCTGTCTTGTCTCTACTGTCATTCGAGAGGGGTTTAATTCTTGATTTAGCTTAGTAAGATGTTTACCAATTTTTGTATAGTCTTTAAGTTTTCTATAGCCTTTAGAATTTTTACTTTTGTTGCTAAAATCAGCTAAACACTTACGGCAACAGAAATTGTGCTTTTTTATCGTAGATGGCCACTTTTCAATTGATTTCCCGCACCAATCACAATTTACGGTTACTCTATTTTTTGCTGGCATGAGTTACTACCTCCCGATATTTCATCAAGTATCCCCCCAATTTGCTCCGTTTGATCTATGCAGAATACCAAAAATCCAAGTGCTTCTAACTGTCTTTTTCGCTTTTCCTGGAGTGGGCGCATTGTTTTACCAGGAGCTTTCACTTCAATAAAGGCCATCTTCCCTCCAGGTAGAAGCACCAACCGATCCGGCATTCCATCAAGGCCGGGTGATGTGAACTTTAATGCGAGGCCACTTTTGTCTTTCGTTTCTCTTACCAATTTTTGTTCTATAATTTTCTCTCTCATAT
>CAZRKC010000072.1:0-3082 GCA_964600665.1 uncultured Candidatus Sumerlaeota bacterium
TATGGCTAATTGTAAAGAATGCCGCTATTTTTTCCCTATTCCCGAAGATGCTGATGACTATGAAAAGGGAAAAGGAGATTGCGTGCAGGAACAAAAGGACGACCATGGCAAGTTCTGGGCTGCAAAACCGGTAAGGGAAGATGCGGACGCAAGTAAATGCGAAGTTTATTCGAAAAAGATAGGAGGTTAGGCTTTATGGCATTATTGCATGAACCAATTAAGTATAAAAATAAGATTATCGATTTCTCCTTTGAAAACCCTGCTGAAAAAGATCTAGCAGAGGAGTTTCTTCATGAGGACTTGGCTAAACCAACTACGGAACGGACGAAAAAGTTAAAAACAAACTGCCGCTGGAAGCATACCGCAGCAGGAGAGTTTGTTGACGAAGGTGTAAAAGCCGGTATTGAGCGCATGCGCTATATAACGGAGGCTCATAAAAAATCCGTTGGTTTGCCTAACATCATCCGCCGTGCGCTGGGACTGGATAATATACTAAGAAAGGGCACTGTTCTTTTGATGGAGGATGAGTTAATTATAGGTTACCATGCTGAGAATCCAAAATGGATACCTATGTCGCCGGAACTCTCATATATGCAGATCACGGACTATTTACAAAGTAAATATGCACCGGCACCGGCAGCAGAAGCCAAGGAGATAGCCGACTACTGGAAACCATTTTCCCTGCAAAGGACTTGCGAGCGTTATTTTACAAAAGAGGAACTCAGAGCGGCTTACCATCCGGCGCTTATTGAAGCGCCAGGTTTTTCCAACGGATATAACAGTATTCAGCCCCCCTATGAGACTATCATAGAAGACGGACTACTCAAACGTATCGAGCTTGCGGAACAAAATATTAAAATGGCCAAAGAAGGACTGGCCCAATTACCATGGAATGCTGAACAAAACAATTTGCTTGATAAGATGGACGCGTGGGATTCAATGATCATTGCCGACAAAGCTGTAATCGTCTGGGCAAGAAGACATGCCCGTCTCTGTAAGATTGTAGCGGAGAACTTTGAAACTAATCCTAAGCGTAAAGAAGAATTATTAATGATTGCTGACATTTGCCACCGTTGTCCTGCAGAACCGTCGAAGGGTTTAAGGGATGCAATGCAGGTCAAGTGGTTCACTTACCTCCTCGCTCACGCCATTGAACGGTATGCCAGCGGTTATGCCCAACTGGAAGATAAACTGTTGTGGCCTTATTACAAAGCGAGTGTAATTGATAAGATCCCCTCTCAGCCAATGACCCACGCCGATGCGGTGGAACTGTTCGAGTGCGAGCGCCTGAAGGTTTCCAACCATGGGGCAGGCAAATCCAGACAATACCGTGAATATTTTCCTGGTGCCAATGACCTGTTTATCCTGACTATCGGCGGACTGAACAGAGACGGCGAAGACAACTGCACCCCCTGCACCAACGCAATTTTAGAAGCAGCCCGGAATATCAGAACGACCGAGCCCTCTATCGTCTTCCGTTGGCACCCCAAGTGTAACATGGAAACTAAGCGCCTGGTCTTTGAATGCATCCGTGACGGTCTGGGATATCCTTCTATCAAGCACCAGGACATCGGCACCGCGCAGATGTTATGGCTGGGTCAGTTCAGCAAGAACCATAATGGTGCTACGCCGGAAGAAGCTCTGGAGTGGGCTAACGTCCTGTGCATGTCACCTGGTTTGGTCGGACGCCGTAAAACACAGAAGACTAGAAGCGAAGGCGGCAGTTCAATATTCCCGGCTAAGATTTTGGAGATCACTCTTTGTGATGGTTTTGACTGGAGTTTTGCCAACGCCCAATATGGCCTTCATACGGGTGATCCCCGGGATTTCAAAACCTTCCAAGAACTTTGGGAAGCTTTTCGTAAACAGTTCCAGTTTTTTATCAGCCTTGCTATCCGTGGTAAAGATACATCCCGGGTCATGGAAGGACGCATGTTGCAAATACCGTTTGTCTCAAGTCTTGATGATGGTTGTATGGAGTATGGCCAGGATGCAACTGTTTTATCAGAACAGCCTAATCCATGGCATAATCCGTGTACGACAATCGTAGCGTGCAATTCTCTGGCAGCTATTAAAAAGTTAATTTATGACGATAAAAAATATACCATGGATGAATTAATTGAAGCCCTGCACAGTAACTGGGACGGCTACGAGAAAATGCGTAAAGATTTTTACGATGCTCCCAAGTGGGGTAATGACGATGATTATGTTGATCTTATAACGAAGATGGTATACGAAGATATTCTTTCCGGCGAGATGCGGAAGGTCACAAATTACTCAGGGGCTCCTGTAACACCCGGAGGCCAAGCTGTCGGCGCATATATGCAGCTAGGTTCACGTATGGGCCCGACACCTGATGGCAGGTTTGGCGGGGAAGCAGCCGATGACGGAGGAATTTCGCCATATATGGGTACCGATAAGAACGGGCCGACTGCCGTACTGAAATCGGTTTCCAAGGTAAACGCTGCCACACAAAAGGCGGAACTGTTAAATCAGCGGTTATCCCAATCAATAATGAGAAGCAAACATGGGTTCAAAATCTGGCATTCCTATATGACTACATGGTATGATCTACAGATTGATCATATCCAGTTTAACGTCGTAAGTGCAGCCGAAATGAAGGCAGCCCAGAAAGAACCCGAGAAACACAGCGATCTAATTGTTCGGGTTGCCGGTTATAGTGCCCGTTATGTAGACTTGTCCAAATATGGGCAGGATACCATTATTGCCAGACATGAACAAGATTTTAGTGCGCAGGATCTTGCAAATATCGACTTTGATTTGTAAAATTGAAAGGAGGCCACAATATGAGAACGGATGTTCTTTTATCAGATGTTATTAAAACCAGCGACCCTTCAAAAAGGAGCCCTCTCCACGGGGGTAACAGGAGCGCGGATATCAGACACGAGGCTAACACGCAAAAATCCTGCACAAAATGCAAATGGGGTTCGGCAGACCCTACCGATCCCGCAAAAGGACAATGCGTTAAAATGCGTACCCAAATGGGCGCTATCTGGAAAAGATATATTATTGATTATGCCAACATGACTTGTGACCACTTTGAAGAAGGCGAAGTCGACTT
>CAZRKC010000073.1:0-2848 GCA_964600665.1 uncultured Candidatus Sumerlaeota bacterium
TTAAAGAACATTGGGTATTTCTGACACGTTTTTACAGAAAAAAGGTTGCATAATCTTAAGCGACCTTTTTTCAGTGGAGTCATTAACAAAATTTTATAGGATTCCTCCAAATTTCATGTTTATTCGATCTCCGGTTAATCATAAATCAAAGATGTTCAGAATCGCTATAGAAATGTAAAATCTTTGAAAAATCAGGAATTTATAATTTAGGCCAATTTATACCATATTAAGATAAAATAGTACTTATGTTGAGAAACGTCATTTATGGAGGGTTTTCTTTATGCAAATTAAAATGGATACCGATGCAGTTCGAACAATGTCTTCCAGGTTCCGGCATACAGCGGACTCGATTGATGCCGGTCTGTCGTCAATCAAGACAACCGTGGAATCCGCTGATTGGCAAAGTCAGGCTCGGGAAGAATTCATCATGCGGCTGGAGATGCTGCGACGTACCTCATCCCAAAGCGCTGCCGTTCTGCGGATGATGGCCCAGGCCGCTGACCGGAAAGCGGAACAATGGGAAGCGATCGCCAATATCTTCAATGGGCCGTTCCAATATCTTGGTAACATCTGGAACTCCGTGGTCGCCTTTTTCAGCGGGATTGGCAGCAACATCTGGAATGCCATCACAAGCATTCGCCTCCCCAGCCTACCCAAACTGGTTTTGCCGTCCATATCAGGCGCAGCAATCATTGGTGGGATCACCAACATCATTCCCAAGTGGGAGTGGAATCCACCCGACTGGTGGCCTTTCCCTAAAGGTGGAAATGCTGGACATAGTGCCGGGGGTGGTGGAGGAGGAAGTGGCGGAGGGGCATGGGGCGAAGACGACTCAAGGACAGAAGGAAATAGCAATGACACCTCTTCTGCCTCTGGCAATCCCTCTCCACCCATAGAGAAAAAGCCTTATCCTCAACCCCCAACAACCCCGAAATTAACTGAGGTCAATGGCAAGCCCTCATCTTATACATGCGCGACGTACGCTAAGGATAGGCGACCAGATTTAGGTTCGACACAAAGCGACTTTGAGGCTTTCCACGATGGAGCTGCCGCGAATTATATCTCCAAGTTTGAAGATACTGCTTTTCAAATTGACAATTCCGGAGAAGATTTAACTAACATCGTTGGGCCAGGATATGCATTGGTCTGGGAGCCGGATCATCCGTCGGCAGATAATACTTATGGCCATGTCGCTATTATTGAAGAAGTTTTCGCCGACCATGTAGTTATTAGTGAGGCATATAGATTAGATGGCGTCTATCAGATCAGAATGAGATCGATCTCTGTCGATCAATTGAATAATGATCTGGTTTGGCTGATTCCATAGAACAGGGTATTTATCAATGAAATTGCAGAATACTTCAAATACATTATCCATAGCCTTATCGACGCCAGAACTCTGGTATCTCGCCCAGGCCTTCGGACCCGGGTGGATTTTCGGTATTGAAGACCCAACGGAAGGTCTTTCCGAAGACGAAAAGGCTCAATTTGAGGAGAAAGCACAAACCGCTCTTTCCAAAGAGAGCTTGCTTGTTCCAACAAATGGCAACCAGATCCAAATCGACGAGATGCTCGGCGGAATGGTCTATTCACTCCTGCATTCAAAAGACATGCTCATTGTTCGCAATCCCCTGAACACCTCGGAACAATTCTTTCATTTTCTGCCCCAGTGGCAAATGGAATTATGCAAAGTCGGTGAAGACTATGAATTGACCTTATTTAAAAGCAGGAAGGACTTATTCCAGCACATCCTGTTCTCACATGCGATCGAGATGAAAGCATTCAATGTGGGCGGTAGATTCAGCATTGGTACAAAAGACCTTGAAATGGCCGCCTATCAATTCGAATCCGGCAACGAAAACACCGCCAAAACAATCTTCGACGACGGGTTTGGCGACTTGCCAAATTCCGATTGGTTTTTGGACAGGTACAACGCCCCCGATTTCCATCTGCTTTTTGACATGGTATATGAGCGGAACGATGAAAAGCATATTCATAGTACCCGTAATGAAATCATCCAGCTAAATGGAACGTTATATTGGGTTTCCCATGATGAGGCGGGCGAAGAAGCGGTTGAAATGATGAATTTCACGTCTATTACGCCTAGTCAGGCTGAAGAACGTTTCAACAACATGCTGCCGAAGAAATAAGGGAATACTGGATGCAAGATTATCGGGGAAAGCAAATTGATCATTACCTCATCCTTGACTCTATCGGTTTGGGCGGGATGGCCATTATCTACAAAGCCTATGACACCCGGCTGGAACGCGACGTTGCCATCAAGATCATCCGCACCCAAGCTATCCCTGCCCAGCAGCATGAACACCTGCTGAAACGCTTCGAGCGGTAAGCAAAAGCCCAGGCGCAGTTCAACCATCCCAATATCGTGCCGGTCTATGAATATGGTGTTTTGGATGGTTCGCCTTACCTGGTGATGGAATATATCCCGGGTGGCATACTCAAAGACCGCATAGCAGGCCCAGTGGAGTATCAGCAGGCAATTGCATGGGTCTTACCGATTGCCGACGCCCTGGGATATGCGCACGCACACGGGATCGTCCATCGAGACGTCAAACCCGGCAATATCCTGATCAATCAAGACAACCAGCCGATCCTGACTGATTTTGGGATTGCCAAGATATTGGAAAACACCGAGGGGACGTTGACCGGCACAGGGATGGGCGTGGGGACGCCGGAGTATATGGCGCCGGAACAATGGTGGGGGGAAACGACCGAAGCGAGCGATCAATACGCGCTGGGGGTGGTGCTGTATGAACTACTGACTGGGCAAAAACCCTTCACCGCTGAAACGCCAGTGGCGATTGCCCTGAAACAGATGAAAGACCCA
>CAZRKC010000074.1:0-2837 GCA_964600665.1 uncultured Candidatus Sumerlaeota bacterium
TGGGCGGAGGGCCTTCTGCTCCGTGCCGAAGGGTTCGATTGCCCATTTTATAAAAAAGATTGAAGCGTTAGTACGCAAAATAGCCCCTCCTGTCTGTAGATGGTGAGGGGTTTGTTGCCTCTCGAAAAATCTATTTTCAGGAGGTTCTCATATGAACAATTTAGAAATTTTCTCCTATGAGGGAAACGATGTCAGGACGGTGCGTCAGGGTGACGAAACCCTCTGGGTACTGAAGGATGTGTGCGATGTTCTTGGTCTGTCGGATACAAATAAGGTAGCGGAGCGGTTGGACAGTGATGAGCTGACCCGAATCAAATTCGTGTCAGGTGGCCAGACCCGTGAAATGTATGCTGTCAGCGAAAGCGGACTTTACAATGTAATTCTTCGCTCCGACAAGCCCGAAGCCAAGCGATTCAAGCGATGGGTTACCCACGAGGTGCTTCCCTCTATCCGCAGGCACGGCGCATACGTCACTCCTGCCAAGCTGGAAGAAATAATGAACGACCCCGACGCTTGGATTAAGGTGTTAAGCGCCCTCAAGGAGGAGCGTGCCGCCAAGGAAAAGCTTCAGCTTGAAGCCTCAGAAAACAAACCGAAGGTCATCTTTGCCGATGCGGTATCGGTATCCGACGGAACCATCCTTATTGGTGAACTGGCAAAAATCCTCAAGGGAAACGGTATTGAAATCGGTCAAAACCGACTGTTTGAGCGGCTGCGTCAGGATGGATATCTCATCAAGCGCAAAGGCACGGACTATAATGCCCCGACGCAAAGGGCAATGGAACTGGGTCTATTCAGGGTTAAAGAGACCGCCATCACCCACTCGGACGGTCACGTTACCATCAGCAAAACGACCAAGGTTACGGGCAAAGGCCAGCAGTATTTTATCAATCAGTTCCTTGGAGAAAGAGGTTGCCATGGACAGATATAACAGTGAGGGATACCCCGACCCTACTGCTGCCGAAGCATTATCCAATGTGGCCCGAGAGGAAAAAGCGGTCAAAAGCTACCGTCCGCTTGTCTACGTTGCTTCGCCGTTCGCCGGGGACACGGAATACAACACATCAAAGGCACGGGACTATTGCCGTTTCGCCGTTGCCAAGGGGTGCATCCCAATCGCACCCCATTTACTGTATCCGCAGTTCATGGATGACGATGACAAAGAACAGCGTGAACTGGGTTTATTCTTCGCTCTCATCCTCCTCGGAAAATGTGATGAACTCTGGGTCTTCGGCGAAAGGGTCAGTGACGGAATGGCTGCTGAAATATCCAAGGCAAAGAAACGTGGTATGCCTGTAAAATACTTTAACCACAAATGCGAGGTGCTGGAATATGGAACTTAAAATCGCATACGGCGACAGCCGTCTGTCAAAGCGATGGGTCAACAAAAAAACCACCTTCGATGAATTATGCGGGAGGTTCAGGGTTACCCGCCGGACAACCGAAACCGTAGCGGAATACCGTAAATTCACCAAAGATAAACGGGACGCCGCAAAGGATGTAGGCGGCTACGTCCTTGGACACCTAAAGGGTGGCAGGCGTAAAAAAGGTACTGTGGATAGCAGATCAGGGATAACTCTCGATGCAGACCATGCCGATGGCGCCTTCATCGATAACGTGGAAATGCTGTTTCCACACAGGTGCGCGATATACTCTACCCACAGTCATACAACGGAAGAACCTCGCCTTCGGGTGGTCATACCACTTGCCCGCGAGGTCACACCTGATGAGTACGCCGCACTATCCCGTCTGGTAGCTAACGAAATCGGCATGGATTTTTTTGACGATAGCACTTACGAGCCAGAGCGATTGATGTACTGGCCTTCCTCTCCATCCGATGGAGAATATATCTTCAAAAACATAGACGGAGATATTTTGAATCCGGATGTATACCTCACCAAATTGTCCGACTGGCGGGACTGCTCGCTCTGGCCCACCTCAAGCCGTCAGTCCGAAGTGATACAGCGCAGTATTACCCAACAGCAAGACCCATTAACCAAAGAGGGTGTAGTCGGTGCGTTTTGCCGAGGTTACACGATAGAAGATTCCATTGGGACGTTTTTGCCGGATATATATGAGCCGTCTGCAATGAGCGGTCGATATGACTACATCCCCGCAAACAGTTCGGCAGGCGTTGTGGTCTACGAAGGAAAATGGGCTTACTCCCACCACGCCACCGACCCTGCCTGCGGTAAATTGCTCAACTCCTTTGACCTCGTCCGTATCCACAAGTTTACTGATCTGGATGACAAGGCGGCGTTCAAGTCTATGAGCGAGTTTGCCGTGAAGGATGAAAAAGTAAAGATAATACTTGCAGAGGAGCGTATCGCCAAAGCAGAAAATGACTTCGATGAAGGCGCTGACTGGAGATCACAGCTTCAGCGTGAGAAAAGCGGCATCCTATCCAACACCCTCGGCAATCTGCTCCTTATCCTGAACAACGACGAAGCCATAGCAGGTATCCGCTACAACAAACTTGCCAACCAGATATACGGCGAAGGACTCCCATGGGAGCGACCCCACGCACCTTGGCGAGATGCGGACACCGCACAGCTTGTAGCCTACATTGACAACCGTTATGGCACATTCTCGGCGCGCAATTACGAACTTGCCCTCACCAAAGTAGCCGACGACCGCACCTACCATCCGATACAGGAATACATCAGCAGCTTGCCCGAATGGGATAAGGTTCCCCGTGTAGACACATTACTCATCGATTACCTTGGCGCGGAGGATTCGCCCTATACCAGGGCGGTCACCAGAAAAACTCTCGTAGCGGCAGTGGCAAGAATCTTAAATCCCGGAACCAAACACGATTCCATCCTTGTGCTAAACGG
>CAZRKC010000075.1:0-2742 GCA_964600665.1 uncultured Candidatus Sumerlaeota bacterium
CCAAAGCAACATACAGTCATTCCTTTTCTGCAGGCTTACTCTGCTCATGCTGGTTTATCTCATTGTTTCTAATCCATCCAACAAACAATCCTATTATTGGGATAAGGAAACTATAACCAATAACCCCTTTATTATCTTCAAACCAATAGTGTAACGAAATCATCAAAATCTGTTCGTATGTGAAGACCATACAGAACAGAATCAGTCCAATGACATTCGCCAAATAGAATTTCCAAACATTTCGGATTGTCAATCCGACTGAACCATAAATCTGCCAGATGATGACAACCAGCACAGCCGTCATTAAAGCAATCCCGTGAACATTGCCCCGGTTTACTATTTTTGTGATTAGCATGATAACTCCCGGCATCAGCATGTGTGCCAAATAAATCGTTTGCTTTTTATCCAAAAAAAACTTGAGAACATATCCCAGCAACGGTGCGAGTATTGCTATCAATATCCCATTGTAGCTCAACAACCAGTGCCTCTCGAAAGAGGGCATGTTTTTATGCCAGAGAATAAAGATTGACATATAAATAAATACTCCTAAAGCATTAACGAAGTAGTATCTTTTGAAATCTGCCAGTGGATATCTCAGATTCAAGATGATCTCCAAAGCGATCAGCATTGATATCGCAACAAAAAGATGTATAAAAGAAAGAAGCAGAAGATACACTATTAGGACAACCCCTGGTACCAGTAAATGAATAAGGTACAGATTGCGTGTCCTCTTATCCATGGATGCATCCCCTCTCAATATCACAACACTACCTTAATTGCTCCCTCTCGAGAAGAATATCGGATTTGTATAGGCCTTTCCTAAATAGGTGATTCCACCAGGTAAATCGGTGTGCTGTACAGTAACTTCAATCCGGTAGTACCCTTTTGAGTTGACTTTCGGGTACATGTTATTCGTACTAGAAAAAGATTTGCTGGTGGCTGTCGATGAAGACGGAGTCATATCGTAAGTTCGCACCGTATTATCTACAGTATCGTATTTGACAATTCGGACATTAGTGATTTGGCGTGTATATCCTCCAATCGCCTCATGCTGAATATTCAGAGTGATAGTGCTGCCATTGATCACACCGTTTGTCACACCCATTGCATAGGTAGTTGAGTTGGAATATAGCGAAAAGCTGGCCCAAGTATGGGTGCTCAAGGCAAAACTGACCTTCCGGGAATTGACAGCTGTCTTAATGGTGGATTCGCTAGATGTCACCCCATACAGCCAGGTGATACCTTGTCCCACGGAGCTAGAAAAATGGGCATCGCTTCCACCCAAACCAATCTCATAGCTGCCGCTTGGAACGGTGGAACTAATCCCAGTTTTTAGCATGAGATCCCAAGCATCAATATTTCCTTGATGAGGGGTCCCGCCGTTCCCCAATTCCGTCACTTTCAAACCGCTGGTCTGCAAATCTGTGTTACTCCACGTATATGGCGAACTTTTCGGGTGTGCCGGTCCACCAAGAGCTCCCTGATTGTTTAGTGTAGACAAGTAGTTCGACAAGCTATTTGTTCCTGGGATGAAGCCTGTTAGACCTACAGTTATCATATGGTCATTAGTTGAAGATGTAGTCAACTCTAAATTTCTTCCCACAGTAACATAATCGAAATACTGCTGGTAATAATCTATCACGTCATTCCGTACACTCCATTCTAGAGAATCCATCATATCGTTATGGTCTGTGATGCTGATGGTCTTCCTTTGAGTAGATGACCCTAATGAGCTTTGGGCTGCACTAAAAAGCCAATCGATAAATGTGCCATCACTGTATATACTGTGAATATGCATATCGGCTCTTGACCAACCGCTGGGAACTGCAAGAATCATATTCTCTCCCAGGTCGGCTTCTTCCTCCAGGAAAGCAGGTGCCTCGGCATAGTATCCGCCAGACTGATCCTGCGCTTCATAGGTTTTATCGTTCATTTCATAAACAATGACACCTTTAATCCGGTACACCTGATCCGGACGCACATCATCCAGAAGTTCATCCATGGGGATGGTCACCATTTCGTAATATGTAAGCCCCTGGTTTTCCGACATGAAGTCTTCTGCTGTTTTTGCATCTTCTGGCAGTTCCACTCTGGAGAAGAATGCAGATTTGAATTCAGAAGTCGTGTAAGGAACATTGAGTGGTTTCAATACCGCATCTACAGGAATACTTGTGAGTAATGTATTCGTATCTTCCCGGAATAGGTCAATCCTTTGAATGTAAATATCAGCATCGTTATTGTTACCTGCGACCACATCGACACATACATAATCCGAAGGATGCTCAATGTAATCCTGTACCTGGGCACAAAACATGATTTCCGGTTCTGACCCGAGCGTCGTGCCGATCGAAGGGAACAGTATGAAGGCTACCAACATAACAATCAATACTCTTTGTATGGTGCTCTTCATGCGCATCGCTCCTTTTATTATATTCCATTCATTCCCATGCATACATTTCTATCATTACTAAAATATTCCTTCAACAATAATCTGAATTTTTCAACTATTCAAAATCACACCCACCGTCACACCGGACTTGAATGCAACGGTGAATTTGTCCTCACAAACTGTTACTTTTTCAATCAGCCGTCGGGCAAGCTCTTCATCGTATTTGTCTATGGTGGTGGGTTGCTCCCGAAGGAACGTGCTCATGTCATCAATCCTTCTGCGAAGTTCGTCTCGTCCGGCGCTTTCCACCTGATCTTTTTGCTTTTTGTCACGAAGACGGTAAATTTCATTAT
>CAZRKC010000076.1:0-2213 GCA_964600665.1 uncultured Candidatus Sumerlaeota bacterium
TTCTCGCAGGAAGAAGAAAAATAACTCCAGTCGTTTATGAGACACTACACTAGCCGGTTCATAAACTATCTCCCCACATACCATTGGCCGGCTTTTTCCAGACCGCTCCTTACTGAGTACTGCGGTTCATAACTGAGTAGCATCTTCGCCTTATTGATATCAGCCAGGGAATGACGAATGTCACCAGGACGGAAATCCCGGTATATGGGTTTTGTCTGCGCTGTGTCCGGAGATAGGCCAGCCACATTGCTACGAATTAATTCAAAAAGCTCATTTAACGTGGTGCGTTCACCATAAGCAATGTTGTAGACCTGATCGATGGCTTCTGACTCGTCTGTGCAGGCCGCGAGGAGGTTTGCCTGCACGACATTCTCAACATAGCAGAAGTCTCGGCTGGTTTCTCCATCACCATAGATGTAAACCTCGTCGCCCTTGCTCAGAGCAGCGAACCACCTGGGGATGACGGCCGCATAGGGACCATTGGGATCCTGACGGGGGCCAAAAACATTGAAGTAACGGAGGCCTATACTTTGAAGCCCATACACCCTTGCGAAAACGTCTGCGTACGCTTCATTCATCTTTTTCGTCACGGCATACGGCGACAAAGGATGGCCGACCTTTCCTTCCACCTTGGGCAACTCGGGATGATCACCATATACAGAACTTGACGTGGCGTAGACAAAGCGCTTTATCTTTGTATCCTTTGCCGCTACCATCATATTCAGATAACCGATCAAATTATGTTCATTTGTGGCAATCGGATTCTCAATCGAACGCGGAACAGAACCAAGGGCAGCCTGATGCAATACGTAATCAACCCCATGGCAGGCTTGCGTGCATGTTTGATGGTTCCGTATGTCTCCCTCTGTGAAGACAAAGTTGCTCCACTGCTGCGGTGTGACGAGCGATTTTACTTCCTTAAGATTGCTCACATTCCCAGTGATAAAATTATCCAGCCCAATCACTTTCTGATTCAATTTGAGGAGTTCTTCGAGTAGGTTAGAGCCAACGAAACCGGCAACACCTGTAATGAGCCAGGTCCGTGGTTCTTTCATCAGGACCGATTTCAAAGTATTGTAGATCATTTTATAAGTTGGTTCCTCCAGCTCAGAAAAACATTTTCCTTAATCACATGTCCGACATCAATGAGGGGTTAGAATCGAAATTGATATGATTGAAAATCATGCGGCGTGGCAATGAACATCAAATAGGATGACGATGGTTTATCCTATGAAAAGAAAGTTCCCGTCTTTTTTATCGTATAGGATATAGACTCTTCATCTAACAACGGTTCGATGGGCAAGCTCAGCGCACATTTAGTCGCCCCCTCTGATTCTGTCAACCCATCGCACACATAACACATATTACTAAAAACTCTCATTTTATGAACCGAAACAGGATAATAAACCATACTATCAATGCCGGCTTTTTTCAGATGAACTTGCAGGGAATCGCGTTGGCCACCGAGAACTCGGAGAGTGAATTGGTGGAAAACGTGAGAGTTAATGGCTAAGGGCGAATGGCTAAGGGCTAAGGGTAGGACAATACCCTCAATATCTTTAAGCCCGTCGGTGTAGAGTTGAGCGATTTGGCGGCGACGGGCGTTGAATTCGTCTATGTATTTTAATTTGGCAAGAAGAATGGCCGCCTGGAGGGTATCAAGCCTTGCGTTGTACCCTATATGGTCAACGTTATATTTGTCTTTACCGCCATGTTTGATGAGCATACGAATGAGACCGTCGAGTTCGTCATCATTCGTCGTGATGGCACCAGCATCACCAAATCCACCAAGATTCTTACTCGGAAAAAAGCTGAAACACCCAACATCTCCTACACTCCCCACCATTTGCCATTTGCCATTAGCCGTTTGCCCTTCGCCGTCTTCTATTTGCCCTTCGCCATTAGCCAGTCTTGTTTTCGCTCCAAACGCCTGTGCACAATCCTCAATGACAAACAAGCCATGCTCCCGAGCGACGGCCATGATCTCATCCATCTGGCAGGATTGGCCATATAAATGAACGGGCAAGATGCCAACGACATGAGGCAGGCTAAGGGCTAAGGGCGAAAGGCTAAGGGAATTTGAAGATAGGCTATGGGGGGCTATAGGCGAAAGGCTATGGGGAAAGGACTCCAGGCAGAAGCGGATGAGATCTGGATTGATGTTGTAGGTTATTGGGTCTATGTCTACGAAGAGGGGGGTGGCTCCGGCGCGG
>CAZRKC010000077.1:0-2207 GCA_964600665.1 uncultured Candidatus Sumerlaeota bacterium
AGGTCAGTTCCACATTGGTGGGGTTGCCTTTATTGCCTTTGAGGAGTGTGAGCCAGCTCTGTCTTACCAATGGATTCTGTTTCAATTTGCGGGATTTAAAAACCATGTAAGTCTTTACCCCCATCCCGCTGTGATCAAAGCTTTTGAAGAAGAACTGACCGATTACAAGACTACTAGCAGCACCATTCAATTTCCACTGGATAAGCCTTTGCCCGCCGATCTTATTTACAGAATCGCGAAATATCGGGTAAAGAAAGAAAGGAAAAAGGTATCAAGTGGATGTAATATCCTGAGTAATCCTTTGTTAAACCAAGTCATGCATTAAATTTTCTTTTTTGCTTTTTCCGCTCAGAGGGTATAGACTTAATGTATTATTCATCATACAATCAACTATTAGAAAAGAGAGAGGGAAGCAGATGCGACCAACAATTGAAGAACTTATTCGCCTGGCGAAAGGCGCTGGTAAAATCCTGAAGGACGGCTTTGGAAAACAACATGAGATCAAGATGAAAGGGATCATCGATCTGGTAACAGAGATTGACAAACAATCCGAGGATTACCTGATAGGACGAATTCACAATATGCACCCTAGCGATATGATCACTGGCGAGGAGAGCGGTACACACCACTCAGAGGGAGTTGCCAACCAATGGTTGATTGATCCGCTAGATGGCACGCTCAATTATGCTCATGGTGTGCCAATTTTTTCGGTTTCGATAGCCTATGCCAAAGACGGGATCGTGGAACTGGGGGTCGTGTATGACCCCATGCAGGATGAATGCTTCAGTGCCGTGCGTGGTAAAGGTGCATTCTTGAATGAAAAACAAATCCATGTATCTGAGATTGAAGAAATGGTTGGGGCAATGCTTTGCACCGGTTTTCCGTATGATGTTCACACAAACGAGGAAAATAACCTTAATTACTTCGCTAGTTTTGTGAAGTCATCGCAGGCTGTACGTCGCTTGGGCTCTGCCGCTTTGGATCTTTGCTATGTGGCTGCTGGGCGTCTGGATGGCTTTTGGGAGTTATCTCTTAACGCATGGGACATCGCGGCTGGAGTGTTGATCGTCGAAGAAGCTGGCGGTGTGAACAGTACCATGGCTGGTGAACCAATCACACTTGTGCCTCCATTTAGCATTGTGTCTTCTACACCTGCTCTACACCCGCAGATGATGGAGATTATTAAAAATACTCGGAATAATGGAATTTAGGTATTTGTAAGTTTGTAATTTTTTTCATTATCCAAAATTTTAAAATACAGGTATGATTAATGCATTCTAAGTGATTGATCACGCCTATGTCTGATACGAAAACATTTGAAACAATAGAAATCATCGTCCCTGTTTATAACGAAGAATCAGGGATTGAGACCTTTCACGCTCAACTTTGTGCGGTTGTGGATGAGCTTCGATTCCAATTTAATTTCACTTACGTAAATGATGGCTCTTCTGATAATACCCAGGCTTTTTTAGAAAATTTGGTCAATTCTGATGGACGTGTGAAAGTAATCGAATTGAGCCGTAATTTTGGACATCAGGCAGCCATCACCGCTGGGATAGATCAAGCAGAAGCGGATATTGTGATAACCATGGATGGGGATGGAGAACATCCGGCGGAGATGATTGCGGAGATGCTCAAGCTGGCACAGGCTGGTTATGAGGTCGTTTTAGCCCAACGCCTGGAAGATCAAAAAGCTTCCTGGTTCAAACGCTGGACTTCGAATTCCTTTTATACGCTGATTAATCGCATTGGTGATACGCAAATTCAACCCGGCGTGGGGGATTTCCGGTTAATTACAAGAAATGTGCTGGTTTCCTTAAAGAATATGAGTGAATATCACCGGTTCCTGCGGGGTATGGTGGCCTGGATGGGATATCACACCGTTATTCTGCCCTACACACCAGCCAAACGCATTGCCGGAATTTCAAAGTTCTCTCTGAAAAAGATGCTTAAGTTGGCAATGAACGCGATTTTCTCCTTCTCGTTGGTACCACTTTATATTGCAATTTCTCTTGGAGGTATCTTTTTACTGTTGGCGTTGGCAGAGGCTGTTTATGTCTTGCGATTCTGGTTGTTGGGATTGGAATCCGGCTTAGCTCAAGGGTGGAGCTCGCTAATGTTTGTATTGTTGATCGTTGGTGGTACGATCATGATTACTTTGGGTGTGATTGGCATCTATCTTGGTTATATCTTCCAAGAAGTGAAAG
>CAZRKC010000078.1:0-2150 GCA_964600665.1 uncultured Candidatus Sumerlaeota bacterium
GTTTTTCCCCTTTACTTTATAGTATACTATCATTTGTGGATGTCAAAGCCATCCAATAACTTAATATGGAGCGGTATCGAAGTGGTCATAACGGCCCTGACTCGAAAGCGTCGTACTTATGTGGTAACATAGAAGCCTAAACCATTGATTTGACTTGGTTTAACCAGTCCAATCGCAAAATTTCATAGTGTAGTTCTCTCCATCAGTTCTCTCCTTTATCCGAGGGATTTCTGAGAACCGATGTTGAAGATAAATACGGAAGCGTATCGAAGTGGTCATAACGGGACTGACTCGAAATCAGTTGAACCTTCTGGGTTCCGTGGGTTCGAATCCCACCGCTTCCGCCAGAAAACCATTGGCATTCCTCAGTCTCTGAGGAATGCCTTATTTTTTATGTGTGTGCAGAAGCGTCTTGTTTTTTCTCTCCTTCTGACTGGTGATGGTTTACGATCACTTCATCTTGACGAATCTCTGGCTTCGGTGCGATGACGAAATTAAGTCCATCAACCATGGCTTGTGCTGATACCAGTTTTGAGTTGAAGTCCAAATGAGCGTAAATATTTGCGGTGGTTGCAAAATCACTGTGACCTAACCAATCCTGGATCTGCTTCATCGGCACATTATTTGCCAGCAAAAGACTGGCACAGCTGTGCCTAAGGTCATGGAAGCGAATCTTTCTTAAACCATGCTCCTCCAGCAGCTTGGGAAACGCTGTTGTAACATAGTTTGGGCGAATTCTTACTCCCAACTCGTTGACACAGATATAATCAAGAAATTCCTTGCTATAGGATCTACCGCAAAGCTTGCGGTTGCTTTCTTGTTGTGCTTTGGCAGCAAGAAGTTTCTCCTTAAAAGCTGGCACCAATGGCAAAGTTCTCATACTGGATTTGTTCTTGGTTGAATCCGATGCATAGATCATCTCTTTACCATCAATGCTGAAGGATGTAACGGTGTGCCTGACAATGAGTGTGTTGTTATTAAAATCAATGGCACTCCATTTAAGACCGACCGCTTCGCTTCTTCTCAGCCCATAGAAAGCCCCAAGCAGTATAGGAATCTCAAGTTTCGTTCCTCTGGCCACTTCAAATAACTGATTTACTTCGTTTTTATCATAGAAGCTGCCGATGAACCGTTCCTGTCTTGGACGCTCGATCTTGCTGGCCGGATTAACGGGAATCACATCGATCTTCACAGCATATTTCAAAGACCTATGGATAATGGTGTGATAATGAATCACAGTGCTGGCCTTCACTCGTTTCAACTGGAGGGTATAGAAATCCTGAATATCCTTGGGTTTGAGATCAACCAGTTTGATCTTTTTGTCTTTGAAGTATGGAGCAATCGGTGATTTGCACATACTGGCATAGCTTGCGTAGGTAGTAAGCTGAATCGTATTTTTTGCTATCTCAAGCCAATGCCCCAAAAATTCATCGAAAAGCATGTCTTCCATCGAAACCGGTACATCCGGTTCGAAGGTCTTCCGGGTTTCTCGGAGCATTTCCTGCGCCCGTTTCTTATTTCCTTTTACGGGCAACTTCGTAGAAATCCATTTGCTCTTACGCTTTCCTTCATGGTCTTTGTAAGTAAGTACCATGTAGAAATAGCCTTTCTTTTCTTGCAGGTGTCCTGCTACCATTATAAAAACCTCCTTTTTTTGTAGCTCCGATTACCTGCCGTTGACACTTTGAGCGTATCATGGGCAAGTTGCTTCGTGCAATGTTGTGGAGGTTCAAATGGACGGCTGTTCATTTCCGACTCTGAGATACGATATGATGTGTGCTTTTGGGATTCGATAGTTACGCCCTATTTTGATAAAGGTCACGTCACCATTTTTAAGGAGCTTATAACCCGTCTTGGTGCTGACACCAAGGATCTCACACATTTGATCAATATTCATGACGTCGGGATAATCTTTGAGCATGAGGCTATAGGCGTCTTTACTAGATAAAGTTGTGCTCATGCAAAAACCTCCCTTCATTTAATAGAAAACAGCCGCACCTGAATCAATCGTTCCGCAAATAATATGCGGGATCTTCCAAGGTGCGGCTGCTGTATTTGATTATGGTTCTTTGGATGGACCGGACAAGCGCTGGCATACGCTCTCATAGGACTTTCACCTCCCTCCATTCTGATGGCGGGCCGTACTCATT
>CAZRKC010000079.1:0-2122 GCA_964600665.1 uncultured Candidatus Sumerlaeota bacterium
GCGAAGTTGATGACGATCTTTTATTAGGAGCTTGATCCTCTCTTTGTTTAGCCAAGGGCCACTGATTGTTTCATGCAAAAGGCGAATAAATCCACGAATCCCTATTTCCCGAACCAATTCCACTAATTCGATAGAATTTTGAGCTAACTCATTTAACAGATGAGCTAGATGCATTAAATAATGATACCCCTTCATGGCATTCCAGTCACGGGAAAAGACATGTTCATATTCAATACCCCAACGCTGCCTTGCCATCAAATTGCATCTAGTATGGATTTCCTTCTTGTTTAGCGGCTCACTTGAGATCCAAGCATGGCGGGATCTTTTGCTAATTACTTCACCCTTTTCGTTAACTTTTTCCCATGTTTCTTCACACACGACCACATGAACTTTCTGTTTCTGTCTTCCATTAATACCATATTCATAAATAATGTCGTTAACCCACCAATAGGCTTGGTTTCTCCCCTTCCAGGTTCCGGTATATGTCTGTTCTGGGTGAAGCTTATGCAATCCCTTAGCTTCTCTCCATACATTAACCAAGCATGCATCCTGAAACACTATCATAAAGCCCCAATGGTATTTTCGGCATAATGCTATCACTGGTCCATTTGCATACAGACCATCCAAAAGCACTGTTATTGCTAGCTTTGGGAATGCCTTGCGAAGCCGGGCAGCTAATCTCCAAAATGCCTTTATTTCGCAATCCTGCTTATCGGTTACTTCATCAATGGTATTATTCAAAAATTCACTTAGTAGCGGCAAGACTAACCCGTTCGGGAAAACTAGTTTGGCCTCCAAAAGATAAACGTAGTATTGCGGCTTTTCGTCTGGCCCCTTCATATGACGCTCAAGATATTCTTCTCCGTAATATTCCTTGCATGTAAATTTCTGCGTACCATCAATGGCTATTAGGTATTGTTTCTTAACCAAATAATTGGCCAATTTCTTGTTTCGGATTAGCCGCCGAAGGAGTTTCAGCGTCTCTTCCACTATACTTTGACGCGCTAATTGTTCCTCTTCCGGGGTCTTCCACCGACAGTTCCGGTTCGGTAGGGAGGTCATAATATTTCACCTCCCTGAGAGCTTTCGCCGCAAAGTTTTTGACGGAAATCAGCAGCCAATGGATACATGAAAATCTTTTTCGGACTCAATAAGTATTGTCTATCGCGATCCATTCTTCCCCGACCTTTTGTCTGACCTAGCGGTATCCAATTAGCTGCTTTGTAACAGGTGCCCCGGTAATATTCAGTATCCACAAAGGTTTCCAATAGTACCGGCTCATAGCCATACCGCTCCAAATAGTCTTTTCGTACTTGTCTGGCTGCCAGCGACAGTGCCTTGCTTGCCAGGTTTTTTACCTTTACCCAGGGGAAGATTAGAAATCGCGTGTTGTTCACGATCAGGTGCAAACCCTGGCTGCGTTCTTCTTTGTTCCAGCCAATCCAGGCATCCCGTTCTGCCAAAGCCCATGCAGATGCAGAAAACAGCATGCAACCAAGCCGCTTTTTCTCTGGCATACTTGACCAAATGAAATACCGTTGATGGGCTCCAAAGGGACGCTTGTATCCCAATTTGTGGTAGCGTTCAACATACTCGTTCCACTGTTGGATTCCCTCCCGACTGCGCACCGCTTCCAATTCTACAGTGCCTAACTCTGATACTATTCCTTTAATTTCTTGTTCCTCTTCAATTTTTGATTGAAGGATTATTTGTTCTTTACCTGGCTTGCGGCCATTTTTCTTCTCCGGAAGGGTAATCAATTGTCGTGATTCCAGCTTCTTTAATACTTCTCTGCACGATTCCAGCTTGTATTTTCCGTTTGGGGCAAACCAGGATAGGGTTTCACATATCGTCAGTGCTAATTCGGTTTGACTAAGCCTTGGGAATAACCGAATTATATCTTTGATTTGTTGATAGTCCTCAGTTGTAAATATACGCCCGCATATCACTTCTTGGACTCCTTCATGATTCTTTCTCATAGTGTGGCTCCTTACTAAATCTTCCCACACTATTATCTCATTTCTTTTTTGCTTTGTCCAGCTCTACTTTGCGAAAAATTATTTGGTCTTAACTTGTATTTGCCTTGATATTCATCTATCAAAAATCTGATGCGTCAGTTCTG
>CAZRKC010000080.1:0-1830 GCA_964600665.1 uncultured Candidatus Sumerlaeota bacterium
CATGAAGAGCCGACGAAAATCTTATGTCAAATTGCTCCGCGAAAATCGGTGTTAAAGGATAAACGGGAAAAGCCACCAAAAGGATAAAGATCTCTTTAGCGGCTTTACAATGGCACCTTCCGGAAACTCCTTTTCATGGGGCACCCAAAAGGTTAAAGGCAAGGGTCTGAGGTTGACAACCATATATGAAAAAATATTTATGTTCACAGCGTTTGAATATCAAATTTTCTTATCTTTGTAGAATTTGTTGACGATATTATCCACGATTCCGTCTGCCATGTTACTGATACTACGCAGATCGGATTTTCCGATCATCTTTTCGGCTGTCAGTATGATCCCCGACTGCACGTCAATAATCCGAGCATCTAATCTCAGATCTCCCCCAATCTTTATCACGCTTCCCGTAACAATGGCATCTGCTCCCACCATTTTTCCGACTTGTTTTGCCTGGGTCACATCGATAATCCCGGATTGACTCAATTGAAGTTCTTCAGCCACTTTCTGCAATTGCTCGCGTTCCGTGATTTTAAAGGCCTCAGAGTTTACAAAAGAAGTTGTCAACATCTCGGAGAATATTGTCCCGAGGTTTTCCTTTTTGGCGTCCTCATTCAGATTCTGGAATTCGATAATACCCACTTTAACCTTTTCCCCTCTAATAATTATCTTGGGGATCTCTGTGCGCTTCTTTTCTTCCTTAACCGTTGCCTTGACAGTGGTTTCAGGTTTTGCAATTTGTACTTTAGGTACCTCCTGTGTTTTCATAAGTGAGGTAGAAATTGCTGCGGATTCAGACTTACCGAATGCCGCCAGTGCCTTTTGATGCAAAACGGATGATATATAACCTCGTTCATTGTCCGATAAAGTTTGTGCGGAATACTTATTCTTGCACGACATCCCTGATAAGGCCGCATCTTCAATATATTGAATAGTGGCTTGAATGTCCCTGTATGGATATGTCACAAAAACTCTCCGCAACGTACATGATGGCAGTGAATAGCCCGAATCCATGATGTATTTTGTTAATTTACTGCCTGTAGAGGGAACTTCTATTCTGCTGAAATATTCGTAAGGAACACGATCTAGCTTCATAATCCCATAATCGAGATTTTTCTTGTCATCGGGAATTGTATTTTTCCAAGAATTTTGTGCCTTTGCTATATAGATATAAAATACCTTGTCGATGCGCCCCTTCGCACCGGTGGGAATAAAGATATACCATTCTCTATCCTCGGAAAGGCTATTAACAAGGCCGTTCCATGTTTCCTTTCCGAGGTATTTGAATTGGGGATCGACTTGAATATTCAATTCTGGAAAAGACGATTGAAATGTGTTTCCGACAACCTTTCTATCTGCTGCACAACCCAAAAGGATGAGAGAAACCACGGCAACCAATAAGATCGTTGGAAACCAACTAAGCACCTTCATTCCAACCTTCAATTCATATTTAATGAGAATCTGTATGGAGACCAAAACAGCCTGCATGACGCATCATCTATATCATTAAGGGTCTCCCCGTTGTCAAGGCAAAAAACAGGCTTGTTTAAGGTGCATTAGATTGTCTTTGGCTATTTTATTTTCGAGGCTATTCCATAGTACTTAAAACATAACTGATTGTACTCTTGCATCTTTTTAACATCAGTCAACCATTGGCTTCAGGAAGGCTTCCGTAGGCTGCACGATGATAAAATGAGCTACCAAGCCTTCGTATGTTTCAACCCGTACTGGAGAAAATCGGACAATGAAATAGTTTGACTCGCTGTCCTTCGTGGCCACCCACAAACAAACGAAATCGGATCGTTCATGTGGGTAACGATTGTCAGTCAAAATGTT
>CAZRKC010000081.1:0-1783 GCA_964600665.1 uncultured Candidatus Sumerlaeota bacterium
CCTGAGGCCTGGTTGCGTTTAGCCCTCGTTTAGCGGGAGATTAGTACTACTCAGGTTGAATTTTGAGTTGCCAACCCCATCGAATGTAAGGGTTTTTTCACCTTACAGGACAGCCTGTTCAAGGAGGGTCATCGATAACGATTTCAATGGCGCCCGTTGGACAGATTGTGTAGCAATCGCCGCACACGTCGCATTTGGCGTGGTCGATAATAAAGTGCCCATCACGCTGGTAAATTGCTTTGAAAGAGCACCTTTCCTTACATTCCCCGCAGGCAATGCATTCTTCTGTGATGCGAACACCTCGAAACGGCATGTGCTTGCCGCCAAAGCAAAAGCCGGTACGAAGCAATTTGTGTGATCGCTGCTCCATTTCAAAATCGAAGTCATACACTTCCCCCCAAGCGCTATACAGGCAGAAGGTGGTCATGGCAGGATACCTTTCAATGTCTTTTACACCGAGCATAAACATCTCATTGACAGCAGCTTTTTCTTTGAGTGTCTCAAAGGATATTTCTTTAACTTCCCCTGTCGCACGGATGGTATATCCCGGTGCAAAATACGGCATTCCCTGTTCAGTATGACTGACGGAAGTTTCGGGAAACATGCCGCAGATGGATACCTTTTCCGTTTTTTTAAGTTGTTCGTAAAAAGGCTTGGTGATCATGGTTCGAAAGTATAGTCCTTCATGGTCGCAGGCAAACAGGTGAGCAATGCGTGTCTGGGGAATGCCTTTGTCAATGGTGGCAAAGGTGAGGCAGCCGATTTGGTCAAACTTTTCATAAATATCTGTAATGTTCATTAGTTATGTCGTCCCACGTGCCTTTTGATGCAGGCTTCTCGCACAACAGTGTACAAAACATGCCGGCTTTCCCCTGTTTCTTAGTGATGGTGATAACGTCCTGAACCGGCTGTAATCCTGTTATCACTGCTTGACCAATTCCACCCGTCGATTCTTCGCCTTTCCGTCCTCTGTATCGTTCGATGCAACGGGTGAAAGGGAGGCCACGCCATAGGGCTTCAAGCGCGCCGCGGCTATCCCGTGCTTTCTGGAAAGGGCCTTTGCCACCGCATCCGCACGGTCTTTCGACAACTTCATATTTGCATCGAAGGAGCCCACGCTGTCCGTATGGCCGACGACATACAGCTTCAGGGCGCCCTTGCTCTTCAGGAGCTTTGCGATCTCCAGGAGAGCAGCGTCGGATTCGGGCTTTATCTCGGATTTCCCGGTATCGAAGTATATGCCGTATATGGCAACGTGGCCGGTCGCATTGATATCATTGCCCATCGCAGCTGCGTTGGCAACGACTTCCTGCTTCATGATCTCCTTTTGCACAATCGTCAGCCGGTACATGTTATTGTAGGACCTGACCTCGACCCATGTCTCTTTGCCATCCTTTTGGAGTACGATAGTGGAGGTTTTGTTGAAGTTATCGTCGAATACGACCTTGCCGCCGATCTTCTTCAAGGCATCCTGGATGTTCCTGCGTATTTTCAACTCTCCCGGCGCCACAGCGTTCTTGGTCAGGCGGTATTCGATAGAGTATTTCCGGCCTTCGATGGTGGCCGTCTTTTTGTTTTGGTCGTTGAATCTATGGCTGTCGAACTCGGTGTACTTGTATCCCGATATGAAGAAATTAGGCATCCTTGAAAGCATGGGGTGATCCATGCTCCCTTTTACATCCACCTCGGCGGCCATGGAGATGCCGGAACCCGCCATCACGAACAACAGACTGAGGACCACTGCCATAACCTTTCGCATCTTGTTGCCTCCCATTCTTTATTA
>CAZRKC010000082.1:0-1688 GCA_964600665.1 uncultured Candidatus Sumerlaeota bacterium
ATGATCCACTAGATGAATTGAAGGAGTTCGCCCGAGCCGTATGGCTTCGGGCGAAACTATTATAAGAGTACGTAATATCTACTTAGTTAATCCATTTGTTATATTACAATTGGATGATCTGTAATTGACTGCGTTTAATGTATAAATATGCATGAGGACATATGCAGTCTTGCATCCTGAACGATAACGAATAATTTTCATTGGATTCATTGGTATAAATGAAAAAACTTTGATATTATTAAATTATCAATAGAGGCAGATCATTTTTCGGGGAAAGGAAGCTTTATCACCTTTTCAGGTTCCATAAGTACTCTCAAAGTGAGAAGAAGGTGATGTCGATATTCAAAATTGGATGCGACATGATGCTTGTGTGGTGACCCATATGCCGGATAATATCTATTTCTGAAAATTGAATAACAATCCAATAATAAAACAGAGAATTTACCCAAGAGTATAAAAATAGCATTATTCGGATTTTCTTTCAATGGGAAAGTGCTGAATTGAAATGAAGGGGGCGTGTAATATGAGTTTCTGCACATTACAAAAAAGGAAACTATCAATAGTGTTAATACTCATCATCCTCATTTCAGCTTTCAATATAGTCCACGTTGCTCAAGTTGAGGCTGTGGATACCTTGGAAATTATCACCCTTGGCAACACGGGATGGAATGATTCTTCAGTTGGCACATGGGATTTGACTACGCTAACAGGGACTTTAACGCGAGATATCTATGGAAGTATCGAGATTATTTCCAGTGGCGTTACCTTAGAAGGGGGAGGGTATACGCTACGAGGTGATGGGACGAGTTGGGGAGTAAAAAAACAATATGGTAGTGAAATCACGGTTCGAAATCTGATCATCGACAGTTATGAGTACGGTATTTTTTTTAATGAGGTCCCATCAAATTTTCTAATCGAAGATAATACAATCACAAATACGGTTCGCGGTATTTACTTGAACAAATCGTCAGAGGGCTCGATTATTGGCAATGATATCTCGTCTTCTAGCTACGCAGGGATTACTCTCAATTTTACATATGCAATCGAGGTTATCGCAAATCGGATTCATCAAAATGAGATGGGTATCGCTTTGCTTGCTGGTAAAAGTAGTACTATTCGGGAGAATACGATATCGGGACACAATGTGGTGGGGGTATTCCTTTCAAGAAGCTGGGATGGATTCGGTTGGGGAGTTTCAACAGAGAACGTTACGTATCATAATAATTTCATTGATAATGCAACCCATGCTTATCGTATTTATGCTTCAGATGAAGATAATCTCTTTAACTTGGCATTACCCGATGGCGGTAATTATTGGAGCGGGCATTCTGCAGTAGATGACAATGATGATGGAATTGTCGACGTCCCCTACACTTTTACAGGGGGGCATGATGATTTTCCGTATGTGATTCCATCTGGTTGGTATGTTTGTCAGATTAATGATACAGGTTATACGTCTCTCACTGCTGCCTTGGCTGCAGCGGTTAATGAAGATACCATCACCTTGCTTCGAGATATTGATTATGCAGAGCAGATAACAGTCATTGACAAGAATCTGTCTTTTGACCTCAACAGTTTCACCTTGAGTATCAACAATCCCACAGGAACAGCCCTTGAAGTAGGGAGCGGCGGCAAGTTGAGCTTAACAGGGGAAGGAGCGCTGAATGCGTATGGTAACAGCCTTTATG